>JAJYWN010000005.1:39365-109648 GCA_021791495.1 Bacillota bacterium
GGCGTTGCCGGCGCGGCGGGGGGGGGGCCGGGGGGGGGGGGGGGGGGGGGCGGGGGGGGGGGGGCGGGCGCGGCGCGGCGACGGCCACGGTGACGAACACCGGAGGGCGACTTCGGCAAGGAACGGGCCCGCCGTTGCCGAACTCTACCGGCGAGGTGACGTGGAGATATGCCGGACCCCATCTTAGTAGTGGACTACAGCCCGAGCTGGCCAGCCGCTTTTGAGGCCCTCCGGAGCCGGGCGGCGCGGGCCCTGGGTGACTTGGCGCTGGCCATCGTGCACGTGGGCAGCACGTCGGTGCCGGGGCTGGCCGCCAAACCTGTCATCGATCTGGAAGTAGTGGTGAAAAGCCGGGATGATGTGCCGGCAGCCATCCGTCAGCTGGCTACTTTGGGGTACGTTCACGAAGGGGATCAGGGAATTCCGGGACGCGAATCGTTCCGCTGGCCGGCGGGCGAACCGCGCCATCACCTGTACCTCGAAGCCGCCGGGGCACCGCCGCTCCGCCGGCACCTTGCTTTCCGGGATTACCTCCGGACCCACCCGGAGACCGCGGCGGAGTATGACCGGCTGAAGAGAGGCCTGGCCCGGCAGTTTGAGCACGACCGGTCGGCCTACACGGACGCCAAGACCGAGTTCGTCACCAAGGTCCTGGGCGTGGCCGAAGCTGAGGCCGGACAGGCTTCGCGGGCCACTGAACATGCCATCCAGGGCCTCGCCCGGGGATTCACCGGACGCCTGGGAGTCTGGGCTCACCACCTGGAGAGTGGCCAGGAACTGACGATCGGCGCCGACGCTTCCTTCGATACAGCCAGCGTCATCAAGCTGGCAGTAATGTACGAGGTGTTCCGCCAGGTCGAGGCGGGCGCCATCAGTCTGGATGATCCCATGGTGCTGGACCGCGGGAACATGGTCCCGGGGTCCGGCATTCTGAAAGACCTGGATGAGGGCCACCGACTGTCGCTCCGTGAAGCCCTCACCCTGATGCTGGTGGTCAGCGATAACTCCGCCACCAACCTGTGCATCGACCGGGTAGGCGGATGGGATGTGGTAAACGCCTCCATGGACACGCTGGGGTTAGCCCGAACGAGGCTGCATAAGAAGGTCTTCCTGCCCAGTCCCAAGGCTTCGGGCCCGGGCTTGGGGGCCACCACCCCGCGTGAGATGGGTTCGCTGCTCCTGCGCATCGCCCAGCACGAGGTCCTCACGCCCGCCTCCTGTGACCAGGCCTTGACTATCCTGGGGCGGCAACAATTCAAGGACATGTTAGCGCGGGACATCGATGAGTGGACGCGGCCTGACCCAGGGCCGGACGCCGCTTCCCGCACTGCAAACGCCGACACCGCTGCGTCCAGCATCGCCGCCAGTGCGACCTTCATCCCGCGGCCCTACCGGCTGGCGAACAAAGGCGGTTGGGTCAAGGGGGTGCGTAACGAGGTCGGCCTGTTCACCACGCCCCGCGGCCGGTACGTGATCTCGGTCTTCACCAACGATTCGCAAGACCCGCGCTTCAACCCTACGAACGAGGGCGTGCTTCTGGTGGGCCGTGTCTCTCGGCTGGTGTACGATCTCTGGGGGAGGGTCTAGGATGGTTGAGCCTTCAGCGGATCACCGGTTGCCGCCCGGCCAAGGCGGACGGGCTGTTCTGGTCCGCCCTACTCTCCTTGAAGACGCCGCGGCCGTCGCTGGTCTCTTGAACAAGCTGGCCGAGAAGGCCCACGCCGACCACCCGGTTACGACCGCCCGCGTCGAGACCTACCTCCGGCATTGCGAGAGCCACACCGACATGTACGTCAATTACGTGGCCGAAACGGCGGCCAGTGCCGACGAAGATGGCATCGCCCGCGGGGACGGCACCGGTGGCGGGGACGGCATTCTTGGTGGCTCCCGCCACGGAGCCGACGCCGCCGCCATCCGATTAACCGTAATAGGTTTCCTGTCGGCGGTCTTCTACGAGACACCCTTTCATGACAAGGGCACGTGCCTCATCAACGAGCTCATCGTGGACGCCGACCGGCGGGGTGCCGGGGTGGGCCGCGCCTTGGTCGAAACGGCCAAGGCGGAGGCCCGGCGCCGCGGGATGGACGAGATCGAGGTCGGGACAGAGAAAACAAACCTCGCCGCCCAGCGCTTCTACCAGCGCGTGGGATTCGACGAGGAGTTCGTCCTGCTGAGCCAGGACTTCCACAAGCAAGAAGAGCCCTAAGCCAAGGCTTCCCGCACCGCCGCCAGAGCCAGGCATTGAGTGGGGTCCACCACCGGGACCGAGAGGTCGCCGTTCTTCAAGACGATAGGGACCTCCGTGCACCCACCGATGACCGCCCCGGCGCCCCTGGTGACCAGGCGCTCTCCCACTTCCAGCATGATGTTGTGGGGTCCCTCGTACCGGCCGGCCTTGACGTCATAGATGGCACTCATGACCATCTGGGCGTCCCGGTCGTCCGGAATCAGGACCTCGATGCCGTAAGACCGGAACGCGGCCTCGTAAAGGCCCACCTTATACGTCCCGGTGCTGGCCAGGAGGCCCACGGTCCGCACGCCCGGATGCTTTTCCACCACGTACCTGGCGGTTTCCTCCATGATGTGGAGGATGGGGATGGAGACCGCCTTGGCCACACGGTCGCGGAAGTAATGGGCGGTGTTGCAGGGGATGACGATGAGATCCGCCCCAGCCCGCTCCAACACCTGAGCGCCCTGGATCATCAGCGTCGTGGGGTCTTCCCCCTGGCCGAAGATGTGGGCGGTCCGGTCGGGGATGGCCGGGTTGTTGTCGATGACGATGCGCAGGTGCTCCTGGTCTTTGGTGGCCGGGGTCGCCTTGATGATCTTCAGAAACAAGTCGGCAGTGGCCTCCGGGCCCATGCCGCCCAAGATACCCACGGTCTTGCGCTTCTTTGTGGAGTTGTTTTCTATCATGATGGTGGGCCTCCGGTGTCTGGTTCTACGACCTGGCCGGTCACCCGGCTATTCGCCGGCCGCCAACGCCTCGGCGCATTTCCGGCACAGGGTCGGGTGCTGGGCCGAGTGGCCAACAGTCTCCGAATACGTCCAGCAACGCTCGCACTTGACTCCTGACGCCCTGGTCACCCCGACGGCCAGGCCGGATATGGTCTCACTGCGCAGGCTTTGCAGCAGGTCGGCCGGAAGCGAGTCCGCCAGATGAACGTGGGACACGATGAAAATCTCCGGCAACGCCTCCGCGTACTGTGTCACGAGCCCCTTCAACTCCTCCGGGACCACCAGATACACGTCGGCTTCCAGGGATGTCCCGATTTTCTTGTCGCCGCGGGCCAACTCCAGCGCCTTCAGCACCTCTCCGCGGACATCGAGTAGCTTTGCCCAGCGGCCCTCGAGTTCTTCATTGCGCCACTCGGGGTCCGCTTCGGGCCACAAGGCCGTCTGCACGGTGTCGGCCGTCCCATTGACCCCATCCGGTGCAGCCTCCGCCCCCCGCCGCCCCGGAACCATCCCCCAGATCTCCTCGGAGGTGAAGGTGAGTACGGGCGAGATGACGCGCACCAGCGCTTGGAGGACCTCATAGAGCACCGTCTGGGCCGCCCGCCGCCTGGCCGACTTGGCCGGCGAGGTGTAGAGACGGTCCTTCAGCACGTCCAGATAGAAGTTGCTCATGTCCGTGACACAGAAGGTGTGGACATCGTGGTATACGAGATGGAAGTCATAGTTATCGTAGGCCTGGCCGCACCGCTCGATGAGCCCGGCCAACCGTCCCAGCGCCCAACGGTCCAGTTCCTCCATCTGGCTCACCGGCACGCTGTCGGTCCCGGGGTCGAAGTCGTACAGGTTCCCCAGCAGATACCGGGCGGTGTTCCTGATCTTCCGATATATCTCGGCCAACTGCTTCAGGATATCGTCGGACAACCGGATGTCGGCCTTGTAGTCCGACGAACTCACCCAGAGCCGCAGGATATCGGCGCCGTACTGCTTGATGACCTTCTCCGGGAAGATCACGTTGCCCAAGGACTTGGACATCTTCCGCCCTTCCCCATCCACCACGAACCCGTGGGTCAGGCATGCCTTATAGGGCGAGCCCCCCAGCGCCGCCACGCCCGTCAAGAGCGACGACTGGAACCATCCGCGGTGCTGGTCGCTGCCTTCGAGGTAAAGGTCGGAAGGCCAGGTCAGTTCGGGCCGGCTCCGTAGCACCGCCGCGTGGGTGCTCCCAGAATCGAACCAGACGTCCATGATGTCTTTCTCTTTCCGGAATTCGGTGTGGCCGCAGTGCGGGCACTTGAAACCGGATGGCAGGATTTCCGCCGCTTCCTTCCGCCACCAGGCATCCGAACCTTCCTTCCCGAACAGCCCGGCCACGGCCTCGATGCTTTCCGGCGTGATGACCGGCTCCCCGCAGTCCAAGCAGTAGAAAACGGGGATGGGCACGCCCCAGACCCTCTGGCGCGAGATGCACCAGTCGGCCCGGTCACGTACCATGTTCGCGATTCGCTCCTCGCCCCAGGTCGGGATCCACTGGACTTTCTCGATGGCCTCCAGCGCCGCCTGACGGAACCCTTCCACCGAGGCGAACCACTGGGTCGTGGCCCGGAAGATGACCGGGCTCTTACACCGCCAGCAATGGGCGTACTGATGCTGGATGAAGGCCAGCTTCAGCAGATTCCCCGACTCGTCCAAAGCCTTAGCGATGACCTTATTGCCGTCCTCGTAGAAGATACCGGCGAAGGGCCCGGCTTCGTCGGTGAACCGGCCCTTGTCGTCTATGGGGGTGATGATGGGCAGGCCGTACTGCACCCCGGTCGCGAAGTCTTCCTGTCCGTGTCCGGGTGCCGTGTGGACACACCCGGTGCCGTCCTCGGCGGTTACATAATCGCCCAATACCACCAGGGAATCGCGGTCGAAGATGGGCGCCAGGGCGTGCAATGGGTGGCGGCAGACCACACCCTGGAGATCGCTGCCCTTCCACTGCCCCACCACCGCCTGGGCCGTTAGACTCAGGTCGCGCAGGACCGTCGGGGCCAGTTCGGCCGCCATCAAGAGATTGCCCTTCTCGGTCTTCACCAGCTGGTAGGCGAACTCCGGGTTCAGGGCGATGCCGGTGTTCCCCGGCATGGTCCAGGGCGTGGTGGTCCAGATGAGAACGTAGGTGTCCTGCTCTGGAAGCTTGCCGCGCCCGTCCCTAACGGGGAAACGCACATAGATGGACGGCGAGCGTACGTCGCTATACTCGATCTCCGCTTCGGCCAGAGCTGTCTCGCAGGACGGGCACCAATAGACAGCCTTCTTCCCCCGGTAGATGAACCCGCGCCGGGCCATCTCGCCGAAGATGCGGATCTCCGTGGCCTCGAACTCGGGCTTCAGGGTCATGTAAGGGTTTTCCCAGTCTCCGCGTACGCCAAGGCGACGGAACTCCTCGCGCTGGATATCCCGGTATTTCAGGGCGTAGTCCCGGCACTGCTGGCGGAGGGTCAGGGGGTCCACTTTCGAGCGGTCGATCCCGAGGATCTTGATCGCGGCGTGCTCAATGGGCAGACCGTGGGTATCCCACCCCGGCACGTACGGAGTATCGAAGCCTCGTAACGTCTTGTATTTATTGACGATATCCTTCAGGACCTTATTCAGCGCCGTCCCCATATGGATGTCACCATTGGCATAGGGCGGTCCATCATGAAGGATGAACTTCGACGCCCCCTGACGCGAGGCCCGCACCTTCTCGTAGATGCGCATCTCCTCCCACGCCTTCAGCATGGGCGGTTCTCTCTCCGGCAGGTTCGCCCGCATCGGAAAATCGGTGCGGGGCAGGTTCAAGGTGTCTCCGTAGCTCAACGTTCTCCCTCCGACAGGAGCCGCGCCGCCACTTGGGGCGGCTCCAGACCTTCGATGAGGACGGTCTTATGGCGCCCAGTCTCCCCTGACAGGAGCCGCACCGCGCCACGCCCGATCCCCAGTTTCCCCGCTAGATACAAGACGAGGGCCCGATTGGCCTCGCCCTCAACCGGAGGCGCTGTTAGCTTCACTTTCAGCTCCCCCGCTTCCACTCCCGCCACCTGGTTACGAGACGAGCGTGGTTGGACTCTTAGCTTTATCACCGTGCCGTCCCGGTAGGCGGCGAAAGGCGATTGGCTGCTATTCGTCGCCCTGCGCCCCCAGGCCTTCGTCGGAGGCACTGTCGCCGCCCCCGGCCTCACTCGGAGCGCCGCCGGTGGGTACGCTCGGCGCGGTCTGCTCCTCTGGGAGGGTATCGTCCTCCAGGGCGTCCATCTGCGCCCGGAGCATACCCCGGAGTTTGGCCCGGAAGAGGCTGGCCTGGCGGACGGACTCCTCCAGCGCCCGCCGGCTGTCTTCCACCTTGCGCTCGGCCGAAAGGATGATCTCCTTGGCCCGCTGTTCGGCTTCCCGGACGATCAGTTCGGCCTCCCGGCGGGCGTTCTCCCTGACTTCATCGGCGGTCTTCTGAGCCACCACCATGGTCCGGTTCAAAGTATCTTCGATGTTCCGGTAGCGTTCCAACTCCTCCTGAGCCTTCTCCAATTGCTCCTGAAGAGATGCGGTCTGCTTGATGTGGGACTCGAATTCCCGGACGACTTCGTCCAGGAAGTCATCGACCTCGGTCTCCTTGTAACCTCGGAAACCTTTCGAGAACTCCTTATTATGAATGTCCATCGGGGTCAGGGCCATTTATCGCACCTCCGTTTATGATGGGGGCCGACCCTCCGCCGCCCCGAACGCTCCGTCGGGCTAAGCCCGACTGCGCTGGCGGCTGCAGGACCCCGGCCCCCATACCCCCTTGTCCTAATGGGGGCCGCTTGAACTTGGCGGGGGCGGCACTCTCCGCCGCCTGAACGCGCCGCCAGGCGAAGCCTGGCTATGCCGGCGGCTACGAGTCTCCGGCCCCCGTCCCCCCTGAGACGCCGCCTCTAACGCTCCGTCGGACCGGGCCCGGGCTCATATCGCTCTTAAGAGGACCCACATGACCAGGCGCCTCACCAGATCCAGGAGCAGGATGGCGATGAGTGGGGTGAAGTCCAATCCCGCCACCGTCATGGAACCGAACCTCCGGATTGGCTCGACGACCGGATCGGTGATCGAGGCCAGGAACCGGTTGATGCGGTAGAATTGCCTCCGGTATTGGTAGCTCGGCGTGAACCAGGACAGCAGCGCCCGGATGATGATCGCCCAGGTCAGTATGCTGAAGAACAGGTCTATGACGCGCGCCAGGTAAAGCATATCCCGAGTCTCCCGTAGCCTCCTAAGGTTTAAGGAAGTCGCTGGTAGCCGCGACTTCAGCCCGGACGTCCACCGCGATGTCCACGCCCGAGGGCGCGGCCATGAAGATGTTGCCGCCGATACGCTGGACCGTACCGCCCAGCACGTAGAGGGCCCCGGCCAGGAAGTCCATGAGCCGTCTGGCCGTATCCCGGTCCGTCTCCTCGACGTTCACGATGACGGCCTGGCCCGAACGCAGGCTGTCCGCGATAGAGGGGGCTTCGTCGAACGAACGCGGCTCCAGGACCATGACACGGAGGGCCTTGCCGGCGGCTGTGGCGGCCGCCGCCGCGGAGTGATCCATGCGGACCACCTGAGGACGGGTCCGCACGGACATTGGCACCGGCGACACCGCCGGAGCCGAGGTGGGCACCGTCTTCGGTTGTAACGACGGGCCGTACCCGCCCGTCTGGCCCAACTGCCCGGGGCCGTAGGAGGCCGGTTCCGGGTCAGAGATGGCCGAAGTACCGCCGTAAGTCCGGCGCAGCCGGTCGCCGCGTCCCTGTGGCCTCCGCTCAGGCGCCTGGTCTTCCACGCCGGTCGTTTCTTCCTCTTCCTCGTCCACCACGTCTTGCTCGATTCCCACGAAATTGAGGACCTTCTCGAAGAAGCCCTTCTTGGCCACCTTGCAACCCCTCCCCTGTCCGCCTGTCGCGGCCCGCCTGCCGGCGAAGCCCTTTGGACCTTTCAGACCTTCTGCTGCCTCGAACCGAAAATGGCGGTCCCCACCCTCACAAGGGTGGCCCCCTCCTCCACAGCGACAGCGAAATCGCCGCTCATTCCCATCGACAAGTGTTTCATAGACACGCCTGGAAATCCTTCGCCCGCCACCTGCCGGGCCAGAGTCGCCAAACGGCGGAACACCGGGCGCGCCTCCTCCGGGTCGGTCACCGCCGGGGCGATGGTCATCAGACCCTGGACCTTCACAAATGGGAGACCGGTCGCACCCCTCAGTACCCCGGGCAGGTCATCCTCCTCCATTCCGGACTTGGTGGCCTCTCTGGAGATGTTCAACTGCAGCAAGACAGGCATGGCCACCCCCGCCTTCCGCCCCAGCCGGTCAATCACTTGAAGAAGCTCCAGACTGTCCACGGAATGGATAAGAGTCACCCTGCCTATCAGGTATTTTACTTTGTTGGCCTGGAGATGTCCAATAAAATGCCAGTAGATGCCAGTCCCGGCGCCCGCCTGGACACCACGGAGAGCCACGTACTTATCCCGGAACTCCTGGGCTTTATTCTCGCCGACGTCCCGGAGGCCCAGGGAAGCCGCCAGAGCCACAGTTTCCGCCGGTAAGGTCTTGGTAACGCCCACCAAGGTTACGTCCTCCGGGCGCCGGCCGGCCCGCACGGCGGCGGCTACCACCTTTTGCCTAACCTTCTCCAGATTCGATGCCAAATCCTCACGGGAAATCAACGGATCCGCACACCTTTCTTTGGCACCAGCCAGGGATTGGTCACCACCTGGGCACCCACCGGAATCCCATCCACCACAGCCATGGTCGGATTAGCGGCCAGTACGGTGACGGGACGAAGAACGGTGAAGTCCCTTTCCACCACGAAAACCCCGGTGCGGCCATCCCTGGTCACCAGGGCCGATTTAGGCACCCCGGGGCCTTCCGGGGACCGCCGGAAGACGGAGACCTTGGCTTGTCGTGTTACGTAAAGCTCGGGGTTGAAGTCGGATGTGGCGAAGAACACCACACCCATGCCGGTCTGATCGCGCTCCCCCACCGCCGATACCTGGGATTTCACCTCACCGGCATCTCCCGTTCCGAAACGGACCGATACCTGCTCGCCAGGAGTGAATTCGGCCATGTCGCGGTCGGCCAAGACGACCGCGATCACGATCTTGGCCGTGTCCGTGACGCGGAAAAGACGTTGCCCTGGGTTCACCTTGTCACCGGCTTTGGCCTCCGAGTCTTTGGGCCTGGCGCCCAGGAGCTTCGAGGGCTCGGGGGGCGGTCCCGACGGCAGGGTCATGGCCTCCTCCAGGCCGTCGAACCTGTGGTTGAAGACGCCCGCTCCCGGTGCGGGGATTTCCAGGGCCGCCTTACGCAGCAGTTCGGCTGTGGCATCCCTTTCGCTGGACAGCACGGCTCGCTCATCTCTCAGGGTGGCGGCTTTGAAAGCCGTGGCCTTCCGGCTGCCGGCCGCCTCGGCTACGCGCGCCAGGGTCCCGGTCTGCGATAGACCTCCCGACCCCCCCGCGCCACCGCTCGTACCGGTGGGAAGGGCCGCCGGAGTTGCCGTAGCGGTCACCAGGTCCTCCCGCCAGGCGGACACCCTGTCGTAGAGCTGGCGGTTCTGAGTGGTCAGTTCCGATTCCATCTGGGTCTGCTGAGCTTTGTTATCGTGGTCCCAAGTGGCCAGATCCCGGTCCAATTGGGCCAGGCGTTTCTCCAGTTCGGTCCGGGCCTGCGGGTTGACAACGCGCGCCACGGGCGTCCCGGCCCGCACGCGGTCTCCGTCCTGCACCAGCCATTCCACGGTGCCGCCGACGGGTGCGACCACCACGTCGTCCTTGCGCAGGACGAACCCTTGGCCGGACACGGTGCGTTCCACGTGTTCGGCTTTCACCACCTGGGTCCTCAGCATGAAGCTGATGGCTGTCTGAATAGCTAGCTGGCCGTAATAGGCCAGCAGGAAGACGGCCAGGACGGCCAAGACGAACCTGGCCTTGATGCGCGGCGGACCCTTGCGCGGGGCGCGACCTCCCTGACCTGACCGTCCGGGGCGCGCCCGGCGCCGCGCCGGGGCCCGCCTGGACGAGGCATCTGAAGAGGAGTTCCGTCTTGTCGTTGCCTTTCTCTTGCCCGGCGTGCGGGTCTCCCCCTAAGTCCTGACCTCGGCCGCCAGACCGCGCACGGCCGCGACCAGTCTCTCGACTTCTTCCAAAGTGTTATAGAAATGAACTGAGGCTCGGAGGGCCATGGTCTGGCGCACGGACCGGATAAGGACTTTCTTCTCGTCCAACAGCCACTTGACCGCCGTCGAAAGTTTCTCCGGTTGGTCCAGTCCGGCGACGCTGAAAGCCACCAGCGCCCCCGACTCCGCCGCCGCCTCCGGAGTGAGGACCTTCACCCCGGAGATGCCCGCCAGCAGGCGTTTCAAGGCCGATGCCAGCGAAGAATCGTAGTTCACGATCCCGGCACGTCCGCCACCGGCCATCTCCAGGTACTCCAATGAATCCGAGAGGGCCGCGAAGTTCAGCCAACTGGTAGTGGACAGCTCAAACCGCCTGGCGTCTCCAGCCAGTTCGTAGGCGCCGTCCGGCCCGGTGATGGTCACGCCGCGGAAACCTGCCTGGGGCACCAGCGACACCTTGGCCATATCGGCCCGTACGTATAGGCCGGCGGTCCCTTCGGGGCCGAGCAGCCACTTGTAACCTGGGAAGGCATAGAAGTGGCAACCCACCTCGGCCAGGTCCACCTCAACCGATCCCGCGGCCTGGGCACCGTCGACCACCAAGATTGCGCGCCGCGACGACAGGAGGTGACCGATGGCTTCGACCGGGAGTCGTCCGCCGGTGCAGTAGCTCACATGGCTGAGGCAGATGGCCTTGGTCCGCGGGGTGATGGCCTCTTCGATCTGTGCCGCCGTCACCGTTCCACCCCGCGACCGGACCACCACGGGTTTCACCCAGTACCGGCTCCGCAAGTAGTGCACGGCGGTGGTCACCGCCGCGTGCTCGATGTCGGTGGTGATAACTTCATCGTTGGGCTCCCAGGGGACGGACAGGAGGCCGGCGTTGACCCCGGCGGACGTGCTCTCGACCAAGGCGATCTCGCCGCGGCGGGCGCCAAGGAATGATGCCAGCCGCTCCCGGCACTCAGCCGCCTTGACGTGGATGGTCTCACCTGCTCCGGGATAGGCCGGGCCTTGTCGCTGGTAGTCGGTGAGCATCTCCTGGTATTTCAGCACCACCGGCCAGGGCATGGGTCCGGCGGTACCGGTCTGGAGATAGGCCACGGGACCGCCCACCGGCGGAAAATCGGTACGGATCTGGTCGACGTTCAAGGTCGGAGGCCTCCCATTCCACACCCGTTCTCCAAGATGGAAAGGAAAGCGAGCATCCTCCCCGTCCGCCCCTGGTCCCGGCGGTGCGAGAAGAAGACTCCGGGATGGCAGGCCGTGCAGAGAGGGCTCACCAGGATGTTGGCGCTGGGCACCCCCGCTTCCTCCAAGCGGACGCGATTCGCACGGCCTAAATCAAGCATCCAGTGCGGCTGCCCTTCCCGAGTGGGGGCGGGCCGAAAGGCGCCGGCCAGAAGCGGCGTCTCCTCCGGCTGGAAGGCGCGCCAGACGGCGTCGTCCACCTCGTAACAGCAGCCGCCGATGCCCGGGGATACGGCGGCGCGGACTTCTGACGGGACAGTACCGAAAGATTCACCCATAGCGTCCAGGGTCCGGGCGGCGATGTCGCTCGCCGTCCCGCGCCAGCCGGCATGCGACAGTCCCACCGCCCGGTGGACCGGGTCCACGAAGTATAACGCCAGACAGTCGGCGCAACCAATGGTCAAGGTCAGGCCCGGCGCGTCCGTGATGAGGCCGTCGGTGTCCGGTACCAAGCTGTTCGGGTCCAGGGCCCCACGCCCCGCCTCTGCCGTGCCGATGCGTGTCACGTGGCTCCCGTGCACCTGAAGGGCGCCCACGGCCCGGCCGGCGTCGAGCCCTGCCCCGTTGAACAGCCGGCGGCGGTTGGCAGCCACCGCGGGAAGGTCGTCACCCACGAAGAAGCCCAGATTCAGCGAAGCCCACGGTTCCCGGCTCTCCCCGCCCAAACGCGAGGAAAAACCGGCCCGCACCAGGCCGGTCTCCTCCAGGAAAGGGATGCGCAGGACGGTCAGGGGCGTCAGGTCACCGGCCGCGCCGGCCGGCGCCACACTCCAGCTGAACCCCGGTCCCGGGTCCGGGAGACCACTCCCAGGGCCGCCGGAGCCACCGCCCCCTAACCGCATTTCGAATACCCGCACTTCAGGCAGTGGTAGCAACCGCCCTCGTGGACCATAATGCCGCCGCACCCTTTCTCGGGGCAGATGAGCACGCCTTTCGGGGTGCTCAGGTTTTTCAGCTCAAATCGGTTATACCCCTGAAGGTGTTTTTCTATGGCCTTCGCGATGGCATCGGGGCAGGAAAGCACTTTGGTCTCGGGGTCGACGATGCACCCCACGCACTTGATTCCCCGGACCTGCTCGATGACCTCCTCGGGGTCCATGCCGGCGCGCAACGCCACGCTGATCATCCGTCCCAGTGCCTCGGAGAAGGGCGAACATCCCTCTTCACCGGTGTTAATGAAGACCTCGCATATTCCATCTTCGTCCGAGTTTACGGTGACAAAAAGTTTGCCGCAACCGCCGATGCGGTACTTGCGGGTGATGCCGGTGGTCTCCTCCGGCCTGGGGCGTGGCCGCAGGCGGATGGTGGGGTAGGCTTGGGCGCCGTCCGCCTCCGCTCTGGCCGACGCGGTAGCCGACGAAGCCGCGACAGCGGTTGCCGCGGCCGTCACCTCAGCTGTACCGGCCGCCTTGTCGATCTCTTCCCCGCCGCTTTCCCCCGGAGCATTGCCCTTACCGGCTTTCGCTTCCCGTGCCGGTACGGACAGGACCTGCATGTCCCGGCTGCCGTCACGGTAGATGGTGACGCCCTTGCAGCCTTGGTGATAGGCCAGCCAGTAGATGGCCGACACGTCCTCGACCGAGGCGTCGTGGGGCAGGTTTACCGTCTTGGAGACGGCGTTATCCGTCCCGCGCTGGAAAGCAGCCTGAATGGCGATGTGCGCCTCGCCGGACACGTCGTGGGCCGTGGCGAACACCCGTTGCACGTCCTCGGGTACGCCGGCCACGCCCCGGCAGGTGCCGCGGGTGGCGACCTCCTCCATGATCTCCTTCGAGTAAAAGCCCCACTCCTTGGCGACCTGCTCGAACAGCGGGTTAAGTTCCACCAGCCGGTTATTGTCCAGGACGTTCCGCACGAAGGCCAGGGCGAAGAGGGGCTCGATGCCCGAGCTGCACCCGGCGATGATGCTGATGGTCCCCGTGGGGGCGATGGTGGTGGTGGTGGCGTTACGAGTGGGCCGGCCGCCGGCAAAGACGCTCTTATCGAAGTTCGGGAAGCTCCCGCGTTCCACCGCCAGCTCGTTCGAGGCTACCCGGGCTTCGGAGCGGATGAAAGCCATGAGTTTCTCCGCCATCGCCGCGGCTTCGGGGGCGTCGTAGGGAATACCCAGCTCGATCAAGAGGTCGGCGAAGCCCATGACCCCCAGACCGACCTTCCGGTTCCCCTTCACCATTTCGTCGATACGCTCCAAGGGGTAAAGGCTGGCATCGATGACGTTATCAAGGAAGTGGACCGCCTTCCGCGTGAGCTTGCCAAGGCGTTCCCAATCGACTTCAACCTTCCCGTCGGCAGCCTTCTTCGCCATGTGGGCCAGGTTGATGCTGCCCAGATTGCAGGCCTCGAAAGGAAGCAGAGGCTGTTCACCGCACGGGTTAGTACTCTCGATTTCGCCCAGCGCAGGCGTAGGGTTATGCCGGTTCATTTCGTCCAAGAAGATGATACCAGGCTCCCCGTTCTTCCAGGCCATTTGAATGATGAGGTCGAAGACCTCGCGGGCCTTGAGTTGACCGGTAACCTTCTTGTTCCTGGGGTTGATAAGGTCGTATTCCGCGTCGGCTTCCACGGCCTTCATAAAAGCATCGGTGACGGCGACCGAGATGTTGAAGTTGGCGATGTCGGTGTTGTTCTGTTTGCAGGTGATGAACTCCATAATGTCGGGGTGGTCCACACGCAGAATGCCCATGTTGGCGCCCCGGCGGGTGTTATGGCTGACAAAGCCGTTGGCGATATAGGTGTTGTTGGCCGGCACCGAGAGGTCAAGAGTTAGCGACTCACCCTCTTCGATGGCCGCGACCTGGTCATAGAACTGGTCACTTCCAAGGAACTGGGCCAACTCGCTGTCGCGGATGGCGGCATGCTTGTCCGCCAACTGCTGGAACCTTGATCTGGTCAGATGGCGAGGGGCGGCTCCGGCATAGGCCACAGCCAGAGCTTTCTCCTGGTTGGGGATGATGTCATTTGTTTCATAGTCCTTGTCCAGGCGGGCCTTGAGCTGCTCCCCGCGGGCCTCGTCAATAAAGCCGATCTCCGTCGCAAACCGTTCCAATCCGGCATGAGTGATGACGCGGAGACGGTGAAGTGCCATGGGCCCGAAGGCACCTTGCCGCCTTTCCACCACAGACCGCCTGCTGGGGATGCCCACCGCCAGAAGTAACTGCTGCACATCATCGATGAGCCGACCCGACACTGAACTTAGGGACGGATAGCCTTCGTCGCTGACGGTCCCGTCGGCGGTGAACAGCCCCCGTAAGAACCCGCGGGCAAACGCCGCACCCATCCGGAAAGCCACGGTCGGCACCCTTGCCGACGCCGCCGAAGGTTTGTCCACGCCTAAGCCTTGAAGCCAGTTGACCAGCGTGGTGGAGCAGTAGAAGAAGTTGGCGCTACCTTCGTCGGGCTTCTTGTTGACCGTAGGGGTGAGACCGAACAACTCCGCCCCGGTCCCCATGAGCCATTCGCGGACATCCGCCGGCCTGTCGCAGACCGTCATGATCAGCCGGCCCGTCTTTTTGCCGGTGTTGCACCAGTTGAGACTCCCGTCACCGATGAAGTATCCTACGAATTCCCCCAGGCACTCGGAAGCTTCCCCGGGGAGCTTGACGGGCTTGGCCTTGAAATGGGGACGCTGCGCCAGAACGGGGAGCCTGCGATCAGCGGGCTCCACCAGATGGCCCTTTTGCAGCACCACCCAATCGCCGGTCTTCAGGTCGCCCACGTGACGCCACACGTAATGGCCGTCTTCGTTAATGATGCGAAGGCGGTGTTCGGGCGTGGCAGTGACGTGATAGCCGTTGCGGGTGCGCACTGTCCGCACCTTGGAAACACCATGGTTGTAAAACTCGTCGGACGGCCTCGGCCCATCGTCCGTGGCCACGGTCAGCGGCTCCGCGTGTCCATGCCAGGAATCGGCGGCGGCGTCGACCGGCCCCAACTCGCTGATGGGGACCAACCCCCGGTCGGTGGAGACCAGGGTGTCGGGCGCCACGCATCCGCCCTGCTTAACGGCTTCTGTTGCGGCATTGTAAACCTTCAGGAACGAGATAGGCCCCGAGGCCACCCCTCCTGTCGACCGGACCTGATCGTTCTTTGGCCGCAGCCGGGAGAAAGAGAAACCGGTGCCGCCGCCCGATTGGTGGATGAGGGCGCTATACTTCAGGCTATCAAAGATGCTGTTCATTGAGTCTTCGATAGGCAGCACGAAACAAGCGGCGAGCTGCTGCAATTCACGGCCGGCGTTCATGAGGGTGGGTGAATTGGGTAGGAAGTCCAGGGAGGTCATCATCTCGTAGAACTCGGCGGCCAGCTTCTCCGTGGCCTTGGCCGTACGTCCGTACCTGTCGCGGTCTACCTCCGCGATGTTCTTGGCCACCCGGCGAAACATGTCTTCCGGGGTCTCGATAGGTGTGCCGTTCTCTTTCGCCAGATACCGTTTCTCGAGAACGGTTATGGCGTTCGGTGTCAACTCCAAACTGGTCCCCTCCCTGGCTCTGCGCCCCAATCCGTCCCCTTGTCCGCCCCTCGTCCGCCTCATCCGTCTCCTCCGTCCGGTCTGCCCAGCCCGCTCGGACTCCGCTCCCCTTGCGCGCCCGGAGCGGGCCTGTCCACCTGATCTCCGCCCTTTTTCCCTCCGCCGCCGGCTCCGCTGCCCGTTTCGCCGCCGTCCACCCGCCGTTCCAGGAGGCCCACAACCTCTTCCATGAAACGGTTGATGTCCTTGAACTGCCGGTAGACCGAGGCGAACCGGACGTAGGCCACCTCATCCAAGGCTGCCAAGCGCTCCATCACCATTTCGCCCACTTCACGGCTGGCCACCTCGCGGCGCAGGGAATTCCGCAGGTCCCGTTCGATACCGTCTACCAGCCCCTCCAACGTCTCCAGGGCCACCGGCCGCTTCTCGCACGCCCGCAAGAGCCCGCCCAGGATCTTCTGGCGGTCGAACGGCTCGCGCCGCCCGTCCTTCTTTACGACGAAGAGGGGCATGTCCTCAATCTTCTCATAAGTAGTAAAGCGCCTTCCGCACCGCTCGCATTCGCGGCGGCGCCGGATGGCGCTTCCTTCTTCGGACGGACGAGAGTCCAGGACCTTGGTTTCGTCATGACCACAAAACGGACAGCGCAACCCTGACCCCTCCCCCGCAAGATCTCTGATGAGTCCTACGCACGATTATAGGACACAAGATATTGTGATGTCCATAGGGGAGGGCTACAAAAACTTGTGGATAACTACGGACGGCGACTGCGGGTCTCGGAAGGAGATGTGGGAATGTCGACAAGGATGACGTCTACGCCCACGCGGACGATCTTCTCCCAAGGGATGACGTAATCGGAGTCCGGCCGGCTGAAGAGGGCGAAGCCGCGCGCCTGCCCCGGCACAATGATGGCGGTGATGCGGCCGCCTTCCAGGTCGACCTCGATGTCCGTCATCTGGCCCAGCCGGCGGCCGTCATTGACGTTGATGACATCCCGCACTCTCAGATCGGAGGTCTTAAACAAGAAACACCACCCCTGCTTATGAATATGCAGGAGCGGTGTTCTTGGGACGGTCCGGCGCAATATCGCCAACCGCTATCGACAGGTCTGGACCACGGGCCGGCTGGCTAAGGCCGGGCTTCCTCCGCCTGGCGACCTAGTCCGGCCACACGGGCCAGGGCCTTGCCGAAAGCGGTCTTCTTCAGCCAGTCCAGGACCTGCCATTTGACCTCCACCGGCATCTCACGCATGGCGGCGGCGGTACTATCGTCGCCCTCGGCCAATAGGACGGCGCCGGAAGCGGCCCCGGACGGCCGCTCCACGTCCACTGCCAGGTCGACCAGGCAGAGCGGCGGAAACAGCACGCACCACCAGTTCTGCCCCTGTCCGTCACCCAGCACGACGCGCAGTGCATTGTAGCGCCCGGCGGGGAGGGTCAAGTCACCGTAAGTCCGGTCTGGAAAGTCGAAGATACCCACCATCGCGGCAGCTCCGTAGGAATAGCCGTTCTTGGACAGTTCATCCCTGGCCAGGGCCTCGATCTGGCCCAGTTCAGCCTGAACGACCTCCAGTGCCTGGCGCGCGTCGGCCGCCGACCCCAGCTCGGCGCCCACATCGCGGAGGATGCGGTCACGTACCTTCAGCTTCACCGCCTGGTCTCCTGGGCCATCGGAGTTCGCGATGACGTGGAGCCTCACCAGGTTCTGGCCCTCGGCCCGGATGGCCGTGGTGCGGCGGGCCAGGCCGGTGGTATAGATGAAGGCCGCCAGCAGCAGGATGGCTAGGCCGAAGAAGAGCAACTCCCGCCGGATGTCGACAGGTTCCTCGGACGTCTTCGCGTCCGGTCCACGATGCAGAGTCAAGACCTTGTTGCCTCCTACAGACTTCCTATGACCTCACATGCTCTTGCGCATATGGGCCAGGGCCGCCTTCTCCAGGCGGGACACCTGGGCCTGGGAGATGCCGATCTCCTCGGCCACCTCCATCTGCGTCTTGCCGTCGAAGAAGCGGAGGTTCAGGATGTGCCGTTCCCTATCGGACAGCTTCCTCATGGCTTCGCGGATGGAGATGCCCTCCAGCCAATTGGTTTCGTGGTTCTTCTCGTCGCCGATCTGGTCCATGACATAGATGGGGTCTCCACCGTCGTGGTAGATCGGGTCGAACAGCGAGATGGGCTCCTGGATCGCATCCAGGGCGAAAACGACTTCCTCGCGGGCGATCTTCAGCTCGTCGGAGATCTCCGTGACGCTGGGTTCGCGGGACAGCTTGTTGACCAGGGAATCCCGCACCTGAAGAGCCTTGTAGGCCACATCCCGCAGGGAGCGCGACACGCGGATGGGGTTATTGTCCCGGAGGTAACGGCGGATCTCACCGATGATCATGGGAACCGCGTAGGTCGAGAACTTGACGTTCTGGGAGAGATCGAAGTTATCGATGGCCTTCATCAAACCAATGCATCCCACCTGGAACAGGTCGTCCACGTACTCGCCGCGGTTATTGAACCGCTGGATGACCGAAAGCACCAGGCGGAGGTTGCCGTTTACCAGTCTCTCGCGGGCCGAGCGATCGCCGGCCCCCGCCCGCATCTGCGTAAAAAGCTCGCGCATCTTGGCATTGGTCAGAACGGGAAGTTTGGAAGTGTTGACTCCGCAAATCTCAACCTTGTTGACCAGCACCTGATCGGCCCCCCATGTTTACCAGCCGTTCTCGCAGCTTAGGATTATCCCCGCGTAACTGGCCCTTTATACCGTTGCGGGCAGCCTGAATAGGAAGCTGCTTCCAAATTGGCGGCCGCCGCGGAGGGTGCTGCGGCTTACTTCATGAGCTACTTTGCGTCGTGAGGGGCAAAGCTAAACTCCCAGGTTCACCTGGGAGTCGCGAGGAGTAGCGGCACACGTCGCGGGAGAGGTGAGTCTAGGGGATAGGCGCGTAGCTTCGGTCCTGCGCTCGCGATACTACTCCATCTTCTTGATCTCGCGGTGCAGGCGTTTCAGAATGCGTTTCTCCAGCCTGGAAATGTAGGACTGGGAGATCCCGAGGGAATCGGCCACTTCCTTTTGCGTCTTCTCCGAACCGTCACGCAACCCGAAGCGCAGTTCCATGATGCGACGCTCGCGCGGCGTCAGCCGGCCCATGGCCCGCTGGAGCAGCGACCTGTCTACCTCATCCTCCAAATTCCGGTACTCGTTCGAATCGTCGTGGAGGACGTCCGAGAGGAGCAGTTCGTTTCCGTCCCAATCCACGTTCAGGGGCTCGTCGATAGAGACCTCCATGCGGAGGCGGCTATTCCGGCGCAAGAACATCAGGATCTCGTTTTCAATGCACTTTGAGGCGTAGGTGGCCAGTTTGATGCGCTTATCCGGGTCGAAGGTGTTCACCGCCTTGATCAGTCCGATGCTCCCGATGGACACCAGGTCTTCCAAGGGGATCCCCGTGTTCTCGAATTTGCGAGCGATATAGACCACGAGGCGGAGGTTGCGCTCAATGAGGACGCTGCGGACGGCGGCATCGCCGCCTTGCAGGCGCGACAGGAGGAAGACTTCCTCGTCCGTGGACAGCGGCGGCGGCAGGGCCTCGGAAGTACCGATGTAGGCCAGCCTGCCCTCCCACCCCAGCGCCGGGTCGGCGACAGCCGCGCCCAGCGCCAGGCGCAGGCGGACCCACGCCAGCTTCAACCAGAGTCTGGCCAGCACCCATCGCCTACGTATCGTGCGCACAGGCGAGGTCCACAGCACAGGCGTCATGCCACTTCCCCCTTTTCCCCGGCCAGCTCGGGCGGCAAGAGCGCCTGATAGGCGCCGGCCGGCGATAGCGCTCGGTTGTACAGGCAGACTACGGTCTTCTCACTGATCACCGGGGAACTGCGGCCCGCGCGGTACACTTTCAGCCGGTCGGGCCGGAACCCGACCATGATGCCGGACGCTTTTCCCACCGTCGTGAAGGGGACCACCCGAAAACGCCTGGCCCACCCCTCCGCTCCCATCCCGCGGAAGGTTTCATCCGAGAATGCCGCCCCCTCCGGTTCGCGGCACAGGCTACGGATCTCCGGAGGCAGGAGATGCTGTACCGAATCGAGTTCCACTACCATTACGGGTGCGCCGGAAAAAGGGTCTGTCAACCTATTGCCCGTGTCCACCAACGCCTTTACCAAGACGGCCCGCCCTTCGACCTCGATCTCGGCGGTCAGGCACCAGGCCGCCGCGGCACGCCGCCGCCGGTACAAGCCCAACATGCCCAGCCCCAACCCGGCGACGCCCAGAGACCACGCCACCCACCCCCAGGGCAGCGGCGGGGTCAGCGCCCACCCGGTCGGCGCCGGCCGGTTCAGAAAAGCCATGGCCACCACAGCGCCGCCCAGCAGGGCCGCCCCGATCAGCATGGCCAGGGACCCCAAAAGGAGGCGCCATGGTGACGCTGGGAAGTAGGCCACCAAGACTAGAACCGCCGCGCCGGCCATCCTGGCCACCGCCGAAGCGCCCAAGGAGGCCGGATGGAGAAGGGCCCACAGCGCGTAGATTCCTCCCAAGAGCCCGGCCAGGACGCAGCGCGCGGGGGCCGGGCGCATGCCGGCCAGTCTGCCGGCCATGACCAGGAGTACGAAATCCACCACCAAGTTCAGAAGGAGGAAAGCCTCGCCGTGGACGCGGGCCACCAAAGAGATACCCCCCGTCCTTCGAACAGACCTATGCCTCGCCCGGTGGTCCTAGACCACCTTATCCCAATCCCATAATAAAAGACCCCGGCCGCAAAACGTGTCGGGGTCTGTAGCTGACGCCAAGCTTCGGCCTGCCTTTTCGGCCAGGCTTTTTGGGCCTACTTCTTCATCCAGGGCGGCACGTCCAACTCATCCAGCGAGAAAGGCTTTAGGTCCAAAGGATCGCGGCCTCTTTCTTGCTTGCGGGTCTTCCCTTCGAAACCCGTGGCGATCACCGTCACACGAATCTCGTCGTGCAGGCTCTCGTCGATGACGGCTCCGAAGATGATGTTGGCATCCTGGTCGCAAGCCTTGGAGATGATTTCCGCCGCGTCGTTCACCTCGAAAAGGCCGAGATCCTCCCCGCCCGTGATATTCAGGATTAGGCCTTTGGCCCCCTCGATGGAAGACTCGAGGAGCGGGCCGGAGATGGCCAACCGCGCGGCTTCGACGGCCCGGTTCTCGCCCTTGGCGGTGCCGATACCCATCAGCGCCGTTCCGGTTCCGGCCATGACCGCCTTGACGTCCCGGAGGTCCAGGTTAATCAGACCGGGCGTGGCGATCAGATCGGAAATACCCTGCACTCCCTGGCGGAGGACGTCATCGGCCAAGCGGAAGGCCTCGACGATGGGGGTGCTGCGGTCGACCACCTGAAGCAGGCGGTCGTTGGGGATAGTGATGAGGGAATCGACCTTCTCTTTCAGAGTGGCCACACCCTGGTCGGCCTGGCCGTGGCGGCGACGCCCCTCGAATGTGAAAGGCCGTGTCACCACAGCCACCGTGAGGCATCCGCACTCTTTCGCGCACTCGGCCACCACCGGCGCCGCGCCGGTCCCCGTCCCGCCACCCATGCCGGCGGTGACGAAGACCATGTCGGCCCCTTGCAGGGCTTCGGTGATCTGCTCCCGGGACTCCTCCGCCGCCTGCCGGCCGACCTCGGGGTTTCCCCCTGCGCCCAAACCCTTCGTCAGGCGCTCGCCCAACTGGATCTTGCGGCTGGCCAGCGACAGGTTAAGGGTCATCGCATCGGTGTTACAACAAACGAAATCGACCCCTTTGAGGCCGGAGGCGATCATGCGGTTGACGGCGTTGCCGCCGCCGCCGCCCACTCCTACGACTTTGAGGATGGCTGACTTGGGTATGTCGAGATCTAGTTCCAACATCGGCGAGGCCCCTCCCCCCGTGGTGCGCTACCATTCACCGTGAGTTCTACCCCTTTTTTCCCTTTCCCTGCTGTATTACGGAAACTTGCCAAGGGAACGGAACGTCACGTGGGAACGAGCTAGAACGCCCTGTATCGATTACGGTTAACAGACTTGTGTCTCCTTCACTCCGGCTGGCTGCCCTCGACGTCCGCGCCGGTGCCGCGGGCCGAGCGCCTCCGGTCCAGCCAGGCACTGAGAGCCTGCCGGCGGATGGCGCCGAGGTTCTGGAAGACCCGGTAGCCCAGGGCGAAAATGGCCGCATAGTAAAGCTCCACACCCAGCCGGTCGCCAATGAAGGTCAGGAAGGCGGCCATCAGCATGTTGCCGAAGAAACCGGTGATGAACACCCAGGAATCAAAGGAGCCGTCGAGTGACGCCCGGAGGCCACCAAAAACGGAATCCAGAGCGGCCAGGATGGCGATGGAGAAGTAGCGGGCCAAGAGTGTCGGCAGAGTCACCGGCAGCGTGAACCCAAGAGCCAGTCCCGCCACCATAGCCACGGCGATCAGCCAGCTGCCCACGATCATTGCCCCCCAACCGGCTTGGCGTACTTGAACTGCAGGGAGCCTTTATAGGCCGGGATCGTAAGCGTGTTCTCGCGGCGCACTCTGGCCTCGATCCCCCAGACCGACAAAGACTCCAGGACCCCACCCCGCATGCGGAGCGCGTTCTCAAGGGTGGCCGAATCGCCAATGGCGAATATCTGAATGGGCGGAGCGATGCGCGTATTGTTCACGGAGATGGTGGGCCCGGCGCAGCGCACTTCCGTGGTGGCGATGACCCGTTGCCCATTGATGGACATGGCCTCGGCTCCCGCCGCCGACAGCTCATTCAAGACTTTTAGGATGTCGTCGTCGTGCAGGAGGAAAGCGTTGGGGTCCTCGTTCTTCTGGCGGACCACCTTACTGTCGTCCAGCATGACACTGACTCCCGGACCGGTCACCGACGTGAGCCCCGCCACGATGCGTGTCTTGTCCAGCTCGTCCTTAACGGCGGCGGCGCTCTTTGAGCCTTGGTCGGCCGTGGTCAGCTTACTCCGCAGATCGTCCACTTCATCGCGAAGCTTGTCGCGTTCCGTTTCGGCGGATTTGAGCATCCCCGCCAGTTCCTGGGACCGGACCAGGTCGATGCGGTCCACGGTCCCGTGGGTCCGCAGTTGCAGGGCAAGCATCAGCCCCAGGACCAGGGCCGCTACAGCGATGGGCCCCTGCCGGGACCGGGGATTGGTACCCCCCACTCTGTCTGGCAACGATATCACCTCATTAGCGTCCGCGCGGTTTCACGACAGGCTTGTCCCCGTAGCGCAGATCGATGTACTCCGGTACGATGTGGTTCTTCTCCAGATCGGCCAGAACGGCCGTCAGTGATCCCATCTTCGCGGTCAGTTCCGGGCCCGGACGGCCCACGTAGACCGGCACGCCGCCCTTCAGGTAGAGGAGGACCAGGCCACTCTTATCCACATGGACTTCTCCCACCTTCGCTGTCCAGTCGGGGCCGATGGCCTGCAACGCGGCGACGGCCAAAGCCATCTCGTCCGAGTTCAGCGTCACGCCCGGTCTCACGCTGTCCTCCACCGGCACGCCGGTGACCATAGGCAAGCTTGAGGCAGTCAGGTTATCGCCCACGGCCAGGATCCGCCCCCGGGAGTCTACCGTCAAGATGGATGAACCCACGGGAATTTGCGCCAAGGCCTTTCGCTCCGTCACCTTGACCTTCACTCGGTTCGGCCAGAGCCGTTGGATGTGTGCGTCCAGAATCAGCGGCACGGCCATGACGCCCGCCTCACCGGATGCCAGGTCCAGTTTCCAGACGTTCTCACCGGGCAGAAAGCCCGTGGCCTGAGTGATGTCGGAGGTGGACACCAGTGAATTGCCGGATACTACAAAACCGGTCAATTTGAAGAACGAAGAGTTGAAGAAGACAAAAATGGTGATGAAAGCTAAGAGCGCCAACTGGGCGCTCAGGAACAACCGCCGGCGCAGCCGGTTCCGCCGGCCGACCGCTATCTTGCCCCGCTCAGGGTGGATCTGGGGCCGCAAGATTCAGATCACCTACAACGGTGTTGGCGTGGTTTTTGCTCGACTAATTCTACCACTGCGGGCCAGACCCAACAATATTATGTTAATGCTATGGTTAATGCTAATAGTTGTGTTGAAGCTATGGATGATCCCATGGGATGTCGCAGTTTTTCACTCGTTTGATGACCGCGCCCAGTCGGTTGAGTTTACTTTCCACGGCTTCATAACCACGGTCCACATGACCCACGCCCCTGATGCAGCTAATGCCTGGGGATGCCAGAGCCGCCAGGATCAGTGCGGCTCCGCCCCTCAGGTCGGGCACGACCACGTCGGACGGCTTCAGACTCGGCTGCCCTTCGACCAGCAGGCGCCTCGCCTTCGGGAAATGCTCCATCACTGCCCCGAAAGACTGGAGTCCATCGGCAAAAGCAAAGCGGTTGGGAAACACCGTGTCCGTGATGAGGGACCGGCCGTTAGCCAGACACATCAGGGCTGTGAGAGCCGGCTGCAGGTCGGTCGCCAGATGGGGGTAGGGTCCGGTTTCAAAATCCACGGCCGAGGGGCGCCCCGTCATTC
This sequence comes from Bacillota bacterium, assembly GCA_021791495.1. GTDB lineage: Bacteria > Bacillota > Sulfobacillia > JAJYWN01 > JAJYWN01 > JAJYWN01. The sequence goes on from JAJYWN010000005.1 coordinate 63,681, forward strand.
CCGCCCCGATGCGCGATTCATAGGGAGAGTTCTCCTCCCATATGCGGACGCCGGCGCTGTGTAGAATGCGCGATAGGGCTTCCACGTGCTCGGGTATAGCGTTTTCCAGAAGGACTTCCCCGCCGGTGATGGCCGCCGCCACCATCAATGTGCCCGTCTCGATGCGGTCGGGAATGACGCGGTGCGTCGCCCCGTGGAGGCGTTCGACGCCGGTGATGATAATGCGCTCTGAGCCCGCGAACCTCACCTTGGCGCCCATGGCGTTGAGGAAGTTAGCCAGGTCCACCACTTCGGGTTCCCGGGCGGCATTCAGGATGACGCTTTCCCCGCCGGCAAGAGTGGCGGCCATCATGATATTTTCGGTGGCACCCACGCTCGGGAACGGCAGGCTGATGGTGGCGCCATGGAGCTTCCTGGCCACGGCGTGGTAGTAGCTGATCTTTCCGTCCGGGTCGCTGGTACGGCCATCCACGTCAGGCCGTTCCAACTCCTCCCGGACGTCGATGCTCGCCCCCAGGGCCTTCAGCCCTTCCAGATGCCAGTCTATGGGCCGTTCACCCAGGGAACATCCGCCCGGCTGGGTTACCGTCGTTTCGCCAAACCGGGCCAGAAGAGGTCCCAAAATGAAGATGGAGGAGCGCATTTCTTTCATCAGGTTTGGTGGGCTGGTGTTGGTGACCTTCTGCGCCAGGCGCACTTCCAGAGTCCGCAAGCCCGTGTGGAGATCACTGCCCTCGGTCACGGTCGCCCCGAAGTGCCTGAGGATGCTGGTCATGATCCGTTCGTCGGCCAGCCTGGGAACGTCCTCGATGACGCAGGTGTCCTCAGTAAGGATCGTCGCGGCGAGAATGGGCAGGACTGAGTTCTTAGCCCCGCCCACCCGAACGACCCCTTCTAGCCTGTGGCCGCCCTCGATAAGAAAAGTGTCGCTGGACAAGAGCTCTCCCCCGTCCCCCCGCGGTTACTGTTGTTTTGTGCCGCAGATAACAAGACCCCCGGCGTGCATACCATCGTACGCCGGGGGTTTATGGATGGTTACACTAGGTAGCTGGGATAATGGTCACAGGGGAGGAACGCGGTCCGGCGGCGAGCAGGCCCGCCACAATTCTCTGAAATGGGTCGTTGTCCTAGTTCCTGCCTCCGAGCTTTCTGGGATAACGTTCCCTGCGGCCCTTCGGGTGGTCTGCCAAAGACACAATAAGGTCCACCAATCGGTCCGCGGCATCGGGCTGCCCCAGGGCACGGCTCTTGGCCGCCATCTCCACCAGCCGTCCCGGGGCGCCGAGGAGCGCGGTCACCTCCCGGCCGATCCGGTCGCCGCTGGCTTTGGCGTCGGGCACCACCAGCCCGCCTCCTCCTTTCGCCACCGCCTCCGCATTATAGTCTTGGTGGTGGTGGGTGGCTACGGGCGACGGGACGATGATAGCCGGCAGACCACGGGCGGTCACTTCCGCCAGGGTCGAACCGCCTGCCCGGCACAGGACGAGGTCCGCCGCCGCCAGGGCGTTCTCCACGCGGTACAAGAAAGGTTCCACGCGGATATTGGCCGGGAGTTCGGAGAAGCCCATGTCGGCCAGGTCCGCCGTGATCTTTGAGAAGTACGCCTTTCCAGTGCCCCAGACGAGTTGCCATTCGGGATGAGCAGCAAACAGGCGGACCAGGCTAAGGCCGGCCTGGTTCAGGGTGAGGGCTCCCCGGCTGCCGCCGAAAACCAGCAAGGTGGGCTTGTCATGGGAGAGCCCAAAGGCGGCCGCCCCGGCCTCTCTGGTCGCGGTGATGATCTCCTGGCGGACGGGGTTGTTCACCACTTCCACGCGGACGCCCTTGGGGAAATACCGCTTGGCGGTGGCGTAGGGAACGGTCACCACGGACATCCACCGCGACAGGGCGCGGACGGTCATACCCGGGAAAGCGTTGGCTTCCATGAGCAAGGTGGGCCGGCCGAGGAAAGCGGCCGCCATCATCACCGGACCCGACACGTACCCGCCGGTGCCTACCACAACGTCGGGCCGGAACCCACGCACCAAAGCTAAGGCCTGCAGCGACCCGCCGACCGCTTTCACCAGGCCGCGGGCCACAGCGACCGGCGACTTGCCGAAAAGGCCCTGCGCGGCGATGGTCTTGAACGGCAGGCCCCGCCGGGGGACCAGATCGGCCTCCAGACCTTCCCTGGTGCCCACATAGAGGAGATGGCTATCGGGGTATCGTTGCTTCAGGTGTTCAGCGACGGTCAGGGCCGGGTAGATGTGGCCACCCGTCCCGCCGCCCACGAACAGTACCCGCAGTGCGGTGTGAGCCCTCGGTGACGTTTCCCCATCACGCTCCCTTGGTGTACATCGAGATGTTCAGCAGGATGCCCACCGAAGCCAACGAGAAAAGCAGGGACGACCCGCCATAGCTGAGGAACGGCAACGGGATTCCGGTAATGGGCAGGGTCGAGGTGACTACACCGACGTTGATCAGAGCCTGGATGGCGATCATCGTGGTGACGCCTGCCGCCAGCAGGGAGGAGAAAGTGTCCGGCGCCGTTACGGCGATGCGGTATCCCCTCCAGAAAAGGAGGAAGAACAGCAGCAAGGTAGTGGCGGCGCCGAGGAAACCCAGTTCCTCTCCCAAGACGGCGAAGATGAAATCGGTGTGCTGCTCGGGCAGGTAGAAGAACTTCTGCCGGCTTTGCCCCAGTCCCAATCCCAAAAGGCCGCCCGAACCCAGGGCGTACAGGGCCTGAATGATATGGAACCCTGAGTCCAGAGGGTCCTTCCACGGGTCCAGGAAGGCGAAGAAACGCTCCCGCCGGTAGGGAGCGGAGAAGATGGCCCAGGCCAGGATGGGGACGGCGGAGAGGGCCAGTCCCACCAAGTGTTTCATCTGCGCCCCGGCGATGAAGATCATGGTGACCACAGTGCCCGCCAGGCTTACAGCCGTTCCCAGGTCGGGCTGTTTCAGGATGAGGCCAAAGGCCAGCCCCAGGAGCAAGAGGTTGGGCATCAGGCCACGCCAGAAGCTCTTGATGCGTTCGGGATCCCGTGAGAGGATGTAGGCCATGAACAAGACGATGCCGAGCTTGGCGGCTTCGGAGGGCTGGAACCCCAGGTTGCCGATGCCAATGCGGCGGCTGGCGCCATGCGAAATGACACCGAGCCCGGGGATGATCACGACGACCAGGGAGAGGAAGGTTACCACCAGCACCGGCCAGGCCAGACTGGAGAGGCGCCAGTAGTCGAAATTCATCATGGCCGCCATGGCACCCATGCCCAGAAGGGCCCAGATCAGTTGCTGCTGCAGGAAGTAGGCCGACCGTCCGTAGGTGAACTCGGCCTTCACGGAACTGGACGAATACACCATAACCAGCCCGATCGCCACCAGGGCGGTGGTGGCGAAGAAGAGCAGGAAATCGGGTGTGCGGCGGCGCGGCCGTCCCGCGATGGTCCGAAAGCTCCGGCGTTCGCTCATTGGCCTTTCCCCCGCTCCTCCCGCTGCCCGCCGTCCTCACGATCCCCTGGGCGCCGGACGCCTAATGACCCAGCCCTCGTAAGCCCAGAAGCCCGAGGCCGGCGAGGACGGCCGCCACCATCCAGAACCTCCAAACGACCTGGGTCTCGCTCCATCCTACCAGCTCAAAGTGGTGGTGCAAAGGGGCCATCCGGAAGATGCGGCGGCCGGTTGACTTGAAACTGATGACTTGAAGCACCACAGACAGGGTTTCGATGACCAAGAGTCCCCCGACGATGACGAGAAGTAGCTCCGTCCCAGTCAGGACCGCCAAAGCCGCCAAAGCGCCGCCCAGCCCCATGGAACCCGTATCTCCCATGAAAACGCGGGCCGGGTGGTAGTTGAACCGCAGGAATCCGAGGCAACCACCGATGAGCGCCGCAGCCACTCCGGACAGTGCCAACCGGCCTGTAGCTAAGGCCACCAGAGCGTACGCCAGCCCGATGACGACCATGGTCCCCGCCGCCAGTCCGTCCAGGCCGTCGGTCTCGTTGACCCCGTTGGTGGCGGACATGAAGACAATGATCACAGCCACTGGATAGAGGGCTCCGAGGTCGATGGCGCGGTCCGTGAACGGTATGGGCCAGACGGTGTCCTGTCCGAGCTTGAGGGCGGCCCAGGCCAGGGCGAGGCCGATGACGACTTGGACCAGCAGCTTCTGACGGGCCAATAGGCCCAAGGACCTCTTCTTTACGACTTTCAGATAATCGTCGACAAACCCCAGGAGAGCCGAAACCACAGTCACACCCAGCACGACCAGGGCCGTGGGGCTGCTGAAACCGGCCGCCAGTGCCCCCACCAGCATGCCGCCGAAGATGAGCACCCCGCCCATGGTGGGCGTGCCCTGCTTGCCCAAGTGCCGGGCGGGCCCGTCCTCGCGAATGACCTGCCCCACGTTCAGACGCCGGAGGACGGGGATGACCAGCGGGCCCAGGACCAGTGTGGTCCCGAGGGAGGCTATGAAGGCAAAGACAAGTGCGAGTTCCAAACCGGTTCCCCCTTAGTGGGACGGCCCTTCCTTTCCAGTCAGAGCAGCAACCACTTTTTCCAGCGTCATCCCCCGTGACCCTTTTACCAGGATAGTGTCGCCATCCCGGAGAAGGTCGCGCAGGACGCCGATAGCCTCGGAATTACCGCGGTTCTGGACTACCCGCGCCGCCGGGAATCCGGCCCCTATTGCGGTTTGGGCCGCCCCGGCCGCCAGGTCGCCCACGGTCAGAAACCAGTCCGGCTGCCGCCTGGCGACGTCCCGCCCAACTTCCGCGTGGCCCTCGGCGGCGTGGGCGCCCAGCTCCAGCATGTTAGCGAAGACGAAGATGCGGCGCCCGCCCTTCCCAACCTCGTCCAGCACGGCCAGGGCCGCCAAGGTCGAGGCCGGACTGGCGTTATAGGTGTCGTCAATCACCGTATACCGACCGGTCCGGTGCACTTGCACCCGCTGGCCGGTGAGGGCAGGCCCCTCCAAAGAGCGGGCGATTTCTTCGATGCCCAACCCGAAAGCCAGGCCGACGGCGGCCGCCGCCAGGGCATTGGCGACGTTATGCAGGCCGGGGATGGGGACCGTGCAGCGGGCCTCCCCCGCCGGGGTGACCACCGTCAAGGAAAAACCCTGCTCTCCGTGGGAAACGGCGTCAACGCCCCGGACTTCGGGAACCACGGCCGACGCCGCCGGCGCGTCGCCGACGCCCCCGCCCGCTCCAGTCCCGTAGTAGATGACTCGCCTGCCGCCGGCATGCCGCGCCAGGCGCGGGGTCCAGGGGTCATCGGCGTTCAGCACTGCCACCCCGTCCGCCGGCAGGCTCTCCAGAAGCTCAGCCTTGGTGTCGGCGATAGCTTCCACCGAACCCAGCAGCTCAATGTGGGTGGGCCCCACATTGGTGATGGCACCCACTACCGGATGGACGATGTCGCAGAGGTCGCGGATCTGCCCGGGGCCGCGCATGGCCATCTCGAACACGGCCACCTGATGGTCGGGCCGGGCCCGGAAGACAATCAGGGGCAGACCTAGGTCGCTGTTGAGGTTGCCTTCGGATGCCAAGGTCGTAAAACGCCGTGAGAGGACGGCGGCCGTCAGGTCCTTGGTAGTGGTCTTCCCCACACTACCGGTGATACCAATAGCCCGGAAACCGAACTTCTTTCGGTGATAGGCCGCCAAGGCCCCCAGAGCGGACACCGTGTCGCGCACCAAGATCACACTCTTGACGCCCAGGGCGCCCAGAACGCCCGGAGCATCGGGCGCATCCATCCCGTCCGGGGCCCCGTCCATCCCTAGCCGCGTCCCGCCTTCGCCGCCCGGCAGAGGCCAGCGCGAAATCAGGGCGGCCGCCGCGCCCGCCGCGAGAGATGGCAACACGAAAGAATGGCCGTCGACACGTTCCCCGACGATGGCCACGAAGAGGTCGCCGGGAGCGACCCGCCGGCTGTCCAAGGTCACACCGGTGACATAAGGGCTCCCGCCGGTGGCGCCGGACGCTTCCGCGCCCCCACTCACCAGCCGCCCCCCGGTGGCCTCGACTATCTCGCTGACGGAAAAGAGCCTCTCCCGCGGGAGAGGCACCGGTTTACCCACGCCTGACCTCCTGGCGGCTGCCGAGGGTCCTCGCCACGGCCTCACGGGCTACCTCGCGGTCGTCGAAGTGAATCCGGTACTTCCCGAAATCTTGGTAGGTTTCATGTCCCTTGCCGGCCAAAAGCAGGACGTCGCCGGGCCGGGCCAGGGCCACCGCCTTCTCGATGGCCCGGCGGCGGTCCGGTTCGACGAGGTATTCCTCGGGCGACCGTCCCGCCTCCAGGACTCCCGGGACGATGTCCTGGATGATGGCTTCCGGATCCTCCGTCCGTGGGTTGTCGGATGTCAGGATCAGCACATCCGCCAACTGCCCAGCCACCCGACCCATAGCTGGCCGTTTCATTCTATCCCGGTCTCCTCCGCAGCCGAAAGCTACGATTAGCCGCCCCTGGGTGAAACTCCTGGCGGTCTGGAGAGCATTTTTCAGGCTTTCCGCAGTGTGCGCATAGTCCACTAGGATAGCGTATTCCTGGCCGGCGTCCACCGTCTCGAAGCGGCCGGGCACTCCCGATACTGCTTCCAAGCCGTGCTTGATGTCGGACAGAGACGCTCCCAAGGCGATGCCGGCCGCAAACGCCGCCAGACTGTTGTAGACGTTGAACAGCCCCGTCAGCTTCAGGTTCACCCAGATCTCGCCGGCGGGAGTGAGGGCAAGGTACGAGGCGCCGCCGGGGCGCACCGATATCTCGGCCGCCCGCACATCGGCGTTGGGTCCCAGACCGTAGGTGGTCACCGGTACGGTGCAGCACTCGATGTAGTAAGCCCCCGCGGGATCGTCCATGTTGATGATGGCCTTGGCGCCACTGGATAGCGCCCGGAAGAGCAGCCCCTTGGTCTCCCGGTATTCGTCCATCGTGTGGTGGAAGTCCAGGTGGTCGTGGCCCAAGTTCGTGAAAACGGCCAGGTCGAAGTCCACCCCGTGCACCCGTTTCAGGGCCAGGGCGTGGGAAGAGACCTCCATCACCGCGGCTCGGTCGCCGTTATCGACCATGCGGCGCAAGAGTTCCTGCAGGTCCAGGGATTCGGGAGTCGTCCGCTGGATGGGCTCCGGGCGCCCGGCTACGATGTAGTTCACCGTACCCAGCAAACCCGTGGGCAGACCCGCCGCCTCTAGCACAGCCCGCACCAGGTAGGTCGTGGTCGTCTTGCCCTTGGTCCCCGTCACGCCCACCGTCAGGAGCCGCCCCGAAGGATGACCGTAGAAGTAGTCGGCTGCCTCCGCCAGAGCCAGCCGTCCGTCGGGGACCACGATGGCCGGCGTCCCCGGAGGGACCTGATCGGCATTCTCGACGACCAGGGCGGCCGCGCCGGCATCGAGGGCAGCCGGAATATAACGATGTCCGTCGGTCACGGCGCCGGGATAGCAGAAAAAAGCATCGCCGGGTCTGATCACCCGGGAATCGTGGGCCAGACCGGTGATGGGAACGTCGCCGGAAAAGAGGAGTTTCCCACCTGTAACCACACGAGCCAGGTCATGCAACCTCAATGCCGCTCCCCGCCTTTTCACAAACCTGCCACAAGCTGGGCGTAGCATCATTGTACCCCGCGGCGCCCCTTGGCAGTCCCCTGCCGTCCGGCGCCACACCGACGGTCCGTACGCTCAGCGCGATCCGAACTGCACTTCCACGGTGCTGCCTTTTTTCACTTGGACGCCGGCCGGCGGGCTTTGGTTCGTCACCACACCGCTTCCTTTGGCCGCCATGCGCAGTCCCGCTTTGGACAGAGCGTCCGCCACCTCGCGCATAGTCAACCCTTTCAGAGGCGGCACCGTCGTCATCGAAGTGTCCCCCGGCGCCACCGGTTTTCCGAGGGTCAGGAGGACCACGGTCCCCTTTTCCACGTTGGCTCCCGAGGCCGGCACTTGCGCCACCACTGCCTCGCCGCTGCCGGTGAAGCTGACCTGCAAGTTCGCTGCCTTCACCGTCGCCGACGCTTTGTCCGGCGAGAGGCCGATGACCGCCGGGACCGTAGAAACCTCGACCGCGGGCCGCTTGTCACGGACCGGGTCGAACTGCAGCGGGATGTCAAGGTAGCGGTACACGTCCTTCATGACCGCCTGGAAGACCGGAGCCGCGATGACGCCGCCGTAGGAGGAACCAACGGTTGGTTCATCGATACTGACCAGCATCACGACCTTGGGGTCGTTGGCCGGGGCGATGCCGACGAAGGAAGCCACGCTGGCGGTGTTAGACACCCGCCCGTCGACGACTTTCTGCGCCGTGCCCGTTTTCCCGGCGAACCGGTAGCCTGGCATGTATATGCTCCGGGCGGTCCCGGCGATGACCACTTGCTCCATCCCTTTTATTACATCGACAGTTGTCTGCTTGCTCAATACCTGTCGGACCACGGGCGGGTCGATTTTTTTCAGGATTTCGCCCGAGGGGGACCGGATTTCCCGGACCAGATGGGGCTGCATCATCACGCCGCTATTAGCGATGGTGGCGATGACGTTGACCATGGTGATGGGAGTGGTGGTCAGCGTCTGGCCGAAGGCCATGGCCCCCAGGTCCACCAGGGTGGCCTTGTTCTTCGGGGGGTAGATCCCCTTGGCCTCGCCGGGCAGGTCGATACCGGTCTTGCTGGTGACGTTGAAGAGATCGAGGTATTTGTAAAAGCGGTCCAGTCCCAGGCGGTTGACAGCGATCTGGGCGTGGGCAATGTTGCACGAGTTCTGGATGATCTCGTAGAAAGTCTCCGACCCGTGGACGGAAAGGTCGTGGAAGGTGTTTCCCAGGACGGTGAAGCCCTCTGGCCCGCAGTAGAAGCTGTCGGTGACGTGAACGACACCTTCCTCCAGTCCGGCCGAAGAGGTAAGAGGCTTGAAGATGGAGCCGGGGTTGTAGGTATCCGAGATGGCCCAGTCGCGCCGGTTTTCCTGGGGATAATCGGCGAAATGGTTGGGATCGTAGTCCGGGAAGGAGGCCAGGGCCAAAATCTCCCCTGTCTTCGGGTCCATGATGATGCCCGAAGCGTGTTTGGGCTTGGACTCCTCCATGACCTTCTGCAGTTCCCTCTCCAGGAAATACTGGATGTTCGAGTCGATGGTCAGGACGATGTCATTGCCCGGAGTGGCTTGGATGTACTGGTGGACCGCCCGCGGGATTTCCTCGCCGCGCGCATCGTATTCGACCACGATCTTGCCGGGGACGCCTTTCAGTTCGCTATCGTACTGGAGTTCAATCCCGTCCAAGCCCTGGCTGTCAATGCCGGCGAAGCCCAGGACGTGTGAAGCCAGACTGCCGTTCGGGTAGAATCGCTGGCCTTCCTGGGTCATATCGATTCCACGCAGCTTCCCGCTCTTCATCAGCTCGCGGATCTGCTTGGACTGGTCCTCCTCGATCTTGCGCTTTATCCAGACGAAGGCCTCTTTCTGGCCTAGCTTGGCGGCCAGCGAGGAAGCGTCCATTTTCAGGATGGGAGCGAGAAGGGCAGCCGTGGCCTGTGGGTCCTTGACCTGCGCTGGAATCGCGTAGACGGAGTCCACGTTCAGACTGATGGCCAGCTCTTTCAGGTTCCGATCGTAGATCACTCCGCGCCGCGGCTCCACGGGCACATCCCGTGTCCTCAGGTCGAGGGCCTCCTGGCGCAGCTGGTTGCCATGCCAGAACTGGATGGTGGCCAGGCGGAACACGAGAAGGAACAGGAACAGCGAAGTTCCAAGGAATAAGAGCGCAGCTCGCTTGCGAAGTCCAATGCCGGGCGCCACCAACGGAAACGTCCTCCCGCTTCCAGGGCGGCTGGACCAGAAGGAGCCGGGCCGGCAGCCGCACCAGGTTCTCTACCTGTTCGGACTAGCTTCAACCTGCTTGCCGAAAACGGTCAGGACAGCCCTGGCGAGGGACGACAGAATTCCGCCTTTCGTCGGGACGGCCCGGGGGGCCGCTGCCACTTTCCGGGATAGATCCGCGACCGCCGTGGCGCCGGACTGTTGTCCAGAGGCCAAGTTGCCGGCGGTGGCGCTCCCCGCCGGAGTGAACTCCGCCACTCGCTCCTTGGCCGGCACCAGCCCGAGCCCCTTGGCCGCCGCTTCCACCCTAGTCAACGACTCCAACTGCGATACCTGATAGCGGAGGTAGTCCGAGTCCCGCTGCGCGAGGGCCAGGTCCTTCTGGGCCGCCTCAACCTGGTAACCCAGGTTGGCCAGGGTCATCTGGCGGCTCGCCAACAGCAGACTCACGGCTACGACCACCATCCAGCAAACCATGTAACCCGCCCAGGCGCCTGGCCGCGCCACGGGGCGCGCCGACCGCCGGCGGGCGCGCTGACGGTATGATGGATGACCGGGCCGGGACACCGCCACCTCGCCGGAGGCCGTTCCGTACCGCATGGTTTCGTTCGGCAATATCACTGCTATTCGCCCTCCCTGGCACCTAGAACCCGCGCTCTAGGAGGCTTTTTCCGCTACCCGAAGTTTCGCGCTCCGGGAGCGGGGATTATTCTGGATTTCGGTTTGGGAGGCTTCGACCGGCCTCTTGGTCAAGATGATGACTTTGCCTTCCTGGTTCAGAGCCCGGAAGGTGTGCTTGGCAATGCGGTCTTCCAGTGAATGAAAACTGATGATGGCGATGCGCCCCGTGGGAGCCAGCCAGTCGACGGCGGTCCGGAAGGTGCGCTCCAAGGGGTCCAGTTCGTCGTTAACAGCGACGCGCAAAGATTGAAAGGTCCGGCGGGCCGGGTGCGGTCCCGTGCGCCGGGCCGAGGCGGGGATGGCCGCCTCGATGACCTTCACCAATTGCCCGGTGGTGCGAAGTGGGGCGCGGTCTCGCGCCTGAACGATGAATAAAGCGATGCGCGAGGCCCAGCGCTCTTCCCCGTAACGCCGGATGATGCCGGTGAGTGCCTGCTCGGAATACTCGTTCACGATGGTCTCGGCGGTCAGTTCCTGGTCGGGGTCCATGCGCATGTCCAGGGGAGCTTCGGTTTCGTTGTAGGTGAAGCCGCGGGAAGCGTCGTCGAGGTGCCTGGAGGAAACGCCCAGGTCGAACAAGATGCGGTTCACCGCGGCCACGCTGAAACGGGTCAGTACGTCGGCCAGAGCCGTGAAGTTGGCCCGGATCAGGTGCAGCCTGGGGCCTTCCCCGGCGAAGGCATCCTCCAACCTGCGGCCGGCGGAGGCCAAGGCCTCCGGGTCGCGGTCGATGCCGATGACTGTGCCGGTGGGTCCCAGACGACGTCCAACTTCCGCCGCATGTCCGGCCTCCCCGAGGGTGCAGTCCACGTAAACCTCGCCCTTTTGGGGGTTCAGCAGGTGGAGCACCTCATCGGGGAGGACCGGGCGGTGACGGAATCCTTCCATCATCGGGGACCCTCGCCTTCCGTGGCATCCTTGGAAACTCTGGAGCTCGTGCCGCGAGGTTGATCGAGGATCTTCTCGACCACCTCATTGAAGGAACTTTCGGCGTCATCGCGATAGGAATCCCAGCTCTCGACACTCCAGACTTCGGCCCTCGTGCCGACGCCGATGATCACGAGGTCGCGGGTGATGCCGGCGTACTCGAGCAGGTTGGCGGGGATGGTGACGCGTCCTTGCGTGTCGAACTCCCCGGCCACCGCGCCGGCATTGAGAAGCCTGGAGAATTTCCGGTAGTCGGAAGTGGCTATTGCGGCGGAAGGAAAACTCTCTTGCAGGCGAAACCACTCGTCCATGGGACAGATGTACAGGCAACGGTCGAGTCCGCGGGTGACTACGAACTGTTCACCAAGCAGCTCCCGAAACCGGGAAGGGATGATCAGTCTGTTCTTATTATCCAGTGAGTGCCGGAACTCACCCATGAACCCCAGTTGCACCTGTGCACCCCCCCTTCGTCGTGGAGTCGCCTCTACTCCGCTTCGCTGCGGGTCACGCCTCCTGCGCTCCCCCTAAGTCCACCACTTTACACCACTTTCCTCCCCCGTCGCCTCCGATTTCGCTATGCCCGGAGGTAATCCTTCTGCGTCCCAAACTTTTTTTGTAAATAATGAGACCGTCGCCTTTTCAGACGACGGCCAGCTACCGTGAGTATGGTGGCGGCGGGGAGGATGGTTTGGGACACTGCGGGACGGGTATGCGGCAGTGGTTGGTGACGCCGGTGGACGTCAGACCTTGGCTCGACCCCGGCAGTCTATGATCCTCTTCTCGGTGACTACATAATCCACTCTGTGATCAAAAGCATCCTGGGGGAGCGCCGGGAAGACTTGGGCTTCATAGGCCGCCGCCACGCAGACGGCGGTGGCCGCCACCGTGGGCAGGAAACGATCGTAGTAGCCGCCCCCGTAGCCGATCCGGCGGCCCCCGGCATCGAAGGCCACTCCGGGGACCAGAATCAGGTCAAGGGAACTCGGTCGTACCGGCCGAAGGGCATCATACCGGGGCTCCAGGATGCCGTAAGCTCCCGGCGCCAGGTCTTTGGCGGGGTCTTTCACGAGGCTGGGCACCAGGGCTCCTTCGCTCTTGATGACCTTGGGAACGGTCACTTGCTTGCCGCCGGCGAGGGCCGCGGTGATGAGGTCCCACGTCTCCACCTCCGACCCGAAGGAAACGTACAACATGACCGTGTGCGCCCTGGCGTATTCGGGCATGCCTTTCAGGGCGGCGGCGATAGATGTACTGAAAGCAGCCCTTTCAGCGGGTGGCAAGGCGTCCCGGCGGGAGAGGGCCACGGCCCGCAGTTCCTTTTTAGAAAGGGCCCCTTGGCTCACTCCTCCACCACCTCGGAGAAGTAGACCACACTTACCGTTTCTTCGGGAGAGACCGGCCGGCCGTAGACCTCTTTCAGGAAGGCCGCCACATCGGAGATGCTGCGCATATCCGGGTGCTCACCGGAGACGTCTTCGGCGGTGAGTTGGGACAAGGGCTTGACGATAACCCGGTCGATCACCGCCGTGAAGATCTTCTTACGTTGCTGGAACCGGCCTCCGTATGTGACCCACACCAGGTCGCCTTCGGAGTACTTGTGGGCCTTGTCCCCCAAGCGGATGGTGCATTTCTTCTGGCGCAGGACAAGATTGTGGTGATACACGGACGAGTAGAAGTTGAGCGCGCGCATGTCTCTCGCCTCCCCTTCTCTATTATTCGTCTGGACCCGTCGCCATCCTCCGGACCAACCGGGTGATGCGTGGCGCGGCCAGAGCGGATCTCTCCGAGAGGAGGGCTGCCCTGGCCGCGCGAAGACGTGCATTCGATAGACGAAAACGCGTTCTTTAGTGGGTGGCGAAGAAGTCGGTGATCCCTTTGAGAATCCCTTGGGCAACCAACTGCTGATAGCTGCCAGACCGGTCCTGGGCAGCGTCGGTCGGATTGGACAGGAAACCGGATTCCACCAGTACCGATGGCATGTCCGTGTATTTAATGACGTAGAAGTTGGCGGTCTCGACCCCACGGTCCCGGGCCCCAGTGGACTCGATGACCGCATCTTGTATGTCTCTGGCCAAAGCCCCACTGGCATCGCCCTTCTCATGGTAGAAGGTCATCGTTCCACGAGTGCCGGGGTCATCGTACAGGTTATTGTGAATGCTCACGAAAATGTCGGCGCCGCTCTGGTTGGCCAGAGCGGTTCTGGCCCTCAGATCCCCCGCGGCCGTTCCACTACCGGCGAAGACCATGGTCGTGCGGGTCATGATGACCTTGGCGCCGGCACTCTGGAGCAGGGCCCGAAGCTTGAGCCCCATGGCCAGCGTGTTGGTGGCTTCGTCGGACCCGTTGGCCGAGGCGCCGCTGCCGACCGGGCCGTGGCCCGGGTCCACTACAATGACTTTCCCGGCCAGGGGGCGCGTGCGGTCGTAGCCGCCGCGCGAAGTGGACGAGCCGTTATCGGGGGTTTGGACGCCCGAACTACCCGAACCAGACGATGGCTTGGTCGGTGGGGTGGGTACTGGATCTGGCGCGGGCGCGGGAGCCGGTGTGGGCGCCGGCGACGGGGTCGGCGGTGAGGCCGGAGTCGGATCCGGAGCCGGAGCCGGTGCCGGTGCTGGGACCGGAGTCCCGGCAGGAGCCGGCGGGGTCTGGCCGGCATCGGCCACGGCGGTAGCCGGGGCTGTCGCCGTCGGCGTCGTCACCGGAGAATTGGATGAGGCGGATGCGCCTTGTGAGGCAGTTTTCGGCGTACCGGCCGCGACCGCCCCGCGCCCCGTTTCCGCGCGACTGAGCTTGATGGCATAAGCTGGAACAGCGGTAAGCACGAGGAGCAAGACTAGCACGGGCAGAACATCAATGAAACGTAGCGATGGGCGCCGGCCATGTGGCCGCCGCAAAAGCTGCTGCCCCAAGGCCGAGCCGGAAGGCATCTTCGGCAAGCTGGTCGTCCTCCCTAGAGTTTTAGTAGGCCCCCGGGATGTTGTCCCCTCAGGTGGGATGAGCGGAAGGTTTATCCGCCAGCACCTGTTCTGACAACTAAAGACCAGCTAGATTATACTTCAGGATGATTCTGCGGTCATTCTGAGACCATAACCAGTGCTGCTATTTTATGTTAACCCAATTTCTACCGTCCGTAAACGTCTTTCACCGCTTCCCAAACGCCCTGGTCTTCGAAACCCAGCCGCCACAGAGCCGCGCCCGACAGATTGTACTTCTTAGCCAGCGACAGCTTGGACTTGAGAGCCCGACCATCCTGAATCCAAACTGTCCTGGTTTCGCCGAAAGCCTGATAGCTGTAGTGGCTTTCCCCGCTCACCGGGTCGTAAGCCGGTGCGGTATTATAGCGGCCCGCCCGGCTGGTAGCTTCCCACATGGGCATCGACTCGGTCAGACCCGTTTTCACGGAGGACGGCCAGTCGTAGGCAAAGAGGCCGTTGACCAGGACCAGTTTGCCACGGGGCACCTGGCGCAGGGCGTCCTTGATGTTGGCTTCTACCCAGCTCAGTGGAGCGATGGGTCCGGGGTCCCCGGCGGCATAGTGCCGGTCGAAAGCAAGGAGGAAGGCGTAGTCGGCCGCGTCGGCCACCACCCCATAGTCCACCGCCGGGTCGGTGCCGGCCGGTGCATCCACTCGTGGGCGGACGGCGACCCCCAGCACGCGGTTCTCCGAATGCAGGCGGGCGGCCAGGTCACGAATGAAGGTGGAAGTACTTGAAGCCGACTCTTTCGGAACTCCGGCGAAATCCATGACCACCCCGTAATAGCCTCTGGAGGCCGTCTCAGTGGTGATGCTGTCGATAGCCTTCTTGCGGCCGGCGGCCGTGGTGAGCCAAGGTCCGGTGAGACCCTTGACCTCCTTCTTTACGGTGACAGACAGTAAAGCTTTGATTCCGTTGTTCTTGGCAAAAGTGAGGATATCGCTATTCACCCCGGTGCCTTTGACGGCGCCGTCGGACTGCATCTCATACCAGCGAAAGGCCACAGTGTCCAGATTAAAGCGGTGATCCTTCAGACTCGCCTCGGAGCTGGTAAAGAAGCCGCCGATGCCATTCTCGTAGAACCCGATAAGAGCCATCCCCGTCCCCTTGGCCAGCGGCTTCTGGGGTGCGGCGTTCCGGCGGCACCCGCCGGCGCAGCCACCGGACAAAACCCCCACCGCCAGGACGCTGGCGACCAGGGCGAACCAGCAGATTCGAAAACTTGGACGGACTCTTCGGCGCACGAGAAAACCCTCCTCGCTCATCGGAGCTAGTATCCGGCGGGCGAAGAGGGTTTATGTCGGTGACAGCTGGAGACTGCAGCTATTCGATGGTGACCAGAGCGTCCCCCAAGTTCACTGTGGCGCCGCGATTGACATGAACAGCGGTGACGGTCCCGTCCACCGGAGCCACGATTTCGTTGGCCATTTTCATGGCCTCCAGGACGACCACCACGTCGCCGGTCTTGACCGCCTGACCGGCGGTGACCCTGACGTCGAAGATGAGACCGGGCAGCGGGGCAGTGACCACTTCGCCGCGGCCGGCGGCGGGCTTAGGCGCGGGCGCGGCCTTGGAGGCCGGCACCGCGGCCACCGGTGCGGGAGTTGAGCGCGGGCCGGCCGGGGGCGGGGCGACGGCTTTGGCGGGAGCCGGCGGCGGGGCGACTCTCGGGCTCGGGGCTGGCGAGGACACGGCGCCGGACGCCGAAGACCGCCCCCCGGAGAGTTCCTCGACTTCAACCTCGAATGTTTCGCCGTTAACTGTTACCTTGAATCTCCGCAAAGCGTCCTACCCCTTTCTCCTCGATAGCATTTCGCGCGAGCGCATGACGTCCATCCGTCCGGCCAAGGACCACGCCGAACCGGATGCGGCTCCGCCACCTTCCACCCGCCTGACGGACATAACCTCATAGGCTGCTCCGGACATGACCTCGCACAGGACGGCGCTGATGGCCGCCGCCTTCTCCAGCGAGATCCCGCCATCATCGTCGTTATCATCGTCGTCCACGACTCCCTTGACGCCCGGATCACCGGCAGAGCCGCCGGTCACCACTGGGGCCACCAAGACATCCGCTTCCCCAGGCACCAAATTCGGCGGCACCGGACCCGGCATGGCCAGCTTCCTCCGCAGCACAAACCCGGTCCCGCTCAGAGCCGACCGGGCCCAGTGCATGAGGAAAACCAGCAGAGCGAAGGTAGCGAAGACTACCAACACCCCGACCAACGTTATCTGCAAACCCATTTGCCACGTACTCACTCTTGCGGTCCTCCCGTCATCCCAGAGACTAGACCGGGATATTGCCGTGCTTCTTGGACGGCCGGGATTCCCGTTTGGACGCCAGCGCTTCGAAGGAACGCACCAGCACCGGCCGGGTCTGGCGAGGGTCGATGACCTGATCGACGTAACCCCGACTGGCAGCCACGTAGGGATTGGCGAACTTGTCCCGGTACTCGTTGATCTTCATCTGGCGGTACTCCACCGGATTCTCGGCTTTCGAAATCTCGTCGCGGAAGATGATGTTGGCCGCGCCCTCGGGCCCCATCACGGCGATCTCCGCCGTGGGCCAGGCGATGGTCTGGTCGGCCCCCAGGGCCTGGGCGCACATGGCCAGATACGCCCCACCGTAGGCTTTCCGGAGGATGACGGTGACCTTGGGTACCGTGGCTTCGGAATAGGCGTAGAGGAGTTTGGCGCCGTGGCGGATGATGCCGCCGTATTCCTGAGCGGTCCCGGGCAGGTAACCCGGAGTATCAACCAGGGTCAGGATCTGAATGTTAAAGGCATCGCAGAACCGGATGAAACGCGCCGCCTTGTCGGCCGCGTTGATATCGATGCAGCCGGCCGCTTCCCGGGGTTGGTTCGCGATGATACCCACGGATCTGCCCGCCAGGCGGGCGAAACCGACCACCATGTTGGGGGCGAAGTAGGGCTGAACCTCGAAAAAGTCGGCGCCGTCCACGATCTTCACGATGACGTCACGCACATCGTAGGGCCGGTTAGGGTCCGCCGGCACCACAGACACCAGGTCTTCATCAATCCGACCGGCCGGATCGCCCAAGTCCACCACCGGCGCGTCGTCCAGATTGTTCGCCGGGATGTAGGAGAGCAGCTTCTTGATGGAAGCGAAGCATTCGTCCTCATTCGCGGCGTAGAAGTGGGCGACCCCCGAGACCTGGTTATGGGTCATGGCACCGCCCAGGTCTTCCAGAGAGACTTCCTCACCCGTGACGGCCTTGATGACCTGGGGTCCCGTAATAAACATCTGGCTGGTGCCCCCGACCATGAAGATGAAATCGGTCAGGGCCGGCGAATAGACGGCACCGCCGGCGCAGGGACCCATGATGACGGAAATCTGCGGTATCACGCCCGAGTTCACCGTGTTCCGGAAGAAAATCTTCCCGAACCCGTCCAAGGCGTCCACGCCTTCCTGGATACGGGCGCCGCCCGAGTCGTTAATTCCGATGCAGGGGCACCCGGTCTTCGCCGCCAGTTCGAGTACCTTCACGATCTTGGCCGCATGCATCTGCCCCAGAGTGCCGCCGATGACCGTGAAGTCCTGGGAGTAGGCAAAGACCTGCCGGCCGTCCACGTTTCCGTAGCCGGTCACCACGCCGTCCGCGGGCCCCTCGGTCTCGGCCAAGCCGAAATCGGTGGACCGGTGGGTCACAAACCGGTCCAACTCGACGAACGAGCCAGAATCGAACAGCTTGTCCAACCTCTCGCGGGCCGTAAGCTTGCCCGCTTCGTGCTGCCGGCCGACGCGCTTGGCGCCACCCATGGCCAGCACCTGGTCCGTCTTCTTCTGCAACAGAGCGAGCTTGTCGTCTTGGGGCAACTCTATAACACCTCTGTCTCTCCTGTACTGCCGAGGTTGCGGCCTTCGCGAACCGTCCTGTTCGCTAGTGTTCCACCCATACTCTCCTTCAGCGCTGGCATAGCTCGTAGAGCACGCCGAAGCTGGACTTGGGGTGCACGAAGGCGATCCTGGCGCCGCCGGCCCCCTGGCGCGGTGTCGCGTCGATGAGCCGGACCCCCGTCGCCGCCAATTGAGCCAAAGCGGCCTCGATGTCATCCACCAGGAATGCCACGTGGTGGAGGCCCTCGCCCCGGCTCTCAATGGACTTGGCGACCGGGCTTTCCGGATCGGTGGGCTCCAAGAGTTCAATGCGCGTGTCCCCCACCGGGATCATGGCCACCTTCACCCTCTGATCGGGGACTTCCTCCACATGGGCCACCGCCAGTCCGGCGGCGTCCCGGTAGAAAGCCAGCGCGGCCTCAAGGCTGCGCACGGCGATGCCCAGATGGTCCACCTTCTTCAGCATCTATGCCCCTCCCCCTGAAAGCCGGCGCCGGATGAACTCCACCACCGCACCGGTGGGCGTGCCTGGAGTGAAAACTTCCGTGATCCCCGCCTCTTTCAGCGAGGTGATGTCTTTCTCCGGGATGACCCCGCCGCCCAGCACCAGCACATCCCCCATCCCCTTTTCGCGCAGCAGTTCGACCACGCGGGGGAACAGGTGCCGGTGGGCGCCGGACAGGCTGGACAAACCGACCACCTGCACATCTTCCTGCAACGCCGCTTCGGCGATCTGCTCGGGCGTCTGGCGAAGGCCGGTGTAGATGACCTCCATCCCGGCGTCTCGCAGAGCCCGGGCGATTACTTTCGCACCGCGGTCGTGCCCGTCCAAGCCGGGCTTGGCGATGAGCACGCGGATTTTCGCTTCGAGACCCACGCTGTCGGGCATGGAATGCACCCTCACCTTTGGAATTCGGAACGTGGCGCTCTAGAACGCCACGGCGGACCGGTATTCGCCGAAGACCCCTCGGAGGACGTCGATGATCTCCCCCAGGGTCGCGTAGGCACGCACTGCCCGCAGGATGGCCGGCATGACGTTCCCGCCACCCGCGGCCGTATCTTTCAGAGCGGCCAGGGCCGCCGACGTCTGGGCGCTGTCGCGCCGCAGCCTTAACTCCGTCAGGCGCGCGCGCTGGCGCGCTTCCACCGCCGGGTCCACTTCGAGGAGGTCGAAGGGGACCTGCGTCTCCGTCTGGAACCGGTTAACCCCCACCACCGTGCGCCGCCCGTCCTCAATCTCTTTCTGATAGCGGTAAGCGCTGTCCTGGATCTCGTTCTGGATGAACCCGCGCTCGATAGCGGCCACGGCCCCGCCCATGGCGTCTATCTTCTCGATATACTCGCGGGCCTTCGCCTCGATCTGGGACGTCAGATACTCCACCAGATAGGAGCCCGCCAGCGGGTCCACCGAATCGGCCACGCCGCTCTCGTAAGCCACGATCTGCTGCGTACGCAGGGCGATGCGCACCGAGTCCTCAGACGGTAAGGCCAGAGCTTCGTCGCGCGAGTTCGTGTGGAGGGACTGCGTCCCGCCCAGAACAGCGGCCAGAGCCTGCAGCGCCACCCGCACCACATTGTTCTCCGGCTGTTGGGCCGTGAGGGTGGAGCCGGCGGTTTGAGTGTGGAAGCGGAGCATCCACGAGCGCGGGTTCCTGGCCCCGAAACGTTCCTTCATGAGGCGCGCCCACAGGCGGCGGGCGGCGCGGAATTTGGCCACTTCCTCGAAAAAGTCCATATGGGAGTTGAAGAAGAACGCCAGACGCGGACCGAAGGAGTCCACATCAAGGCCGGCGTCGCGCCCCGCCTGCACATAGGCGATGGCGTTGGCCAGGGTGAAAGCCACTTCCTGGGCGGCGGTGCACCCAGCCTCGCGCATGTGGTAACCGCTGATACTGATGCTGTTCCAGTTCGGCAACTCCCCGGCGCAATAGGCAAAGATGTCGGTGATGAGCCTCATGGACTGGCGCGGCGGGAAAATGTAGGTGCCGCGCGCCGCATATTCCTTCAGAATATCGTTCTGGATGGTCCCGTCCAGCGCTTTCACGTCCACACCCTGCTTTTCGGCCACCGCGATGTACATGGCGAGCAGGACCGCGGCCGGAGCGTTGATGGTCATGGACGTGCTGACCTTGTTCAAGGGGATACCGGCGAACAACGTTTCCATGTCTTCCAGGGAACTGATGGCCACCCCAACCCGGCCCACTTCCCCGTAGGCCATAGGGTGGTCGGAATCGTAACCGATCTGGGTGGGCAGGTCGAAGGCTACCGACAGGCCGGTCTGGCCTTGCTGCAGGAGGTACTTGTACCTGCGGTTGCTCTCCTCGGCGTCGCCGAACCCGGCGTATTGGCGCATGGTCCAAGCCCGCCCCCGGTACATGGTGGGTTGGACTCCGCGCGTGAAAGGATACTCCCCGGGAAAGCCGAGATCGCGCGCGTAATCTAGTTCGGGCGCGTCCAGGGGCGTGGCCGACCGCGGGACCGGGATACCCGATGCCGTGGAATATTCCTTCCGCTGCTCGGGGAACCGGGCCAGTGTTTTCGCCGCCGGGCCGGTTTCCCACGCTTCCTTCTGCTTCGCCAGTGAGGCCAGCTTCTCTTTATCGTACATCTGCCCACTCGACCCCCGGATTAGGCGCGTTCAGCCAAGTACTATTGCCCACTCGGCGCGCTTTTTCCTTCTCTCACCAAACAGCCGCCGGCGGGGGAGGCCTTCATCGGCGGCCCCGCCGGCGGCGTGAGATGCTCGGGAACAGGGACTTACTTCAGCCAGCCGCGGACGCGCATGGCCTGGGCCACGCGGTCGACGGCGACCAAATAGGCCGCCTGACGCATGGAGCAGTTCTGCGCATCGTGCATGTTCCAGACGGCGTCGAAGGACCGGAGCATCATCTGCTCAAGCTTCGTGTTGACTTCTTCCTCGGTCCAGTAGAAATTGGCCAGGTTCTGGACCCATTCGAAGTAGGAAACGGTGACGCCGCCGGCGTTGGCCAGGATGTCCGGGATAACCAGGATGCCCTTGGACCGAAGGGTGGCATCGGCTTCCGGGGTGGTGGGGCCGTTAGCGGCCTCGGCTACGATCTTCGCCTTCACCGAACCGGCGTTGGCACTGGTCAACTGGTTCTCCAGAGCGGCCGGGATGAGGATGTCGCAATCCAGCGTCAGGAGATCGCCGCTGGAGATGTCTTTGGTGCCGGGATAACCTTTGACGGTCCCGTTTTTCTCTTTATAGGCCAGGATGGCGTTGGGATCGAAGCCGTCCGGGTTGTAGGCGCCGCCGCGGGAATCGTTGACGGCGATGATCTTCGCGCCGGCGTCGTACATCAGGCGGGCGGCCACCGAACCGGCATTGCCGAAGCCCTGCACCGCCACGCGGGCGCCCTTGACGTTAATGCCCATCTTCTTCGCGGCGGCCAGAGCCACCGTGACGCAACCGCGGGCGGTGGCTTCACCGCGCCCGGCCGAACCACCGATAATGAGGGGCTTGCCGGTCATGAGTCCGAAGGAGTTCTGCTCGCGGATCTTAGAGAACTCGTCAACCATCCAGGCCATGATCTGAGGGTTGGTGTAGACGTCTGGAGCGGGGATGTCTTTCTCCGGCCCCACGATCTGGGAAACGGCGCGGATCCAGCCGCGGGAGACTTCCTCGATCTCCCTAGCGGACAGGCCTTTCGGGTTGCAGATGACGCCGCCTTTGCCGCCACCGTAGGGGAGTCCCAGGACGGCGCACTTGAAGGTCATCCACATGGACAAAGCCTTGACCTCATCCACATAGACGCCGGGGTGGAAACGGATGCCGCCCTTGGTGGGCCCGACCGCATCGTTATGCTGGGAGCGGAAACCGGTGAATACTTTGATGGAACCGTCGTCCATCGTCACGGGATAGTTGACTTCGAGGCAGCGCATGGGTTGCTTGAGGATCTCGAAGACTGCGGGTTCCAGTTTGAGAGCGTCGCAGGCTTCCTTGATCTGGTGCTGGACGATCTCAAAGGGGTTGAGAGTTTTTTCGGCCATTTCAATGCTCCTCCTTCGGCTGTGTCTGGAGTGTCAAATCCAAACAAGGACCGTGCAACGTTAGTCATTTCACCGCCAGAACTGTTCCTTCCGCAACACCCCTTCCGGCATCCCTCTAGACACGGGACGCTTCCGCCTGAGCCGCGGAGAAACCGGCTGCCAATGCGCGCCGGTTCAGGTCCTCAGTGCCTTTCGGGACCCTGGCCAGGACGGCTTTCTCCAAACTCTCCCTGCTGACCACGCCGGTAACGGCGCAGAGAAAACCAAGGGCGACGATATTGGCCACGATCTCCCGCCCGAGGTCGCGGGCCAGCCCGGTAATAGGGCCCCCGCGTACGTGGCTGGCTTGGAAACTCGGGGTGCCACCGGCCGTCACGTTCGTGGAATCGATGACAATGATGCCGTCGTCCTTCAGGCTGGGGGCGTACTTGTCGTAGGCTTCCTGGTTCATGGCCAAAAGGACGTCGGGCCGCTCGACTTTCGGATAGTCGATCTCGCCATCGGCGATAATCACTTCGGCCTTGGAAGCTCCGCCCCTTGACTCCGGGCCATACGACTGGGACTGCACCGCGTTGGCGCCGTCATAGATCGCGGCGGCTTCGGCCAGGATGATGCCGGCGAGGATGATGCCCTGTCCACCCTCTCCCGAAAGCCTGACTTCTGTCCGTCTCATCGTGACTCTCCTTGCCGGCCAAGCCTGCCGATCAACTGGGCGTAGACTTCGGTGTACTCGGGTACAGTCTGGTTCACGAACTCCCCAGTGACGATCTTGTCCTCACGCTCGGCCGGCTCCATGTCTTTCGCCTGTTCGATGCTGATGGAATTCCGCTTCTGCCACTCCAGCATGGCCGGGGCGGCTCCCAGACGGTTGCGCCGGCCATAGTAGGTCGGGCATTGGGAGACGGCCTCGATGAAGGAGAAACCCTTGTGGGCCAAGCCGCGTCCGATGTACGTCGTCAGTTGCCGGACATGGTAGGCCGTGGACCGGGCGACGTAGGTGGCCCCGGCCGCCGACGCCAAGGCACACAAGTCGAAGGGACGTTCCAGGTTCCCATAAGGAGCCGTAGTGGCGAACCGGGACGTGGGGGTCATGGGCGAATACTGCCCGCTGGTCATCCCGTAGACGCTGTTATTGAAGACCACGGTGGTGATGTCGATGTTGCGCCGGGCGGCGTGGATCAGGTGGTTCCCGCCGATGGCCGCGGTGTCGCCATCGCCCGTGAGCACGACGATCTTCATGTCGGGGCGGACCATCTTCAGCCCGGTGGCGAAAGGCAGCGCCCGGCCATGGGTGGTGTGCAAGGTGCAAAAGTCGACGTAACCGGTGGCCCGCGACGCGCAACCGATACCGGATATCACGGCCACGTTGTTCTGGTCCAAACCGGCGATATCGATGGCGCGGAGGACAGCCCCCAGGATGATGCCGTGGCCGCAGCCCGGGCACCAAATGTGGGGCATGTAGTATTCTCTGAGATAGCGGTGAATGTCTCCCATGGCGGCCTCCTCCGTCAAACCTTGCGGCCGGTCAGCCGCAACAGAGCGTCAAGCACTTCGGACGGGCGCATCAGTTCGCCGCCTACCCGGCCGTACTGCTGTACCGGGCAGTGCCCCGCCGCCGCTCGTTCGACTTCCAAGGAAAGCTGCCCCAGGTTCAACTCGACCACCAGGATACCCTTCACCTTGGCCGCCAGCGACGCCACCGCCTGGAAGGGGAAAGGCCAGATGGTCGTGGGCCGGAATAAGCCGGCGGCCACACCCATCTCGCGTGCCAGGCGCACCGCCCGCAGGGCGCTGCGGGCCGCCCCGCCGTAGCTGACGACCAGGTACTCGGCGTCGTCCACCAGCTCGTTTCGGTTCAGTTCGAGCTGGGGTGCGGCTTTTTCCACCTTTCGGCTCAGCCGGCGCACCAGGAATTCGGCCTCGGGACCGGGGCCGATGGGAAGGCCATTTTTCCCGTGGGTCAGGCCCGTGACGTGATAGCGGTATCCCGTGCCGAAATCCGCCATCTCCGGGACGTACGCATCATCACCGGCAGGCGCGCCTGGCGGAGGACCATACGCGATATACTCCCCGGGCGGGACCGACGGGCGCGGACGGTCCACGACCCGGACCTCTCCCGGAGAGGGCAAGGCCACTTTCTCGCGCATGTGGGCCACCACTTCGTCCATCAACAGGATGACCGGCGTCCGCAGAGCCTCAGCGGTATTGAAAGCCTTCACCGTCAGTTCAAAGACTTCCGAAACCGTGGAGGGACAGAAGGCGACGGCCGGGTGGTCCCCGTGGGTGCCCCATCGGGCCTGCATCACATCGCCCTGGGCCGGTGCGGTGGGCAGCCCGCTACTGGGGCCACCCCGCTGGGCGTCTACGATCACGCACGGGATTTCCGTGAAAGCGGCGAAGCCCAGGTTCTCCTGTTTCAGTGAGAACCCGGGACCGCTGGTAGCCGTCATGGCCTTGGCTCCGCCCAGAGAAGCGCCGATGACGGCGGCCATGCTGGCGATCTCGTCTTCCATCTGGATGAACCGCCCGCCGTGGCGCGGGAGCATCTCCGACATGAGTTCGGCGATTTCGGTGGAAGGAGTGATCGGATAGCCGGCGAAGAAGCGGCACCCGGCGGCGATGGCGCCTTCGGCGCAAGCTTCGTTTCCCTGCAGGAGCCGCGACCGTCCGGTAGCGGCGGAGGTTGGCTCGGGTACGGCGCTCACCGCGACCCGCCCCCTTTCTGGGCGACAGAAGTCGAAGTCGCGGACAACCCTTTCGCACGCCGCCTGGTCAGAGTGATGGCGAAATCAGGGCACAGGAGCTCGCAATTTTCGCAGAGGATGCAGGCTTCGGGCTTAACGACACTGGCCTTACCTGCCGCGTTCCTGGCCAGAACCTTTTTCGGGCAGTAGTTGATGCAGATATCGCAACCTTTGCACCATGCTTCGTTGACGACGACAGGTGCCTTATCCTCGGGCAATCCGGGCTTCCCCCTTACGGGCCTTGTACATGAACAGGCAGCGAAATGGACCCGTGGCCCCGTTCCACGCGTCCATTCTACCGCCTGTGAGGTCACATAATCAAGATAGCAGTGGCAAGTTGGCCTATTTCACGACAACCAAGTGACGGTCCTTGTCACACCGCGTCGGACTTTCGACCTTTGCCCTCTTCCTCACCGCGCTTATTCCCTGACGCCGATGACGCCCGACTTAGCCATGTCCACTTCCACCTTATCGGCGATGCGCACGCGCAGGTGGTCGTCGAAGATCTCGGCGATGGTGCCGTACATCCCGCCCGCGGTCACGACCCGGTCGCCCTTCTTCAAGGCGGCCAGCATCTCCCGGCGCTTCTTGTCGGCCTGCTGCTGCGGGCGGATCAGGAAGAAATAAAACACCGCGAACAGGAGAATGAGTGGTAAGAACTGCGCTATCTGTTTTTCCAAGAGACTTGCCCCCTCCATCTGCGACCGCCGCGCCGGCCCGGAAGGCCGCCGGCGCTCTCTTCGATTTCTCGTTCTAGGCCTCTCTGCCGGTCCCGCCGGAGCGCCGGCGGCGCTCCTCCCAGGCCGGAGGTCCTTCTTTTCCCCCGAATACTTCGTATCCGCTGAGGAATTCCCTTTTCCAAGAGGCGTAACGCCCTCCGATGATGGCCCGGCGTGCCTGGCCCATCAAGTCCACCGTGAAGGCCAGGTTGTGCCAGGTCACCAGACGCAGCCCGAGGATCTCGTCGGCCTTGATCAGGTGGTGGATGTAGGCCCGTGTGTAGTTGGTACACGTGTAGCATTGGCAATCTGGGTCCAAAGGAGTGAAATCCCTGGCATAGGCGGCATTTCGCACCACGACTTTCCCGCGCCGGGTGATGGCCGTTCCGTTCCGGGCCATGCGTGTCTGCAGGACGCAGTCAAAGAGGTCGATGCCCCGCTGGATCCCTTCGACCAGGCAGTCTGGAGATCCCACACCCATGAGGTAGTGCGGTCTGTCCCGCGGCAGGAGTGGTACGGTCAGGTCAAGGATGTCGTACATCTGCGGTTTCGGCTCACCCACCGAGAGCCCGCCGATGGCGACGCCCGGCAGGTCCAGACCGGAGATCTGTTCGGCGCCGCGGCGGCGGAGGTCGGGGAAGACGCTGCCCTGAACGATACCGAAAAGGGCCTGGTCGTGCGGGCGGCGGTGGGCTCCGAGGCAGCGCTGGACCCAACGGTAAGTCCGGTCGGCGGCCTCGGCGGCGTAGGCATGGTCGCTGGGATAGGGTGCGCACTGGTCGAAAGCCATCATGATGTCGGCACCCAGCTTGTTCTGGATGTCGGTGGCTCCTTCGGGCGACAGGAAGTGGCGGGAACCATCAATGTGGGAGCGGAAAGTCACGCCGTCGTCGGAAATCTGGTTCCGCTCGCAGAGGCTGAAGACCTGAAATCCCCCGGAATCCGTCAGGATAGGGTGATTCCAATGAGCGAAGGCGTGAAGCCCGCCCGCCTCGGCCACCAGATCGGCCCCCGGGCGCAGATGAAGGTGGTAGGTATTGCCGAGGATGATCTGGGCCCCGATGGTCTCCAGTTCCTCGGGCGTCATGGCCTTCACCGTGGCCTGCGTACCCACGGGCATGAAAGCCGGAGTCTCCACGTCTCCGTGAGGCGTATGCATGATCCCGGCGCGGGCGCCGGTGTCGGGGCAGATGGCCACCGGTTCCCACCGAACCGGCGCCGGACGAGGCCCCGGAGCCCTGGCCAGATCCGAATCCATACTTCCTCGCGTACCTCCCATGTGGTTAAAGGATCAACATGGCGTCCCCGAAGCTGAAGAACCGGTATCCCAGCCCAATGGCTTCGCGGTAGGCCTCGAAAATCATCTCCCGGCCGGCGAAGGCCGAGACCAGCATCAACAAAGACGAGCGGGGCAAGTGGAAATTTGTGACCATGGCGTCGACCACCTGAAAACGAAAGCCGGGGTAGATGAACAGTCCGCTCTCGCCGCTCCCGGCCTTGATCCAGCCATGCCCATCCCCCGACGCCACCGTCTCCAAGGTCCGAACCGAGGTGGTGCCCACCGCCACCACGCGGCGACCGGCCGTCCGGACGCCCTCCACCTTCTTAACAAGATCGGGCGGGACTGAATACCATTCGTGATGAATGACGTGGTCTTCCACGTTCTCGACGGACACCGGGCGAAAGGTGCCGATGCCCACATGGAGCGTGAGGTATCCCAGACCCACCCCGGCCTGCTTCACTGTGTCCAGGAGGGCCGGCGTGAAGTGAAGGCCGGCCGTGGGCGCGGCGGCCGAGCCTTCCCGGTCGCCATAGACAGTCTGGTATCGCTCCGGGTCGGCCACTTCACGGTGGATGTAGGGTGGCAGAGGCACCCGCCCGGCCTCGCGGATCGCCCGGTCCACCTGGGCAGGTGTGCCCGCGAACTCCAGAACGCGGGTGCCTTCCGCCCCCTGCTCGCGGACCGTTGCCGCCAGGAGAGTGCCATCGAAGGCGATGGTATGGCCGGGGCGCAGGCGCCGACCCGGACGGACCAGGGCTTCCCAGCGGTCTCCGCCGCCGCTTTCGCCGCCTGCGGTGCCTTCGCGGTCTCCTCCGCCATCCAGGCGGCGTAGGAGAAGCACTTCCACCCGGCCGCCGGTGGGGCGCTTTCGGCCGAACAGGCGCGCGGGGATGACCCGGGTGCGGTTGGCTACCAAGAGGTCGCCGGGGTCCAGGTACTCGGGGAGGTCGCGGAAGATGCGGTGCTCGGTCCTCCCCGACCGGCGGTCCAATACCAAAAGCCGCGAGGAGTCCCGCGGCTCGACCGGCTGCTGAGCGATCAGCTCCTCCGGCAGGTCGTAGTCGAAATCGCTTACCTTCAAATCCCAACCCCAGGGTCGGATCGCCTTTACTGACCGTTAAGGGGCTACCGGCCAGTTTCCGACCTTTACCCCTTGATAGTAGTACTGGATGATGTCACGATAGCTTTTCCCCTGCTGGGCGAGGGTATTCGCCCCGTACTGGGAGAGACCCAGCCCGTGGCCCCACCCGTGCCCGTCGATCTCCACCGAGGCCGGCACTAGCTGGCTGGACGCCACGGTAAACTGGTCGGGGCGGTACAGGCTGCCGTCGATGCCAAGGGCGTAGGCGCTGCCAACTTTGGTATCCACCACGTTACCGCCGGCGCCGATGGCCGACACCGCCCCGCCGTGGGCCAGGTCCGTGGACAGGCTGTCCCAGTGGGCGTCCAGCGGTTTGAACTCGATGAGGGTGCTGTTTAATCCCAGTGCCCGCCGCAGGTCTTCCGACCGGATATCCGCGGTCCCGTTGGTCCCTGTAACCCGTGCCGAACTCCAACGACCGGAGACACCTTTCTGACCGGCGTGCTCGATGCGGTAAACGTTCCCGACGTTGACGCCTTTGGCCGCCAGGGCGGCGGTCACCTGGGCCATGGTGAAAGTGGACTGCCAAGTGAACTTGGGCGAGTTCTGGTCGAAGTCGGGAACGCCCTTGATATAGGGCAAGGCGAAGCTCCAGACGATCTCACTGTTCTCGGTGTAGCCCCCGGAGGCAGAGTGGAAATAGGCGGCGATGACCTGGCCGTTGTACAGCGCCACCTGGCTCTTCGTCTGGTCCACGGCAGCGGTGGCCCGCGGGTCCTCGGCATTCACGCCTCCGTAGACCTGAGATTCGTCGGTGTTGACCAGATCGTAGCCGAGGCTGGTGGACTTGCTGTTCAGCTTCGAGTAAATGGCATAAGAACGCGCCGCCACAGCCTGCGCCTTCAAGGCTTCCGGCGGCCAGTTCGCGGGCATTTCACGGGGGACGACCCCGTAGACGTACAGCTCTACGGAAAGACTGTTGATCAGGGCCAAGGCCCCTTCCGATTCCTTGCGCACTTCAAGGGTGCCCCGATAGCGCGCCGTCCCGCCGACGGTGAGGAACTGGTCGGGGGTGGCGGTGGCCGGCTGGGCCAGGACCAGTGGTCCGGCAAAAAACCCGGGTTCGGGCACCGGTTGGCCTGAAGTGGAGGTGATGGCCACTCCGGCGGAGGCCGGGGCGAACTGCCAGGACAGGCCGGGCTTGGCTGTGCCGATGACCTTACCCGTGGACAGGTCGGTGATGGTGAAGCCGGCCGGTGAGGCGATACTGATCGAAGTCCGGCCACGCAAGACGGCCACACGGATGAGGTCGTTGCCGGCGGCGCTGCTCCGGGCGGACGTTAGAGCCGTCACGACCAGGGCCACTACCAAAGTCAGGGCCGCCGCCACACGTTTGGGTCGAAAAAGGGTGCGTAGACTCGTGGAAGGGTCCTCCTTCGCCAACATCTGACACGGACTTCGCCACCTGGCCGGATTAGACCTGCTACGCCCAAGAATCAGGGATGGCGGCACCTAAGGTGTGAAGGCGCTGCGCGGGAATGCGAAGGGCGAGCGCAAGGCTCGCCCCGCTTCCCTTCCCGTATTGTCTTCGGTTTCCGCCGCCTGCCGTGACGGCCGAGCGTCCTTGCTCGGTTCTCCGCCGGGGCCGGTTTGCCGGCGTCACCTCTTGCCAGTGCCCTGCCAGTGTCGTGCCAGTGTCGTGCTAGTGTCCCTTGCCTTGCCCTCGATCCTCTTTCTTGTTGTCCTCTTTCCTGCTATCGGGTCTATCGCTCTTGGTACGGTCGTTCTCCTTGCCCACGTTGCCGGTGTCCTTACCTGGTTTGGTCCCTTTGGCCGGCCCCGAACTGATCCACTTCTCCTTGGCTTTCGAACCGCTTCCTTCGGTGGTGTCTCCCACCCCGGGCCTGGTTTCCGGAAGGGGGGCGTAGCCGGACCTGCCTGCCCGGCTCTCGCCCTGATCCCAGCGTCCGTCCCCGACCGCCTGGCCCCTGCCGGCCGGCGGGCCGACCCCGGGCAGACCGGGCGCCACGTTGGGCGGCTTACCAGGTGGAGCCCCCGTCTTGGTGCCGGTACCGGGCGCCGAGCTTACTTCTGGTGGCCGGGTCGGGCCGGCGGGTGTCGTGGGCGATCCAGACTGACCCCCGCTCATGCCCACGGTCGAGCCTTTGCCGGGCGTCTCGCCACCAGGGTTCGAGCCCTTGTCTTTGTCCTCATCACCCTCGGGCTTAGTCGAGCCCGCCGGTTTGGGAGACTTCCCCGCGTCCTTGCCCTGCGCGGGCACCGTCCCCTGACTGCCCTTATCCTTATTGCCGGACGCGTCCTTGCTCTTGTCTTGGTCCTTGTCTTGACCCTTGTCCTTGTCCTTTTCGGACCTGTCCCGGAACTCCTGGACCAAGGGGTGGAAATCCTTGACCTGGGCGGCCTTTCCGACCACCTCGCCCACCTGGCCCCCCGCGTTCTTGATGGCCTGGGTCACGCTCCCGGACTTCAGGTCGTCCACGGACACCCGCAGGTTCTCTCCCTGGGCCGCCAGGAGGATGGCGAACTTGCCTTGAGAAAGGCCCTCGTTGTGGGCTTCCTCACGTGTTTCCGCGTCCACCTTCAGGCCCTGCACGGCGTTGGTCTTGTTCGCTTTGGCGAGGGTCGCCTCCACGCTGGCTTTCGTGTCGGCCAGGGCCTTTTCGGCCACCGCGGTTTCCGGCGTCGCCACTCTAGTCTGGGTAGTCTGCGCACTCACGGTCGCCGAAGGCGCCGGGGACGTCGTGATGATGACCAAGCCGTCAGGAGTCCCGAGGTACCCGGCGTCCACGGCCATCTCGACCAACTGCGACACTACCTTGTGAACAGGCCCGGAGAATGACCGGCCCTGGATCAGTTTGGCCGCATCGTCGTTCAGAGCGGTCACAGACGAAGTGCGCCCGCGGGCATCCATTCCCACTTCGAAACTGGGGTTGATATCCACACTTAGATACGCCACCGTGGCCAGCGGGCGGTTGTAGATGCGTCCAGCTACCGGCATACCGACAGCCACCAGCGCCACCAGGAGAGCCAGGGCGGCCACGGCCGGTCTGGCCGACAGCCAGTTGCGCCAGGCGCCGCGGGCCGCCATCGAGTGGTCGAGTCTGACCTCCTGACCCACCACCCAGTGCGCCCCATCGGGGACGGCGGCGGCCCGGAACTCCCCGCCCGGACACAGCAGGGTGGCTCTACCCTTTTTGATTTCGAGGACCAGCCCTCTACGACTGTCCAAGTGTCCCGTCTCCTCTGTCTACTTCAGCACATATTCCCGGAGGTACTCAAAGTCGTCGATCAGGATCAGGACCACGGCGATGATGTACTTGCGCTGACGCTCCAAGGTCTTCCGGCTGACGTCGACCTCTTCGCTCAAGAGCTTGAGCGGCAACTCCTTCTTGGACTTCAAGTACTTCACCAGTTCACCGCTGCCCGCCACCAAACGAGCGGCGGCAATGGCCCGACGCCTGGCGTCTTCATGCCTGGGACTGGACCGGACCAGGTCATCCAGGCCGATGCCGTAGTTCGCCAGCACTCCACAGTATCGGAGAATCTCTTCCCGCCGGGCTTCCGTCTCCGAGGCGGCTTCAAAAGCCTCCACGGCTTGGGCCGCTTCAAGGGGGTTGATGACCGAACCTTCTTCGTTCTCCTCCTCGAAGCTGGTCAACGGGACTTCGCGGCGCCGCCGGTTCGCTTCACGCCGGAAGAAGTCTATCAGACGACGCTTTATGACTGTCTCGGCGAAAGCCAGGAAAGCCACATTGCGCTCCGGTTCGAAGCTATCAACTGCTTCGTTCAAAGCCGATAGCGCCACACTGAACTCGTCGTCGACGTCCGGATCGATACGCCGACCCGCCGCCTGTGCCGCGACGCGCAAAGCGAACGGGGTGAAGGCACGTATCAGCCGCTCCCGCGACTCATCGCTCCCTGCCCGCGCTTCCCGAACGAGTTCATCCGGGGTTTTCTTGTTGGGTTTTTCCTTCGTCCAGAGAAAACCCACTTCGCCACCCCAGTCACCTAATAGTTCGAGGGACGGTCAATGTTTCTAGGGGTAACACACCAGGGCCGCCACAACGTTCCGATGCATAGCTGGTGAGAAAGCTAGTTTCTCCCTGGTTTGGTTGGCATCCTGCCAGCTACCTGCGGAAAAGAATTGACAAAAGGACGGTGAGGAGAACGCTCAGCAAAATGCTGGTGGCCAGCGGAAAGTAGAAGGTGACTGGACCACGGCGGATGAGGATGTCGCCGGGGAGCCGGCCGATGCCGGTGAAACGGCCGCCAATAGTGAACAGAAGGCCGAGGGCTATCAGGACCAGCCCCATGATGATGAGCAAACGACCGAAGGACGTTCCCACCCTGGCCCGGCCTCCCTCACAACATTGGCCTGACGGGAGGGTCCATTCCCGCTCGGGCCCTTGCCTCGCCCCGGCGCCGCTCTTCGCGGGCCGCCCGCCGGGCGCGGCTCTCTTCGAGACTGTACGTGCACCCACAGTAATTCTGCCGGTATAACCCCAGTTCTCTCGACCGGTTGATACTCTCCCGGTACCAGGGGCGGAAATCACGGAAGAGAAAGGGCACGCCGGCTGCCCGTCCCGCCTCCTCCCCCACCCGCAAGAGCCACTCCTGGTCTTGGTACGGGCTGATGAGGAGCGTGGTGGTGAAGGCCTGCGCCCCCAGGCGCCGCGCCTCGGCCGCCACCGCCCCCAGACGGACGGCATAGCAGTGGCGGCAGCGGTATCCCTGGCGTAGGTCCGGTTCCGGGCCCAGGGCGGCGAGATACCGGTCGGGCTCGTACCTTTCCTCCACCCGCAGGGGCATGCCGCTGGCCTCGGCGTACCGACGCAGGTTCTCCAGACGCCGGCCATACTCTTCCTCCGGGTGGATATTGGGGTTGGTGTAAAAACCGGTCACCGCATGGCCCTCACCAGCCAGGACGGGAAAGACTCCGCTGGCGCAGGGGCCGCAGCAACAGTGAAGAAGTAGGCGCAAGTCTATCCCTCGAAGAGGCGCGGCTGTCTTCCGTCCCGCGCGGCCGAGCCCGGGGCCGGTGACGACGAGGCAGAGGTCGCCGCGCCATTGGCGGCTGCTTCGACAGTCAGCCCAAGGTGACTGGCGGCCGCGCCGGTGGTCATCCGCCCGCGCGGAGTCCGCTGGAGAAAACCGATCTGGATGAGAAAAGGTTCGTATACGTCCTCGATGGTCTCCACTTCCTCGGCAATCGCGGCCGCCAGAGTCTCGACCCCCACCGGCCCCCCCTTGAACTTCTCGACTATCATGCTCAGCATCTTCCGGTCTATCTCGTCCAATCCCAAGGGGTCGACGCGGAACAGGCCGAGGGCCTGGTCGGCCACGTCGCGGGTAACGCGTCCGCCGGCCCGCACTTGGGCAAAGTCGCGGACCCGCTTCAGCAGGCGGTTGGCAATGCGCGGCGTACCACGGGAGCGCCGGGCGATCTCCTGGGCGCCGTGGGGGTCCACGTCGATGTTGAGGATACGGGCGGACCGGTTGATGATGGCGACCAGTTCATCCACGGCATAGAAATCCAGGCGGTTGATGACCCCAAACCGGTCGCGGAGGGGCGAGGTCAGAAGTCCGGCGCGGGTGGTGGCTCCGATCAACGTGAAGCGAGGGAGGTCCAGGCGCAGCGAACGGGCGGCCGGCCCCTTCCCGATGATAATATCCAGGGCGAAGTCCTCCATCGCCGGATACAGGACTTCCTCCACCGTACGGGAAAGGCGGTGAATCTCATCGATGAACAGGACGTCGCCTTCGGCCAGGTTGGTCAGGATGGCGGCCAGATCCCCAGGCCGCTCCACCGCCGGTCCGGACGTGGAGTGAATGTTGACCCCGAGTTCGTTCGCGATGACGTGGGCCAGGGTGGTCTTGCCCAGACCCGGAGGGCCATAGAGCAGCACATGGTCCAAGGGCTCGGACCGCTCCTTGGCCGCGGAGATGAAAATGCCAAGCGTCTCCTTGATGTGGGTCTGCCCTGTGTACTCTTCGAGGCTGCGCGGGCGCAGTGACAGATCCAAGGCGCGGTCGTCGTCGCGCTTTTTCGGGGAAACGATTCTCTCTTCTGACTCCATCGGTCAACCCCAATCCCGACCGTGACCCGGTCGCCAGCTCATAATGGGGGCCGCTTGAACTTGGTGGGGGCCGCACTCTCCGCCGCCCGAACGCCTCTAAAGTTTGCGAAGCGACCGGCGGACGAGTTCGCCGGCGTCAGCGCCGCGTGAGGCCCCGCCAGTGCCGCCCGCACCGGCCGCTCCGGCCGGCCCGTCACCTGTCGCCGCTCCGGCCGCCGCTTCCTTGGCGGCCTCCTGACCGGACTTCTCCACGGCCTTGGCCGCTTCGGCGCGGTTATAACCCAGAGCAACCAAGGCTTCCACGGCCTCGGCGACGGGGTCGGCCGGCACGAATTCCTTCGAGGGGACTCCGAACTTCTCCGCCGTGCCTTCCCAAAGCTGCCCAACTTTCTCCTTTAGCTCCATCACCAGCCGCTGGGCCGTCTTCTTCCCCACGCCGGGCAGCTTGGTGAGAGAGGTAACGTCTTCGTACAGGATGGCGCGGAGGAAGTCGCGGGGGCCGGCGCCGGAGAGGACTCCTAAAGCGACCTTCGGCCCGACGCCTTGCACCGTCTGAAGCAACTCGAAGAGATCGCGCTCCTCGGCGGTCAGAAAACCGTAGAGGGCGACGCCGTCTTCCTTCACGTGATAATGGGTGAACAGCCGGACGTGGGAGCCGGTGTCGCTCAGTTTCGAGCGGGTGGAAAGCGGGATGTAGACCTTGTAACCAAGCCCTCCGGCTTCCACCACTACGTGGTCGAGGCCCAGATGAATCAGTTCACCGCTGACCGAGGCGATCATATCCGCCCACCTCCTCCTCTGGTAACGGCAGCCGCGAACTCGACCGGCGTATTCAGACAACAGATGGCGATGGCCAAGGCATCGGCGGCATCGTCCGGTTCGGGCGTCTCGCGCAACCCCAGGATGGTTTTCACCATGAACTGGATCTGTTCTTTATCGGCCTTGCCGTATCCGGTGACCGCCAGCTTCACCTCGCCGGGGGTGAACTCGCGCACGGGGAGGCCCGCCTCCGCGGCGGCCAAAAGGGCCACCCCGCGGGCCTGACCCACGGCGATGGCCGTGGTGACGTTGCGGCTAAAGAACAGCTTCTCTACGGAGACGACTTCGGGGGAGTGGGTACGGATGATTTGACGGAGGTTCTCCGCCAGATAGAGGAGGCGTTCCGCCGGGCTGGCCTTGGCTGGCGGTGTGAGACACCCGTGGGCCACCCAGGCCGCGCGGGTGCCTTTCGACGTGACCAGGCCGTATCCCAGCCGGGCCGTGCCCGGGTCCACCCCCATCACCAGCAACTACCGCCCGCCCCCCTCGTCTGCGGCAGCGCCTCTTTGTGGCGCCTTCCCGCGGCGCCGTTCCTTGGCACCCTTGTCCTCGGCCCGCTTTCGCGTCCTCGGCCCGCTCCCGTGGCGTATTCAACGGGGGCGGGACATTTCCTTTCCTGGAAAGAAGAAGGCCACCTACAGACTAGCTTCGGCTCGTCGACCCGTCCGCATCAGGCGGTGACGGGGTGGTGACAGTTGGCTGGCCGGGGCTGTGGGAACACGAGTGATGATGTGCTCTAGACCAGCGGATTTACACCGGCCCAATGTACGTTCGGCCTGGTCGCCGACAGCTAGTCGCTGAGGCCCTCCAGGAGTGCGAAGAGCTCCTCGTCTCCTTCCACCGCCACGCCGGCGGTGAGCCGTTCCTTGTCCTCCTGCCGGAGTTGATCGACCCGCACACCAGTAGGGTAGTCCACCATCAGGTGGGGCGGCTTGCCGTAGAATACCACCACCTCACCGTCTGTGATGGTGATGTAGCGGTACCGCGCCATGTCGGGGCACAGGGAGTCCACGGTCCTGGTGAGGATGACGTAGTCCTTCGAGAATAGAGTGACCTCATAGTCGGCTACGGCGGCCTTGAGAGCTTTCAGGTCCCTGCCGACGAAGGGGGCGGGGTTGGAGTCCTGCTCTTCCTGGCAGCCGCAGCTGCTATACACGACCCGGTAGGTCAGGCGTGTCTCCGGGCCCACGACCACGCCGGGGGCCGAGTTCACCCCGGAACCCGCTACGCCATCGCCTGTCACCGGCAGGGTCGCGTCCCATGCCGAAAGTGCCGGTTCGGATGATCCGGACGGCGTTTCCGAGCCCGGTCCGGGTTGGCCGGAGCCAGGGGGCTCGGCCGGAGCGAGGCCCAGGTACGGGCCAAGCCCGCCTCCCAGGGCCACGGCCGCGGCGAAACCTACCGTGAAAATGGCCCCCAAGAGGAGGACGAATCGCCTCCGCCGCAAGGCCAGGCGCCGCCGGCCCCACATCCACATCTTGCCACCCCCTAACCAGAACTGCCTACGTTTTCCAGTAGGTTGTCCGGCGAAGGGTGGGCTTATGTGTGAGAATGGGGTGAGAACGGGACAAGATACGAAGCCGCGGGGCGCGGCCCGCGGCTATCCTAGTAGTTGGCTCGGCTAACGCGGCAACCTGGTTGGGTCACCCAATGCGGAGACCCGGTCGGGCTATTCCTTGACCTCCAGGTTCGAGTAGACGTTCTGGACGTCATCGTTCTCCTCCAGGGCTTCCAGGAGGCGGATGGCCTTTTCGGCCTGTTCCTCGTCCAGTTCCACCATGGTGGTGGGGATCTTGGTCACCTCGGCCGACTCGATCTTGAGGCCGGCCTTTACCAGCGCCTGTTTGACCCTATCCAGGTCCTCGGCGGCGGTAGTCACTGAGTACGTGTCGTCCTTCTTCAAGTCCTCGGCGCCGGCGTCCAGGGCCAGGAGCATGATGTCGTCTTCCGACCTCCTGTTCTCCGCCTCGTCCAGCAGGATCAGGCCTTTCTTATGGAACATCCAGCCCACACAACCGGTCTCGCCCAAGTTCCCGCCGTGCCGGTCGAAGATGTACCGGACGTCGGCGGCGGTACGCTTCCGGTTCGGGGTCATGGCATCGACCACCACCGCCACGCCGCCGGGCCCGTACCCTTCGTAGGTGAGTTCCTCGTAATTGCCTTCGCCAGCGCCGCTGGCCCGCTCGATAGCGCGCTTAATGTTTTCCATGGGCATATTGATGGCCCGGGCCGCTTCCACGGCCATCCGGAGACGTAAGTTGGCTTCGATGGTAGGTGTCCCGCCCTGCCGGACGGCGACGATGATTTCCCTGGCGGCCCGGCTGAAGGCCTTGCCCCTGGCCGCATCGGTCTTAGCTTTCTGTCTCTTGATCTGAGCCCATTTTGAATGGCCGGACATGTTCGGATTCCCCTTCCCTGTTTGGCGGGATCCCCTCTAACACTTATAAGGCGTGCCAATCGGGGACCGGGGGAGGTTTCCGCTTGTGGTCGCTGGCGCGGTTCATAGCCTGGATCCGCTCCACCACCGCGGCGGGACCCTCGCCCGTCAGGATATACCGGTCCAGGGCTTCGTAGGTGATGCCCATTTCGCTCTCATCGGTCTGACCGGGCCAGAGCCCGGCCGTGGGCGCCTTCACGATGATGCGCTCGGGCACCCCGAGCACCGCCGCCACCGCCCGGACCTGAGCCTTTACCAAGTGCCCGATGGGTAACAGGTCGCAGCCGCCGTCGCCGTATTTCGTGAAGTAGCCCACCGTCAGTTCACTGCGATTTCCCGTCCCGGACACCAGGGCGTTCCGGCGATTGGCGTGGAGATAAAGGGTAGCCATGCGCAGGCGGGCTTTGAGATTGGCCGAAGCGAGGTCTCTGGAACCCTGACTGTCGCCCAAGGCCGCCTGGCTCACCAGAAGATCGAAGACCGGGGACAGATCGATCTCTTTCGCGTTCAGGCCCAGGGACCGCGCCACCAGGTGGGCATCGTCGATGTCCACTCTCTGGCTGTGACACGGCATGATGATGGCAAGGTTGGCGCCGGGGGCGGCCCGCTCGGTCAAGGCTCCGACGACAGCTGAGTCGATCCCACCGGAAAGACCGTAGACGAACCCCTGGGCCCGCGCTTCCCCGAGCCGGTCACGCAGCCAGGATACTAACCGTTCGATTTCCGCCACGGCGTCCAAACCGAAAGTCAACCTCCGATCAAAGGGACCATGACCACCACTTCGTCACCGTCGGCGACCGGGGTAGCCAGACCTTGCAGGAACCGGATGTCCCTACCGTTCAGGCGGGCCACCAGCCCGGTGGACAGGCGCCATCCTGCCATCGCCGGCGGACCCGAGGAGGTGGCCACTCCCGCTTCGACCAGCACGCGTGGGCCCCGGCCGCCAAGGTTCCGCAAGGCGTCAAGAACGCTTGTCCCATCTACAAATGCGACCGCCGGCCGGCCGCCCAGACCTACCACTGTGACTTTGACGGGCACGGGATAATCCCTTCCCCATGCGAGTTGTCCGCCCCTTGAGTATATGTGAGGTCGGGATGGACCGTCAAACTGGCCGAAAAGTCAGGGGCCCGCCGGTTGCCGGAAAAGGCCGCCGCCCATTCCCTGGATTTGGATGTACGTCGACGGCACATCGCCGACCAGCACGGCTTCAGTCAGGGGCACTTGCGTGGCCACTTCCATGTCCGACCCGGCCAGCGGGATCAGCACGCGAAGGCGTACCTTTATTTCCAACCACAGCGAGTGCCTGGTCTGATTTATCCCGGCACTCTCGAATTTATCAATAATGGAGGTCCAGGCGCTGCCTATCTGCTGAAAGCGAATGGGAATGTGCGGCCCGGCCGCGGCGAAGATGAAGCTCCCCAAGGCTTGCCCCAAGGGGACGCGAATGGTGCTTTGTTCCAGACCATCGATGGTCTGCTGAACTTTCAAGGTACTTTCCGCCGTCAAACTGTTGACAGCGCCGGTGTTCGGTTGCATCATCACAATGCGCCCGGTCGAGTCGGTCTGGATGAAGATCAGGTCGCGATAGTTGATTCCGGCCGAGACCACATCGCGGATAGCTTCGGCGATGGCTGTTGAGGCGGCGGCGTGGACTCTGATTTCCGCGGCAGTCAGAAAGACGGGCCGGATCGCCCGTTCCAGGATGTAAAAGGAGGCCAGGAGAAGGCCCAAGAGGACGATGGCGTAGATTCGCAGGCGCGGGACGGTGCGTTTACGGTATACCCTCATCCGCCCCACTCCTCCCTTGGAGAACCATCCTATGCTATGCCTGGTTTGGGAAGAAGTTTAAGATAGGCCATGGAACAGCGTGGCACATTCACCGTCTAAATGGAGTGGCTAACACAATGTGGCCCACGTCCCAGAAGGGTCTAGAACCGGACGGGCAGGATATTGTTCAGTACGAAAGAAAATATCAGCTACCATCCGGATTCGACCCCAGATAAGACGGCAAAATTCGACCTGTTTCATTCAGCAGAACACACGAGGGGGAAAGCCTTTTGAGTCCAGCCGCAAAAGATCCCCGGCGGCGATTGAGGCCCCTGCCGAAAAGTCTACACATAACTGATTGGAAGCGCGCCGTCCTGGTCGCCGTGATCTCGGTCTGCGTGCTTGGCTTCGGTATAGTCAGCGGGGTCGTCATCGCCAGCCTTCGTTCGATGCCGAACCTTGAGACGCTCACGCCCAAGCCCTCGGCCTCCACGCTCATCTACGACCGGCACGGTAACTTAGTGGCCACCCTTCACGGCACCGAGAACCGCATACCGGTATCGATCTCCGACATTCCTCTGAACGTGCAGAACGCTTTCGTCTCCGTCGAAGACGAGCGCTTCTGGACGCACCACGGCATCGACCTCCGGAGCGCCATTCGCGCCGCTGTCGTCAACCTGCGTGGCGGAACCATCGATCAGGGCGCCAGCACCATCACCATGCAACTGGCCCGAAACGCCTTCCTGACCCTTGATCGGAACTGGAAACGGAAAATCCAGGAGATCTTCCTCGCCCTCCAGATGGAGCGGCAGTATACCAAGAAAGAGATCCTGGAGATGTACCTGAACGAGATTTTCCTCGGCGTGAACGCCTGGGGTGTCCAATCGGCGTCCCAGTTCTACTTCGCTAAGGATGTGAAGGACCTGAACCTGGCTGAAGCCGCGCTCCTGGCCGGGATCAATAAGTCGCCCAACGCCTTGAACCCCTACGTCAACCCCACGGGGGCCAAAAGGCAGCAGGAGATCGTCCTGTCGCTGATGGTCAAGAACAAGTACATCTCCCAGAAGGAAGCGGACGACGCCGCCAAGTTCCAGCTGGTGTACAAACAGGGCAAGCCCGTCGCCGCCCAGTACCCGGCTTCCTACTTCATTGATTACGTTCTGCGGCAGCTTCTGGATAAGTACGGTGACCAGAAAGTCTACGAGGGTGGCCTGCGCGTTTACACGACCCTGGACCTCCCGACCCAAGAAGCCGCGGAAAAAGCCGTCAAGAATAACCTGGACCCGGTCTTCCCCATGAACAAGGGAACCGATTACCCCCAGGCGGCCGCGGTGGTCCTAGACCCGAAAACCGGCGGCATCTGGGCCTTGGTGGGCGGGCGGAACTACGACCGGCAGTTAGGTCTGAACCGGGCCACGGATTCCGTGCGCCAGCCCGGTTCGTCCATCAAACCTTTGGTGGACTACGCGCCGGCCCTGGCGGCCGGATACGGCCCCTCCTATGTGCTGGACGACGCGCCGGTGTCCTACCCCATGGCCGCTGGCAAGTCCTTCCGGCCTCTGGACTATGAGAAAGACTTCCTCGGACTGATGACCATGCGGTACGCCGTCGAGCATTCGCGCAACGTCCCCGCGGTGAAGATGCTGGCGACCATCGGGGTACAGACCGGTGTGGATAACGCCATCAACATGGGCATCAGCACTCTGGTGACCTCCGGCGCCTACAACGACATGAACCTGGCCACCGCCATCGGCGGCATCACCCGCGGGGTTATTCCTCTGGAAATGGCCAGCGCCTACGGCGCCTTCGCCAACCGGGGCATCTTGGTCACGCCGACGGCCATTCTGAAAGTCACCGACCGCAAAGGCACGGTGCTGGAAGAGTGGAAGCCCAAGCAGAAAGTGGTCCTCACCGAGCAGGTTGCTTATCTGATGACTGATATCCTCAAGGGCGTCATCGCCCGCGGCACCGGTAACGGCGCCAACATCGGCCGTCCGCAGGCCGGCAAGACCGGCACCACGGAAGACAGCCGCGACGCTTGGTTCATCGGCTACACGCCGGACCTGGTGGGCGCGGTGTGGATGGGCTACGATAACCCGAAGAAATCGGGCCTGCTTGGTGGCATCTACCCGGCCTTCATCTGGCGGGACACCATGAAAGAGGCTCTGAAGGATACGCCGCCCACGGACTTCCCGATGCCCCAGGGCATCTCCGGCCCCATCTCGGTCTGCAAGGAATCCGGGCTATTGCCTGGGCCGAACTGCCCACCTAGCGATATCGTTCAAGAGATCTTCCTGAAAGGCAAGGAGCCCACGCAGATCTGCGATGTCCATGTGGTGGCCGTCATCGACAAGGTATCCGGAAAACTCGCCACCCAATACACTCCACCCGAAGACCGGGTATCTAAGGTTTTCATCAAGCGCAAGGAACCGTATGAACCCTACATCTACACAGATGACAAGGGCCAGACCAAGGTGCTGGTACCGGCGGATGCTTCTCTGGAAGTGCCGACTCAGCTAGATGATGTCCACGGCCCGAAACCGGGCACGGGCGGGGCGCCGCCCACAGCCATTACGCCGGTCGGCGCGCCCACGCCGCCGATCGTGCCCCGCACGCCATAGGTTCACGTGCCTCTGAAGGAGTGGCAGTTCGCACAGGGCGTTCCGGGGTGATGGCTGATCCGGTTGGTATGACAGGATTCGCAAGTGCTGCGCGGTTGGACCGCCCAGGTGTGCGGCGCGTGGCAGGTCTGGCAGGCCACCTGGCTGTGGGCGGCGCCTTCCGGAGCTCCGCCTCCGCCTTCCCCTTCATCGCCACCCTCCCTTTCATCCCGGCCGACGCTATGCAGCCCAGGGAGGCTGGTGTGGCAATTCCGGCACGTGGCCGCCGTCGGGGGCGCCGTGCTAGTATGGCAGGTCGTGCAGGCTCCGCGGTGCGGAACGGTCGGCAGGACCTTGGCGAACTGCCAGCGCGTGGCGTGGCATTTGGAGTTGGAGCAGAAACTGTTGGGGTCGGTCGGGCTGACGGTGTGGCAGCTCTTGCACCCTGGGTCCGTGGCCTGCACGCGGTGGTCGGCCATCCAGGTGGCCGCCAGGTGCGATGCGGGCTGGGCCGCCTTTACCACGGGGATAGGCGCGGGTGTCTGGGTGCCGGTGGCCACGGTGGGGATATTGTGGCAGATGTTGCAGTGCAGGCGGACGACCTTGCGCTCCGGCGGAACGGTGGCGTCGTCGGTGACGTGGCGACCGTCGTGGCAACGGAAGCACCCTGGGAAGTCCTTGTGACCAACGTTGTTCGGGTAGGTGGACCAGGTGATCTTCGCCTGCGGGAAGGCCGCCTTGCTGGCATAGTCCTTGACCGCTTTCACCGAAGGGCCGGCCGCTTTCCTGACGTCCACCGGCAGCGTGGGGTCATTGGCGTAGGAGTTTGCCAAGGCGTCGAGGGCCGCGGTCATCTTGGCCGTGTCGCCCAGGTTCGCGCTAATGGCGCCCACCGCCTTCGACCGGAAGGACGGCAGGCGGGCATCGGCTAGCTTCTGAGCCAGGACCGTGTCCACCACCGTCTCCGGAGACGCGAAGCCGTGGGTTACCACGTTATGGCAGTCAATGCAATCCATGGTCTTGGGCCTGGTGTCCAGGAGAGTCTTTGGAGCCCCTCCACCGGCGTCGGAGTCCTTCCAGGTGATCTGCTTGCCATTGATGTTGGCGGAGACCCAGGACACATATTGGTCGTTGCCGACAAATGTGACTGGGTTCTGCACGTGCCAGTGAATGCCATAGCCGAGCCCTTCGCGCGCCAGCCCGCCCCCAATGCTCAGGGCGAGGACCGTCTTCTCCGGAGTGTTGGCGGGGTCGTTGCCGAAGTGGGTGACGATCCTGACTTCGTCGAAGTGGAAGGCCTGCGTCCAGTGGCACTTCTCGCAGGTCTCCCGGGCGGGGCGCAGCGACTCAGCTCTGATGGGCAGGGAGTAAAGCTTCAGGGCTTCGGACACCAGGTCCCGGCCATCGTAACTCTTTCTGGCCACGTAGCCGAAGGAGAAGCCGATACCAAGGTGACAGCTGACGCAGGGCACTCGAGCGTGGCTGGAGTTGGAGTAGGCCGCGTAGTACGGCTTCATGGTGTGGCAGCGGAGGCCGCAGAAGTCGGAGTCGTTGGTGTAGAGCCAGGATGCGCCGAGGAGAATGAAAA
This sequence comes from Bacillota bacterium, assembly GCA_021791495.1. Classification (GTDB taxonomy): domain Bacteria; phylum Bacillota; class Sulfobacillia; order JAJYWN01; family JAJYWN01; genus JAJYWN01. The sequence goes on from JAJYWN010000005.1 coordinate 107,054, forward strand.
CGGCGATGACGCCGAGCGCCACGATGATGGCTAGGTTGACGCGCCGGATGCCCGCGAAGCGCCCGAAGAGGCGGTACAGCAAGGACTTCCTATCCATCCCCGTTTCATGCCCCCCATCCGCCCGGAAGCCTGGAAAGCCCCCGGATACTACGACAGAAGCGCCGGCGGAGCGAGGGGAGCGGCGGCTATTCCGTCAGTTCGGCGACGGTGACGCCCATTCCCCCTTCCCCATGGGCCCCGGGCCGGTGGGACCTGATCCGCGGGTCCGCGCTCAGGAGCTCCAAGAGCCCTTTGCGCAGTGCTCCCGTGCCTTTGCCGTGTATGATGAAAACCTTCTTGGCTCCCGCCAGGAAGGCGTCGTCCATGTACTTGTCCAGGCGGTGGGCCGCCTCTTCCACGGTCAGGCCGCGCAGGTCTATCTCCGGTGAGAAGGTTTGCGCCTTCTGGCCGGCGATGTTGCCCGTGGACACGGACCGATATCCACCTCCGGCGCCCCCGATGCCGGTGCCGCCCGTGCCGCCTGCGCCTGGACCGCTGGCCCCGGCCGCCGACGTGCTTCCCGGCCCATCCTCGGTCAGTGGCGCCAGGTCCACCACCGGGCGCTGCACTTTCATGATGCCCACCTGGACCAAGGCCTGGTCGTCCTGAAGGCTGAGCAGGATGCCCTTCTGGTTCAGGCTTTCGATGTAGACGCTCTGGCCCGGCCGGAGCGGCCCGGCGGCTCGGGCGCCACCTACGACGCCTTCGCGCCCTCCTCCGGCCACCGCGCCCCGGTCCCCACCGCTTTCAGCTCCTCCGGCCGCGGCGGCCACCCCACCCGCCCCGCGGACGGCCTCGTCCACATCCCGCTGCGACTCACGCAAGATCCGGCGCGCTTCTTCCAGCGCCTTGGCCCGTTCCTGCTGTCGGCTTTCCTTCTCGATCGTCTTCAGCAGCCGGAGGGCCTCGTCGGCCTGTTGCCTGACTTTCTGCAGCACCCGCTGTGCCTGTTCCTGAGCCTTGTCTAGTATTTCCCGCTCGCGGCGGCGCGCTTCCGCCGAGCGACGGTCGATCTCGGCCTTAGCCACTTCCATGGAGGCGCGCAAGTTCTCGGCCGCCACCCGTTCCCGTTCCATGACGAAACGGTCGGTCTCCATGCTCTCGATGAGGTCCTCGACGCGGACGTCCTCCTTAGTCAGGAACTCCCGCGCCCGGTCCACGATTTCGGCCGGGAGGCCCAGACGCCCGGCGATGAGGAAAGCGTTGCTGCGCCCGGGCAGGCCCACCAACAAGCGGTACGTGGGGCGCAAGGAATCGGCGTCGAACTCCACGCTGGCGTTGGCGATGCGCGGCCGCGAGTAGGCGAAGGCCTTCAAGGCGCCGTAGTGCGTGGTGGCGGCCACCTTGGCGCCGGTAGAACTGAGGTATTCCAGGATCGCCATGGCCAGGGCCGACCCTTCGACCGGGTCCGTCCCGGCGCCCAGCTCATCCAAGAGGACCAGCGAGTCGTGGCCCACGTCGCGCAGGATGCGGATGATGTTGGTCATGTGCGACGAGAAAGTGGATAGGCTCTGCTCGATGCTCTGCTCGTCGCCGATGTCGGCGAAGACCCGGCCGAAAACGCTCATCTCCGACCCCGAGGATGCCGGGAGATGCAGCCCCGACATGGCCATCAAGGCCATCAGGCCCGCGGTTTTCAAGGAGACGGTCTTGCCGCCGGTGTTCGGTCCGGTGACGAGCATGATGTCGAAGTCACGGCCCAGGGGGATGTCGACCGGTACCACCGCCCCCCGGAGAAGGGGGTGGCGCGCCTTGATCAGGTTCATCCGCCCCTCGTCGTTCAAGACCGGCTCATGGGCCTGCTGGATCTCGGAGTACTTCCCTTTCGCGAAGATGAAGTCCAGCCGGCCCAGGTCGGTGACGGTGCGGCTCAGGTCGCCCGCCACGGCCGCCACTTCGGAAGCCAGTTGGCGCAGGATGCGCCGCACTTCCTCCTGCTCGGCTACTTCGATCTCGCGGAGCCGGTTATTCAGTTCCAGAACGGCCAGGGGCTCGACGAAGAGGGTCTGCCCGCTGGCCGACTGATCGTGGACCACGCCCGGTACGTTCGCCCGGTTTTCGTACTTCACTGGCACGACGAAACGGTCGCCGCGCAGGGTGACGATGGGGTCCTGCAGGAACTTCTGCGCGTCGGAGTGGACCAGGGAATCCAGCTTCTCGCGGACACGCTCCTGCGTCAACCGCTTTTCGCGGCGCAGGCGCTCCAGGTCCCGGCTGGCCCGGTCCAGAACCTCGCCCTGCTCACTGATGGCGTTGGCGATGGACGACTCCAAGGGGCGGAAGGTGCCGAGACCTTCGCCCATGGCGGCGATGAGGGGCGCGTCCACCTTGAAGTCCATCAGGTGTTTCCGGAGCCGGTGGGCCGCCCTGATGGTGTCGTGGATCTCGTTAAAGGCGGGAGGGTCCAGCGCGGCACCGATGACGCAGCGCCGGACGTGTCCGCGGATGTCGTGAATCCCACCTAAGGGCAGGTCGGACGGGGCGCGCAGGATGATGCGCGCCTCAGTAGTCTCCTGCTGGAGCAGGCGCACCGTGGGCAGGTGCGGCGTGGGCTCG
>JAJYWN010000054.1:0-38635 GCA_021791495.1 Bacillota bacterium
AACCGCGCTTGAAGCGGCCGGTCACGTCGTTGGTCTTCATCTCCTCGGTCCCCCGCCCCGGCACATTGGTGCTGGGATGGGTCTTCAAGGGATCGGAGAAGTCGCGCCGCAACACGCGCGGATAGTCCAGCTCGGGGACGACCAGGGCTTCGGCCGGGCACACACCCGAATGGCGGCAGATGTTGCACTCCACGCATTCGTCCTGGACGATTTCCGGGGTATCGGTACCCTGCCGGATGGCGCCCATGGGGCAGTAAGGTATACATAGCTCGCAATTGATGCATAGGTCTTTGTCGATCTTCAAACGGTCATTCCTCCTGCGTATCTAGCCACAGAGATGGGAACGGATTGCGTGCGGCGCGCTAGGCGGACAGCAGCCGCCCGAAGGCCAGGCAGTACACCTTGGCCGTCCGGATGAGGTTCTCCACGGCCAGCCGCTCATTGACGGCGTGGTGCATGTTAATGACCCCGTAGGCGAACAGCACGCTGGGGATACTCTTGGCCGCCAGCAGTTGGGAGATGCCGACCGACGCCGGCCACCCGGTAACCTTGGGGCGCTCGCCGGTGATCTCTTCGGCGGCCTTGGCCAGTTCCTGTATCAAGGGGAGCTTCTCGTCCACCACGATGTTGGGGACGCCGCGGATGGTTTCGACGACGCCGTCCACACCGTGCTTCTTCAGCATCGCGGTGATCCTGGCCTTGATGTCCGCCTCGACGTCTTCCAGCTTCTCCGTGCCGTCGACGCGCCGCGCGATGTAGATGTTACACCACTCCGCCGGGCGGCTCTGCCTCGGGCCGCACTCGCACGTCGACAAGGTCATCCTCTGGTGACCGGTGCCGCAGATGGGGTCCTCGAAGGCGTTGGTCTCTTCGATATACGCCTGTAACTCCGGCATAATCTTCATGGCTTCCACGAAGGCGTTCTTATCCAGCTTCGGCGTAAGGGTGTGCCAGCTTTGCCCTTTCACCTTCAGGACCATCTGCAGCCGCCCGCTGAGCGCCCGGATGATGTTGTGGTCACCCACGGCGCTGTAGAAGCTCTTCGCTTCCGGGAAGAAGTCTGTGGTGCAGCCATACAGGGCGTAGTCGCTGCTGAGGTCGAAGTGCTCGGCGATCTTCCGCATCCCCTGGATGCCGCCCTCCTCCTCGTCCACGTCGCACACGATAATGAGCTCGCCGGCGAACTCGTGCCCGATAGCCCGCAGCGCCTTCAGCGCGTAGAGCATCTCGGCCAGCGGCGACTTGTGGTCACAGGCGCCGCGCCCATAAATGAAGCCGTCGACGATGTCACCGCTAAACGGCCCGGCCACCCAGCCGTCTTCCACCTTGCCGTTGACTGTATCCAGGTGGGCGTTAAAGAGGATGCGCGGGCCCGGCTTGCTGCCCTTCAGGCGGGCGACGATGTTGGGCCGCCCCTTGACGGCCTCCAGTGTCTCCACCGTCAGACCGAGGTCGGTCAGCTCCTCGATCATGAGCTGGGCCATCTTCCCCTCGCCTTCGGAGGTGGGGTCCAGGGCCGGGTTCACGCTCTTTGTGCGGATCATGGTCTGCATGAGCTTGATGAGGTCGTCGCGGTGGTCGTCGATGTAGGCCACAGCTTTCGAGAGGTCGTTAGCCACTGCCGCTCACTCCCTTGAAATCTATAGCTGCTTCGAGAACCTCGGATCGAGGACGTCACGGATGGCGTCGCCCAAGAGGTTGAACCCGATGACTGTCACGGTGATGGCGATACCGGCGAACCCAGAGATCCAGGGGGCCTGCTGGAGAAAGCCGCGCCCGTCATTGATCACTCCACCCCAGGTCGGGATGGCCGGGTCGCCGCCAAGTCCGAGGAAACTGAGACTGGCTTCCATGGTGATGGCGGTACCGATCTGCATGGTCAAGAGAACGATGGCGGAACTGACCACGTTCGGCAGCACGTGCTTCCACATGATGGAGCCGTGTCGGACCCCGGACGCCCGGGCCGCCAGGACGTACCCCTGTTCGCGGACAGACAGCGCCACCGACCGGATGACCCGCGCGAAGCGTGGTGAGAAAGTCAGGGCGATGGCGATAACGATGTTTTGGAGGTCCGGACCCAGGATGGCCACGATAGCCATGGCCAGGAGGATCGTAGGAAAGGACATCAAGGTGTCCACCACGCGCATGACGATGGTGTCAACCCACCCACCGTAGTAGCCCGACACGATGCCCATGGCCGTCCCGATGATCGACGAGATCCCTGTCGAGAAGAACCCAAGCAGAAAGGAAATCCGTGTCCCCCAGACGAGCCTACTGAAGACGTCCCTCCCGAAGGTATCGGTCCCCAGCCAGTATTGCGCGCTGGGCGCTTTCAGGCGGTCCTGGATAACCTGAGTCCGAGGATCGTGGGTGGCCAGCCACGGCGAGGTCAAGGCGATGACCAGAAGGACGACGACGATGCCCAGCCCTAACCTGGCGTTTCTGGACTTACGGAGCGTTCGCGTCAAGCGTGCCGACATTGACATCGCCTCCTTCTAGTTATAGTGGATCCTGGGGTCCAGCGCCGCGTAGGTCACGTCCACCAGGAGATTCACAAGGATGAACACCATGGCGATAATGAAAACGGCCCCTTGGACCATCGGGTAGTCGCGGGCCAGGATGGCGTCGACCACCATCTTGCCGAGTCCGGGACGGGCGAAGACGGTCTCCGCCAGCACCGCGCCCCCCAAGAGGTGACCGATGTTCATACCCACCACCGTCACCACGGGAATCGCCGCGTTGCGGAGGGCGTGTTTATAGATGACTATCGTCTTCGCCAGCCCCTTGCTGCGCGCGGTCCGGATGTAGTCCTGCCCGAGCACCTCGAGCATGGTGGACCTGGTCATCCGCGCGGTAAGCGCCATCCCCGAAAGGCCGATGGCCAGAACGGGCAGGACCAGGTGCTGAAGTGTGTCGGGGATATTGCCGATATCCCCCGCCCCGATGACCGGAAACCAACTCAGCTTCATAGCGAATAGGAACAATAGCATGAGGCCCAGCCAGAACGTGGGCATGGAGACCCCGATCAGGGCCCCCACCATGGAGATTGTGTCCTGCCACGACCCCGGCCGCGTGGCCGAAAGCACCCCCACCGGCACGCCTAGGACCGTGCTCACCGCCACCGCTCCGAAAGCCAACATCATACTATAGGGAAAGCGCTGCCTGATCTCGGCCATTACCGGTCGCTGGGTGCGAATGGATGTGCCGAGGTCCCCGTGGATCAGGCCGGTGAGGAAAGAGACGTACTGAGTGCCAAGGGGACGGTCCAGTCCCAGGGCTCCGCGCATGGCCACAATGGAGTCGGGTGTGGCGTAGTCGCCCAGGATCATCTCCACCGGGTCACCGGGAACGAGATGAATGATGAGGAAAACGAAGGTGGTCACCAACAAGACCGTCGGGATAGTCTGAATCAGTCTTCTGGCGATGTACTGGAGCAAACGGCCCCACCTCCGGAAGGGATCAATGCCTTGACGTGACCCGGATTGCCTTGCCCGTGCCGCAGCCGTCGGGCTAGCATTCGGGCCGACCAGCCGGCAGGTACGGGACCTGCCGGCTGGCCACCCGTTTTTGGCTTAAGCCATAGCTTCAAGAACCGACTACTCGACCCTGATTACTTGGCGTTGGGGTCGATGGAAACCGGGAACATACGCAGCGAGCGCCGCGGGTCGGCCGGGAAGCCCTTGACCTTCTTGCTCAGGGCGAAGATGTACTTCTCGTTGTCCAGCCAGATGCCGACATAGTCCTTGGCGATCTGCTGCTGGATCTTGGAGAAGTCGGCCGACCGCACTTTGTCGTCGGACGACGCCAGCGCCTCGTCGATGAGCTTGTCGACGGCCGGGTTCTTGTACCCGAAACCGTTGTTCCCAGGGTACTGGCTCGAGTGGAACCGCATCATGACACGGTCGGGCACCGGATCCTGGTTCCAGCTGACGGACCAGATGGGAACGCTGCCCTTGCGCTGGTTGGCCAGAGCGGTGGCCGTGTCGATGGGCTTATACTCGATGGTGATCCCCAGTTTGCGCATGTCTTCCTGGAAGACCGTCGCCGGAACGGTGAACCGGTCGATGTTCGGGACTTCCATGACGGTCTTGAAACCATCCGGGAATCCTGCTTCGGTCAGGAGCTGTTTGGCCTTCACGGGATCGTAGGGCGGGTCTTCCTGATTGGGTTCATATCCGGGGACGGATGGGGCCAGGAAGCCTTTGGCCTTGGTGGAGATGTTGCCGAACATCTCGTTGATGACCTTGTCCCGGTTGAAGCCCATGACCACGGCCTGCCGGACCTTGGGATTGTCGAAAGGCTTGATCTGCTGGTTGAAGCCGATCATGCGGGTGATCAGGCCGGCGATCTCGGATACCTGGAACTTGGCGTCACCCTTGTACTTCTTATAGTGCTCGCCGTCGGTAACCTGGATGACGTCCACTTCGCCCTTCTCGAAAGCCATGTACATCGTGGTGGGCTCGGGAATGGGGACGAAGACCAGTTTCTGGATCTTGGGAGCGCTGCCCCAATACTTCTTGTTGGCGACCAGGTCGGTTTCAGTGTTGGCCTTCCAGGCCTCGAAAGCGAAGGGTCCGGTGCCGACCGGGTTGATGGAGTAATCCTTGCCCAGTTTCTCGACGGCCTTCTTGGAGACGATGCCGCCAGTCGGTGCGGCCAGCGCCGTCAGGAGGGCCGGATCGGTCCGGTTCAACTTCAGAACCACCGTCGAAGCGTCGGGTGTGTCAATGCTGTCAATAGAGGCAAAATTAGAAGCCGCTTGCGAGATCTTCTTGTCTCTCACTCGATCGAGGGAGAACTTGACATCGGCGGACGTCATTTCGCCGTAGTCCTTGTGGAACTGAACGCCCTTGCGAAGCTTGAAGGTGTAGGTCTTGCCGTCCGGCGAGATGGTCCACTCGGTGGCCAGGGCCGGCTGGAGTTTGGTCCCGCCGTACTCGAACTGGAGAAGACCGTCGTAGATGTTGCCGGCGATCTGGCTCTCCGTCACGCTGGGCAGGTTGATGGGGTCCAGACCCTTCATGTCGTAGGTCTGCGCGATCTTTAAGACTCCGGTGTCCTTGGACGACTTGCCGCAACCGGCGCCGACCAAGGTCACCATCATGATGGCCACGATGGTCAGGGTCAGCAACCTCGACTTACGCCCTCTCAGGAACCTCAATACTCTCGACTCCCCTTTCTTTTCGACCTCAGGCATTTGATTATGACGTGCTACTAGATGGCGGAATTGCCATACCATTTCCTCTATCGCAAATCCCATGCCAGAACTCGAATCACCGTAACACTGGGCTTTTCGCCGCCTGCGCGATCCGGTCAATGAGGTATGGGACCGAAATGTGTCCCCATTACGCTCCCATTACTGAGGTAACTGCGGCCTTTTGGGGTCAGGCGGATACCCGCCCGCCCGTGGTGGATTTCGATGAGTCCTTCCTCCCGGCACATCTCCAAAAGTGCCCGTAACCTGCGCTCCGAACTGACGCCGGCGCCCTCCGCAACCAGTTCCAGCAACGTCCGCCTCCCCGCCGACCCGCGCGTGGTCGCCAGGTAGTCGACGGACCGGAGGATGGCCCGACGGATGACCTTGTCGGCGTCGGCGGCAGCGTCGGAGGCGGTTGCGGAGGCGGTTGCGGATGCGGATGCGGAGGCGGAGGCGGAGGCGGCGCCATTGAAGTCGGTCGCCGCACGGCCGCCTTCGGCGGCACCGGGAGCCGGGATGGCGGACCCCGTAACGGCGGCGCCAGAAGCGGAGACCGCCACTTCGGCCGCGGACGTCCCGCGTATGTCCAGCCAAGGGACAGGGCACCCCATCTGAACCACATAATTCACGTAGTTCGAAAGCTCGCGGACGTTCCCCGGCCAGTCATAGGCAGTCAGGCGCCGGAGTTCCGCCTCGTCCACCACGCCGCCCGGCTCCTGACCGTCGGAAAAGTACTTGACAAGGAGGGGGATATCTTCCTTTCGGCGGCGGAGCGGCGGAATGGAGATGGGGATAGCCGCCAGCCGGTAAAAGAGGTCCTGGCGGAAACCGCCCGCGCCGACTAGACCTGGAAGGTCGCTGTTGGTTGCGGCCACTACCCGGACGTCCACGGGGATGATGCGGCGGCCACCGACCCGCACGACTTCCTTCTCCTGAAGGACCCGCAGAAGCTTGGCCTGCACCGTGAAGGCGGCGTCGGCGACTTCGTCGAGGAAGATGGTGCCTCCGTTCGCCAGCTCGAAGAGCCCCGGCTTGCCGGTGCTGGCCGCGCCGGTGAAGGCCCCGCGCTCGTATCCGAACAACTCGCTCTCCGCCAGCTGCTCCGGCAGGGCGCTGAGGTTGATGGCCACGAAAGGCCCGGCCGCCCGCGCCGAGGTAGCGTGAATGGCGTGAGCGAACAGCTCTTTCCCCGTCCCGGTCTCCCCCAGGAGGAGGACCGGAAGGTCGGTCTTCGCCGCCTGTTGGGCGACGGTGACGGCCGCCCTCATGGGGGGAGCCACGGCGATCACGTCCGACCAGGAGTATTTCGCCACGTACCCCGAGCTCCGCAGATGGCGGCTGAGGTCGGCCGACAGCCGCTGGATCTCCGAGACGTCTTTCAAAGCCACGATCCACTCGGGCCGACCCTGCTCCGCGGCGAAGGGGATGACGCGGGCCATGACCTGCCGGTCACCCATCCTGACCAAGCGCTCGTATCCGTCTTCCGGCACCACGGTACCCACACCGGGACCGGGACCCGTGACGCCCCCGGGGGCACCGGGATTGGACGGTGCGGTCAAGCCGGGGAAGACGTCCCAGAACGTGCCGCCATCGCCCGGCGTCGCCTTGAACTCGGTGAGCAGCGCCGCGGCCGGATTCCGGTAGGCGACCCGTCCTGCCTGGTCCACTACGAAGACCGCGTCGGCCTGAGACGCCAGGACGGCCTCCAAGGCCTGCCGGACCCGGGACACGCTACGCATGGACATCCCCAGGCGCCCGATGACGCCCACCAACTCGCTCCCCCACCGGGATGCCACGCGGACCAGGTTCCCCACCGGAAGCTGCAGCCGGGCGAAAGCTTCGACGATGGTACTGAAATCGATGCGCCGCAGCCCCAAGTCGTAAACGCGGCAGCCGGGCGGAGCTTCGACTTTCTTTCCGAAGCAGAGCACCCCCGCGCCCTGTCCGGAAACCGCCAAGCTGGGCCCCAGGGAGGCGATTGTGACCGGGATGAGGCGCAGCCAGTTCACGCCCAGTTCGCGGAGCATCGTGACCGTGGCCTCGGCGTCCAACTGGTAGTCCATAGCCACGTAGCAGGTAGAACGCTGCCGGATCTTGCTCAGGGTTTCGATAGCCTGAGATGTGAGGCTCCGCCTGGCCACCAGGATACGCTCGGCGCAGCCGGTGCGCCGCGCCACCCGCTCGGCGATGCTGGGGCTCGACACCAAGACCAGGTCGGCTCGCAGGTCCTCCGGGAGTGTGGCTACGGTCAAGCCACGCAATGAGGCGCACCCCTGAAAAGGCTCCTCCAGTTGCCGGAGCAGGGTGCCCAAAGCTACCTCGTCGTTGGCGACGAGCACCAGTTCTTTCGTATTCATGCGCATTCCTCGGCCGTCAGGGATTTCGGCGTGCAGCGTGGAATGGCTCAGCTGTTCAACCCCGCAGGTGACACGCCACCGACCGCTCCGCCCCTGTCTGGCGCAGGACGGGCTCCTCGGTACGGCAACGGTCGGTCGCCAGGACGCAGCGGGTATGGAACCGACAACCGGAAGGCGGCTTGGCGGGGCTCGGCACATCGCCTTCAAGGATGACGCGTCCCTGGCGCTTGGCGTCGGGGTCAGGCACTGGGATGGCCGACAACAAGGCCTCCGTGTACGGATGCAAGGGGGCCCGGAAGAGTTCCTCGGAGGGAGCTACCTCCACCAACTTGCCGAGGTACATCACACCGATCCGGTCGGACACGTGTTTTATGACATGCAGACCGTGGGCGATGAAGACGTAGGTCAGCTTGAACTGGTCCTGGAGCTCATCCAGGAGGTTCAGGATCTGCGACTGGATGGACACGTCCAGAGCGGAAACCGGCTCGTCGCAGATGATCAGCTTGGGGTTTAGCGCCAGGGCGCGGGCGATGCCGATGCGCTGGCGCTGGCCGCCGGAGAACTCATGGGGGTAACGGTTCGCATGCATGGGCTGGAGGCCCACCACGCTGAGGAGTTCCTTCACCCGCTCCACCCGCCGTGCTCCGGAAGCGGCGCCGTGGGCCGAAAGCGGTTCACCGACGATCTCCCCCACCGTCATGCGGGGGTCCAGCGAACCGTAAGGGTCCTGGAAAATGACCTGCATCTCGCCGCGCAGCCGGCGCATCTCGCCCGCCGGCATCTTGAAAATGTCACGACCTTCGAAGTACACTTTCCCGAACGTAGCCGGGGTAAGGCCCAGGATGGTCATGCCCAGGGTCGTCTTGCCGCAGCCCGATTCACCTACCAGGCCGAAAGTCTCGCCGCGCTGGACAGAAAAGGAAACACCGTCAACGGCGTAGACATGGCCCACGACCCGTGATAAAACCCCACCGTAGATGGGGAAGTACTTCTTGATATCCACCGCTTCCAGGAGGACGTCTCGTCCGGGAGCGGCCGACGGACCAGTGCCGGCGCCGGGCACCGCCGGATCGGGGACAGGAGACTGGCGCAATACCACGCTCATGCCTAGGCCACCTCCTTGGAATGCCGGACTTCGGGCGCGATGTGGCAGGCGATGCGGCGCGTCCCCTGGACCACCAGTTCCGGCTCCTTTGCCCTGCAGATGTCCTGGGCATACGCGCAACGCGGGTGGAACCGGCAGCCCACCGGGAAGTCCAGCGGATTAGGGACCACGCCTTCAATGGTGAACAGCTTGCCGCGCGGACGGTCCACCCGGGGAATGCAGGCGAAAAGACCTTCGGTATAGGGGTGTAGCGGGTGGTGGAAAAGGTCCGAGACCGGCGCTTCCTCCACCACTTTTCCGGAATACATCACCACTACGCGTTCGGCCATCTCCGCTACGACACCCAGGTCGTGGGTGATGAGGAGGATGGCCATGCCCAGCTCACTCTTGAGCCGCTTCATGAGTTCGAGGATTTGGGCCTGGATGGTCACGTCAAGGGCTGTGGTTGGCTCGTCGGCGATGAGCAGGGCCGGGTTGCAGGAGAGGGCCATGGCGATCATGACCCGCTGGCGCATACCGCCCGACAATTGGTGCGGGTATTCCTGCAGACGGCGGGCGGGGTCGGGCACACCGACCAGACGCAGCATGTGCTCGGCCTTGGCCGTAGCTTCGCGGCGCTGCACCCCTTGGTGCAACTGCACGGCCTCGGCGATCTGGTCGCCCACGGTGAAGACAGGGTTCAAGGAAGTCATGGGCTCCTGAAAGACCATGGCGATCTTGTTCCCGCGGATGCCCCGCATCTCGTCCTCAGTCTTCTTTAGCAAGTCGTCCCCGCGGAAGAGGATCTGACCGGACACGTATTTCCCCGGTGGGACGGGGACCAACTGCATAATGGACAAGGAAGTGACACTTTTCCCGCAGCCCGACTCTCCCACGAGCCCCAGGGTCTCGCCGGGGTCGATGTGGAAACTCACCCCGTCCACGGCGGGGAGAACACCGTCGTACGAATAAAAATACGTCCGTAGGTCCCTGATTTCGACTAGAGGTTCCAATGCGGCTGACCCTCCTAAAGGTCGTATCCACCTGCTTCTATGGCCCTGGCGCGGATGCCGTGACGGAGCGATGTGGCGGTTCCAGGTGAGTCGCATATTTGCGGTTTGGAGTCAGAGTTTCGTCGCAATGAAAGGTGTTCCTGCCACTTCCTGATATCCCAGAAGCAACTATTCACTCTGCCGGCGCGGCCTGGGCGGCCCCGTCGCCGCGCAGTGAAGGTCAAGGGAAGTCCACCGGAGTACTCCTACAGATCGACGTCCACGGAAGGCAAGATCGAGCGCTACTAGAAAAGGAGGTCAGCCATGTATCTCACCATCAACGGCTGCAAGCACTATGTCGAAGACCAGGGCCCGAAAGACGCCACCGCGATCCTGACTCTTCACGGTGGGGGTGGCATGGGTGATTCGCGGGCCAAGCGCCGTGCCTACGCGGCCATCACCGACACTTACCGTCTCATCACCTTCGACGCGCGCGGCTGCGGCCTTTCCGAGGAAGTGGGCACGCCCAGCTACGAGCAATGGGCGGCCGACGCCGAGGCCTTGCGTAAGGAACTCGGTTTGGGTAAGGTGGTGGTGGCGGGCGGGTCGTCCGGCGGCTTCCTAGCCCTTGAATACGCCCTGCGTTACCCCGACAGCGTGGCGGCGGTCATCCTGCGCGACACCTGCGCCCACAGCGTGGACAACGACGAGTTGGAGCGCCGCGCCAGGGCTTCGGGGCTACCCATCGATTGGGACTGCTTCGACCGCTACTGGACGGGGCGTACTCTGAACAAGGAAGACTTCGCCCAGGGTTTCTGGCAGATCATGCCGCTCTATCCCGGGAAGAGCGGTTGGGACCCGGTGAAGGGCCGTCAGAGCTGGGAAGGGATCATGTGGCACTATAAGACCCATAACTACACCGTCAGCACGAATTTCCCCGGCTGGGATGTGCGGCCGCGCCTGAAAGAGATCAAGGCGCCGGTCCTCATCGTCCACGGCAAGCTGGACTGGGTGGTCCCCGTAGAGCGCGGTTACGAGATGACGCGGCTCCTGCCCAACGCCAGGCTGGAGCTCTTCGAGGAGTGCGGGCACGGACCACATAATGAAGATAATCCGCGGTTTATCGCCACGGTTCGGGATTTCCTGAAGACGAACGGACTTTGATCGGGTCGTACGCCGCGTCGCGTCGCACGCCGCGTCTGGCGGGAGGTCAGCACAAGGCAATTGAACCCAAAAGACACAGGAGGTTTGGAAATGAAGATCGGTTTTGTGGGTCTCGGCATCATGGGGAAGCCGATGGTAAAGAACCTGCTGGAGGCAGGGTTTGACGTAACCTGCTACAACCGTACGGCGTCCAAGGTGGCGGAGGTGGTGGCTCTCGGCGCGAAAGCCGCCGACACCCCGAAAGCGGCCGCCGCCGCCAGTGACGTGACTATCACCATGGTCAGTGACACGCCCGATGTTGAAGAGGTCATTCTCGGGCCGAGCGGTATCATCCACGGAGCCAAACGCGGGTCCATCGTGGTGGACATGAGCACCATCTCCCCCGCCGCCACCAAGGAGTTCGCGGCCGCGCTGGCCGACAAGGGAGTTGCCATGCTTGACGCCCCGGTCAGCGGTGGCGAGAAGGGTGCCATCGAAGGGACGCTAACCATCATGGTCGGAGGTCCCGCCGAAGCCTTGGAGACGGTCATGCCGGCTTTCATGGCTATGGGCAAGAAGGTCACCCACATGGGGCCATCAGGGAGCGGGCAGATGACCAAGCTCTGCAACCAGATCGGCTGCGCTCTAACCATCCAGTCCTTTAGCGAAGCCTTTGTACTGGGGGCGGCAGCCGGACTGGACCTTGACAAGGTGTTCCAGGCCATTTCAGGCGGTGCGGCGGGGTCCTGGTCCATGTCGAACTACGGCCCCAAGGTGCTCGCCGGCGACTTCTCGCCCGGTTTCATGGTGAAACTCCACCAGAAGGACCTGAAGCTGGTCATGGAGGCCGCCCGCGACCTGCACGTGGCTCTGCCGGGGACGGCGGTGGCCCAGCAGCTTTTCGCGGTGGCGGAGAAGGAAGAAGGCGGCAGGCTCGGCAACCAATCGATGATCAAGCCGCTGGAAGCCATGGCCGGCGTGAAGGCCCGAAGTCAAAAGAAGCAGTAGCAGCCGTCGGAGGGGGAGGCCAAAAACCAAAGAGGCCTCCCCTCCGCTTTTCCAGGACAGATCAACCACCTGCAGGAGTCTGTACAGGTTTCGGCGGGATCTGGACGGTCGCAGAGCCTGCAGGGTCCGGATGAGGTTTGGACTGGGCGAGGAGTGGGGCCCGTCGGCAACCGAATGCGGTAATCCTTGCTATGCTGCTTTGAGGAAGGTGCATTTTTTGCATCTTTAGGTACGGTGGCACCCGAGTCGCGGGCCTGAGTGGTCATCAGAGGCTTGGATCGGGTCGTGGACTGGGATCCAGTGGCCGATAATCCTGGATTATGGTCAACCGGGCGGGCGCATCTGCCGGAGAGCTGCAAGAAATGCTCTTTCAACCAACCCAGAATGCACGGATTACCACTCTGGCCAGTCTGACCTCCCCGCTCCTCACCCCACCTTGGTTCCGACACACGGTCAGAAGGGTGGGTATCCCTTCCCCCTCGCGTCTCACGCGGTTCCTTCTCCGCCCTAACCTATCTTCTCTTATTGACCTACTCCCTACAATAAGGCCAAAGAAGGAGGCCGGACGGCCTCCCTCTTCCCTCTTATGGGTTTTAGCAGGCAACCGAGCGACTAGTCTACTCTTCCTTCAACCAAGGGGAGGACGATGTGGGACGGGTGCTCGGCGTCGTGGTAGATGGTGTTCGTGGCGACTTTCCAGAGACCGTTCGCCATCAGTGGCTCGCCCGTGTTCGGGTTCACGTCGAACCGCGGGAAGTTGGAACTGGACACGTCCAGCCTGATCGTGTGGCCCTTCTTGAACAGGTTCGACGTCGGGAAGAACTCGATGTGCAGTTCGTAGATCTTTCCCGGTTCGAGCAACTCACCCGGCTCCCGGCGGTTTCGGTACCGGGCGCGGAGGATGGTGTCCTGGATGTTCAGGGCGTAGCCCGCCGGATAGTCCTCGTTCGACGGGTAGACGTCGAGGAGCTTGGCCGTGAAGTCGGTGTCGACGCAGTCGGATGAGGCGTAGAGCACCATCTCCAACGGTCCGATGACCTCCAGGTCCTTCTCCAGCGGCGCCGTCTCGAAGACGCACACGTCGTGCCGGGCCGCCAGCGGCAGATTATCCGTCGCCCCGAAGACGCGGTGGTTGCAGACCTGATTGAACCCGCCGCCCGGGATGACGTCCTCCGCCGCCGAAACGGGTCCGCCGATGGTCGGCACCGGATCCCGTGGGTCGAACTGGTAGGAGGTCCGGCGGCTGTCGCCCCCCGCGCCCGCCGGCACCATCGCACCTGCCGCGCCCGCCGCACCCACAGGCGCCACCGCCCCTGCCGCGCCTGCCGCCCCCACCGGTGCCGCCGTCCCTGCCGCCACCGCCGGCTTCTCGGCGGACAGCCCGCCGCCGGCGTGCAGGTAGAAGCGCGTGTTCTTGGCCCGCGCCAGAGGCCACTCCCACTCGTGTTGCCACCGGCCGCCGTGGTCGAGGCGCCCTTCCTTGGTCTTGCGGCCGCTGCCGCCGCCCATGACGAAGAGTTTGATGGGCCAGACGTGGGTGTTCTTCGCTCCGCGCAGGGTCTGGTCGAACCACTCCGCCCGGAAGGCGTTATAGTCGATGTACGAACCCGGCCCGAAGTCCGCGTCGCCAGCATACGGTACCTGCAGGTTGGCGCCGCCGTGTTTCCACGGGCCCATCAGCATGTAGGTGGGCGGCGACCCCTTCCGCTTGATCAGGTTCTGGAAGGCCGTCACCGTCGCCAGGGAATGCGAGTCGTACCAGCCGCCGATGAGCATCGTCGCCGCCGGCGAGTAGTCGTCCCAGTATGGCGTGCAGTCGAAGCTTACGTGCTGGTAGTCGGGGTGAAACTCGCTCTTCTGCATGATCTCGAAGATGGCTTCTTCGTACGTCGGCAGCAGGCTGAAGGGGTTCTGCCCGCGCTTCAGCGGCAGCGACCTCAACCATTCCCCAAGGTTCTTCTCGGCGTTGACGAAGTATTCGCGGAGGGCCGGCTTATCTTTCGTCTCGTGAGCGTCCACCGCCATCCGGAACTCGCGGATGAGCATGGACAGGCGGGCCGCCCCGCCGAAACGTTGGCGGATACGGTGCATGTAGGAGAAGGCGCAGGCCGGCACCATCGAAGTCAGGTGCGGCGGGTTCAAGGCGCCGGCCGCCCCCTGGCAGATGCCGCCGTACGATAACCCCACCATCGCGACCTTGCCGTTGCACCAAGACTGCGCCGCCACCCACTCCACGCTGTCGTAACCGTCCTCCGCCTCGGGGCGGGCCGAACCGTGCTCGCCCTCGGACATGAACCGGCCGCGGCAGTCCTGGATGACGCTGATGAAGCCGCGCTCAGCGAAATACCGGTGGGCGGGCGGGAGGTCGGGGCGAAGCTTGTTATAGGGCGTACGCTCAAGGATGGCCGGCAGCGGCCCTTCCACCTTCTTCCCGTTCTTGGCCGGGAAGTAGATGTCGCAGGCCAGCCGAACGCCGTCACGCATGGGCGCCATGACATTCGACTCGACGATCACATCGTAAAGGGCAGCGGGCTCAGCCAAGGGTGGGACTCCTTTCGTGTACCGTGGTAATGGTTCAACCATGTTCGACAGCCCGGGTGACCTTCCTTTGGCCACTTCGGCAACAGGCAGGTTTCAGGGGCCCGGCTTCGCGGCAGACCGACGCCGTCCTCCTTATCTGCAGGGCAAACGCAGGTCGGTGTGGAATGCACAGAATAGCTGGAGAGGAGTGGTGGCGGGCAGTTGGGCGCAGGACAGAAGAGACCGTATTACAGCGCGTACGACCAGCGCTACCGGTCGGTCTACGAACAAGGGGTAACTTATTGGACCTCGCACCCGGACGAACTTGCGGCCGTGGCGGCCGACGTGTCGGCGTTCCTAAGTCATTTTGGTATTCTCGAGTTAGCTTCGTCCATGCCTTCGGTCTCCGGCCCGAAGTTGATCGAATTCGGTTGTGGTGAAGGCTATGTGGGCGGACTCCTCGCCGGCCACGGCCTCGACTATACCGGGGTCGACATTGCCTCTGCTGCTGTGGCCAAGGCGCGGGAACGCCTCGCACCCTTCGGCGCTCGCGCCCGCGTGGTGGTGGGCGATCTCCTGGATGACGACCTTCTTCCTGAAGGCCAGTTTGACGCCGCCATCGACGTCATGTGTTTCCACATGCTCGTCTCGGATGAGGACCGACGGCATTACCTTGCCAATGCCTTTCGTTGGCTTTCCCCGGGAGCTCCAATGCTGTTTTCCCGCGAGGCCCACCGCACCGACGCCCACGCGGGGCCGGTCGCCTCCTATGATGAGTGGGTCCAACTGACGGGAGTTGATCTGCAAACGCCGCAAGAACGGGAGGCTTGGGAGGCCGGTCGTCCAGTGAAGGTCAAACTACCGCTTCTGGCGGCCCGCCCCCGATCTGTGGACCAGTATCAAGCCGAGGCGAAGGCGGCCGGCTTCGAATTCCACGAAGCGCACCTGCCGCAGGACAATAGCAACTGGGT
Organism: Bacillota bacterium; assembly: GCA_021791495.1. GTDB lineage: Bacteria > Bacillota > Sulfobacillia > JAJYWN01 > JAJYWN01 > JAJYWN01. The sequence continues at coordinate 15,273 of JAJYWN010000054.1, forward strand.
CAGCTTCTGGGTCCGGAAGCCATCCCGTCGGGCATGACGAGGGGTGCGATTCCGCCGGACACGAACCGCCACCTCCGTGGCGTCATTCTGGTCTTCCTGTCCGCAGCTGCCTTCGCCACCGAGGCCATATTCATCAAGCTGGCTTATGGTCAGGGGTCGCCTCCTATCGCGGTGGCGCTGGGGCGGCTTGTAGTCGCCTCCGCCGTTTTGGGGCCGGGCTTTCTGCGGCTCACGGCGCGGAAGCGCATCGCACCCCGGGTTCACCTAGCCGTCTTCGCCATCGGGGCGGGTCTGAACAGCGGCGTCATGCTCCTTTTGCTGCTTTCGCTCCAACGCGTTTCGGCCTCGGTCGCCATTCTTTGCCTCTACCTCTACCCGACTATCACCGCGGTGCTGGCCCGGCCGGTTCTGGGTGAAAGGATCACTCCGGCGAAGCTTAGGGCTTTAGGTGGAGCCCTGGTCGGCGTGGGGCTGGTGGCCTGGGTGCCGGCCGGCATGGGCGGTGCGGGCGGCGTGGGCGGCACGGGCGGGACCACCGGCGCGTTCGCCCAGACTCTCATCGGGGCGGCGTTCGCCTTCGGCGCGGCCTTTCTAAACGCCGCGGCCCTGGTCTTGGTCAAGCGGTGGCTGCCTTCGCTCCCGCCCCTGGTGTCTACTGGCGGCATTCTCTTGTGGGGTGCCGCCGCTTTCACTGTGGCCGGGGCGATGGGCGGTATCTCCCTAGCGGCGGTGCCGAGGGCCGCGTGGGTTTACGTGGTGGGATTAGGTCTGATCTCCACCGTTTTGGCCTTTGGGGCTCTCTACAGCGGTCTAGCCCTCATCCAGGCGTCGCAGGTCGCCATCATCGCTTCCTCTGAGCCGGCCATCACTGCGGTCCTGGCCGCCGTCATCCTTGGAGACCGCCTGGGGCCGCCGCAGATCGCGGGGGGCCTGCTAGTAATCGCCAGCGCGCTGTTATCCGCTCTAGCTTCCCATTAGGCGAAGCAGCTTGGACCGGAGTGCGGGCGAAGGTCTGGGATAGTGTCCAGCGCCTCGCAGATGCTCGGTGTACACTGCCTTTTGGGGACATCTATTGTAGCACCGCCAGCAGCCGAAGCATCTCGCCTCGTCGAACGCGGGCATGGGGTCGAGCTTTATGGCCTCATATGGACAACCCACCTCACACAGACCGCATAGGTTGCACAGTTCGGGGTCCACATACTTCCTCCCCATTTCCTCCCGTGATTTCGACCGGGGGTACTCCCGCAAGAACATGTTGAACAGGCCGACCTTGACTCGAGCGTTTCCGACTTCCTTCCCCGCCAAGACGTCGATGATCCTCCTGTCCAGGGCGGACAAAAACCGCTCGAATCTGGAAAGCTCGCGCGGAGTTGGTGCCTCCTGAAACGTCTTGCCGCGGGCCACTGACGGAGAGTAGTTCCCAGGCGTGCGGAGAGAATGGTAGCCGATCACTCTCAGGCCCTTCTCTCTCGCCTTCTGTCCGAGGATCCTCAGGGTCTGGCCGCTGTGATCGGCGTAGGTATTGAAGACGAAACAAGGCTGCCCATGGGCTCCGGCTAGCCGCTCCATGAAGGTTTCAAACCGCCACGGGACTCCCCACCAGTCGGTGAAAGTGGCAAAACCGACAACCGCATATGGGCTCAGATCGGGCATCTGGCCAGAAGTTATGTCCAGCATCTCCAGGGACACGCTTCGGACGGCGTTCTTGATGCATTTGCAGGCGAGTTCGGTATTTCCGGTTCCGGAGTAATAGCAGAGTAGCCCTTTTCGCATGGTTCCTCCCGTTTGAGGTCACGGCATGAATGTAGTGGGCAAGGCCCCCCCCCACCTATCCTACCGGAGCCCGGAGAGAAGGCAAGTACCAGATAGTTTTGCGATGGAGACAGGCCGCGACGAGCGCGGTCGGTCGTGAAGCCGGACCAGATTTGCCGTCCAGCGAAAACCGTGCTATAATCGGCAAAAGAACCTATTGCTGCACCACTGAATTCGAGTTCTGGGCGTCAGCTAGAGGCTGACGCCTTTTCGTGTGCCTATAGGTCAAAGAAAAGTAGAGGTGTTTATGTTTAGACAGTTTGGACTCGACCCCTTGCTTCTGAAGAACGTTGCGGAGCAAGGGTACACGGAACCGACGCCCGTTCAGGTGTCGGCCATCCCACCGGCCATGGACGGCCACGACTTGGTAACGACCGCCGAAACAGGAAGTGGCAAGACAGCCGCATTCCTCCTCCCCATCATCCAGCGTCTCCTGACCGTCCCCCGTGGTGTGACCAGTGCCCTCATCCTCTGCCCGACGCGCGAGATCGCGCTGCAAACCTTGGGTGAGGCGAAGAAACTAGGCCGCGGTACCGGGCTGCGCTCCACCGCCATCTACGGCGGCGTAGGCTTCGAGCCGCAGATCCAGGACCTCCGGTCCGGATCGGACATCGTCGTCGCCACGCCGGGTCGCCTGCTGGACCATGTGGGGCGCGGTAACATCAACTTCAGGAGCCTGCGCACCCTCGTCCTGGACGAGGCCGATCGCATGCTGGACATGGGCTTCCTGCCCGACCTGCGCCGGATCCTGGCTTTGCTGCCGAAGGACCGCCAGACTTTGCTTTACTCGGCCACCATGCCGGCGGAGATCGAGGCTCTGGCCGGACGGTTCATGCGGCGGCCCGTGCGGGTCTCCATCGGGCGGCCCAGCACTCCGCCCAGCACCATCAACCAGGCCGTCTTCGCGGTCGAGCAAGACGAGAAGACCGGTGTCCTCCTTTCCCTGATCCAGAAGGAACGGATGTACAGCGTCTTGGTGTTCACGCGGACCAAGCACCGGGCCGACCGTCTCGCCAGACAACTGGCGCGGGCCGGCCTACCAGCGGCCTGCATCCACGGGGACCGGTCGCAGCACCAGCGCGAGGCCGCTTTGGACGGGTTCCGGCGCGGGACTCACCAGGTGCTGGTCGCCACGGACATCGCGGCGCGCGGCCTCGACATCCCGGGCGTGTCGCACGTCGTCAATTACGACCTGCCGCCGGTGCCGGAGGACTACATCCACCGCATCGGGCGAACGGCGCGCGCCGGAGCCGACGGGACGGCCTTCAGCCTTGTCACCAAGGATGACGGAGAGACCCTTCGGGACATCGAGTACACCCTCGGGCGCGAGATTCCCCTGCTAGACCCGCCTGCTGCGGCTAGCCTGCCGGTCACGGCGACACCCCACAGGCGTGGAACGCCCGTGCACCGCCTCGATACGCCGCGCGTCCAGCGGGCCGAGCAGGCCAAGAGTGGTCAAGGCGAGGACCAGAGCCACCGGCGTCACCGTTCCCGTAGCCGTGGACGCCACAGGGATACGGCCCGCCCGGTCGACCAGCCGCATGCCTTGTCCAAGGAACCGCCGGTCCTGGCCCAGGCTGAACGGTCAGTCCCGTCGAATCGCGACACCCAAGGTCATACCCGCCGCCAACGCGTCATCACCATCACCGTCGCCAACTAGGCCCGCGTGAAAACGGCTTGCCCCCAGGCCAACACGGCCTGGGGGCTTTGGTTTGTTCCCCAGCCGGGCGGGATGCCCTCACGCGCCGATCGGCTCCGGCATCTTCACCCCATACTTGGCCGCGAACTTCTCGATCTCCCGGATGGTCTCGTCGGCTACCTCGACCCCGTTGCCCTCGGTGGCCTGCTCTTTTTCGAACTCGATCTCGCCGGGCACGTAGATGCGGTCGATGCCCTGGGCGTGCCGCTGTGCGCGGACTTCACGGATCATCCGGTCCATCCGGGTCTTGAACTTTACCACGTCCTCAAAAGCCGCCACGTCGATGGCCGCGAAGAAGTGGCCGACATCGCCCACGGACTTGGTGGCGTACAAATGCCCGACCTCCAAGGTCACTGCCGCCCCCGGCAGCACCCCCGCCAAGACCTCCACCGCCATCGCCAGCCCCGACCCCTTGTAGGTCCCGAAGGGTAGCAGGACGCCGTTGATGGCCACATTGGCGTCGGTGGTCGGCACCCCTTCCTTGTCCATCGCCCAGGTAGGCGGGATGGGGACGCCCTTCTTCTGGGCCACCATGATCTTCCCCTTGGCCACCACGCTGGTGGCGCCGTCGTAGACCACCGGCCGCTCCTTCCCCGCCGGCACGCAGATGCAGATGGGGTTGGTGCCGAAGTAAGCGTCGCGCCCTCCCCAAGCGGCCATGGTGGCAGAGGCGTTGGTGAGGGAGATACCGATCATGTCGCGTTCCAAGGGCATCATGCCGTAGTAGGCGGCGATGCCGAAATGGTTGCTGCCGCGCACGCCCACCATGCCGACCCCCGCCTTCGCGGCCTTCTCGATAGCCAGGCCCATGGCGAACCGCGAGGTGACGGCGCCCCACCCGTTCTGCCCGTCCACCACGGCCGTGGCCAGCGATTCGCGGACCACCTTCGGTTCGGTCTTCTTCGCGATGAGCCCGGAGTCCAGCCGCGCGAGGTAGAGTGGCATGCGGATGACGCCGTGGGAATCGACGCCGCGCCGGTTGGCGGCCAGAAGGTTATCGGCCACAACGGCCGCGTCGCCGGGGTCCACACCGCCACCCGCCAGGAGGTCGCGGCACATGTCCTTCAGGTCTGAGAGACGGTAGCGGTTTGCCATAGTCACTTCTCCCCTTTGAGAGTCTGTGGTGTGCGCTTGCGGCAATCCAGGAAAACGAGGGTTAGGGCGGCCGCCCCCCAGGGTAGCAGGACGGCCCCGGTGAGGGGCGCAATCAAGAACATCAGTGGCCCGGTGGCGGCCGAAAGCACATAGCCGACCGCAGCGGCGGCAACGATGATCAGGCCGGAAGCGGTTACGGGCGCCGGGTTTGCGCGGAAGAAGAAAAGGCTCTGACGCAGGGCGGCGACGGTGTCTTTCTCCTCCAGGACCACGGCGGGCAATGCCATGGAGAGGGCAAGGAAGGCCACTAGACCAGGGACCACGAAGGCGGCCGTCCCCACCATGATGGCGCTGGCGGCCACGCCCGCCGTGGCTATCTGGCGCAAGAAGGCCTCGTACATCCAGCCGGGGGGACGCCCCGTCTTGGTGGTGGGCCTGCCGGTGGCGGGCGTGCCGGCGGCGGGCGCATTGCCGGCCCCGCCGGGTGCCTTGGCGGCCCGCCTGGGTGCCTTGGCGGCCGCGGGAGATCTACCGGCGTCAGGAAACTCGCCGACCGCGGCGGCCGTGGCCGCGATCAGCCTGGCCAGAGACCACGTGATGACGAGGAATACACCCACCAGAGCCACGCCCAGCAGAGGCAACGCCAGCGTGCCGAACACCTTCACCCAATATGGGTCCGGGGGGGTCACTTGCGGCGGCCGGACCTCGTGACGTGAGAGCATGTAGGACACCAGGGCGAAGCTGGGTACCGTCCCGACCAGGAACAGGACAAGCGTGATGGCGGCAGCTACGAGGCCCTGCTTCAGGAAGATCGCGGGCCGGGCACGGAAGATGAGCAGCCACGCGCGACCCAAGGCGCTGGTCAGACTGGCCGCTGGTTTCTGGTCTCCGCTCATTTCAGTCGCCTCCCTCCTCCGCTCTTCGCGCAGATGCCCGGGATCGCCCTGCTTTCAGTCCACCGTCGTATGAGCGTACTCCCAGAGGATGTGGGCCACAGCCTTGATCCCGGTCGTGTAGGCCCGCACGCTATGCCGCTCGTTCGGCGAGTGCATGCGGTTCTCGGGCGGCCCCAGGCGCACCCAGGTCCAGGGTAGGCCCATCACCTGAGAGAAGACGTAACCCGGTCCGGACCCTTCAATAGAGGGTTTCACCACGGGTGGTTTGCCGTAGGCGGCGGTGAGCCCTTTCAGAGCGGCGGCGACGATGGGTGAATCCGGGCTGGTCCGCCCCGCCGGCATCCCCGACGCCCGGGCTATCTCAATGTCGGTGAACCCGCCCGCATCAAGGTGGCGCCGCAGCGCCGCCGTGATCTTCTCCGGGTCCTGGTTCGGCACCATGCGCAGGTCCAGTTTCACGCGGGCCTCCGCCGGTAACACCGTCTTTGAGCCCGGTCCCTGGTAGCCGGACGTCAGCCCGGCGATGTTGCAGGTGGGGTCGAAAAAGAGGTGTTTCTGCAGCTCGAGGCCGGTCATCGGCCGCCCGGTCTTCCCGGCGCCGCTCGTCCCCGCCATGAAGGGGGAATCGCCGACGTCCGCCTTGATCATGTCGTCGGTGATGGCGGACTGCTCTAACAACGCCAGTTCGGCGGCGGTCGGCGCCGCCACGTCGTCGTAGAAGCCGGGGATGAGGACGCGGCCGTCCGGCCCCTTGAGCGTGTTCAGGGCCCAGATGAGCCGCCACGCCGGGTTCTGGATGATGGGCGCCTTTCCAGAGTGCAGGTCGCGCGTGGGACCGCGGGCGATGAGTTCCAGGGAAAGCATACCTTTGATGCCAAGGAACATCTCCGAGCGCCAGTTGGCGAAGATGGTGCCGTCGACGGCCAGCAAGGTGTCGGCCTTGATGACGTCGGCGTACTCTCTCGAGATCCACCCCAGGTGCACGCTGCCGATCTCTTCCTCGCTCTCGATAATGAACTTGATGCGGAGGGGCAACGTGACGCCGGCTTCGCGGAAGGCCTGCACTGCCTTGATAGCGGCGTAGAAGTTTCCCTTGTCATCCACGGAGCCGCGGCCCCAGATGTAGTCGCCATAGAGGCGGGCGTCGAAGGGCGGGTGCTCCCAGGCATCAAGCGGCTCGACAGGCTGGACATCGTTATGGCCGTAGAAGAGGACGGTGCGCGTGGCGCCTGCGGCTCGGTTGTCCGCGCCCGCGGCACTTGCCGCGCGGGCCTCACCGTGCGCGGCGCCCGCTCCCCCGCTCACCCCGCATGCCGCGCCGCTCCCCACGCTCAGGTCTACCTCGGCGAAGATGGCCGGATAACCCGGGCTTTTCAGGAGCCGCGCCTGGAAACCGATGGTCCGGAAGTGCTCCACCAAGGCTTCGGCCGCCTCGACCACTCCCTGGTTCGTCGCCGACACGCTGGGGTGGCGGATGGCGTCTATCAGGTCTTCGACGTAACCGTCGATGTTCCGGTCGACGGTGGACAGGACTTTAGAGAGCATAGACGCACCTCTTGAGCGAGCGGCGCAGGTCCGATTGCGCGCGAGTCCTGTTCTCGTGCCTGCAACCTCTCCCCGCCCGCCGGTTTGGTCTTTACTTTGACCTTTTCCCGTTCGTTTCCTACCCTCCCCCGGAGTACAAGGAGCGGCCTGGGGCGCCCAAAGCCAGTAGGCGTGGGACGCTCAAAACTGCGGCGACCGGCGTCTTCACCAAGACGCCGGTCGCCTGACGTTGTCTCAAACTCGATTGTCGATTGTCAGTGAAACTCCTACATGACTAGACGACCAAACGACTAGATGACGATCTTATTCCCGGCGGCCTTCAGGACGTGCTGCAAGAAGACCTTCTCCGGCACAGCGCCTTCCACGGACACGGAATCGTTCATGACCGTCTTGGGCACACCGCGGACCCTGTTCTCCTGGGCCCAATCCATGAACTCCGTAGCTTCCACCATGCTCCCGATGATATTGGCGTTCTCCAGCGCCATCTGGTGAGCCAGCCGCACCGCGGCCGGGCAGTACGGTCAGGTAGGGGTTACAAATACGTTGATTTTCACCGGGGATGTGATGGTCTTCAGCGCCGCCTTGGTCTCCGCGGAGAGCTTCCCCTCGCCTTTACCTACGTCGGTGATGCCGGCGATAAGTGACGCGAATTCGTACCCGCCTGGGAAACCGTAGAACCGCACGCCGCGGTCCTTGCCCTCCGGGTCGAGGATAATCGCCGCCGGCGCCCGGTCGACTCCATACTCCTTGGCTTTCTCGGCGTCGCTATGAAGGTCGTAGAACTGGGCCGTCATCTTATCCGATATGGTCGCCAGTTCCTCGAACAGCCCCTTCATCTCCGCGCAATACTCGCAGTCCTGACTCGCCGCACTCTCGTCTCCGGCCGGACCCGAGGCTCCCCCAGCCCCCTTGGCCCCCGCGCCGTCAAGCCCTTCGGTGAAGACCACCGCGGTCACTTTGCCGCTGGGGATCTCCTCGAAGGCTTTCTTGATGTAGTCGCGGTCCTTGTCGGAAATCATCGCCATGCTCCCAATTCTCCTTCCACGCCCGCCTCTTCGTGACTTGCCTTCTTCACATCAGCTTTGTTTTCGCTCCGTACAGGAGTTTTCCCCCATCTGGCGCGCTTACGACGGTCTCAAAGTAATCGAGATGTCTCGTGGGAACGAGACGCCGACCTCAGCCTCGATAGCTTTCAGAATCCCCGCGGCCACCGGACATCCCGGATGGCGGGTATGCTTGCCCAGGATCTTGCAGACCTCGGTGTCCCGGCCCGGGCCGAAGACCTCGCTCAGAGCCGGCAGATCGGCAAGTTCGTCGGCGGCTTCCTGGACGTTCGGACACTCACTCATCATCTCAATGTGGACTCTCTGTTTGTCGGGCGTGGCCGTGACATTGACGACTGTGCTGAATCCACAGTTTCCAGCGTTTATCTCTGCGGTGATCATGGCGGCGTTCTGCCCTCCAATCTGGCTATAGGTTGTATACTTTGGATACTTGTCACGACGCGATTATACCCCGTGGGGTATTCTCAGACCACATGTTATCGGCTGTCGCACGTGCCGTCAAGCTAATCTCAAGGGAACGCGGTGGGAAAAGCGAATCCTTGGGGGCGGGCGCCTCGCGCTCGCTCAGACAAGACATATCTGATAGACAAGGGTGACCGACGGAAATGACACGCATAGCTGTGACCATGGGAGACCCGGCCGGCATCGGGCCGGAAGTGGTGACCCTGGCGCTGGTAAGTATGGCTCTGGAACGCGGGCGGAGCGGAGCGGCCGCCAAGGTAGCGGGGTCGGCTCCTGCTTCCGACATCCCCGAGGTGGTGGTCGTCGGCAGCAAGACCCTCCTTGAAAAGTCCGCCGCGCTTTACCGCGTGACGTTACCCTTCGTGAAAATCGTGGACCCGTCCCCCCTTGGCCCCGATCAGGCGCCGGTGGGCCGGGTCTCCGCCGCGGCCGGCGACGCCGCGTACGCCTACGTCAAGGAGGCCACGCGCATGGCCCTGGCCGGCGAAGTCGATGCCGTGGCCACCGCGCCCTTGAACAAGGAAGCGCTGGTCGCCGCCAAGGTCCCCTATCTCGACCACACCACGGCGCTGGCCGGTCTCACCGGCGTGCCCGAGGGCATCACGATGTTCGAGACCGGGCGACTGCGCGTCGTGTTCCTCACCCGCCACATGTCCCTGCGCCGCGCTCTGGACGATATCACCCACCAGCGTCTCTTCGAATTCTTGACTCTGGTGAGGGACGCCGCCCGGCTGCAACTGGGCATGGACCATCCGAAGATCGCCGTGGCCGCCCTGAACCCCCATGCCGGCGAGGGCGGGCTGTTCGGCGACGAAGAAGCCCGCGAGATCGCGCCGGCCGTGGCCGACGCCCGGAGGATGGGGATGGACGTCGTGGGTCCGGTGCCGGCCGACGCCGTCTTCCACCGCGGCGCCAAGGGCGACTACGACCTGGTGGTCTCGCTCTACCACGACCAGGGGCACGTCGCCGCGAAAACCTTGGACTTCGAGGGCACCATCAGCATCACCCTGGGACTCCCTTTCATCCGGACGTCGGTGGACCACGGCACCGCCTTCGACATCGCCGGCCGCGGCCTGGCCTCGGGCCGGAGCATGGCCCTGGCCATCGAGGCCGCGGCCCGCTACAGTTCCCGGAAATCCTAGACGGGCGAGGGTACTCCGGTAGCTCAGGGTTAGTCTCTCTAGGGAGGCGGCGCGACGGTGGACGGACGGATCCTTTTGGCCGACGACGAGCCTGTAGTGCACGAATTGCTGACCCCCCTGCTAGAACGGGAAGGGCTCACCGTCCTGCACGCCTACGCTGGCGACGTGGCGGTCGAAATGGCTCGTCGGGAATCGCCAGACTTGATGCTCCTTGACGTGATGCTGCCCCGGAAGGACGGAGTTGAAGTGTGCCGCGAGGTCCGCAAGACTCACAACTTCCCCATTCTCTTTCTTTCCGCCAGGGGCGAGGAATCCGACAAGGTGGTGGGGCTGGGGGTCGGCGGTGACGACTACATAACCAAGCCGTTCAGTACGGCTGAGGTGGTTGCCCGGGTCCGGGCGCACCTCCGCCGCAGGAAACTGGACCAGGCAGCGGGCCCGCCCGCGCCGGAGGTGGTCCACGCCGGCGGCCTGGTGATCGACACCGGTACAGCCGAAGTCCGGCTGCCGTCGGGAACCGCCGTCACCCTGACCGCCCGGGAATTGGGACTTCTCCTGGCTCTGGCCAGATCCCCCGGGCGCATCTGGACCAAGCGCCAGTTGTACGAAGCGGCCTGGGACTCACCCTTCATGGGTGACGACAATACCGTCATGGTCACCGTCCGGCGTCTCCGGGAGAAGGTCGAGGCGGACCCCGATGCACCGACACACATCCTGACGGTCCGCGGCCTCGGCTATAAGCTGGCCGCGGGCACGCTCGGAGGCATCCGAGGCGGCGGAGGCGACTGATGCGCCTGTCGACGAGGTTGAGCTTGTCCTACATCGTCTTCCTGGTGTTGCTGGGCGTTCTCGTGACAGGGCTGGCCGGCTTTCAGTTCGCCCGCTTCGTCATGTACACCAACTCCCTTCCCTCCCCAGCGTCACCGGGGGCCGCGGAGGAAATCGCCGCCGCTTTGGCCCAATCTGGCCTGACCGGGCCCCTTCCCGACCGCTGGCTCCAGGATACGCTGGCGGCCGGCGGGTGGGTGCAGGTGGTGGACCGCGACGGGCGGGAGGTAGCCCAGGTGGCCGCCCCCGCAAACCGTTCCCGAGCTTACACCGCGTCGGAACTGGCGGCCTTGGCCGCGAGCCGCAGCCCCATCGGGTCCGGGGGGTGGGTGTACGGGACCGCGCCAGTGGTCGGAACCGCCGGGGTGATCGGCACCGTGGTGCTGGCCGCACCCGCCCGCGGGCCGTCGGCCGTCAACGCTTACATCCCGGCTACGGCCACGGCGGCTTTCTTCCGCTATTTCTTCAGCGGTTTCCTGATGGCGGTGGTGACCGCCATCCTCCTTGCCCTCCTAGCTGGATTCTGGTATGCCCGGCGCCTGGCGAGGCCGCTGGTCCGGCTCTCGGAGGAGCTGAAGGCGGCTGCGGCGGGGGACTTCAGCCGCCGCGTCGCCACGGTGGGAAACGACGAGTTCGCGGTCCTCGGCCGGACTTACAACCACTTAGCTGAACAACTGCAAACCGCCGAACGTGAACGGAGTCGGACCGAACAGGCCCGTCGGGACCTGGTGGCCAATATCTCGCACGACCTGCGCACTCCCCTCACGGCCATCCAAGGATTCTCCGAGCGCCTCGTGGACGAGGCCACGCCCGCCGAAGAACGGCGCCGCTCTGCAGAGGTCATCTCCGCTCAGGTGGGGCAACTGGATAACCTCCTTTCGGACCTCCTGGAGCTTTCACGCCTGCAATCCCTGCCCGAACTGAAGAAAGAAGACGTGGATCTGGCCGAGGTGGCTAGAGAACAGGTCATCGTCCTCATGCCCCAGCTGGAGCAGGCCGGGATGGAGGCCAACGTCGACCTGCCAGAAGACCTGCCGCCGGTTCCCGGCGACCGGCGGCTCATCGGCCGGGCGCTCCAGAATCTGCTGGTCAACGCCGTCCTCCACAGTGGCGGAGCCAGACACGTGGGCGTGACGGCGGGGCGTTCGGACACCGGCCTATTCGTGCGCATCGCCGACGACGGCCAAGGCATCCCCGAACCGGACCTGCCCGTACTGTTCCAACGTTTCTACCGGGGCACATCGGCCACCAGTTCCGGGCATGGCTCAGGGCTGGGACTGGCTATCGTCAAGCAGATAGCCGAAGGGCACGGAGGTCGCGTCACGGTGGACACGGCCCCGGGGCGAGGCGCGGCTTTCACACTCTGGCTGCCGTTGTCAGGTTAATGTAAGGTCAATAGCAGGTCATTGACAGCTTCCGCGGTTAGCATGTTGTTTGGCACCACGAACGCTTGCGAAGGAGGCTGTCACATATGGAAACTGTCTTGGCTACGCGTTCGCTGACCAAACGTTACGGCCGGCGTGCCGTGGTTGACGCTGTCAGTCTGAACGTGATGAAAGGCGACATCTACGGCTTCCTTGGGCCTAACGGGGCGGGCAAGACCACCACCTTGCGGATGATCGTGGGATTGGTGACGCCCACCTCCGGCCACGTGGAGATTCTGGGCCGGGACCCCTCGCGGTCTCCCCGCTCGCTCATGGGCGAAGTCGGATCCCTCATAGAAGGCCCCGCTTTCTACCCGCACCTGCCGGCCGGGGAGAATCTGCTGATCCTTCAACACCTGCGCCGCCACGTGGACCGCCGCGAGATCGAAGAACTGCTCGAGTTAGTGGGGCTCGCCGACGTGGGGCGCATGCCCGTGGACCGCTTCTCCACGGGGATGAAGCAGCGTCTGGCCATCGCCCTAGCCCTGTCCGGTACACCTCAGATGCTGGTGCTGGATGAGCCCACCAACGGACTGGACCCCGAAGGTTTTCGGGAGTTGCGGAGCCTCCTCCGCCGCCTGGCGGCCGAACGGGGAGTCACGGTTCTTCTGAGCAGTCATCTGCTTCATGAAATCGAGCAGGTGGCTACGCGCATCGGCGTGATCAGCGGCGGCCGGCTTCTGGTGGAAGCCACGGTGGACGAGCTTAGGGGTCAGCGCGAGCGGTGCCTGGAGGTAGTGGTCTCCCATCCGGAAGCGGCCCAGGACCTGATCACAAGGCGCCTGGGAGCGAAGGTCGAACGCACGGGCGACCTGACCCTGCTGATCCGGGGGCTGGTGCAGCCCGCCGAGGTCAACGCCTTGCTGGTGCGCAACGACGTGGCTGTCTCCCGCCTGGTCGAACGTGAGGCGTCCCTGGAGACCATCTTCTTCAATCTGACGGGAGGGACGGTCCATGCTTAGGGTTTTTCGAGCCGAAGTGATGAAGTGGCGCCGGAACTGGTTTCCCTGGGTCGTGCTGGCTTCAGCCCTGGCCGCACCCTTCCTGGTCTTCCTCATGGGGGCGCTGCGCTCTGACCGGCCGACGGCCGCTTCTTTGATGCAGAACATCCTCACGTTCCACTTCTTGCTGACCGGCCCCCTGGTGGTCACCCTCATCGGGGCGCAGTTCATCGCCGCCGAGTACCAGTGGGATACGTGGAAACTGCTCCTGACCGCGCCCGTCCCACGGTGGTCGGTGTACGCTGCCAAATGGGTCCTCGGCGTCGTCTGGATCATGGCCCTTTCATTGTTGGTGGCCCTGGCCGGTTTCAGTGCCGCTTACCTTGTGCACGCCACGGGTGCCCTGGCCTACGGCCTGTGGCTCAAGGCCTTCCTGTACGGCAGCGTGGGACTGACTGCCGCCTTATCCGTCTATCACCTGATCACTTTGATCAGCCGCAACTTCTTCGTGACCAGCGCCGTCGGGATAGTCGCCGCTTTCGCCGGCCTGCTGGCCAGTCAGTCGAAGTACATCGGAGTCTACCCTATCACGGGCAACCTCCTGATAGTCCAATCTCTTCTTGGTAGGGTCGACGATCTGGGCGGCGTCATCGGGACACCGGAGGTGTGGGCGGGCGTACTGATAGCCACGGCCCTGTTCGGTCTCGTCGGAAGTCTGGCGTACGTCCAGAAGGCAAGCTACCGGTAACGGGGACTCCACCGTGGGGGCGTGGACGGCGGGCGCGGCTCGGCAAAGGGTGGGACGCGGCGACAGGGGGCATGACGAGGCAGGAGACTTCCCACAAGCGCGGAAGATTCGACACCAGAACTGTCTACGCGGGAGGTGCTCCTATTGCCACGCCCCATGGTGGTATCCGATCTGTATTCTTTCGTGTCCCCCGGCGACCCTCAGATCTCGCCCGACGGACGGCTCGTGGCTTGTGTGGTTCAGACTTTGGACAAGGGTGACGACCGCCCGAAGACCGACATTTGGGTGGCTCCCGTCGCCACTGCGCCCGCAGATGCCTCCCCACGCCGGCTGACCAACTCCGGCGGCAAGGACCGCCACCCGCGCTGGGCTCCGGACGGGCACACGCTGGCCTTCATCTCCGACCGCAGCGGCAAGCCGCAGGTCTGGATCATCGATACCGCCGGCGGCGAGGCCTGGCAGCTGCCCACCGAGGAACGCGTGGGTTCGGCGCCAGTGTGGTCCCCCGATGGGCGCTTTATCGTCTTCACGGCCAAGGTCTTCGACAAACCGGCCGACTGGCGGCCCTACCCCGGCGCCCCCGCCGGAGACCGGGCAAGGGCCGAGAAGGCTGCCTTGGCCCGCCTACGCGATGCAGGTAAAGGAGGGCCGGAAGCGGGAGGCGGCAGTGGTGGCGGTAGCGGCGGCGCCAAAGACCGGCGTTCGGACGCCAGCGACGTCAAAGTTATCACCCGCATCCGCCATAAGATGGACGGAATCGGATACTACGGAGACCTTCGCTCTCATATCTACGTAGTCCCGGTTCAGCGGCCGGAGGCAGGCGCCGCCCCGGGCGGATCCGCGGGTGCCCCCGGCACCTCGCCGATCAGCGCCCGGAAGTTGACTTTCGGAGACTTCGACCATGACCAACCTGCCTGGTCGCCGGATGGCAAAGCCATCGTCTTCGTCGCCACGCGCCGGGACGATGCCGACTACCTGAACAAACAGGACATCTGGTCGGTCGACCTGGTGGCCGGCGGTCTGACGCACTTAGTCGATGCCTCTGGGCCGGTCACCGGGCCGTCTTTCTCCCCCGACGGGAATATGCTGCTCTGGGGCGGGCACGATGGCAAGTACGCCGGCTCCACCACCAGCCAGGCCTGGGTGGCCGACCTGGCCGGCCGCCCCTTCCCCATCCCACAGGCGGCCACCACCTCCCTCACGGCCGCGCTGGACCGCCCCATCGGCAATCCGGTCTCGTCCGACGTACGCTATGGGCCGGCCTCGACGCCGCCGGTGTGGGGGCCGGCCGGCAGCCGCCGGACGGTGTACACCTTGATCGGTGACCATGGTAGCACCTACGCCGCGGAAATCGTCCTGCCCGTAGGGGCGGGGTGCGGACCTCTGGCCGAGCCGCCCGCCATCCGTCGGGTCGCCGGCGCTCCCGGGCAGGTGCTGGCCGCCCTCTCTGTCGCCGCCGATGGCTCTCTGGCCTTCCAGGCCGGAACCGCGGCCCAGCCCGACGAAATCTACGTCAAGCCGGTGGCGCCGGCCAGTCCCCTCGTCGAGCGCGGCGCCGGCGGGAGTGCAGCGGACAGGGGTTCCGAACGCCGCGTCACCCACTGCAACGACGACCTCCTCGGTGAACTGGCGCTGGGCCGGCCCGAGAAGTTCTCCTTCAAGGGCGCCGACGGCTGGGATATCGAAGGTTGGCTTTTGAAGCCGCCGGCCGCCACCGCCAGCGTACCGGCCGGCACATCTGCCACCGCAACCGCCGCCGCTGGTTCCGGCGTCCTCTTCATCCACGGCGGCCCCCACGGTTGCTACGGCGACAGCTTCATGTTCCAGGCCCAAATCCTCGCCAGTAACGGCATAGCCGTTTTCTACACCAACCCGCGCGGCAGCCAAACCTACGGTCAGGACTTCGCCCGCGCCGTGGTGGGGGACTGGGGCGGCAAGGACTATCAAGATATCATGGCCGGCGTGGACCGCGCCGTTGCCGACGGCGTTGCCGACCCGTCGCGCCTAGGCGTCACCGGCTGGAGCTACGGCGGCTACATGACCTCCTGGGTTATCACGCAGACCCAGCGCTTCGCCGCCGCCGTGGCGGGTGCCATCATCTTCAACCGGCACAACTTCTGGGGCACCAGCGACATTGGTTACTCCTTCGGCGAGCACCAATTCGGCGGGACGCCCTGGGAAGAGCCGGAGCGCCTGCTGGAGCGGTCGGCCGTCAAGCACGCGAAGAAGGTGACCACGCCACTCCTCCTGGTCGGCGGCGAGGCCGACCTGCGCTGCCCCATCGAGCAGGCGGATCAGTACTTCATCGCCCTGAAACGGCAGCACAAGGAAGTCGTGCTCACCCGCTACCCCGGCGAGTTCCACGGCTTCACCAAGCCAAGCCACCGCGAAGACCGCTACGAGCGCCTGCTGGCGTGGTTCAAGTACTACCTTCACGCCTAGGCCGCCCGGAGCGGCAAACACTAAGGCGGACCACTAGAATGAACGAGGAGATGCCCCGGTGACCAAAAGGCAGATAGTCCACATCGACGACGAATTGTGCAACGGCTGCGGCCGCTGTGTCACCCCCTGCGCCGAGCAGGCCATCGAGCTGGCAGACGGTAAAGCCCGCGTCATGCGGGAGGAGCTTTGCGACGGGGCCGGCTTTTGCCTGGCCGTTTGTCCCACGGGCGCATTGACCATCGAGGAGCGGGAAGCCCCGGACTTCAGCGAGGAAGCCGTTCACCGCCACCGTCTGGAACAGATGATCAAGGAGAACGCCGCCAAGAAGGCGAAGGCGGCCACCCTCCACTGCGAGCTGTGCGGGCGCTCGGAGAACGACGCACCCTTGATCGCCGTGCGCGACCAGGGCACCAGCCGGTGGGTGTGCGTCAAGTGTCTTCCGGCGCTGATTCACGGCTAGCCGACATTGGTTTCGCCGGTCGCTGACGCCGCATGGTTGGGCGAGCGGCGGCCGGGTGATCGGGTGGCCGGGTGATCGGGTGGCCGGCGGCCACCGTCGAGCAGGTAACCGGCGGCCCTTGTCGAAAAAGTCAGGCTATGAACAGCAAGGGCCGCCTATCTGTCTTCACAAAGCTCTCCTACGGCTTCGGTGACTTCGGATACTCCGCCGCCTACACCGTCGTCGCATTCCTTTTCCTGTTCTACCTGACGGATACGGCACATCTCTCCCCCGCCCTGGCCGGTACGGCCCTCCTCGTCACCAAGGTCTGGGACGCGGTGATCGACCCCTTCCTCGGCCACCTGACCGACCACACCGTCACGCGCTGGGGCCGCCGCCGGCCCTACTTCTTGTTCGGCTTTGTGCCCTTCGGTCTGACCTTCTTTCTTCTCTGGGTCATCCCGCGAGGGATGTCGCAGACCGGCATGCTCCTATACGTTATCGTGACGGTCATCCTTCACGTCACGGTGTTCTCCGCCATGAGCATCCCGTACTCGTCCCTAACGGCTGAACTGACGCCGGACTACGATGAAAGGACGAGCCTGACCGGGTATCGGATGGCTTTCTCCATCGTCGCCGGGCTGGTCGCCGCCGCCGCGCCGCTGGCCATCGTCCAGGCCTTCGGCGGGACCGCCGTCGGGTACCGCAACATGGCCGCCATTTTCGGTCTGCTGATCGCCGTTTGCCCGCTGGCTGTCTTCCTCGGCACGCGCGAACCGGGTCGGCCCAAGGGGGCCGCGGCCACGGGGCCGGAAAGGGTCGGACCCCGAGGTAGCGCGCCCGAAGAGGCCGCATCCTTCTCGGTTCTGGAAGGCGTCCGCGCCACCCTGGCCAACCGGCCGTTCCGCCTAGCCTTGTCGGTCTACCTGTTCACGCAGATGGGCATAGATGTTATCTCCGCCACCTTCGTCTACTTCCTCAAGCACTGGATGCGGATCGAAGGCGACTCCTCAATCATCCTTGGCATCATCTTCCTCGTCGCCGTCGCCACCCTCCCCTTCTGGGTCTGGTTCAGCAACCGGACCAGCAAGAAGCTGGCCTACGCTGTCGGCCTGGGATTCCTGGCCGCCGTCCTCCTAGGCGTCATTGCCCTGCAGCCCGGCCAGATAAACGCCGTCTACGCCCTGTGCGTGCTGGCGGGTATCGGTCTCGGCGCCGCCCACGTCATCCCTTGGTCCATCATCCCCGACTGCATCGAATACGACGAGCTGGTCACCGGACAGCGCCGCGAGGGGATGTTCTACGGTTTCATGAGTTTCGCCCAGCAACTGGCCTCCTCGGTGGCCCTGTTCTTCACCGGGCAGGCGCTATCGTGGTCCGGTTACGTCGGGGCCGCCGCGACACAGACACCGGCCGCCTTGTGGGCCATCCGCATCCTGCTCGGTCCGGTCCCGGGGCTGATGTTCCTGGCTGGAATTACCTCGGTGCTCCTCCTGCCCATCTCCAGGCGGGACCACGCGCGGATCCGGGAAGAACTGGAGCGCCGCAGGCTTGGGAAGGAAGGAGTGTTGCCTCTTGACACTGCCTCTGAGAAGAGCTGACAAGGCCGAGAACTGGGGTCCTTCCGCCGCCGGCGGAGGGGTGGCCGCGGTGACGGTGTCCGAGGTCACCCAGGCCTCCGACTTCAAGCAGTTTGTCACCCTGCCGTGGGAGTTGTACCGTGGCAACCCCTATTGGGTGCCGCCCCTCCTCTCCGAGATCGTTCCGAGCCTGAAGGGGCAGAACAACCCCCTTTTCGACAAGGGACCTCACACCCTTTTGCTGGTCCGGCGCGGGGGCGTGCCCGCCGGACGCCTGCTGGTGGGCGTCAATGCGACCCTGAACGAGGAAAAGGGTTTTCGTGAGGGGTACCTGGCTCTCTTCGAGTCGGTGGAGGACTATGCCGTGGCCGCCGCACTCTTCGACGCCGCCGCGGCGTGGTTGAAGAAGCAAGGGATGGAGTGGATGCGTGGCCCGTTGCCGCACAACGACGACGACTATCGGGGACTGCTCATTTCCGGTTTTGACTCGCCACCCACCATCATGAACCAGTACCATCCCCCCTTCTATCAGGAGTTCTTCGACCGCTACGGCTTCGAGAAGTACCTTGACTACTTCGCCTATCATGTCGACCTGCGGGAAGGGATCCCGGACCGGTTCAACCGCGTCGTGGACTACGCCAAACAGCGTTACGGCTATGGCGTGCGCGCGCTGGACTTGAAGAACCTGGAGAGCGAGATGGCCGACGTCAAGAAGATCCTCGACGCGGCCCTGCCGGCGGAGTGGCCGGATTTCACCGTACCGACCCTTGACGAGGTGCGGTCCATCGGCCTCAAACTGCGACCCGTGGCCGTGCCCGACCTCTGTTACATCGCCCGCTCCAATGAGGGAGAGCCTATCGGTTTCTCGGTGGCGCTACCGGACTATAACATCGCCCTCAAGCACCTGAACGGCCGCCTCTTCCCGCTGGGGTGGCTGAAGTTCCTCTGGTACCGTCGCCAGATCAAAAGCGCCCGCCTGTTCGTCCTGTTCGTGGTCCCGGCGTGGCGCCAGCGTGGCGTCACGGCGGCCATCTACCTGGCGAGCATGCAGGCCGCCGCGCGGATGGGTTACACTCATGCGGAGGGCTCGACCATCCTTGAGACCAACGGGCCCATGCGGCGAGACGTGGAGCGTATGGGCGCGGTGCATAACAAGACGTACCGTATCTACCAGAAACGCCTCTAGGCGCTCGCCCTCTTTGAATTCGGGGGTGTGGGGGCCGCACCCTAACACACACAGAGGGCGACCTCTCGCGAGGCCGCCCTCTGTCTAACAACGTCTGAACCCGGATCGAAATTGCCTGAAGTCTGGTGTTTTTGTGTGATGATCGTTTCGACTTAGAAGCGAAGGACTCTGCTGCTTAGTTGCTGCGAAGTGTGGTATGGGTCTGGGACGATGTTGTTAGGTTGGTTGTGTCCGATGGGCTATGGGTACTGGTGTGTTGTAAGCTGAATCTATTGTTGGCGTTTTGTAAGTTTGTCGTTACGAAGCTGGCCCTGGTTCAGACAGGGATTCGCCTTTTTCTTCCTAAAACTGCGCCCTGGAGGCTTTCGCCCGGGGACCCCTGCGCCCCAGATTAGCTTGACGCCTGATGTCCAGAAGCGTAAGCATGATGCGCAAGCGCTCACGCTGCTCGACGTTCAACCGCCTGCTGTAGCTTTCCGCCGCCATATGGACGCTCATCGTTGCCACCCTTTCCACACTCAGAATACCGTTTGTACTCTTCCTTGGCATCGTTCCATGGGTGTAACTTGCTTCACATGCATCTACTACCTGAGTCCTAAGACTCTTGCCGGTCTTGCCGCATACCTCCATCCGCCAGATGGGGCAGAAATCATAGGAAATCGGTGCCGCGGGTCGAAACCTGTGCACGATGAAACTATCGATCCGGACCAAACTGGCTGCGCTCCTCATCGTCGTCTCCGTAATCCCCGGGGCGGTGACGCTCTGGCTTTCTATGGGTACGATCGGTCGCGTGGCCGACTCCTCCACGCGCCAGGCTTCGCAAGCCTTGGAGGCCCAGGCGCGCGAAAGCCTGACGTCGTCCGCCGCGCAGCTGGCTTTAGAAGACGACCTGGTATTGCGCCATGCCCGTGAAAAAGCCCAGGCCCTGGCGTCCTACGCTTCGGCCCTCTATGACCACCCTGAGCTTTACGCCGGGGGGCAATACTGGAGCGCGTCACAGCATCTCAGCCCGCAGGAACAGAGCGGTTGGATGACCGACGGCCAGACGTCCGCGTCAGTCTTTGTGCCACCTCTGACGTCCCTGGACTCCAAAGTCATCAGTGACCTGAACATCGCCGCGAATCTGGATTTCATGGCCGAGGCGCTGAAGGAAAAGGACTCCTACAAGTCCCTCACCCACTTCACGCTGGACTCGGGCGGCATCATCGCCCGTATCTACCCGAGGACGAACCTGAGTCTGACCCAGCGCTTCGACGCGCGCATCCAGCCCTATTTCATGGCGGGTGCACCGGCCGCCAACCCGAACCACGCCACGGTTTTCACCCAGCCCTACCTTGATCCGTTGTCCAATCGCGGCTTGCTAGTAAGCGCGGTCAGCCCGGTCTACACCTCGGGCGGGTCCTTCGTCGGCGTGATCTCCGTAGACGTTCCTCTGAGCGACCTGTCCGCGACAGTCGTCAAGCGCGACTCCGCCGAAGATGGGTACGCCATCATCGCCGATCATCTGGCCCGCGTGGTCGCTGCTTCCGACGCCGCTTTGGCCAACCTCGGCTTGGACAAGGTCTTGGCCGAACCGATGCAGGTCCACTTCCCCAGCCTCCTCTCGTCGAGTGATGAGAACCTGCGCCAGGTGGCTTCGAAAATGCTGGCCGGGACCAGCGGAGTCCAAGAGATCGGACAGGGCGACAAGGCGCGTCTGGTGGCGTGGGCGCCGGTACCGTCGGCCAACTGGACGCTGATGCTTTTCGAGCCCAAGCAGGCCGTGCTCCGACCGGCCGCCGAGATGATGGAGGCCGCCGTCCATAGCAAGGAACTCCTCTTGGCCCAGTCCGCCGGTGAAACCATGGTGGTCGCCGCCGGCGCGTTGCTCTTGGCTCTCCTCCTCGGGGCCGCTTTCACCCGCCCCTTCCAGAAGCTCTCTGAGGGCGCGCGGGCTATCGGGCAGGGCAACTTGGCGCACCGCATCGACCTGGATTCACGGGACGAGGCCGAGGAACTGGCCCACGAGTTCAACGCCATGGCCGAACGCATCCAAGAGATCAGCGCCGGCATGGAGGAACGCGTGGCTTCGCGCACGCGGGAGATGGCGGCCCTCTACGCCGTGGCTTCGGCCACCAGCCACTTTCTGGACCTCTCTTCGATTATGAGAGAAGTGCTGGACCAGGTCACCACGGTGAGCGGTTGGGAAGCGGGCGAAATCTATATTTTTGAGGGGCAGGTCGGCAGTGCTCCGGACCGCCTCACCGAGCGTCTGCCCCTCCCCGTGGCCGACGCCGTCCGTTCGCTGGCCATGTCCGGTTACGGTGACGTCCGCCCGCAGCAGGCCGCCACCGGCCAGGGTCTCTTCTATTACATGTTGTCAGTGGAGGACGACTTGGGGCTGGTGAAAAACGCCGCCGATCCCGACTGGCCTGAAGACCTAGTGGTCTTCCCAGTGCGCAGCAAGGGCCAATCTCTTGGTTATCTGGCGCTGGCCACACGCCACCGCGGGCGGCGTGAGTTCCTGCGCCCGGCCCTCATCGTGTCGGTCGCATCGCAGCTGGCCGTAGCCATCGAGAACTTCCGCCTGTACGAGCAGGCCAAGCAACTGGCGGCCAGCGAGGAGCGCAGCCGCCTGGCGCGCGAACTGCACGACTCCGTCAGCCAGACGCTATTCAGCATCGCGCTGACCGCCCAGGCCGCCGCCACCCTGAACCAGAGCCACCCCGACAAGGTGACCGACCTCCTCACCCGTCTGTCGAACCTGACAGCCGCGGCGCAGAACGAAATGAGAGACCTCATTTTTGCCCTGCGGCCTGAGGCGCTGCAGAACGAGGGCCTCCTGCGGGCGTTACGCCGTTTCATGGCCACCGTGCAACTGCTAGGTCTGGATGTCACCTTCGAAGTCGAAGGTGAACCGGCCATCGGCAGCGAACGAGAATACGCCCTTTACCACTTCGTGCGCGAGGCCGTCCATAACGTGGTCAAACATGCCAAGGCCAGACGCATCCTGGTCTCCCTGGCCTTCAGCGCCGATAGGGTTTCGGTGGAGGTCGTGGACGACGGCGTGGGGTTCGCCTTGGACGAGGACGGGTGGCCGGCGCCAAAGGTTGGACCGGACGGACGGCCAGGCCGGCGCGGGTTGGGTTTCTCCACCATGCGCGAGCGCGCCGCTTCTCTGGGTAGCAAGCTGATCATCGAGTCGTCTCCCGGCACCGGGACCCGGCTGGGTCTGGTACCGCTGGGAGCGCCGGATGAAGTCCGGCGGGGGGAATAGCCATGGACGACGGGATCAAAACGCCGAATGCGGCGCCCAGTCCGAAAACCAGGGTCCTGATCGCCGACGACCACGCCATGGTCCGCGAGGGTCTCCGGGTGTTCCTATCGCTCCACGATCACATCGAAGTGGCGGGTGAGGCTGCGACAGGGACCGAAGCGGTGGCCCTGACCGGACGGGAGCGCCCCGATGTGGTACTGATGGACCTACTGATGCCGGAGATGGACGGCATTGAGGCCACTAGGGAGATCAAACGGCTGTACCCTGAGGTCAAGGTCCTGGTCCTGACCAGCCTCCTTCAGAACGCCAAGGTGGTGGAGGCGGTCCGGGCCGGGGCGTTGGGTTTCTTGATGAAAGACGTCAAACCGAACGACCTGGCCGCCGCCATAGAAGGGGCGCGGCGCGGGATTCCGCAGTTGGACCCCGAGGTCTCCAAAATCGTCCTGGAGGAACTGGCCCATGGAGCGGGGGCGGCTGGGGGAGCTAGAGCGGCCGCGGGCATGACGGGGGCCGGGAAGGGAGCGCCGGCTGACCCGGGCGCGACGGGATCAGGCGCGGCCGAGATGGTCACAGCGGGCCGGGCAGGCGGGGGAGGCGGCGGGACAGCGGCCGAACTCACGCCGCGGGAAATGGAAGTCTTGAAGATGGTCGGGCACGGCCTCAGCAACAGGGAGATCGCCTCTAAGCTGTTTCTATCGGAGAAAACCGTGAAGACCCACGTCAGCCGGATCCTGAGCAAGCTCGGCCTGCGTGACCGCACCCAGGCCGTGGTGGCCGCCTACGAATCCGGCCTCGTCGTCCCCG
>JAJYWN010000054.1:38645-107262 GCA_021791495.1 Bacillota bacterium
AGACCCACGTCAGCAGCATCTTGCAGAAGCTAGGGGTCTCGGATCGCACCCAAGCTGCGCTCTTCGCTGTCCGGGAGAAGCTGGTGGACCCGTCGGACCAGGGTGAGTCCTAGGGCAAAAGACTGAGATTTATACAGCCATGGGCGGATGCCCGTGGCTGCTCATCACAGTACAATAGAATTGCCAAGAGACTACCCGACACGGCACACTATACTGAAGGGTCGGCGACCCAACCGCAATGAACGTCGCTATCATCGAAGACCACATCAACGTCCGACAAGCTCTGAGGGAGGTCTTGGAGGCGGCAGGCTTCCAAGTGACGGTGGCGGCTGCGGCCGAAGGCACGGCCTTGAACCCAGATAGCCTCAAGGGAGCCGATGCGCTGATCATCGATATGGAGATGCCGGGTCTGGATGGCGTGACCGCCGCGGAACTACTTCGAAAGGCAGGCTACGGCGGTTTTATCGTCCTCATGACCGGCTATCCGAACGACCGCCTGACCCGGCGCGCCGCCACTGCCGGCGTCGACCGGACGGTGGAGAAAACCACCTGCCCCAAGGAACTGGTTTCCATCGTCAAGGCGGGGTTGTCGCAGCGCGCGGCCCGCGCCTAGCCCTGACGTCAAGGGAAACGGCCACCGCGGGCCTTCTCTCTTCGCCTCCTGCCTCATTCGCCCCACCGAATGACCAGCTAGTCCTTCCAGAAAGGTACTACGTTTCCCGAGGTAGGGTTGAAGGTCACCTGGGTGGCCTGGCTCTCGATGGTCAGGTCGCCGCGGCCGGCGATCTCAGGCAGCAGGGCCGGGCTGACATAGAAGGTCTCCAGGTCCCGGGTGTTCTTGATCCAAGCCAGCCGGACCAGCGCCGGGTCCAACTCGGGGGAGCCGGTGAGAATGGACCACTCCACCCCTTGGCGGTCGTGTTCGCACACCACCGGCAGGCGGCCCTTCTCCGGGATCATGGCGGTGATGGCGTTGGTGTAGGTGGTGTAGAAGTCCACCTGCTGCGCCGCCCGGCGCGTGCAGAAGTCGGCCAGCCCGATACCGAGGGCGTTACCGTGGGTGACAGGAGTCAGGTCACGCAGGAAGATGCGGCGGATCTTGGGCGACGTCGGTTCAGGCTCGCCGATGAACATGCGGCGACCGATGACGTTGGGGTCGATGCCGTTCCCGCTGATCTCCTTCCCCGCCCAGTCTACCACCAGGACGTCCAGGTCCTCAAAGGGCAGGCGCCCCAGGAGGCTGGTGGAAAGCGCCGTCAGGCGAGTGTCGGCGGCCTCGAAGTCTTCGGGCATGACCCCGTGGACGCTGTGGGTCTCCTCGCGGTAGTTTTCGACGATGGCCAGCCCGCCCACCACGTGCCCGCCGGCCAGGATCACACGGCCCATTTCGGGGAGCGTGCCCATGAAAGCGCGGGAAAGCGTCTGCTTGTGGGCGGTGAGGGCGCCGCGGTGCTTCCCAAGGCCGATAACCAGCATCTTCAAGAGGCCGCTGGCGATGGAGCCGCTGAATTCGGTGTGCGGCTTGGCACGGTTAACCACGAGAATCCCGTCGGCCTCGGTCCAGGCGGTGCGGTCGGCGTAGACGGGGACGCCGTGGCTGTCGCGGCCGACTTCCACTACCTCCATCGACGACCGGATGGGGGCGCCGACCACCTCCTCGGTGATGCCGATGCGGGCCAGAAGCTCCTTCTGCCCCTCGCCGGTGGCGCCGCCGTGACTGCCCATGGCCGGGACCAGGAAGGGGGTGAATCCTTCCGCTTTCAGCTCGCCGACGGCAAGGGCAAGAATGCGGGCGATGTTCGTGATCCCGCGGCTGCCGGCGGTGACGGCTACCTTGGCTCCCGGCGGGAGACGGGCGGGAAGGCGCAGCGACCCGATCTCGCGGCGGACGGCGGCGGCCAGGTCGTCCACGACTGGGGTGGGGATTACCTGGGTCACGCGGTGCAGTGTCAGGCCGGGGAGGTTCATCCAGCTCTCGATGTGGGTGTCAAACAAGCTATTAGCATGGGTCATCGGACGGTCTCTCCTTATATGAGGTCGCCGCGCCTTCTATCCCCGGCCTGGTCTGAGCCGCGGCTCCCTTGGTGTTGGGGCGATTTCACTCTAGAAGATGGCCCGCTCCGCGTGGACTTGCTGGGTGTCGAACCGGTCGGGCGACAGGTGGGCCAGGTCGATTTCGAAAGGAACAGGCCGCTCCAAGGCCATTGCGGCGATGATCTCGCCGATGGCGGGGCTGTGCATAAACCCGTGACCCGAGAACCCACCGGCGACGAGAATACCGGAAAGGCCGCCGGGACGGCCGACAATGGCGTGAAAGTCGGGCGTCAGGGCGCGGATGCCCACGTAGGCGCGGACCAGACCGGCTTCGGCCAGGCGCGGCACACGCTTGAGAGCCGCGGCGGCGACCGTATCCAGGCCCGGCCAATCGACAGCCTGACTGGTACCGGGAGCTGTGTCGCGGTCCGTACCACCCATGAGCAAGGCGCCGCCCTTTTCGCGGTGCGCGTACCAGCCCGTATCCAGGTCAACCAGCAGCGGCGGGTCGCCGGTGGCCAACTCGGGCGGTGTCCAGAACACAAACACCTGCCGGCGATAGGGCCGGATAGGAAGATCAACGCCGGCAGTGGCGGCCAAAGTGGCCATGGTCGGCCCGGCCGTGAGGATGACCGTTCCGGCGGAGATAGGACCGGCCGACGTCTGCACACCGGAGACCTTATCGGAGTCATCGTTTTCCGGGCGTGTCAGCGAGGTGACGTGGCAACCGGTGATGAGCTTTGCGCCCAACCGGACCGCCTGGCGGAGGTAACCATCCAAGACTAGACTGGGGTCGGCCGAGCCGTCGAGGGGGCAGAAACTCCCGCCCGCCAGATCTTCCGTTCGAATACCGGGGAACAAGGCCTCGTAAGGGTTGGCGCCGGCTCGGGTACGGGCCGCCTCCCCTACCACCGCTTCACCGCCGGACGGACCCTCCAGGATGCGTGTAGGGACGCCCAACGATCGTTGCAGTTCGGCCGCCGCCTTCAGACCCGCCAGAGTTTCCTTCCTGGCGGTGACGAAGAAGTACCCGTGCTGGCGAAAGCCGATGTCCCCGCCCATTTCTTCAGGCCAGCGCTGGAACTCCTGGAGGCTACGCTGAGTCAGACGGATGTTCAGCTCCGTGGAAAACTGGTGGCGAATCCCACCGGTACTGTAGCGGGTTGCTCCTGTACCGGGTAGAGGCTCCTTTTCGACAATGGTAATCCTAAGACCGGGCGCTGCTTTCGCCAGATGGTAAGCGCAGCTCGCCCCGGCGATGCCTGCTCCAACGATGAGAACATCAGCGGTCTGAACCAGCCTGACCAGGCCCCTTTCGCGTCGCGGCTAGACCTATTATCAGAGTTCGGAGCCTTCTGGAGGGTACCTGCCCAGCCGCGGAGAAACCGCAACGTTATGCCGACTTCGAAACCATCGCGCCTTCTAAATGCCCCGAACTCCTCAACTACTCCGTCAAGGCTCACGCACGGATACCTTGTCGCCATGGCCGGCACGGTCATCCTCTCCACGACGGCCGTCTTCATCCGCTACCTGACTCAAACTTATAGGATTCCCGCGCTGGTGTTGGCTTGCTGGCGGCTAGGGTTCACCGCCCTAACGGTCCTGGTCGTCTTGGGCCTGGCACGCCCGGGCCTGTTACGCGTGAGACCCAGGGACGTTCACTACCTACTCCTCTACGGTCTCCTCTTGGCCGTCTTCAACGGCCTCTGGACGCTTTCGGTGGCCCTGAACGGGGCGGCCGTGGCCACGGTGTTGGTCTATTGCTCGGCCGGGTTCACCGCCCTACTGGGATGGTGGTTTCTTCGGGAGCGCCTGGGCTGGGCGAAGCTACTGGCGGTGGCCCTGTGCCTGGGCGGGGTGATCTTGGTTTCCGGAGTGGTGGGGGCGGCCGACTGGCGCTCCGGACTTCCCGGCATCTCCCTCGGGACGCTCTCGGGGCTGGGGTACGCCGGCTACAGCCTCATGGGAAGGTCGGCCTCGCAACGTGGCCTAAACCCTTGGACCACCCTGTTCTACACCTTCGGTTTCGCCGCCCTGTTCATGCTCATGTTCAACCTGACGCCCGCCCTGTCCGCCTTCGGCGGGGCGGCGCGCTCGGCCGACCTCCTCTGGCTGGGCAAGGCTTGGGTCGGCTGGGGGATGCTCTTCCTCCTGGCCGCCGGGCCCACCGTGGCCGGGTTCGGGCTGTATAACGTCTCCCTTGTCTACCTTCCTTCCAGCGTGGCGAACCTGGTGGCCACCATGGAACCCGCCTACACGGCCGTCATTGCCTACTTCCTACTGGGTGAGCGAATGGGGGCGATTCAGGTCCTTGGAGGGGTGGTTATCCTCGCCGGAGTGGTGTTCTTGCGACTCTACGAGGGCCGCTCAGCCGGTAACGGCCGGACTCCCGGCGGATTGCGGGAGCCAGTCTGAGCCCCTGGGCGCCATCGACCACTTTTTTCGAGAGTGGAACTGGGTATGGTCGTCGTGAGTCCACTTTCTTCGGCCGGTCGGGAGGGGCATTGGCGTCGTGGACTGGGCAGGTCGAGATGTCTACATAACCAGGGAGCCCTGCGCTGGTGCCAAGCTCTTCCTCAGACAGAGCACGGGGTATTCCCTATCCCTCCAAGTGTCCGTGGATTCCTTGAAGGCGGTGAACCCACATTTCTCATAAAGGCCGAGCGCGGGACGGTTGTCGGGCTCTACCATCAGAGCCAATTGGGCGAAGCCGCGACCCGAGGCCAGGGCTTCGACCTTCTTCACCAGTGACCGCCCCACCCCCCGTCGCCTGTGGTCGGGCCGTACCTCCAGCGCTTGGAGGTAGGCGATGGTACGACCGTCACCAAGCTCCGGATCGTCGTGGGAGAGCACGAACTGGACCGTCCCGATGATCTCGGGGCCATCGACGGCCAAGAGGATGATGCGTCTCCTCGCCAAATGCTCTTCAAACTCGAAGCCGATTACCCCGTCCGTGTAGTTGTCGCCGCCCCGCCAGTTCCGAAAGGCGAGCCAGTCGGCAGGAGTCATCGTCCGGATTTCAGTCATAGCGCATAGCGGCGCCCCCAGGAGCCGCGGTGAAACCGTCTTCAATCCTGGCGGTACACCTTCCCCGACTTCATCACGAAGCGTACACCCGTCTTCAGCAAGGTGATGTCATCCAGCGGGTTACCGGCGATGGCGATGATGTCGGCCACTTTGCCCTTGGCCACCGTTCCGTAGTCTTTCTCCCAACCGATGCACTCGGCGCCGCCCAAGGTCACGGCGCGGATGGCGTCGCGCGTGCTCATCCCCATCTTCACCATGGTGATGGGCTCGTCGGCGTTATCGCCGTGGGCGCGCAGCGGCGGTCCGAAGTAATCGGTGCCAGCGGCCATCTTGACGCCGGCCTCGTAAGCTTTCGGGAAACTGACCTCCATGGCGGCGATGCACTCGGGCTGCTTCTTCCGGCGCCAGGGCGGGAGGTCCGCCGGCCGCTCCATCCCCTTCCGGAAAACCTCGATCAGGGCGATGGTGGGGACGAAGTAGGTGCCGTGCTCCAGCATGAGGTCGATGGTTTCATTATCAAGGAAATACCCATGCTCCACGGTGTCGACACCGGCGCGGATGGCGTTCTTGATGCCCGGCGCACCCTGGGCGTGGGTAGCGACACGCCGCCCGGCCCGGTGGGCCTCCTCGGTAATGGCCTGGATTTCGGGGATGGTGTAGTGCTCGTCCAGCGGGTGGTCCTTCTCCGACCCCACACCGCCGCTGGTGCAGATCTTGATGAAGTCGGCGCCCGAACGCAACACTTCTCGGGCGGCGCGACGACACTCGTCGGGACCGTCGGCGATGCGACCGCCGGCATTCGGGTCGGCCTTGACCTGTTCGACCGGCAGGAAGTGCACGTCGGCGTGCCCGCCGGTCTGGGTGATGACTTTGCCCGAGGCCCAGATGTGCGGGCCGACCAGGATGCCCTCCTTTTCGGCGCGCGCCAGCGAAAGGCCGATGGTGCTGCCGCAGTCGCGCGTCGAGGTAAACCCGGCCATGAGCATCTTCCGGCAGTCTTCCGCCGCCCGCAGCACCAGGAGGTCGTGGGGCGGGACTATCGACTCGGCCGGCCCCATGCCGCGCACGCCGAAGAGGTGTACGTGGGCGTCGCACATGCCGGGCATCAAGGTCTTGTCACCGAGGTCGACCACGGTCCCATCCACCTCGCCGGCCAGGGGGCCCCTGGTCACGTCGGTGATGCGGTCGTCTTCCACCACTATTACGGGATTGCGGACCGGGTCCGCCCCGCTGCCATCCAGGAGTAGCGCTGCTTTGATGAAGGTCTTGCCTGGTGCCATGTGGGTCATCCTTTCTGGATACAGTCGCTAACCATTTCCTTCTATTTAGTCTCGATCCATGCCCTCCAGCCGGCCTTGGCGCCGCCGTCAGTACTGCGACGGAGCCCCATGCTGGCGAATGGCACTGCCACAGCTTGGTCGAACATGAAAGACCAGATCTCCAGTTCGGGGTTCACCGGCGCGGCCAGTTGGAAGAAGCGGGTTATGAATTCCGCTTGCTCCGCTTCGCTACTCTCCCACCCTGCCGGTGATGTCGCCGTATGCCAGCCGATCTCCGTGAAGGCGATGGGTTTCGCGGTGACGTGCTTCTGGATCTCGGAGTAGTAGTCGGCCGGGATATCCGCCGGACTCTTGTAGATAAGCCCCGGGTAGGTGGTGAAGGCGACCAGATCGGCCTTGGGGAAGCGGTCGAGCAAGGCCCACTGCGCCTTGGCCGGGTCATTGGCGCCGCCGAACAGGCCACCGCCGAGCCCCTTCATCTTCTCAAGGTTGAAGATGGTGAAGACTCGGGTGTCCGGAGAAGCAGCCTTGACCGCATCGTACATCTGGTCGTAGAACTTGACGAAGGAGTCGAAATCGGACGGGCTTCTCTCGTAGAGGACGTTCACCTCGATACCAAGCCCGAGATACCTGGGCTTATTCTTTTGGACGAAGGCCACCGCGCCGTCCCGATAGCTTCTCTGCGTGGAGGTGTCGAGAGGGCGCAGAAGCTTGCCAACGGACTGGCTGAAGAACTGGAGTTCCAACACGGGAGTCAGCTTGGCACCGGCCGCCAGGGAAACGGTCACGGCCGGCCCTCCCTTTTCCCCGGCGATTTCGTTCCAGTCACCGGCCCAGCTGAGGGCTCCGCCCATCTGGGCGGCGAGGCCCGGGAATTCCTTGAAGTCATCGGCGCCGAAACTCCGCGGAGAGAGAGTCATGCCCCGCACGGTCTTGGTGCCGCCGGTTGTCGCCGGGGGATTGGAACCCACCGGTGGGCCGGCTGCCCCGCCCGCGCTCCCTGCCGACGGGCCCGTGTTGGCCTGCTTCGGTTTGGCCGCCTGGCAGCCGGAAGCCACCGTAACCATCAAAACCAGGCAGACCAGAAGGCCCACAGCCATCACCGCGGACCGGACACGTCGGAGGACAAGGATCATCAGGTCGTCATCCCCTTGTGGAAGGCCATGTCCACGTGTTCTTGAGTACCAGCCGTTTCCCTCCTTCTCCCTTGTCCGGCGCCCGCGGCGGCCGGTGCCGGGAGGAAGTCCCCGGCATCGGGCCGAAACCGGGACGGGAGAGCATCGTTGATCGTCGACTTTCTGCCCGAAGGTGGCCAATCAAAGAAGCGGAGGGTCTGCCATGACAGAGTTGAGAATCAGCGTCACGGAACTGAAGGAAAGGCGCGAGCGCGCTCTGCGGGAGGTCAAGGAACAGGGCGCGGGGGGGTTCGTTCTCTTCAATGCCACGTCCGTTTTCTACCTTACGGGATTCGCCTTCTTCTCCACGGAGCGGCCGGCGGCCTTGATCATCGCCGGTGACGGGTCCACGACGCTGTTCGTTCCGCGCTTGGAGCAGGAGCATGCCGCTGAGGAAGCGGCCTGCGACGCCATACACGCCTATCCGGAATACCCCGGTGAGAAGCATCCCATGCTTCACCTGGCCGACCTGCTCCGCGAGATAGGGCTGGGTGGAGGCGTGGCCATCGCCGCCGACGCTCCCGGATACGGGTCGCCGCAGGGTTACGATGGCCCGAAGCTGGAGGAAGTGTTGCCCGGCACCAAGGTCATCCTCGCCCCCAAACTCATCGAGCGACACCGGGTCATCAAGTCCCCCGGCGAGGTCGCCCTCATCCGCGAGAGCGCGCGCTGGGGCAATCTGGCCCACGCTCTATTGCAGGAGTACTCCCTGCCGGGACGTACGGAGACCGAGATTTCCGCTCGCGCCTCCTTGGAAGCCACGGCGGCCATGATCAAGACGCTGGGCCCCTCTTTCGAGCCGCGCAGCACGCGCGGCGCGGGGGCCCATGCCGGCTTCCGCGGCCAAATCGGCCCGAACGCGGCCCTGCCCCACGCCATCACCAAGAACCTGCGGCTAAAGACCGGCGACGTCCTGGTCACGGGTGCCGGGGCGGCGGTCTGGGGCTACGGCAGCGAACTGGAGCGGACCATGTTCGTGGGTGAGCCCGACTCCAAGCAGGCCCGTTTCTTTAACCTCATGCTGGAGATGCAGGAAACCGCTTTCGCCGCCATCAAACCCGGCCTCCCCTGCGCGAAGGTGGACGAGGCCGTCCGGGCCGTTTTCGAGCGCCACGGCCTGTGGGCTTACTGGCGCCACCACCAGGGACACGCCCTGGGCCTGCTGGGACATGAGGGGCCCTTCTTTGACATCGGGGACCAGACCATCATCCAGCCCGGCATGGTCTTCAGTGTAGAACCCGGCATCTATGTTCCGGGGCTGGGCGGGTTCCGGCATTCCGATACCCTTGTGGTCACGAACGACGGCATCGAACTCCTGACCTACTACCCGCGGGACCTGGCCAGCCTGATTTGCGGTTAGCCTTCACTCCTCGTGCATCGGCTGGGGATGGAGCCGCGGTACCGGAAACATTCGGAACCAAACGGAGGGAATTGTGCTGTGGCGGAAAGTGCTGACGGTGACCGAAGGGCCGTTTTCAAGGAGATTGACGTCGAACGCATCAACATCCGGGAGAAAGACGGCACCCTCAGGATGGCCTTGTTCAACAATGAGCAGTGCCCCGGTTGGGAGATGGATGGCCTGACCTACGAAAGGCCCAAGGCGGCCGGAATCATGTTTTACGACGACAGGGGAGTGGAGTGTGGGGGCTTGGTTTTCACCAGGAAGGGTAGCGCCGATGGCTATGCCGCCAATGCTTCGCTGACCTTCGACCGCTTCGATGGTGACCAGGTGATCGGCCTCCAGTACAGTGAGGAGAAGGGCAAACCGTTCTACGGAATCACCATCTGGGACCGGCCGGTGGGCTTCGAAGCGGCCAGAAAATGGCTCAAGGCTAACAGTATGGCCGAGGGCCCGGAGAAGGAAGCGGCTCTGCGCGAAGTCCAGGAGGATGGCAAGCGTGGCGCCTTCGGGCGCACGCGGATGTTCATGGGACGTTCGACCAACGGGGACCTGAAGGTCACCATGGCCGACACTCAAGGCCGTGACCGGATCCGGATGGTGGTAGACGCCAACGACGTTCCCAGAATCGAATTCCTGAATGAAAAGGGGGATGTCATCTACCACCTGCCACCTGAACTTCCCGTCCCTTGAACGTGCTCTCATGCCCTTTCACCCGGAGGAAGGAGGGCGACGGGAGCGTCAATTTTTATTCGCCCCTCGAAAATTACCCTACTGGAAGGAAGCCCTTGATTTTTCTCCCAGCGGAACATACACTAGATTTGGGCCGACTTTCACAACTCACAACCCGTTGCAGCAGTCTTGGCGTCCAATCTGTGACACACACGTACAAAGGGGGGCACCGAAATGGCAGAGTTCTTCAAGGTTATCGGTATCGTTATCGTAGCTGGCGTCGTCGTAGTCGGTGTGATGGGCCTTCTCAAACGGCCCAGCGGTGAGGAAAACAAGAAGGCTTAGTCGGAAGCAGGCCCCGCTAGACTACGAAAGGCCCCCGGTCCTCCGGGGGCCTTTCCCTTTCCCTTTTGTTCGCTCGATCGTTCACTCCCTGTGTCCTGAGCGGAGCCCGTCCGCCGCCCTGTCCTACTTTCTCAGGATGTCCAAGAGCCTCTTGTACTCGTCTTCGCTGATCTCGCCGTTGGCCAGACGCCGCCGCAGCACCGCCTCAGCCTCAAACCGGTCGCCCCACGGACCTCCATAGCCGCCATAGTGACCCATCCCCATGTGCCAGCAACGCCGGAACATGAAGATGCGTGTGATCAACAGCACTCCGAAGAGCAGAAGCAGCAAGGCCGGGAAGAACGCAAAACCGTAGCCGTGCCACCACCACATGAGACGTCACCCCTTTTTGAATGATGTGGTCTGACAGAATCTAAAGTAACAGGACACTTTCGCGGGCGTGTTGCGGAGATGTGGTGTTTTTGTGGAGGCGGCCGCCACTGCCAAGGAATTGCCACACCGCGCCAGAAGGGTAAACTCATGGCCAACGAGTTGATTCTGGTTGTCGAGGATGATCCGAAGCTTCGCCCTCTGATGACCGAATATCTGCGCAGCGAGGGCTATGCCACGGCCGAGGTGGCCGACGGCACCGAAGCGATGCGCGTCTGGCGGGAGCGCCAGCCTGACCTTATTGTGCTGGACTGGATGCTGCCTGGCCTGAGCGGCCTTGATGTGGCGCGCCAGGTCCGCGCCACCGGTCACACACCCATCATCATGCTGACTGCCCGGAATGAGGAGCCCGACATCATCGTCGGCCTGGAGATCGGCGCTGACGACTACCTGACCAAACCCGTCAGCATGCGTCAACTGGTGGCGCGTATCCGGGCCGTTCTGCGGCGCACCCACCCTGAAGTGGCGCCACCGGCGGGTGAAATCGTTACCCTGGGGGATGTTCGCATCGACCTGGCGGGACAGACCGTGCAAAGGGCGGGCCAGGACGTGCCCCTCACCGCCACCGAGTTCAAGGTACTCGCCGTACTGGCCCGCAATCCCAACCGGGTCTTTTCGCGGGGGCAATTGATGGAAGCGGCCACCGGCGACTATTACGAGGGGTATGAACGCAGCATCGACAGCCATATCAGCCACTTGCGCCGTAAGCTCGGCGTCGACCAACTCATCCAGACGATGCACGGCACGGGCTACAGACTTGTGCCCCCGAAAGGGGACCGGCCATGAGCTATGGATGGGGTCCGCGGTTCCGGCACCGGCGTCGCTCAGGTCTCCGGAGGAGGATGGCCATCTACTTCATCATCGTGGCCTTCGCTTCCCTGGGCGTGGCTTTAAGCCTGACCAGCCTGGGGCGGATGGGCTTTGGTCTGCCGCCGACCCACATGCGGATGCTGTTTCCAGGGCTGGCGATTATGGCGGCGGCCTTCGGAATCGGTACGGCAAGCATGATCGTCCGGCGCCTCGGCCGTCTGGAGGACGCCGTGGAGCGGCTCGACCTGCGCGATCTATCGCTGCGCGTCCCCGTGGAAGGTGACGATGAGGTAGCGGCGCTGGCACGGTCTTTCAACCGCATGGCGGATCGCCTGGAGAGGGAGGAGAAAGCGCGGCGGCAGCTCCTGGCCGACGTGGCGCACGAGCTGC
This sequence comes from Bacillota bacterium, assembly GCA_021791495.1. Taxonomy (GTDB): domain Bacteria; phylum Bacillota; class Sulfobacillia; order JAJYWN01; family JAJYWN01; genus JAJYWN01. The sequence continues at coordinate 50,207 of JAJYWN010000054.1, forward strand.
GCCACCCCTTGGCGGTGCTGAAAGGCCGTCTGGACATGATGCAGGACGGCGTGGAACCCCTGAACCCGGAACAGGTCCTGCATTTGCAGGATGCCGTGATTGCCTTGACCCGCCTGGTGGACGACGTGCGGGATCTTTCTCTGGCCGAAGTTGACCGGCTATCTCTGAACATGGCCCCGGTCGACCTGGGACACCTGGCGACCGACGTTCTGGACAGCATGAGTCCCGCGGCGATGGACCGGGGCATCACACTGGCGCTGGATACAAAACCCGGGCTGCCCACGCTCACCGGCGATGAGGGCCGCCTACGCCAAGTGCTGGTCAATTTGCTATCAAACGCATTACACTACACGCCGGGCGGCGGTCGGATAACTGTCCGGGTCTGGGCGGAGGGCGCCCGGGTCCGGATGGCTGTAGCCGACACCGGACCCGGGATCTCCCCGGATGACCTCCCCCACGTCTTCGACCGGTTCTACCGCACGGACAAGGCCCGGAACCGGTCTACCGGCGGAACGGGCCTCGGGCTGGCCATCGTGCGCAGCCTGATCGCCTTGCACGGTGGCACCGTGGAAGTGCGGTCCGTCTTTGGTCAAGGGACCTGCTTCACCGTTACCTTGCCGGCTCGTTCTATATCAAATGGAGGCTGGTCTGCCTGCCGTCCAGGAAGTGAACCTGACCCCCGCTGAAGAGGATGTCTTCCTCCAGGGCCATCCGCACCTCCTGGCCGCCCCATTCCGGCATCCCACACCGGACGTTTAGCTCCAAGGCATGGCAGGTGTGGTCAAACAGTTCGTAATCACCGCGCCCGGGCACCCCTCCCTGCGCGTCCCAAAGCCCGATCGTGGGCCCGGCGGCGTGGCCGTGGTATCCCAGCGGGTGAGTGTAAAGGCTGGCCTTGATGCCCTCGGCCGCCGCCCGCTCCAGCGCGCCGGCCAGGATCTGGTTCCCCGTGCGTCCGGCGACGAACTGGGAGACAGTGATGTCTTGGAATCGGTTACCCACCGCCAAGGCGGCCTTGAGGCCGGCCGGCGCGTCCGTCTCCCCCGACCTCCTGACGTAGGCGTTCTGCTGAGTGTCGGTGCACAAGCCCAAATAGACCAGCCCCACGTCGCAGTGAAGGACATCACCCGGCAGGATCAGCCGCCGGCGGGATGGCGCCGGTGCGGGCGGTGTGGGCGGTGTGGGCGCAGCCGGCGCCGCAGTGGTCCGGTCCGCCTTGGGACGGGCCGCCGCCGCGCCCGGACCCGGGTCGGTCAGGCCCTCCGCCTGGACGGAGATGGTCGGCTGGAACCACGCCCTGAGCCCCAAGTCCGTGAAACGCTGCCGGACCCACCAGACGACGTCGTCGGCCGTGGTGACCCCGGGGTGGATCACCCGCCCCGAGAAAGCCTCGGCCACCACCTCGTGGGCGATCCGGACGATGCCGGGGTAGGCGTCCTCCTCCGGCCTGGTCCGCCACTCCAACCAGCCGACGGCCAGCCGCTCCGCGCCACGGCAGCGCAGGGCGTAGGTAGAACCGAGGGACTTCATCAGCAGTTCATACTCGGAGTGGGTCAGGCCGTCGCCGTAGGCGAAAGTATGGGAGACGTCGACCCCAATGACCTTGGGGTCGCGTTCGGCGACGAGCCGCCCCACGCAGGACCACTCATCACCTCCGTCGGGGTCCCAGACCGCCTCGTAGTACTCGCCCAGGCCGTAGCGGGAGACCACGTAGCGGTCCACACCACCGTCGGGACGCCGGAAGAACAAGAGGATGGTCCGCCGGCGCGCCGCCATCATCGGCTCCGGAAGCATGGTCATGATCACGGGGTCCTCGTTATTCTCGCGGGCGGCGATGATCCAGAGATCGAATCCCTCGCGGGCCATCAGGGCGGGCAAGACCTCATCCAGCCTCACGGACAGCCATCTGTTCCGGACCTGGGCGCGTTCCCTTAACGGCAAGACGTTTACATTCGGCATGATGCCGCTCATTGACGATGCCCCCGTATTCCTGGATTTTCAGAAGGAAAGGCCGGGCTTTCCGGCGAAGCCGACGGACGGTTTCGCCCTATGCACCCGCATGCATCCGCTGTATCCGCATCCATCGTTCGGGAGGTCGACAGCCGATGTCCTTCAAGCCCCCGCGCTCCCAAAGCGTTGACCGCGCCGACCGCACCGGCCGCACCGGCCACGCCGGTCGCGTCGGTCGCATCATCCGCTGGGTCCTGGCGACCGTGCTCATCCTGGTGATCGTGGCCGGAGGGGCTTTCACCTGGGTGGCCCGCCGGTCGCTCCCGGTCACTTCCGGCCGTCTGACCGTTTCACCGGCCGGCCCCGGCCTGGCCTCCGGCGTGTCCGCGCCAGTGAACATCTACCGCGACTCCTACAGCGTCCCTCACATCTTCGCCCAGACTATGGAAGATGCCTTCTTCGCCCAGGGCTACGTGCAGGCGCAGGATCGCCTTTGGGAGATGGACCTTTCCCGGCGCGCCGTGCGCGGCCGCCTGGCGGAAATCTTCGGCGAGAGCTATGTGAGCGCCGATGTGTTTCTGCGCACCCTTGGCTTTCTACGCACGGCCGAAGGCACTTACGGGCTCCTCGACGCGGGCACCAAGTCGCTGCTCCAGGCGTACGCCGACGGGGTGAACGCTTTCCTGAAGGATGCCGGCGGCGAGCTGCCCCTGGAGTTCACCATCCTGGGCTACAAGCCGGACCCGTGGACGCCCGTGGATTCGCTGGCCATCGGCAAGTACATGGCTTGGGTGCTGGGCGGGAATCTCAGCACCGAGCTGTTCTTCATGGCCCTGAACACCAAGGTCGGCCCCGAGCGCGCGGCCGAGCTTTTCCCGGTCTACCCGGAGTACGGGCCCATCACCATACCATCATCCCAGTCGGCGACGCCGGTATCGCGGACGGACGAGGTAGAGGAGGAAACATCTCTCCTTGCGCAGTCCCCTGCCCTCCCCCTGCAGACCTTCCTGGACATGGCCGACACCATCGACCAGTCCCGGTTCGACGCCTCCACCTTCGGCCTCGGCAGCAATGACTGGGTCCTGTCCGGCTCGCGCACCACCACCGGCCAGCCGCTCTTGGCCAACGACATGCACCTGGAGATCAAGCAGCCCGCCATCTGGTATCAGAACCATATCTCCGTCGCCGGGAAGATGAATGTCACCGGCGTCATGTTCCCCGGCATCCCCGGCGTCGTGGCGGGCCATAACGACCACATCGCCTGGGGAGAAACGAACGTAGGTCCCGACGTGCAAGACCTCTACATCGAAAAACCGAACCCGAAGGATCCCACCGAGTTCGAGTACGAGGGCAAATGGGAGAAAGCCACCGTCATCCCCGAGGATATCAAGGTCAAGGGCAAGACCCAACCCGTCCACAAGGAGATCCTCGTCACCCGCCACGGTCCCATCATCACCGGCCTCTTCCCCGGCGCCGACCAGCCCCTGGCTTTGAGGTGGACCGCCTATGAGAAATCCTTCGAAGTCAAAGCGATCCTCGCTATGGACCAAGCCCGTAACTGGCAGGAGTGGACCGACGCCCTGAAGTACTTCTGGACGCCCGCCCAGAACTTCGTGTATGCCGACGTCGACGGGAACATCGGCTACAAGGCCAACGGCCTCTACCCCATCCGCAAGAAGGGAAACGGCCTCTTCCCCGTGCCCGGCTGGGCGGGCGAATACGAGTGGCAAGGCTACGTGCCCATGGACCAAGTGCCAACGCTGTTCAACCCGCCCGACGGCTTCATCGCCACCGCCAACAACCGCGTCGCCGGGCCAGACTATCCCTATTTCATCAGTTCGGAGTGGTCTTCTCCCTACCGGATCATGTCCATCCGGTCGTACCTGACCTCCAAACCCAAGCTCAGTCTGGACGATATGCAAGCACTGCAGAACTACACCGGCAACGCGCAGGCCAAGTTGCTGGCCCCGGTTATCCAGAAGGCACTGAAAGAGAAGGACGTGCTGGCGGAGGCGGGCCTTCCGGCGGACCAGCAGACCGCGGCCAAGGCCGCGCTGGTCGCGCTCGACAGTTACTTCACCAAGGAGATCTTCAACGACGCCGCCGGTTCAGTGGGCCCGTCGGTCTACCACGACCTGTACCGGAAACTGCTGGAGGCCACGTTCCAGGACGAGATGGGGCCGGACCTGTTCAAGCGTTACATTGGGGCGGGGACGGCCACCAACACCCTAGACCGCATGCTCACCGGCGCCGACCCGAACCAGAAGTGGTTTGACGACATTGCCACGTCCGGAAAGGTGGAGACCGCCGGGGACTGCATCCGCAAGGCTTTCGGGATGGCCGTGGCGGAGCTGACCAAGGTGGCCGGCCCCGACGAGGCCAAGTGGACCTGGGGGCGGCTGCACACCATCACCTTCGACCACCCCATGGGTGCGAGAAAACCTCTGGACAAACTGTTCAACGTCGGCCCCCTGCCCGTCGATGGGAGTTGGGCCACGCCGAAGGCCGAGTCCTTCTCCCTTGGCAGTGCACCTTTCCCCGTCACCTCGGCGGCGCCGTGGCGTTTCACCGTGGACTTATCCGCCATGGGCGGAGCCGGCCAGGGGTCCATGGACGTCATGGCCGTGGGCGAGTCCGGCCAAAGGTTCTCAAGCCACTACGCCGACCAGCGTAACCTGTGGATGAGCGGTAAGTACAAGACCATGCCCTTCACTGAGGACGCTCTGAAGAAGGCTCCGGGCGTGCAAGTCCTGCAGATGGTGCCGGCTTCGACCACGGCTAAGAAGTAAGGCTATAGCCCGCACTCTTTCTCTATGATCTCATTGACCCCGTTCCAGAGGGCCGTGGCCACCGGCCCCGGCTTGCCGTCGCCAACGGGACGCCCATCCACCTGCACCACCGAAATGACCTCGCATCCGGTGTCGGTGAAGAAAACTTCGCTGGCCCGCGCCAGCTCGTCCAAGCCGATAGCCCGCTCCTCCACGGCCATCCCGGCCGCCCTTGCCACTTCCAGCGCCGCGCCGCGGCTGACGCCTTCCAGAATGCGCCCGTCCAAGGGGTGGGTGCGGATGACGCCGTCGATCACCGCGAAAGCGTTGCACACTGTGCCCTCGGTTATCACGCCGTCCTCGTGGAGAATGGCGTCGTAGTGGCCGCCGTTCACCGCCTTGGTACGCACCAACACGTTGGCCAACAGCGTGGTGGCCTTGATGGAGCACCACTGCCACCGGATGTCTGGGTGGGTGATGGCCGTAACGCCGTTCTTCCGGACCTCGAGAGGGTAGCGTTCGGCCGGGCGGCAGGTGAGGATGACATTCGGCTGGATCCGCTGCTGCGGGATGGGGTGGTTGCGGGGCATGACGCCGCGGGTGATCTGGATGTAGACGAACGCATCGGACACGGCGGCGCGACGGGCCAGTTCGACGACCGCGCCCTCAAGTTCACCGGGCGAAAGACCGGGGTCTAGGTCGATCATCTTGAGGCCGCGGTAAAGGCGCGCTAGGTGCTGGGGTGCGCGATAGGGTTTTCCACCGTATAGGCGGATCACCTCGTACAGGCTATCACCGAACTGGAAACCGCGGTCTTCGATATTGACGGTAGCTTCTTCGATAGGAAGGAAACGTCCATTCAGATAGGCGATGGCTGGCATTGCGGTCGGCACCCCCGGGGAGAGTTTTCCCAACATCCTCTGGGCATCCGATTCGCTCCGGCGGCGCCCGTTCCCTGCGGTCGCCTGGCCCGTTCCCTGCGGTCGCCTGCGGTCGTCTCAGCTGTCGCCGGCCACATTCTCCGCACGGGCCTCGCGGGTACCCGCGGCGCCCCGCGGCTGAGATTGAGCTTGGACCTGAGCCTGAGCCCGAGGTTGAGGGCGGGCTTGGAGCTGAGCCTGACATTGGAGCTGCTGCACGAAGAGCCGCACCAGCCGCCGGTCGAACTGCTTGCCGGTACAGTTTTGTAATTCCCTCACCGCTTCGGCCTGCCCCATGGCTCTCCGGTAAGGCCGGTCGTTGGTCATGGCGTCGTAGGCATCCACGATGCCCAGGATTCGGCAGGCCACGGGAATCTCCGGCCCTTTCAGTCCGGATGGGTATCCCTGCCCATTCCACCACTCGTGGTGGTGGAGGATCATGTCCGCGATGTGGGCCAGCTCGGGTGAGGCCCGGGCGATGCGGTATCCGATGGCGGAGTGTTCGCGGATCTGCAGCCGCTCTTCCGCGGTCAGCGGCCCCTCCTTAAACAGAACGTGGTCCGGGATGCCCACCTTTCCTAGGTCGTGCACTTCGGCTAGAAGCTCCAGTTCGGACAGGGCTTTGTTCGCCAACCCAGCGGACTTGCCCAGTTGCCTAGCCATGGCCGTCACCCGGCGCGTGTGCCCTTCCGCCACATAGTCCTTGGCGGCCAGCGCGGTCAAGAGCGCCTTAACGATGCCGTGTACGGCGCTGGAACTGCGATGGAGCTTGTCGCGGTACATGTTCTTGTCCGCCATGTTGAAAGTCTCTTCCAGAGAGAAGGAGTCGTCCGCCGCGGTCGCCGAGCCCACCGATACACTGAGGACGAGGTCGTCGTGGGAGTTGTTGAAGGCGGTCAATTCCTCTTCCAGGGCTTTCTGGAGCTTCTCCACTTCCCGCGGCCCGGTACGGGGGAGGATGGCGGCGAATTCATCTCCGCCGACGCGGGCTACGACATCGCCATGGCGGAAGCACTTCCGGAGCATAGCGGCATAGGCACGGAGCAGTTCGTCACCCTGGCGGTGACCCATGGTATCGTTGATGAGTTTCAGTCCGTCCACGTCGGTCGAGACGAGGCTGATCGGGTAGGAGTTGGAGCCGCGCAGGCGCTCCAGCGTCTCCCCGAAGTAGGCCCGGTTATAGAGGCCGGTCAACGGTTCGTGCAGGCTCAGGAAAGTCAGACGCTGCTCCATGCGGCGGCGCTCCGTGACGTCGCGGCAGATGGCCTGCAGCGCCACAAGGGTGCCCGCGGCGTCGCGGACTGGGCTGATCCGTTGTTCCACGTATCTGATTTCCCCGCTCTTGGCGATCCAGCGGACAATGACCGGAAGCCGGTAATCGTCCCGCTGATTACCCATATCGATCATGATGTGCCAGTCGTTCCGGTGAACGACTTTCCATATTAGCTCATCATCGGCGTAGTACTCGTCCGGGGTGTACCCGGTGACCTCCGCCACAGCCGGGCTTACGTACTCCAAGACCGGTTTCGGGCGCAGCTTGACCCGGTAGATGACGTCGGTGGCGTTCTCGGCGATGAGCCGGAACCGCTCCTCACTGGCTCGGGCCGTCGCCTCGGCCCGCTTTCTTTCGGTGATGTCCACCGCCAGGTGAAACCGCACCTCGCGGTCATCCTTCCACTTGATGACCCGGTCGAAGGCCATGTAGTCCCGGCCGGTCACCGGGTGGTGGAATTCCCATTTCAGGGGCACTTCCTTCAGCCCCCTGTTCACTTCCTCCGTGCAGGAAACGCAGGGCTGATCGGACCCCCGCAACTCCGAATGACACACGCCCCCGACGGGGTTCTTGCCCAACAACAGGCGGGTCGCCCGGTTGGCGAAGAGGACCCTGCGGGTAGCAGGGTCTGAGACGTAGACGGCTTGGTCGAGTGACTCGAAGAGCGACATGAGCTGGGATCGTTCGGTCTCGATGGTCAGCGCGAGCGACTCGACCTGCTCCAGGGTGTCCTGCTCCATCTCCAGGTTATCGAGCCACTGGCGCACTTCGGCCTCGGAGCGCGACGGCCCCAGAAAGTCCTGGGCGGGAATGTAGTAGAAGTTCCGAAAGAAGCGCCCGTGCCGGATCAGCCAAGGGTAGATGGACAGGACGCCCTGGATGGCTTCCGGCAAAAAGCGCGCCCGGTAGAAGTGGCCTATCCCGACGACAGGGTACTTCGAGAACACCTGCGCCTGCGCGGCGGCCCGGAACTGCAGGAAAGCGTTCCGACCAAGGTCGGTGTCACCTTCTCTTGGCGCGAAGGCGCCCCAATCGGCGAATATGCGGATGCCAGGGAAGCCGGCGGCCAGCGCTTTCTCACACGCGGCAGCCACAAGGCTGTTGACTCGGGCAGGATCGACGGGGCCGGCGGACCGGAGGGCGTCCCTCGGGATGACCCGGACCGCCCTGGAAGCTGTCGCGCCGACGGCGGGCACGGGGGCGTCATCCGCACCCCGCACGGGCACTCTCTCCTTAAGCGCCGCGATCCCGGCCCGGTCTCCGACGAATACGCACCGTTCTCCACGCTCCAGCCCCGCTTCGAAGTAGGCGACGGCGACGTCCAGCCACTCATCGGGAGTCTCAGCGATGAACCCCACCTGGTCGTGGGGCCGTAAGCTTGCCAAGGCCTGCTTCAGGGTACGGGTGTGTTTGGGAGGCGTGCTCTGCGCTAGTAGGTCTGTGGCGTCCATGCCTTGGCTATCCCCCTCGAATGATGTGCCCTCCGCAAGCAAGTGTCCCTTATGGCAATATCGTCCGGCGACGCCCTCCGGTGAAGGGTACGTGGCCACACGCGGGGGGCCTGTCTAGAACATGTTCTTTTTGTAGAGGTAGACGGCGGCGGACCCGGACAGCAGCACCGCCACCCCCATGATTACCCAGAAAGCCGCCGGGTGGGCCTGTCCGGGGAGGGCCACGTTCATGCCGTAGAACGCCCCCACGATAGCCGGCAGGGCCAGAACGATGGTAATAGCTGAAAGGAACTTCATGACGATGTTCAGGTTGTTCGAAATGATGGAGGCGAAAAACTCCATGAGGCCGCTGAGGATTCCGTTATAGGTCTCGTTCATCTCCATGGCCTGCCGGTTCTCGATAATCACGTCCTCCAAAAGGTCCTCGTCCTCTGGCGTCACAGGGAACGGCCGCGCCCTCTGCAGCCGCTCGATGACCAGGTTGTTCGACTTCAGGGAAGTGAAGAAGTAGACCAGGCTCTTCTGGACATTCAGCAGTTTCATGAGCTGCTCGTTCTTCATGGACTGGTGCAGGTGCTGCTCGATGGCGTCGGTCTGGTGGTCCAACTGCCGCAGGTAGTGCAGGTAGAGAGCGGATGTCCGATAGAGCAGGCGAAACACGAAATTGGCCGGCGTGGAGGTGAAAGTGGCCGAGGTCTCCTTCTTAAGGTTCTCAAGGAGAGGGTTCTCCCGCAGACAGACCGTGACCACGCCGCCACCCGACACCACGATGCCGAAGGGAACGGTGTTATACCGTGTTCCTGATGGCCCTTGCTCCATCACCGGGACGCGGATGAGGATCAAGGTCACACCCGGTACCTCGCACTCCAAACGCGACTGCTCTTCTTCGTCCAGGGATGCCCTAAGAAAGTCCAGCGGGATGCCCCAGGTCTCCGCGGCATGATTCAGTTCCTGGTCGGTCGGCGCCACCAGACTGGTCCAAGTAGTAGCTTTCATGCCCCCCACATTTCGCCGCGACCGGGCGTCCTCCTACTAGCACCAATCTGTGCCTTTGGTGGCAAAGCAGCCCTCAGAAAGCAGGAATTATCCAAAATGGTCTTGAATCTGAGAAAGGACTGAGAATTCCGTTAAAAGGGGGGCTATCTGGTGCGTTCAGTCAGGACTTCACTAGCGATCATCATTATTCTTTCTCTGGTCACCGGATCGGTTTTGTTGGCGGGGTGTTCAAAGCCGGCGACCAAGGTTAACCTGTCGGTCGCCACAGGGGGGACGGGGGGCGTCTACTACATCTACGGCGGCGGGTTGGCCAACGTTATTACTAAGAACGTTCCCAACGTTGAGGCCACGGCTGAGGTGACTTCCGCCTCGGTGGATAACGCCAAACTGATCCAGTCCGGCAAGGCAGACCTGGCCTTCATGATGGCCGACGTCGTCTACGACGCGTCCAAGGGGACGGGCAAGTTCGCCGACACCGGCAAGGTCTCACTGCGCTCCTTAGGGGTCCTTTACTCGAACTACACCCACATCGTTGTGCTCGACGGGAGCTCGATCCAGAAAGTCGCCGACCTGAAAGGCAAGAAGGTCTCCACAGGTTCGCCCGGGAGTGGCACTGAGGTTCTGGCCAACCGCATTCTGGAGGCCGCCGGTCTGAACCCGGCCAAAGATATCATCCCAGAACGACTGGGCGTGGCCGAGTCGGCCGGCGCTCTGAAAGACCGCAAGATCGACGCTTTCTTCTGGTCAGGCGGGCTTCCGACCGCGGCCGTCCTCGATCTGGCCTCAACTCCGGGCATCAAGATCCGGCTTGTCCCTCAGGAGGCCGAGCTGAAGAAGATGACCGAGAAGTACGGTCCCATCTACTTCAACCTGGTGGTGCCCAAGGGAACGTATAAGGGCTTTGATCAGGACGTTAACGTTGTCGGCGTGGCCAACGTCTTGGTGGTCTCCGATAAGATGAAGGATGACCTGGCTTACAAGCTGATTAAGGTGATGTTCGACAAGCAGGCCGACCTCGTGGCCGTTCACTCCGAGGCCAAGAACCTGTCTCTGAAATCGGCTGTCGTCGGCTCGCCCATTGACTTCCACCCCGGCGCCATCAAGTACTACACCGAGAAGGGCGTCTGGAAGAAGTAGCGGCCACGTTTCCAATGAGTCCTGTCCCGGCCCCTTCTCGCGTGAAGGGTAGAAGAAGGGCCTTACCGACGCTGGCGGCGGCTTTGACGGTCTTGGGGGTCTTAGCCGCCGCCGGGTTCGTGTCGGTCGCCGGCCGGGAGTCGCTCTTGGCAGGACCGGTGCTGGTGGTCCGTACCAGCGGCGGCCGTCTGTGTGACGCCTTCCCCGCGGAAGCGGGAGATGGCTTCTCTCTCAGCTACATCCATTCGATCTACGGTGCGCCGGCGGAGGAGCGGTTCGTCATCCAGAATGACGGCCGGCTGAAGCTGGTGAGCGTGACTTCGCCGAGCCGGGCCGTACTCGAGTACTACGGCCCGGCCGCCGGCGACCCCAGTCTGGTGCCCCCGGTGAGGACTCTGCCGCTCATCGCGGACCGGGTGGGCCGCCGGACATTGAATATCGCGGGGCAGCAGATACCGCTTTACGCCTTCGGAGACGGCGCCCACCTGCGTCTGCAGGTCGAGCACTGGGGGGTCCTGCGGGCCGCCATGGGTGTCCTTCTTCTGCGCGTTCGGCACGCCGCCGCGCCCGTGGCGGCTCTACCGGAGTAGAGCCACACAAATCGTAAGGGGGGGTGTTCCCGCGTGCCGGGAACCAAGAAGGACATCGAACGCACGGAACCGGTGGATCTGGCTAAAGCTGCTCAGGAGATCATCGACGAGTACGAAGCCCCCACCCGCGACTTGGCCAAGACCGCGAAGTTCATCACCGCCGGCCTGGCCATCGGTCTGTCTCTCTTCAGCCTGTACGGCGCCATAGCCACCATCCCGGCGCAGATCTTCCGGACCGTGCACGTCCTCTTCGTGCTGGTCCTGACCTTCTTGTACTACCCGGCTCGGAAAGGCGCCCGGAAATCCAATCTGATCACGCCCTTGGACTTCGCCCTGATTCTGGCAGCCATAGTCTCACTGGGATACGTCCTCATCGATTTCGATAGGTTCATTTACCGCGCCGTCACTCCGACCACCATTGACCTCCTCCTCGGGTCCATCACCATCTTGCTAGTGCTGGAAGCCACGCGGCGCACCACCGGCTGGATCCTTCCCGCGATCGTGGTGGCTTTCATCATCTACGCCTACATCGGACCGTGGCTCCCCGAGCCCTGGACCCACCGCGGCTACGACTTGGGCCGCATCGTGGGCCACATGTACATGACTTTGGAAGGCATTTTCGGCGTCCCCATCGACGTTTCGTCGACTTTCATCATCCTGTTCACGATCTATGGAGCCGTGCTGGAGTTTTCGGGTGCCGGCAAGTTCTTCGTCGATTTCAGCTTCGCGGCCATGGGCCGGAAGGAAAGCGGCGCCGGTCGCACGGTGACGATGGCCTCCTTTCTCCTGGGGACGGTCTCGGGGAGCGGCGTGGCCACCACCGTCACCCTTGGGTCGGTCGCCTATCCCCTTCTAAAGAGGGCCGGCTATGACAAGGACACCGCCGGCGCCATCCTTTCCGCGGGCGGCATCGGCGCCGTGATTTCGCCCCCGGTTCTGGGCGCGGCGTCCTTCCTCATCGCCGAGATTCTGAAAGTCTCCTACCTGCAAGTTCTGCGGATGGCCATGGTCCCGACCATCCTTTACTACCTGGGTATCTGGCTGATGATCGAACTGGATACGGCCAAGCGCCGTCACCACCGCCAGACGGAGGCCGCGGCGGCGGCGGGAGTGGCAGGTACGACAAGTGAGGCGGGCACGGCCGGAGCAGCCGGGGTGGGTGCCGCGAGTGGGGCGGATGCGGGCGCCGCGGCTTTCCCCGCGGAGAAGATCCCCACCCTGGGTGAACTCACCCGTAACTACTGGTTCCATTTCACCTCCCTGATCTCCATCGTTGCCCTGATGGTCGCGGGTTTCACGGCTATCTTGGCGGTGTTCGTGTCCATCATCCTGGCCGCCCTGGTCAGCTATTTCCGGCGTGATACGGCGCTGACCTTGCCGAAGATTGCCAAAGCCCTGGAGGGAGGGGCCAAGGGAATCCTGTCCGTGGCCCCCACCTGCGCTTCAGCGGGCATTATCGTCGGCGTGGTGACCCTCACCGGCCTGGGTCTGAAGTTCTCCGGAATCATCTTGGACCTGGCCCACGGCAACCTCTTCCTGACCCTGCTCTACACGGCCCTGATCCTGATGGTGTTAGGGCTGGCACTGCCCATCACCGCCTCCTACATCGTGGCGGCCGTCATGACCGCGCCGGCCTTGATCAAGCTGGGTGTGCCGGATGCGGCGGCCCACATGTTCATTTTTTACTACGCCGTCCTGTCCGAGGTCTCACCTCCGGTGGCCCTGTCTCCGGTGGCGGCGGCGGCACTCACGGGTGGCAACCCCTTCCGGACGATGATGATCACCTGGAAGTACGCCTTGCCCACCTTCCTGGTGCCCTTCATGTTCACGGCCACACCGGCCGGCATGGGCTTGCTCCTGATGGGCAGTCCGGCCAACGCCGCGTGGGTTACCTTGACGGGCATTTTCGGCGTTACCGGTCTGGTGCTGGGCGTCGGCGGCTACGTGTCGGTTCCCGCCACCTGGTTGGAGCGAGCGCTTCTGACGGTGGGCGGGCTGGCCTTGCTCTACCCGGCGGCGTTGCTCGACATGTTCGGGTTGGCCGCTGTCGGAACCGGCTTGGTGCTGAACTTCTGGCGGGCGCGCCGTCAGGCCGGGCCGTTGGGGATTCCACCGGCCGCCGCCGGTACGCCACCCCTTGCGTGATTGCCGTTCCAGTAACCGCCCTTTGCTGAACACAACTTTCGACGAATCAGCCAACGAGGGGAGCCGGAGCAAAAGTGCCAGGTCCTCTATCCGACGTAAGAGTCCTAGACCTCTCCCGCGTGCTCACGGGGCCTTTCTGCAGCATGATGCTGGCGGATATGGGTGCCGAAGTCATCAAGGTGGAGCTGCCGGGCCGCGGCGACGACACCCGCCAGTGGGGTCCACCGTACCTGGAGACAGAGAGTTACTACTACCTTAGCGTGAACCGTAACAAGAAGAGTGTGGCCCTGAACCTCAAGGATCCGCGCGGGCGCGAGGCCGTCCTGAAGCTGGCGGCCCGGTCCGATGTGGTCCTGGAGAACTTCCGCCCGGGGACCATGGACGATCTGGGGCTGGGCTACGAGACATTGCGGGCCGTCAACCCGCGTCTGGTCTACGCCTCCATCACCGGGTTCGGCCCGGACGGCCCTTACCGTGACAAGGTGGCCTACGACCTGATTCTTCAGGGGATGGGCGGCCTGATGGGCATCACCGGCGAGGAGGGCGGCGCCCCGGTCCGCATCGGGGTGGCCATCGCCGACATCGGTGCCGGTATGTGGACGGCCTATGGAATTCTGGCCGCCCTCCACGCTCGCGAGCGCACCGGGGCCGGGCAGAAGGTGGAAACCTCGCTCATGGACGGCCAGGTGGCCTGGATGACCTACATGGCCCACCTCTACTTCGCCACCGGCGCCAGTCCGGGCCGCATGGGCTCGGCCCACCCAACCATCGTGCCCTACCAGGCCTTCCGCGTGAAGGACGGCTACATCAACATCGCCGTGGGGAACGACTCTTTCTGGGTCAAGTTCGGGCGCGCCCTGGGACTGACGGCTGAGGTCATCGCCGACTCACGCTTCGCCACCAACTCGGCGCGGGCCACACACCGCCAGGAAGTCCTGGACCTCATCGAGCCCATCCTGGCGACGCGGGGTTCCCGGGAGTGGCTGGAGGCCCTTGAGCAGGCCGGTGTTCCTGCCGGCCCCATTTACACCATGGAGCAGCTCTTCAGCGACCCGCAGGTGCTGCACCGTAGCATGGTGCTGGATGTCCCCCACCCCACCCTTGGCAGCGTCCGCTTGACCGGGATCCCGCTGAAGCTGTCGGAGACGCCGGGCGAGGTGCGCACCGCTCCGCCGCTGCTGGGCCAGCACACTGAGGAGGTCCTGACCTCCCTGGGTTACACCAGGGAACAGTTGGCGGCGTGGAAGACGGACAAGGTGATCTAGAGCCGCCGGAATCAGGACGGTCACATAGCCTGCAAAGAGTCCGGTCAACAGGGTCACGTTCCGATCTGATGTGAGCTGCATCCGGAAACCCATGCTCATCTCGAGCCGGTCACCCGTTCAAAGGTGGCCAGAGTTCTCAGGGCGCGCTCCACTACGGGACGGTCGACCATCTTTCCATCGACGACGACCACGCCTTTGGGCGCAGCGGTCGCCCCTTGGAACGCGGCCACCACTCTCCTGGCGTACTCCACCTCGGCCTGGGTAGGGGAAAAAGCCCGGTTCATGGCGTCCACCTGCTTAGGGTGGATGGCCAGCTTACCTCCGAACCCGAACCGCCGGGCCAGCAGGCACTCCTGCTCCAGCCCGGCAGCATCGTTCAGGTCGACGTAGACGGTGTCCACCGCCTGCACCCCGGCGGCCGCCGCCGCCAGCACCACCGCCCCGCGGGCGTGCGCGATTTCCAGGCCGTCCCGCGAGCGACTGACGGCCATGTCGCGGGTGAGGTCCTCGGCCCCCAGGCATACGGCCCGGACCCGCGGAGAGGCCGAGGCCACTTCGTAGGCTTTCACGATGCCCAGCGCCGTCTCGACCAGGGCCAGGATGGCCACGCTACCTTCGGCCAGGCCCCGTTCGGCCTCTAACCGGCTGAGGGTCCGGCACACAGCGGCCACCTCGGCGGGGCTCTCGGACTTGGGCAACATCACCCCAGTCAGACCAGGCCCCACCACGGCCTCGAGGTCGGCCTCAGTCAGCCCGGTGGGGGTGGCGTTCACCCGAACGACGATGGGAACGTACGGACCGGTAGCGGACTGCCCCGCGCCGGAGGCCGCCCGGCCGAGTTCACTCAACATTTGGCTCACCAGTAGGCGGGCGGCGCCCTTGTCCTGCGGCGCGACGGCATCCTCCAAGTCCCAAATGACGGCGTCGGCCGTCACCCCCGGCGTCTTGGCCATCATCCGTTCCTGGTTCCCGGGCATGAAGAGTAAGCTGCGAAGGAGGCCAGTACTCTGAGTGCTCATGATGTTCCCCTTCCGTATCTGTGAACGCGCCACCACAGTGCCCAGGTTGGCCCTGCGGACCTGGGCGTCCGGGCAGTCAACCGGGCCATCAACCGCGCCGGTGTATCTCCAGAGCCACCTCCGGGCACATCACAGCGCATGAGGTGCAGCCATTGCACTTCTCGGGCGCCGCCAGTTCCACCACCGCGTAGCCGGCGTTATTGATCTTCCGTCCCATGGCCAGGGCGCCGTGGGCGCAGGCGTGAACGCATAGACCGCAACCCTTGCAGTATTCAGTGCTGATGATGACCGTACCGGTGGCGGCCACTTACCTCGCCCCCTTCGCCATGCCCACCACGCCCACCGCGCCCGCGGCGTTCGCGGCGTTCTCGGCACCCGTGGTGCCTTCAGCGGGATGAGCCCTGACCCAGTCCACTCCCTGATCAAGGGCCCTGAGGTTCACGGCCACCATTCGTTGGCGGTGGGGCGGCGTGACCTTCCAGATAGCCGCCTCCACGTCTTCCCGCCGGAGGAGTGGGTCCACGGCCAGCAAGGCGCCTGCTACCACCATGTTCAAGGTGGCCGGTTCACCGGCGGCGTCGGCCAGGCTCTTGGCGGGTACCGCGTAAACGGCGATGTCGCTCCGGCCCGGTGAGGTGTCGATGAGGTCGGAGACCAGAACAACGATGCCGCCGGGCTTCACGTCGGGGGAGAACCTTTCCAGGGACGGCTTGTTGAAGATCAGGGCCACGTCGGGATTGTACACCAAGGGCGACCGTACGCGGCGGTCGGAAAGGACCACCTGACAGTTGGCCGTACCGCCCCGCATCTCAGGGCCGTAGGATGGGATCCAGCAGCTCTCGAGGCCGGACTGCATCCCGGCGTAAGCCAGGACTTGGCCGAGGAAGAGGATCCCCTGGCCGCCGAAGCCGGCGATCTTGTACTCGCGTTTCACTGGCAGCCACCTCCCGCGCATGTGCGTCCGCCAGCGCCTTCGCCGCCTGTAGCTCCAACGCCCGTGCCGCCGGCAGCTCGGGCCGGTGGCGCCGCCGGCGGAGACTTCAGCTCCCCGAGCGGGTAATACCGGACCATGTTCTCCTCCACCCACTTCAGAGCGTCGACCGGGGGCAGTTTGAGGTTGATGGGGCAGGCCGCCAACAGCTCCACCATGGCGAAGCCACCGCCGGCCAGTTGCACCTCGAAAGCTCTCCGCACCGCTTTCTTGGCTGCCAGGACGTGTTTGGGGCTGCTCAGGGCTTCGCGGGCGATGTAGGCAGTCGCCGGAAGCTGCGCCAGCATCTCGGAGACCTTGATGGGCATTCCGACGTGGCCGGGGTCACGCCCCTTGGGGTAGGTCGTCGTTTTCTGGCCCACCAAGGTCGTGGGGGCCATCTGGCCCCCCGTAGCGCCGAAGACGGCGTTGTTTACGAAGATCACCGTGATGGCCTCGCCGCGCGCGGCGGCGTGGACCGTTTCCGCCATGCCGATGGCCGCCAAGTCGCCGTCACCTTGGTAGGTGAAGACCACCTTATCCGGGAGGGCTCTCTTCAGGCCGGTGGCCACCGCCAGACCGCGCCCGTGGGCGCCTTGGACGACATCGAGGTCGAAGTTCCGCCAACACCGCACGGAACACCCGATGCTGGACACACAGACCGTGCGGCCGCGGATGCCCAGCTCATCGATGGCCTCAGCCACCAGTCGGTGGGCGATGCCGTGGCTGCATCCCGGGCAATAGAGAAAGGCTTTGTCCGTGAGGCACTGGGGCTTCCTGAAGACAACCTTGTCGGTCATGCCGTCCTTCGCCCCCCTTCAGCCGGGACCGAGCCCGACGCGCTGGCGGTGCGGACCGCGCCGACCGCCTCCGAGGCGCCGACCGCCTCGCGGAGCAGTCTCGCCAACTCCATTACCCGCTCCCTGATCTCGGTCGCCGTGGGCACGTAGCCACCGCCGTGGCCGAGGAACCGGATGGTGGGCGCGGCGCCCGGAACCCTTCCGTTCACCATGTCACTCACGGTAAGGCGAACGTCCTGAACCATCTGACCTTCGTTCATCTCCACCACCAGGTAACCCCTAACCTTCGGATAGGCGCGGAAGGCGTTCTCCGGGAATGGCCAGAGGGTGATGGGACGGATCAGGCCGACCTTAACTCCGTCAGCCCGCAGGTCGTCGACGGCCGCCAGCGCCAGGCGGGCGGAGATTCCGAAAGCGACAATGCCGTATTCGGCGTCTTCCATCTGCTCGCACTCGGCCCGCTGCTCGGCCGCCTTGATCCGGGCGTACTTCGCCTGGAGGCGCATGTTCAGTTCCATCAGTTCCTGGTCGGTATAGGGGGCCGAAAGAATGAGGTTGCGCTCTCGTCCCTCGCAGCCCGTGGCTGCCCAGGGTTTGGATTCGCCTTGGTCCATTGCCGGCGGGAGCGTGACGGTCTCCATCATCTGACCGATGATCCCATCGCCCAGGAGCATGGCGGGATTGCGGTACTTGTCGGCCAGTTCGAAGGCCAGCGTGGTGAGGTCTGCCATTTCTTGCACGGATGACGGGGCCAGGACGATGAGGTTGTAGTCGCCGTGCCCCCCACCCTTGGTGGCCTGCAGGTAATCGGACTGGGCGGGAGTAATACGTCCCAGTCCCGGCCCGCCGCGGGTGATGTTCACGATGACCCCCGGTAGTTCGGCGGACGCCAGGAAGGACAGGCCTTCCTGCATCAGGCTGATGCCCGGGCTGGACGAAGAGATCATCGCCCGCTTGCCGGCCGCCACCGCGCCGTAGAGCATACTGATGCCGGCCAGTTCGCTCTCGCTCTGCAGGAAGACCCCACCGGCCTCAGGCAGGTGGGCGGCCATGTACTCCAGGAGTTCGTTCTGCGGGGTGATCGGGTACCCGAAATAGAGCCGGCAACCGGCCCGGATGGCCGCTTCCCCGATGGCCTCGTTTCCTTTCATAAAAGTGCGCTCCAAGGTCTCTACCTCCTACCGTCCCACTACTTCGGGGTGCTGCCAAGCGACCGCCTGCCGACGCTTGGCATCGCCGCGCTAGCGCCTAAGCCATCCCGTCAGAGCCCGGACAGAAGTCTGCCGCCCCAGGTCGGCCAGGACCTGTGTCAGCGGAAGCTGTTTGGGGCAGGCCTTTTGGCAGTTCTGGGCCTTCCCGCATTCGGCGATGCCGCCCGGCCCCATGATGGCTTCCAGCCGCTCGGGGGCCAGAGGCTGGCCCAAAGGGTGGGAATTGAACAGCTTGACCTGAGCCAGCACGGCCGGCCCGATGAAACCCGACCGCCGGTTCACCTGCGGGCAGGCCTCCATGCAACAGCCGCAGGTCATGCACCGTGCCAGCTGGTAGTTCAGGGCCTGGACGCGCGGAGGGACCCGAGGGCCGGCCTCCGCGGTGTCGCTGGTGGTATCCACGGCGGTCCACGCCTTGACCTTCTTTAGGTTTTCGAACATCACGGCGCGGTCCACCATGAGGTCGCGTACCACCGGGAATTTCGACAGCGCCTCGAGGACGATCGGTTCCGCCAGGTCCCTGACCAGGGCACTGCACGCCTGGCGGGCACGGCCATTCACGATCATGGCGCAGGCGCCACACACTTCCTCAAGGCAGTTGCAGTCCCAGACCACGGGCGCCACGCGGCGGCCGGCGGTGTTCACCGGGTTCTTCTGTATCTCCATAAGGGCGGCCACCACGTTCATGAACGGGCGGGACGGCACACGGAACTCGTCCCAGTAGGGCGCCGCCGCCGGCGTGTCCTGGCGCTTGATCCGGAACAAGACCGTTGCCGCGGCCGTCTTCTCAGACATTCCTGCTCGCCCCCTTGTCCACGTCGTATTTCCGGACGCGCGGCCGGATGAACCGCAGGTCCACCGGCTCGTAGGAGAGCTTGGGGCCGTCAGGCGTGTACGTGGCGATGGTGGTCTTCAGCCAGTTGGCGTCGTCGCGTTCGGGGAACTCGGGTTTGTAATGGGCGCCACGGCTTTCGTCACGCTGCAGCGCTCCCAACGTGATGGCCTGAGAAAGCTCCAGCATCCCCCAGAGTCGCCGGACGTAGCCGACGGCCTGGTTGGACCAGCCGCTGCTATCGGTGACGCCGATGTGCCGGTATCGTTCCTTCAGCTCACCCAGCTTCTCAAGAGTGGTCCGGAGCCGGTCATTGTACCGCACCACGGTGACGTTCCCGTTCATGAGCGCGCCCAGCTCGTCCCGGAGCAGGTAGGCATTCTCCGTCCCGTCCATCCGGGCGATGGCGGCGTCTCTCTCCTGTTCACGGCGGACGGCGGCCGCCAGGGCACCGGCGCCCTCTCCATCGACCGGGGTAGGCGAACCGGCCCTGCCGGCCTGATCAGCTCCGCCGCCACCAGCCCCACCGCCACCACCCGCGGTGACCTTGGACAGCCCTTCCAGATACCTCACAGCCGCCCGCCCCGCCACCATGCCACCGTAGATGGCCGACAGCATGCCGTTGCCGCCCAGGCGGTTGGCGCCGTGGTACTGGTAGTCGAGCTCGCCCGCGGCGAAGATGCCGGGGATATTGGTCATCTGCTCGTAATCCACCCAGAGCCCGCCCATGGAGTAGTGCACCGCCGGGAAGATGCGCATGGGCACGCGCCGCGGGTCCTGACCCGTGAAGAGTTGGTAGATGTCGAGGATGCCTTCCAGGCGGCGCGCCACTTCGGCCGGGTCCATGTGGGTCATATCGAGGTAGACGCACTGCTCCCCGTCCACACCCAACCCCATGTCCACACAGACCTTGAAAATGGCCCTGGTGGCGATGTCGCGCGGAACGAGGTTCCCGTAGGCCGGGTACCACTCCTCGAGAAAATACCACTTCTGCCCGTCTTTCCACGTCCACACCCGCCCGCCCTCGCCGCGCACCGATTCCGAGATGAGGCGGTTCTTATCGGCGCCCGGGATGGCCGTGGGGTGCACCTGGATGAACTCGGGATTGCCGTATTTGACACCCTGGCGCCAGAGAGCGTAGGAGGCGTAGCCGTTATTCGAGGCGGAATTCGTGGTCTGTCCGAAGATCAGGCCCGGCCCGCCGGTGCCGAAGACCGCGGCGGCGCACGGGAAAGCCCGGATCTCCATGGTCTTCAGGTCCTGGGCCACGATGCCCAGGAAGCGCCCGTCCCCCGTCTCGTCGAAGGCCGCCGAAAGGAACTCCCAGCCCTCGTAACGGTGGACGCGCCCGGCCGCCTCATGCCGCCGCACCTGCTCGTCGGCGGCGTAGAGGAGTTGCTGGCCGGTGGTGGCGCCGGAGAAGGCCACCCGTGGGAACTTGGTGCCCCCCAAGAGCCGGAGGTCGATGACGCCTTCCGGCGTCCGGTTGAAGGGGACCCCCATGCGGTCGAAGAGGTGGATGATGCCGGGTGCCGCGTCGCACATATTCTTGACGGGCGTCTGGTTCGCCAGGAAATCGCCCCCGTAGATGGTGTCGTCGAAGTGCTCCCCCGTCGAATCACCCAGGTCGTGGGTGTTCAGGGCGGCGTTGATGCCACCCTGCGCCGCGGCCGAGTGCGATCGTTTGGCGGGGCCGAGGGCAAAGAGGTCAACCGTAAGCCCTGCTTGGGCCGCCTCCACGGCGGCCATGGAGCCGGCCAACCCACCGCCGATGACCGCCAATCTGGGACCCCTAGTCATTCCTTCCTTCCCTCCCCTTAGAGCCGGATGAAGGCCACCATGAACCCCAGCGTGGCCGCGGTCATCAAGGCGAAGAGCCCCCAACACCAGCGGGTCAGGGCGGCTTGGGCGCGGGGACTGACGACAAAGCCCCAGTCCACCGCGAAGCCCCACAGGCCGTTGGTGAAGTGGTAGATGGCGCTGACCGTGGCCAAGCCGTAGAGGGCGGTCACCGCCGGATGGCCCCGGAACACGCCCGCCACCAGGTCGAAGGTGGCCACCCGCCCGGTCAGCAGGCTCTGGAGGCGCAGGGTCCAAAAATGCCAGGACACGAAGATGAGAGTGATCATCCCAGTCGCCCGTTGGGCCACGTAGGCCCAGTTACGCCCGTAGCCGTAACGACCGATGTTCGCCTGACCGGTCAGCGTGACATACACACCGTAAGCCCCGTGATACAGGAGAGGCAGCAAGATAAAGACTATCTCGATGGCCGGAAGGAACGGCAGCCGGTGGAGCAGGCGCACCTGGGCGTTGAACCGTTCCGGGCCGTACAGGGCGGCGCTGTTACTGATGATGTGCTCCAGCAGAAACAGCCCCAGTGGCACCACGCCGCTCAGCGAATGTAGCTTCCGCAGTAAGAAGTAGTTCCTGGCGCTGCTGGCCTTCAGGCCGATCGCCTCCCAGCTCGGGATCTTCGATGACCACGGGTGATGCCCCGAATGACGCCCCGGACGGCGCCTCAGATGATGCCTTTCTCTTTCAGCCGCTTCAGATCATCCGGGCTCAAGCCCAGCGCCCCATAGATCTCCTCGTTGTGCTGTCCTTTCGCCGGGCCGGTGGAGGTGATACGCCCCGGCGTCCGGGAGAACTTGGACACCACGTTCGGCATGGCCACCTTCCCGAAATCCGCGTCTTCGACGTCCACAATGGACTGGCGATGCTTCATGTGCGGGTCGGTAAAGATCCGGTCCATGTTATAGATGGGGCTGGCGACGGCCCCTGCACCCAGGAGGGTGTCCAGGACTTCCTGGGCGGTGTGGCCGCCGATCCAGCCGCCGATGATGGCATCCAGCTCATCCACATTCCGCACGCGGCTGGGGTTGTCCTTGAAACGGGGGTCGGTGATGAGTTCCGGGCGGCCGATGGCGCGAAAGACATTCTCCGCGATGGGCTGGGCGCTGGCCGATAGGGCGATCCATTGGCCATCGCCGGCCTGGTAGACGTTCCGTGGGGCGGCCGAGACGATGCGGTTCCCCACCCTTCCCGGAATCGTACCAAGCACCCCGTATTCGACGAGATTGCACTCTAGGAGGCGCATCAGCGGCTCATACAGGCAGATATCGATGGACTGCCCCTCCCCGCTTCCCAGGACGTCGCGCTCGTAGACGGCGATCATGATGGACAAGGCGGCAAAAATGCTGGTCACTCCGTCGGCCAGGGCGATGGGCGGCAAGGTGGGCGACCCGTCGGGATACCCGTTCATGGCGGCGAAGCCGCTCATTCCTTCGGCCACGGTGCCGAACCCGCCACGCTCGGAGTAGGGGCCGGTCTGCCCGAACCCGGTACAGCGGAGGAGGATGAGGCGGGGGTTGGCGGCATGCAGGATGTCCCAGCCCAAACCCCATTTCTCTAGAGTGCCGGGACGGAAGTTCTCGATGAGGACGTCGGCGTCGGCGATGAGCTTCAGGAAGAGGTCCTTGCCCTCGGGCGAGTTCAGGTTCAGCGTCACACTCTTCTTGTTCCGCGAAATGGACTTCCAGAAGAGGTTGACGCCGTCTTTCTCGGCGCCGAACCGGCGCACTTGGTCGCCGGTTTTCGGGTGTTCGACCTTGATCACGTCGGCGCCGTAGTCGCCCAGGTAGGTCGCCGCCCACGGCGCCGCCATCATGGTGGCAGTGTCGATGATTTTCAGTCCTTGCAGAGGCAGCTCAGTCCGTTGCATTTTCGTCCACCTCCGAATGCGCGTCCGTGCCGGCCATTTCTCCAGTTCACGCGGATGAACGTGTTCTTGCTTCGGCTTCGTCCTCTCCAACCCTCCATGGAAGTACAGCGGCTTTGACTTCACGGAAGGTCTTTCAACAAACCTGTCGAACCATCGGGAAATTCGTTTCGACTCCACGTCCGGAGCGGGGAGGAAAAGCTGTGACCTATAAGAGTAGACCACGCATCACTATCGTCGGGGCCGGGAACGTGGGATCGACGGCCGCCATGCGTTTGGCGCACCGAAATCTGGGAGACATCGTCCTAGTCGACGTCGTTACGGGCCTGGCGCGCGGGAAAGCCCTTGATATCATGGAGATGGCGCCGGTAGAGGGTTTCGACGGTCATCTCCTTGGCACGTCGGATTACGCCGATACCATTGGATCGGACGTGGCCGTCATCTGTGCGGGCGCGGCGCGGAAACCCGGTATGAGCCGGGAAGATCTGCTGGCCATCAATGCGGCGATTGTCCGGGTGGCGGTCGAGCAGGTCCTGCGGTGGTCGCCGGAGGCTTTCCTCATCATCGTCACCAACCCCGTCGACGCCATGACCTATCTGGCCATGGACGCCAGCGGGCTGCCCCGCGAGAGGGTCATGGGCATGGCCGGCGTCCTGGACTCCGCCCGGCTCCGGGCCTTCATCGCTATGGAACTGGACTTCTCGCCGGCGGACGTCCACACCATGGTCTTGGGCGGGCACGGCGACGAGATGGTGCCCATCGTGGGCCTGACCACGGCCGGGGGAATCCCGGTCCGGGACCTCATGCCGGAGGAAACCATCCGGCGCGCGGTGGAACGGGCGCGGGCCGGTGGCGGAGAGATCGTGAATCTCCTGCAGAGCGGCAGCGCCTTCTACGCTCCGGGCGCCGCGGTAGCCCGCATGGTGGACTCCCTGCTGGGAAACAAGCGGCGCGTCCTCAACGTGTCCGGGCACCTGCAGGGCGAGTACGGGCACCACGATGTGTGCGCCGGGGTGCCGGGACTGGTGGGGCCGCGGGGGTTAGAGAAGGTCGTCGAGATCGGGCTGACCGCCGAGGAGAAGGCCATGTTCGACGGTTCGGTCGGGCGCCAGCGGGAGCTGGTCGAGAAGATGCGGGAGCTGGGACTACTGAAAGGGTAATCCTCTCCGGCCCGGCCGCGACGAACAATTCGAAGGCCCCTTTCGGATTCGGTCCGAAAGGGGCCTTTCGACTGCCGAGAGCGGTGAGGGCCACCTCACCAGGGCGTCTTGCCCAGCTGGGCCGAGCTCTTCTCCTTCTCCGGAATGGTCCGCCACAGCTCGATGAACTTGGCCATCCACTCCACCCGCGCCTCGATGTTCTTCTTAGCGGCCTCGGGGTCGGCGTCCTCAGGCGTGGTCCACCCGTAGATGCCCGACGTGGTGAAGTCGTGGGTGTCGCCAAGGTAGGCCATGGCCAGCGCGCCCGCCAGCAACACGTCTTCCCGGTTGGGATCGGCCAGTTTGGCGATGGCCTCGTCCCGCCACGCCGATGTGGGTTTGAAACCCTTCACCTTGCTCATGTCCACCAGGTGTGGGAACATGGCCAAGGCCGAACCGGTCTCCCCCTTGCCGCTGTGCACGTCGACCCTGGCCACAGAATCCCGCATGGCTTTCACCGGGTCGGCCACGGGCATGGCGGGCGGCTGCAGCACGCTGCAATTGAACTTCCGGCTGGCCATCCGGGCGGCGTAGGCCAGGATCTGGACATTCCCGCCGTGGCCGTTGATGAGGAGGATCTTCCGGATGCCGTGGTGAGTCAGGCATTCGATAGTGTCGTAGAGAATGTGGACCAAGGTCTCCTCGTGGAAGGTGATGGTCCCCTTGAAGTTCATGTGGTGCGGCGAGTATCCGGGCAGGAAGACTTGGGCCACGATGCAGTTCGCCTTCTCCGCCACTTTCTTCGCGATCTCTGTAGCCGCCAGGATGTCCATGCCAAGGGGAAGGTGCGGCCCGTGCTGCTCGATGGAGCCCACCGGGATGATGGCCACCGGCACAGGGGTCTCCCGGAGGTATTCTTCGAAGTGGGTGCGCGGCATTTCGTGCAGAAGTACGGTCTTACGGTCCAAGAGAGGCGCCTCCTTCAAGGTGATGAGCCAGACACGACCAACCCGACACGACGATGATGAGCGCGGATTTCGGCGCGGGGCGGCGGCGTTCCTGTTAGAACGCGGCCTAGCGCCGCAAGTACTTTTCCGGCAGCATCCGGCCGGCGGCCGTGGACCTAGACAGCACGCGGAGGTAGTCGAAGACTACGCGTGACACTTCAGCCAGCATGGAACCGTCGGCGTCGTGGACGCAGTAGTTGGTCATCCCCGCGAAGATGCACGGCCGCCCCGGAACCAGCACGATGCCCACGTCGGCGCGCACACCTTCCAGGCCCCCGGTCTTGTGGGTCACGGGGATCTCGGGCGGAAGGTGGCGGCGAATGACGCCCTCCTTCGGTTTCTTGAGGATGGCGCGCGACTGCCTGGTCACTGGCGACACCTGCTCCGCCGGCCGCCGAACCAGACCCGGCGGCCATGCCCGCCCCCTGGAATAGGAGATCCATGATGCGGGCCGCTTCCCGGGGTGTGGACGTATTCTCGCGGCGAACCGCCGCCGCTTCCTGGTTGACCATCTTCCGCCGCAGCCGCGTGTGGGTGAACCCAGCGCTTCCAGCAAACCGTTGACCTTGTCCATACCCACCAGGTCGATGCACAGGTTCGTGGCCGTGTTATCGGACAGAAGGATCATCAAGTTCGCCAGGTCCCGCACGGTCAGCGTCACCGGATCATCCAGGTGCTGTAGCACGCCGCTCCCCGGCGTTTTGTCCGCCGGGCGGACGGTGACCGCGGTGTCCAGGGAAAGGCGGCCCGTGGCGGCCGCCTGGCAGAACGTCATGAGGATAGGGATTTTGATGGAGCTTCCGATGGCGAAGACGGTGTCGGGGTTCACTGCTATCTCGAACCCTGAAGTCAGATCCCGGATGAATAGACCAACCGTCCCGTCGAAGGACACGGTCGTCTCCAGTACCTTGGCGTGCAGGCGTTCCCTGAAAAGCTCGGCTGTCAAGAAAGACTCCCCCCCTTTGCAGTCGCGGCGCTGTGGTTCCGCCGAAGCTGCGGCGCGCTCCACCCCGTCTCTTCCATGTCTCTTCTCTCGTCCCCTTTGCCGCTTTACTCCTGCCCGCCCTGCCAACCCAGCCTCCAGCATTATCCGCTCTCTTCTTTGGTCCATGAAAATCATATTCTGACCCACTGTAGCCTCACAACAACATGGATTTTGTCGAATGGTACATTCTTACGTGTCCCCAATGATTGAAGTACTATGTTAATGGAGCCAAAATGGATAATGGAGGGATGAAGTGTGAAGAAAATTCTCCTCATTCTTCTTGTGACCGTTCTCCTCTCGGTAGTTGGGTCGGTTTCATTTGCCGAGCCGCGCTTCAAAGTTTCAGCGTCAGAGGTCATGGACCGTGTCAGCAAAGGGCAGATTGATCCCACGGTAAGTCTATCCGTTGCTGCGCATATCCCCGGCTTCCAGGTGATTCCTGTCGGAGCAACAACCATGCTCCTTGGCGAGACACCGCTGGAGGATGGCGGGTACCGGAGAACTTATTCGACTTCGGGTGTGGTCCGCATTCTGGCTGGACCTTTGACAGAAACCCAAACCGATACAAGCTATACGGTTTCGAACGTTATCTCTATATACTGGGATGAAACCTATATCGGGGGCCAAGCAAAGGTCAAACTATGGTATACAGAGTCAACGTGGTCGCGATTGGACAGTACATGGAATTGGCGAGATGCTGAAATGATTGCATGTTCTATGTGGGTTGAGCGTAGCCAGCAGACAATAGGAGTACCCTATCCTGGCACCACCTATGAACTGTTGGCAAACCATAGCTGGTATAGCGAAGTGCCTGCTACGACATTCGAGGCAACAAATAACATCACCATGTACCGCCAATTGCAGGACTTCATCTTCACGGCATATCTCAAGAAGACCTTCTAGACAGACTGGCTGGGAACGCGGGTGACTAGGTGATCCTGGTCACCCGCTCTTTCCGTCTTGGTGGAAGGGGGTGTCTCATGTACAAGAGGTGGGGCGTTGTGGCGCTAGTTTTGTTGTTCCTGGCCATATGGCAATTGGGACTCCAGTACCTGTACGACGGCTTAAGGCATGGCCTTTCCCCGTGGCGGATTGCCACCTACCACATCTTTCGGACGACATTCATAATCGCCAGCGCTGTGGTATGTATGCTGGCAGTCCGGCGGGGGACGTTCCTCACCATCCCAGAGATGATAGTCGTAGGAGTTCCCAGTGCTTACCTGGCTTTCTACTCGCTCTTGGCACCGTTCTACAGCCCGGTTTTAGCGAGGATGTTAGGGGAACCACTGCAGGCACCCCTAGCTTCTGTTGGGGGTGTGATGGTTGGTTATGCCATCGTCTCCGCAATAGTCGGCAGGAAACGATGATAACGGTGTCACTTCTGAACTAGTCCGGAAGACCGGCAGCCGCCGGATACGCGTGGCGAAAATCCCTTTTCGGGCCAGGATGCTGGCTTCGGCGAAGGTCTGACCCAAGGGTGTCAACGTGACGTCGCCGGCCGCCATCGACACCAAACCAGCATTTCGGCGGCCTCGGTCACCAGCAGCAGGTGGTTGGAGTCGATGCCCAAGTCGCCAGCCAGGCGGAAGATATCATCCTTGTTACCCGGCGACTCGTCCAGTCGCTCCAGCAACGCCTCGAGAGACTGGGGTATAGGGTCACCCTTGAGGCAGCCGCCTAACGATGGCTCTTTTTCAGGCCAGAAACTTGTGGTCCAGGGCCACCTGGCACCGTCTGACCGCCCGGGTGTGGCCCCGCGGCCGTCCTAACGCCGCAGGTATTTCTCGGGCAGCATCCGGCCGGCGGCGGTGGATCGCGACAGCACGCGCAGGTACTCGAAGACCACCCGCGACACTTCAGCCAGCATGGAACCGTCGGCGTCGTGGACGCAGTAGTTGGTCATCCCCGCGAAGATGTACGGCCGCCCCGGAACCAGCACGATGCCCACGTCGGCGCGCACACCTTCCAGGCCCCCCGTCTTATGGGCCACCGGGATCTCGGGTGGGAGGTACCGGCGAATGACGCCGTCCTTCGGCTTCTTCAGGACGGCGAGGACCTCCCGGCAGGCCGCCGTGTCAAGGATGCCGGCCAGGTCGGCCGGTTTGGCGCTACCGCCGGTGGTCGCCGCGCCTGCCGGTGCGTCCGAACTGGCCGGCATCCCCGCCCCTTGATAAAGGAGTTGCATCAGGCGGGCCGCTTCCCGCGGCGTCGAAGTGTTCTCTCGGCCGGCCGCCGCCGCTTCCTGGTCGATCATCTTCCGGCGCAGCCTGGTGTGAGTGAAGCCGGCCGCGTCCAGCAGGCTGTTGACATCGTCCATGCCGGCCAGATCGATGCACAGGTTGGTGGCGGTGTTATCGGAGAGGAGGATCATCAGGTTCGCCAGGTCGCGCACCGTCAGTGTCACGGGGTCATCCAAATGCTGCAGTACGCCGCTGCCAGGTGTCTTGTCTTCGGGCCGGACCGTGACCGGAGCGTCCAGAGACAGGCGCCCCTCGCCCGCCGCGCGGTACAGGGTCATTAAAATCGGGATCTTGATGGAACTACCAATGGCAAAGACCGTATCCGGGTTCACGCTGATCTCGAAGCCGGCGCTCAGGTCCTTGATGAATAGGCCGACCGTCCCATCGAAAGACGCGGTCCGCTCTTCCACTTTCACGCGCAGGCGCTCCCAGAAAAGCTCAGCCGACAAGAAACAGGCCCCCTTCCGCGGTCGCGGTTCTCTAGGCCTCTCCTTTCGCCCCCTTGCCCTCGCTGTTCCTGCCAGCCCCCGCCGCCCCGCCTGCGCCGGCTAATCCGGCCTCCAACCGCACCACCTCGGTGTCGTCGTCATAGGCCAGGACCTCGGCGTAACGCCCCCAGTTCACCATGGTATCCAATTGCCGCTCCGCTTCGTCGACGGGGAACTCCAGCTCCAGAATACGTAGGAAGAAGTCCCACCGGAGCTGATGGTCCTCCGAAGCCACCAACAGGTCGATGGCCCAGCGAAAAATTGGCAGCCGCCGGATGCGTGTGGCGAAGATCTCTTTCCGGGCGAGGATGCTGGCGTCGGCGAAAGTTTGCCCCAGGGGCGTCAAGGTGATGTCACCGGCCGCCACCGCCACCAGCCCCAGCAGCTCCGCCGCCTCCGTCACGCGCAAAAGGTGGTCCGAATCCACGCCAAGGTCCCCCGCCAGCCGGAAGATGTCGGCCCGGTTCCCCGGCGCCTCGTCCAGCCGTTCCAGTAGCCCGGCCAGATCATTGATGGCGATGGTGGGCAGCGGGTGAGTCAAGCCGGGCTCCCCGGGCGCCGTCCCCACCTCCACCTTCTCCGGCTGCGTTTCTCCAGCCAAGAGCCCGTAGATGCGGTCCACGATCCCTAGAAACTCGTAGCTCTTGCGGTCCCGTGGGTGCTGTAGCAGGATGGGCATCTCCGCCGTCACCCGCCCCGGCCCCTTGTCCATGACGATCACCCGGTCGGCCATGAAGACGGCCTCCTCAATGTTATGGCTGACCATCAGGATGGCCCGCGTCGGGATCTTGCCGCTGCTCCACAGTTCCAATAGCTCGCCGCGCAGCGCCTCCGCCGACAGGACGTCCAGGGCGCTGAAAGGCTCGTCCAGGCACAGCAGTTCCGGTTCGACGGCCAGCGCCCGCGCGAACCCCACCTTCTGGCGCATCCCACCCGACAGTTCCCGCGGGTAGGCGCTTTCGAACCCGTCTAGACCCACTGTATCAAGGAGTTCGACGGCCCGCGGCGCCCGCAACTTGGCCGGTACTCCGCGCGCCTGGAGGGCCACCTCGACATTCTCCTGCACCGTTAGCCAGGGGAACAGGGCGAAGGTCTGAAAGACGATGGTGGCGTGCGGGTTTACGCCGCGCAGGCGCTCGCCCCGGTAAAGGATCTGTCCGGCGGTGGCCTGTTGCAGGCCGGTGATAATGCGCAGGAGGGTGCTCTTGCCGCACCCCGAAGGCCCCAGGAGGGCCACGAATTCCCCCTCGTGGATGGAGATGTTGGCGTCCTTCACAGCGACGAACCGGCGGTCGCCCCGGCCGTAGGCCTGGGTGACGTGCTTCACTTCCAACAAGGGTTCTTTCGACGTTTCCCTCGTCTCCAAAGGCACTGCGCCTCCCCCCACACCCTGCTCACCGCAGACCGGTCTCTTCATTCCATGCGGTACCTTTCCGCCGCCTCGGCGTAGAGCCGCCTCCAGAAGAAGCGGTTGATGAGAACCACCGCAAGAATCATGCTCAAGGTCGACGCCAAGAGCAGTGGATAGTCTCCGCGGGCGGTGGCGTCGGCGATGACCGCCCCGATTCCGATGGTGCTCCGGACCTGCCCCGCAAAGCTCGCGTGCTCGGCCACGATGGACGCGTTCCAGGCGCCACCGCCGGCCGTGATGGACCCCGTGATGAGGTAGGGCACCAGCGACGGAAGGATGAGCCGCCGCCACGTCTGCCAGCGGCCCAGCTGCAGCAGCCGGCTCGTGTATTTCAAATCCTGGGGAATCGAAGCCGCACCGGCGATGATATTGAACAGCAGATACCATTGGGTCCCCATCAGCATCAAGAGGATGGCCGCCGCGTCCAGGCCACCCCTCCGGTTCGCCAAGGCCAACAACAGCACCGGGAACAGGGCTGTGGCCGGCACCGAGGCGGCGATCTGCACCAAGGGTTGCAGGAGGATGGCCAGGCGGCGGTTGGTACCGATGGCCACGCCGACGGGTACCGTCCAGAGGAGGGCAATGGCCAGCGCGGCGGCGACCCGGAGGAACGTGAAGAGCACGCCCACCAGGATGGCCCCCCACTGGCGGGCCGGGATGGCCGTGAGCATGGCGGCCGCCTGGATACCTCCGTACACAGCCATAGCGACAATGGTCACGAGAAGGACACTGCCGGCCAGACTCGCGGCGGACCGGCGGTGGGCGTGCCTCGGCGCGCTGTGCGGTCCGCTTTCCCCACCCGCCTGCCGCCACGACTCGACGTCTGGCCGCGGCCCGGCCGCCTCCCCCCGGCTAACCCCCTTGTCATCCGGTGGCCAGCGCTGTATCACGCGGGCGTCGAACCACTCGTAGGCCGGGTGCACGAGCCGGCGGCCCAGCCAGGCCACCAACCGCGAGCTTTGCAGGGCGTTGTAGAACCACGAAGTCGGCGGGTCGTCGGCTTCGGTCATCTCCACCTTGAAACGGTCTGACCAGGCCAAGAGCGGCCTCCAGACCAACTGGTCCAGCCCCACGATGACCAGGACCAGAGTGGCCAGCCCCCAAACCAGCGCCGGGCCGTCGCCGGAAACGGCCGCCTGCTGAAGGTAGGCACCCAGCCCCGGCAGACGGAAGTCGCGCTGGCCGACGGTGAACATCTCCGCCGCCATCAGGAAGAACCACCCCCCGGCCCAACTCATCACACTGTTCCAGATGAGACTGATGGCGGCGAAAGGCAACTCCATGTGGTTCAGCCGCAGCCAGGTATTGAGCCGGAAGGTGGAACTGGCCTCGCGCAGTTCCACCGGGATGGTGGTAAGCGACTGATACCAGGCAAAGGTCAGGTTCCAGGCCTGGCTGGTGAAGATGAGAATCACCGCCGCCAGCTCTACGGCGGTCCGTTCCGGCAGTATGGCCGAAAGGCTCAGCAGCACCACAGGTAGGAAAGAGAGGATGGGCACGCTCTGGAGGACATCAAGGAGCGGCAAGAGGACGGCGGCTGCCCTTCTATTGTAGGCCGCCGCATAGCCATATAACAAGGTAAACGCCAGGGAGAGGAGGTATGCCAGGAACATGCGGCGGACGGAGTAGGCTGTGTACCAGGGAAGGACAGCGGGCGACAAGGAGATCTGCGGTCCCTGCACCACGGCCGGGGCACCGACCGCCAGGCGGATGCCGGCGTAGATCAGAGTGCCGATGCCGGCTAGGACCACGACATCTCCGCGGGAGAAGGGGCGCTCCCGCATGGACCGGGCCCACGCGAAAACCCGCTCGGAAAAGCGCAATCCCACCGCCCCCCCTCCTCGTCCGCCGTCTCCTTTCGTTTTCCCGCCGCGCATCCAGACTAATCCTGCTCACAAGTCGTCGGGTTCGCCGCATACACGGAGTGGGGGAGGTGGTACCGTGAAGCCGGTCATCTTGGTTTTGAACGAGGGACCCGGAAGAATGAAGACGTCGAA
Source organism: Bacillota bacterium (assembly GCA_021791495.1). Taxonomy (GTDB): domain Bacteria; phylum Bacillota; class Sulfobacillia; order JAJYWN01; family JAJYWN01; genus JAJYWN01. The sequence continues at coordinate 82,519 of JAJYWN010000054.1, forward strand.
CGCCCTGCTTCTCGCCCACGCCTTGGCCGGCCAGAAACTGCCGCTACGCATTTTCCTGTTGGACGATGCCGTCTACCTGGCGCGTAAGGGGAAGACCACCGGGCTCTCCGACCTTCTTGACCTGGGCCTTCCGGTGTACATCAGCGAGCCGTGCGCCCGGGCGCGAGGCCTGACGGGAGCCAGCCTTCTCCCGGGAGTAATCATGGGGAGCATGGTCGATTTGGCGACTTCCGTGGCCACATGTAAGCAGGTATTGTCTTTCTAGAGGCTCGTTGGAACAGATTGACGACCGTTCGACAGCAGTATAGACTGAGGGTGCATGGAAGTGCTTTCCTTAGAAATAGCGGTTTTCTGGTAGGAAATCTCGCTTCCATGCCCCCGCGTCGCGCTACAGGCCTGTACACCGGCTTTGGCGCTAATCCAGGAAAACGCGGGCGGCGAACGGGGGTGAATGCTTGGACGCTGGCCACAGTCCGGACCCTGCCGGTTTGTCGCACCTTAGTAGGGGTATCGGACGGTCACCGCGGCGTGAAACCGAGCATTCACGGGACCGTGTTCGCCTCCTCGCCGTCTCTTAGGTGACTTGGGAGGCTGCACAGGCCTCCTTTCTGCTCGCCCTTCCCGCCGTTTCGGGCCGCCCGCCTATGCCCCTTCCGCCTGCGCCGTCGTACCCTAAATGACCGCGTTTCAGCGAGGGAGGCTCGAAGCACATGGCCGCACATTTCGCCTGCACAAAGTCCGCAAACCTCGGCTCTCTCACAGCCGCGGCGACAGGGGAGGATGACTTATGGCCCCTGCCATCCTCTACCTCAGCCAAATCGTCGGCAAGCCCGTCTACGATCCTGAAAACCGTCCTCTCGGTCTCCTGGATGAACTGGTAGTCCGCCTGGGAGGCCCGTTCCCGCCCGTCACCGGGCTGGCGGTTCGCCTCGGTGGTATCGGTAAGTCCGTGGCTTCGCGGGCGACCTTCCTGCATTGGGCGGACGTCGCCGCCGTCTCGGCCGACGGCATCCGCCTGTCCACCGCCCGCGTCAACGTGGCCCCCTTCCACCGGCGCCAGGGTGAGATACTGCTGCAGGAGGACCTCCTCGACCAGCAGGTAATGGACACCCACGGCCGCAAGCTGGTGCGGGTAAACGACGTCCAACTGGTGGCCTTCAACCCGTCCGGCAGCGACCTTCGACTCGCCGGTATCGACGTGGGCCTGCGCGGACTCTTGCGGCGTTTGGAAGCCGAACGTCTCTGTCGCTGGTTGACTTCCCATACCTCCTTGGACATCCCCGACCGGGTCGTGCCCTGGGAGGAGATCGGTCCCCTCGCGGTGGGCGGGCCGGAGGCCGAAGGTGAGGCTGGCACGGGACCGGGCGCGGGATTAGGTGCGGGACCGGGTACTGGCCCAGGAGCGGGGCCGAGAGCCAAGCCTGGCGGTGGCATGCATCTGGCTCACGAGAAACTGGCTGTTCTGCACCCCGCGGACGTTGCCGACATGGTGGCGCAGATGTCCGCGCCGGAGCGCGTCGCGGTTATCGGCTCCATGGACGCGGAGAAAGCCGCCGAGGCCTTGGGCGAGTTGGACCCCGAGATGTCCGCCGATGTGCTGGAAGATCTGCCGACGGAGTCCGCCGCGGAGATCCTGGCGGAGCTGCCCCCGGACGAGGCCGCCGATGCCCTGGCTGAACTGCCCAGCGAGAAGGCGGACGAGCTCTTGGACACTCTGGATGCCAAGGACGCCGCGGCCGTGCGTCACCTGATGTCCTTCGACGAGGACGAGGCCGGCGGCATGATGACCACAGAGTATGTGGCCCTCCCGGGTGACCTGACGGCACAGCAGACCATCGACCGCTTGCGCCGGCTGGCGCCACCGGCCGAGGAGATCCACTACGTTTACGTTGTGGACAGTCGCAGTACGCTCATCGGGATACTGCCCTTACGAGACCTTATTGTGTCGCCGCCCGACACGAAGCTCTCCGCCATCGTTGCCGGCATCGCCGGTGGCGCCGGCGGTCCTGGTGAAGTCGTTCACATCACGGCCCAGGCTCCCAAGGACGAAGTTATCCGCACCATCGACAAGTACAACCTTCTGGCCCTTCCCGTGACCGATGATTCTGGGCGGCTCATCGGCGTCATCACCGTTGACGACGCTCTCGCGGCGGCGCTGCCCCCCGAGCCCGGCCGCTGGTTGCGGGGGGTGGTCCGATGACGACCAAGCTTGGAACCAAGGTCACCCCGTTCTCCACCCGTCTAGCCAATTGGCGGCGCAGCCTCGGGCTGGCCTTGGCCATCATCGGTCCCGGAATCATCACCGCTAACGCCGATAATGACGCCGGGGGCATCAGCACATACTCCGTGGCCGGTGCCCGGTACGGCTATTCGCTCCTATGGATGCTGGTGCTTATCACTTTCAGCCTGGCCGTCACCCAAGAGATGGGAGCCCGGATGGGGGCAGCCACGGGCAAGGGTCTGGCGGCGCTGATTCGCGAGCGGTATGGCGTGAAATGGACCTTCTTCGCCATGGTCTGCACCCTGGTGGCGAACCTGGCCACAACAGTGGCCGAGTTCGCGGGCATCGCCGCGGCGGGGGAACTCTTCGGAGTGCCGCGGTGGCTCTCCGTACCCTTGGCGGCGGCTCTGGTGTGGATTCTGGTCGTCAAGTGGTCCTACCGGTCCGTGGAGCGTGTCTTCCTCATCCTTTCGGCCGTCTACATCGTCTACCCGCTATCGGGGCTGGTCGTGGGCGCGCCGTGGGGCGAGGTCTTTCGGAACATGGTGGTGCCCAGCTTCCACCTGGATGCCGCGTACATCATGGTCTTCATCGCCACTGTGGGAACGACTATTACGCCGTGGGGCCAGTTCTTCATCCAGGCCTACGTGGTGGATAAGGGCATCGGGCCGCGGGAGTACAAGGCGACCCGGGTCGACGTTCTGGTCGGGGCCTTCGTCACCGACTTCATGTCTTTCTTCATGATCGTCGCCACCGCCTCGACCTTGCATGTGCGCGGCATCCAGATCACTGGTGCGGCCGAGGCGGCCATCGCGCTGGAGCCCCTGGCCGGCTCGATGGCGCGGATCCTGTTCGGAATCGGGTTGGCCAACGCCTCGCTGCTGGGGGCGTCCATCCTGCCGCTGGCTACGGCGTACACGGTGTGTGAGGCCTTCGGGTGGGAGGCGGGACTCGACCGGTCGCGACGGGAAGCGCCCATCTTCCACGGGCTGTATGCCTTCGCGGTCCTCTTCGGCGCGGCGGTGGCCCTCATTCCGCACCTGCCTCTCGTTCCCGTCATGCTGTTATCGCAGGACGTGAACGGGATTCTGCTGGCCGTGGTCCTGATCTTCGCCATCCGCATCGCCAGCGACCGGCGGGTCATGGGCGGACTGGCGAACGGACGGGTAGGTAACGGTGTGGCCTGGGCTACGGCGGTGGGCCTCATCGTCTTGACCGTCCTGCTCCTGGGCTCATCCGTGGCGCCGCTGTTCGGTGTGAGGCTGGGATGACCATGGCGACAGGCGGGGAGGCCACCGGTATGCGCGGACAAGGGATAAGCGTCGTCGCTCTCGGCACGGCTCAGGACGGCGGCATCCCGCAGGCGGGATGTCAGTGCCCGAACTGCCGTCGGGCACGCCGTAGCTGGCGGCACGCGGCCAGGCTTCCCGCTTGTCTGGGGCTGATCGATTCCGGGGCCGGGCGGGCGTTCCTGGTGGACGCTACGCCCGGCTTGCCCGAGCAACTCGAGAGATTGGGGGGGCCGGGCGGTGGTCTGGCCGGTCTAGCCGGAGTGCTCCTCACCCACGCCCACATCGGACACTACACCGGCCTGGTGCACTTCGGGCGCGAAGTCATGGGCACGCGAGACCTGCCGGTGTGGTGTACTCCGGCCATGGCTGATTTCCTCCGAGAGAATGCCCCCTGGAGCCAGTTGGTGCACTTGGGAAACGTGGACCTGCGAGCTGAGGCCGTGCCTGGCAAACCTTTCTCGCTGACGGAGCATCTTGCGCTGACGGCTTTCCCTGTCCCCCACCGCAACGAGTTCGCGGACACGGTCGGCTACCGCATCCAGGGGCCCACGCGGCACCTGCTTTATGTCCCCGATATCGACCGCTGGGAACTGTGGGACCGTGGCCCAGCCGCGGAAGTGAGCCAGGTCGACCTGGCTATCCTCGACGGCACCTTCTACTCCGCCGATGAACTGAGGTCCCGCGGGCGGGATCCCAGGGAAGTCCCCCACCCACCTATCGTTGAGACGATGGACCGTCTTCAAGCTGCGGTCGAAAGTGGCGCCCAGGTCTTCTTCACCCACCTCAATCACACCAACCCCGTTTTGCGGAGGGGCTCGCGGGAGCGGGCTGCCGTAGAGGGTCGGGGTTTTCACGTCATCGAGGAAGGCGCGGTGTTTATCCTGTAACCCAGGATTGTCTGGTTGCGAAAGCCCACCGACGGACTTTCTTCTGGAATATCTTGCAATCAGTATAGCAGATTGCTATACTGCTGGTAGAAGGGCGGCCGGCGAAGGCTGCCACCTGGTGACGGGAGGAACGCCAAGGTGCTGTTACAGGACAAGATCAAGCACCTACGCCTGACAGAAGGCCTGGTACGCGGCCTCGGGCGCGAGATGACGAAAGCTGAGGTCCTCCGGGCCATGGAGACGGAGATGGGCCAGAGCGTGAGCCATGCCTACATGTGCCAATTGGAGAGCGGCGTGCGCGATCACATGTCACCGGGCACCAGATCCCTACTGGCAACCTTCTTTAAAGTCCATCCGGGGTACCTTGTCAGCGACCCGCCGGACTACCAAGAGGAACTGGCGGCACCGATGTTTTTGGCCGAGACCGCCGCCGTTACCGCTGCCGGGCCCGGGCCTTCCCTCTCCGGCAACCCGACTCAGGCCGCGGCGCCGGCTGGGAAGGATTTCACCGCCAAGCGACTGCTGCAGCGGGTGCTCGAGCAAGACGATCCCGAGGTTTACCTGCACTTGATGGAACGGCTGCTGGACCATCCGGCTCTGGCCAAGCAGCTCCACGACGTCCTGAAGGACTTGAGCTGAGACTGATATCAGAGGAGGGATGTGCAGCGCCACCATTAGTTACCGCGAACCGGTGCCCAGATTCCCCGTCCTTGGTAGCTGGGAGGAATGAGTGTGAGTACCATGACGGTTCTGGTTATCTGTGCTGGGGCGGCCGTTGGGTTCTACATCGTATTTGATCTCCTTTCGCGTAGGTGGATCACCGCTCTGAAGGAGGATCCGGAGAAACGGTTTTCGGTGTTGCGTCTCCGGTCCGCCGTCGCCGTACTTTGTAGCTTGGTCCTGATATCCCCAGTCCTCTACGGGATGGTCCAGGGAGCCAACCGGTCCTCCAAGGCTTTGGAGCCCACCCGTGTCGTCATCGGACCCACGGACCACTCGACCGCCCTACCTCGTTCTCTGTGGACCATGGATTTCCCCGGAGACGTATCGGTCTGGGGATACCCGAGCGGGGCAGTGATGTTCGTGCACAGTCTGGAGGGGGAGAATGGCCCGATCGAGGGGTTTCTCCTGTACGACCCCACTGGGAAGCTCTTCTGGAGGTACATCGAGAGTGCTGGGCAGGGTAGCAATCCGCCCCCGCACGTAGCCATCGTGCGCGAGACGAAGACAGGATACGAGTTCCACTACATCGGAGTGACGGGGTCGATTTACCTGGTGACTATCGGGCGAGACGGCAAGTGGACGAAAGAAATGCTGTCCCAAGATCAGTCTTCCGGTTTCGGAAAGGAGGCGATAGACGCCATCGCGCTGAAATCTTCTTCGACTGACAAATGGACCGAAGTCCCTCTTCCCGCCGGCAAGTACATTCTCCGGTATCTCTATGACAGTAAGCAAGCCGTGACCCGCGTCACGCTGACCCAAGTCAGGGAGTAGACCTGGGGATCGCGCGGCGCGGTAGGCATAGTGTCGAGAAAGGAGGAACCTGGTGATGAACGGTGGGGCCGACCTGCTTACCGCGTTCTACCTCGTCTGTTTCATTGTCGGGTTCGTTCTGACCCTTCTCTCCTTCCTCTTGGGAGCGCACCATTTCGGTGACGTGAACGCCCACGTGGACGTGGGGCATGCCGGAGACTTGGACCTTGGTCCCGCCCATGCCGACCTGGGCCATGGCGGTGGCGTTTCGGTGGAGGGTGGCGACAGCTCGGCGGGTGACCTTGCGTCGGCCGCCCACGTCTCCCCTTTCAACTTCTCCACCATCATGGCGTTCATCACGTGGTTCGGCGGCGCCGGGTACATCCTACGAGTCTACAGCGGTCTGGCGGCCTTCCTGGGGCTGCTGGTTGCCTTGCTGGCTGGGCTGTTTGGCGGATCGGTCGTCTTCTACTATCTGGCCCGGATTCTGATTCCCGGTCAGACCCAAATGGACCCGACCGAGTACTACATGCCCGGGACCATCGCACGGGTCACTTCGACCATTCATGGCAGGGGTGCCGGCGAGATCGTCTACAGCCAGGGAGGATACCGCAAGACGGCGGGCGCCCGCAGCGCCACGGGGGAGACCATCCCTCGTGAGACTGAAGTGGTCATCGTCTCGTACGAGAAAGGCCTGGCTTATGTCCAGTCCTGGGATAGTTACATGAAAAACGGGCCCGCCGACCTCGACTCCGCCGGATCCACCGGTCCTCCCGGTTCCACCGGCAACGTCGGCGCCACCAACTCCACCGGGGAGCGGACCGGTAGCTAGGACGCTCGTAGGACGAAGGACGAAGGAGGAGAACGAATGATACCTGTTTACATCATCGCCGGCCTGATGGTCGTCGGACTGCTGTTCTTGCTCACGCTCATCTCCAGCATGTTTCGAAAGGTTGGCCCGAACCAGGCCCTGATCATCTACGGCCTGGGTGGCACCCAGATCGTCCAGGGCGGCGGCAAGGTCGTCTGGCCGCTGATCCAGAGCTGCCGCGAGCTATCCCTCGAGCTGATGTCCTTCGATGTGGCGCCGCAGCAGGACCTGTTTACCATCCAGGGTGTGGCCGTCACTCTTGAGGCCGTCACCCAGATCAAGGTGAAATCGGACCCCGAGAGCATCCGCACCGCCGCCGAGCAGTTCCTCACGAAGACGGAACAGGAGCGCGAGAACCTCATCCGTCTGGTGATGGAAGGGCACCTCCGCGGCATCTGCGGCCAGCTGACCGTGGAACAGATCGTCAAGGAACCGGAAAACGTCGCCGACAAGATGCGCAGCACCTGCGCGGAAGACATGAACAAGATGGGGCTGGAGGTCATCTCCTTCACCATCAAGGAAGTGCGGGATAAGAACGACTACATCACCAACATGGGCAAACCGGACGTCGCCCGGATCAAGCGGCAGGCGGACATTGCCATCGCCGAGGCCGAGCGGGACACCGCGGTGCGCCGCGCGGAAACCACCCTGGAAGCGGCCCGTGCCAAGGCGGCCGCCGACCAAGAACGGGTCATCGCCGAGTCGGCGTCCAACACACGCCAGGCCGAAGCCGTGCGCGATCTAGACTTGAAAAAGGCCGAATACGCCGCCACCGTCCGGACCGCCCAGGCCCAGGCCGACAAGGCTTACGACATCCAGGCCAACATCCAGCAGCAGAGGGTCGTGGCCGAACAGGTCCGCATCGAGCGCGTCCAGCGCGAAGAGCAGGTCCAGGTCCAGGAAGCCGAGATCAAGCGCCGCCAGCGCGAACTGGAGGCCACGGTCCTCCGGGCCGCCGAGGCCGAGAAGCAGCGCATCGAGACCCTGGCCGAGGCCGAGAAGGTCCGCCTGACGCGCGAAGCGGAAGGCCGCTCCCAGGCCACGAAACTCCAAGGCCAGGCCGAGGCCGACGTCAACCGCGTCCGCGGGCAAGCGCAGGCCGACGTCACGCGGCTGCAAGGTAACGCCGAAGCCGACATCATCCTGGCGAAGGGCCAGTCCGAGGCCCGGGCCATGACCGTCCGCGCCCAGGCCTTCGAGCAGTACAACCAGGCCGCCATCCTCGACAAGCTCCTGTCGGGCTTCCCCGAGGTCGTGCGCGCCATGGCCGAACCCTTGATGAACGTCGATAAGATCACCATCGTCTCCACCGATGGCAAGGAGACGGGTGCCAACAAAATCTCGGCCGATATGGCCAAGTACATCGCCCAGGTGCCGGCCCTGTTCGAGACTCTGGCCGGCGTGAAGGTCGGCGACCTTCTGGCGAAGGTGCCGGCCCTCTCCGGGAAGTTCGAGACGGCCAAGGCGAAGGAAGAGACCGCTGCCGCAATCGAAACAGCGGAGCCTGCCTCCGAAGGCAAGCCCCGGGATGAAAAGTGATAGGGAGGGAAACGAGGCATGAACCTCCTCGAAAGAGTAAGCACCCTGATCCGGGCTAACTTGAACGACTTGATCGACCGGGCCGAAGATCCAGAGAAGATGGTGAAGCAGGTCCTGATGGACATGCGAAACCAACTCATCCAGGTGAAGACGCAGGTGGCAATCGCCATCGCCGACGAGCATAAACTTGAACGGCGCTACCTTGAGAACGTGGACCTGTCCGGCAAGTGGCAGGAACGGGCGGAGATGGCCGTGGAGGCCGCTGACGACGACCTGGCACGGGCGGCCTTGGAGAAGAAGAACTCCTACCAGTCCCTGGCCGAAGGGTTCCACGGGCAGTGGGAAGAGCAGTCAAAGCAGGTGGGCGTCCTGAAGGAAGCCTTGGCCGGCCTGGAGGCGAAGATTCAGGAGGCCGAGATGAAGAAGGACCTGCTCATCGCGCAGAGCCGGCGGGCGGCGGGCGGCCGCAAGGTGGCGGTGGCGCAGGGGATGGCGGGCGGCCCCGGCCCCTTGGAGACCTTCCGCCGGATGGAAGAGAAAGTGAGCGACCTCGAACTCCGGAACAGCGCCGAACGGGAACTGGCCCGCGAGTCGGTGGAAGACCGGTTCCGCAAGCTGGAGCGGTCGGCGCTGATCGAGCGCCAGCTGGCGGACCTGAAGACCAAGAAGGGCAAGGCGTGAGAAAGTGAGCAACACGGTTATTACCCGGGAGAGAGAGGCCGACGCCTGGCGGCGTTACCGCTTGACGAACCTCCTCGGGCCCGTTCTGGCCTTGGTGTGTGCGGTGGCCGTCCACTGGATCTGGCCGGACCGTGAGGGTCTCATGCAGTTGCTGCCGGTGGCGGTAGGAGTAGTCATCTGGTGCATCTGCGTGGCCATAGGAAAACCTCCGAAGAACCACGCGGAGGCACTGGGAGAACGCAAGTACTGGTAGTAGTAGGTTGGAAAGTACCGGACCGACAAGCAGGTCGGCACCGGTCGGGTGTCTGGAGGCGGGGCGGCGTGCCCCGCCTCCTCCGTTACCCTGCCAGAGGCCGGGCCCGGTCGATGACCTTGGCCAGGAAATCTTCGACGTACATCCCACCGATGTAGGCCGAAGCGTCCTCGTTCCGGACATCGTTCTGGACCCTCTGAAGCTGGTCAAGCCCCGCCTTGACCTGCGGGGCGTCGTTCTGGCCGACCGCCAGATCGATCTGTAGAGCGCTCAGGCCGGCCTCACCCTTGTCGTGCAGGCTGGTGACCCACGGGGATACCTCATCGTAGAAGTCGGTGGGCAAAGCGGCAGCTAAGCGCGAGGGCAGACCAATCATGGCCGTGAACAGTTGCCGCAGTCCATCGGCGTCGGGAGTGGCAGGGGCGGCAGGGGCGCCATCGCTCCAATAGCCAGAGAGGGCCTGAGCCAGCTCGGGAGCTTCAACGTGGTTAAGCATTGAGTACTGCGAGTAAGAAGCGAAATCGATCAGGGCCTGGGCGCCGGCATCGCCGTTGTTCGCCAGGTGCTTGGCGGCGTCAAGCCAAGCCAGGTCCGGGTCATAGGCGGCTGGGTCGGCCAGGTAGGCCGCGGCGGTGTACAGCGGCAGTTGGGAAGCCTTCTCTTGCTCCATGGGGTTAAGTAAATAACCGGCCACATGGCCTGCCAGATCGGATGAGCGCCCCCTCAGAGGTCCGAGGTTGAGGCGCGGTTTGTTGTCCTGGACGTAGGTGTAGTCATTGACCGGGTAGTTGTCCCAGATGATGGGCCGGCGCCCCACGTCGGACGCGAAGGCGTCGGCGTCGCCCGGCGTGATTTGCGAAGACAACACCTGGGGACCAGTCCAGAGAATCTGGATGCCGGGGTCCAGACGGTCTCCAAGAGTCGTGAGGTATGGGTCGACCCCGGTCCCCGAGTAGTGACTGGGCGTCATCCAGAGCCGAAAGTCGGGGTCCTGTGCCTCTTCGGTGTACCGCAGCCAGTTGGCCAGGTCGGCCTGGGCCCGCGCGAAGTCCTGGCCGTAGACGACCGCGTCGTCCGGTGACAGCTTCTCCGGCACGTCGTCCACTGCCAGCATGAAAGTGTGGATGCCCAGGACGCGCATCTGGTCGACCTTGGCGGCCAGCGCCCTGCGGTCATCCGCGCTGCTGTAAGTGATGTTCAAGCCCGGGCTGATCGAGTACACAAAGTTGATCCCCGTTTTGCCGGCCTGGTCCAACAGCGCACGGAAATGGTCCAGGTCCGCCAGCGGATAGAGCTTCCGCCAGTCGGCGCGTTCGTAGGTGTCGTCCTTTGGCGCGTAGACGTAAGTGTTCATTCCCACCCGGCCCATGAACGTCAGGGCGTCCAGGCGCTTGTCTTGCGTCCAAGGCGTACCGTAGAAACCCTCCACGATGCCTCGGATGGAAAAGGGGCTGGTATCAGCATTGACCCAGACCTGGGGCTGGTCGGGTGTGGGGTTGGGCGAAGACGAGCCCCCGGTGGCAGGCGGATTCGCGTCCCCCACCGGTGGGCGGGGAGACGGAATCAGGTGCGGAATAAGGATAAGGTCGAGCAGGAGAATGAAGACGCCGATGACGGTGACCACAGTCAACCACGACCGATAGCGCAAAGCGGATCACCTTCGGGGTTAGGGAGTAATGTGGCCTGTAGCTGGACGTTTGGTTCGCCATCATCCTATTGCGGCCACATTATGTTGTCAAGGTCGGCGAAACAGCTAGGCGCGGACCTTCAATAAGAGGGCTTTGTATTTATCCCAGAATTCGTCGTGGAAGGTTAGCGCATTTCGCTCCTCCACTCCTCGCGGTTATCGGCGATGTGGCGGAGGAAGCGTTGGATAAGGTCGCGGTTGCCGGCGAGGTGGCGGAACCCGCCAAAGGGGCTGGTCTCGTCTGCCGCCCCTTGAACAAAGTCCTGCTCCGTCAGGCCGGAGGACAAGACGGCATTATGCCGTAGGACGGCCGCATAGGCAGGATGCTGTAGTACCTGGCGGGCGACGACCTTACCGTCCAGGTAGGGCATGCGCCCCTCGCATGGGAGAATACGTTATACAGGTAGCATAACACCAACCCCGCCGCCCCGGAAGGTGCGCCGGCCCGGCCGTAGAAAGCTCTCGGACATGAGCCCCGCACCCGACAATTCCGCGCTTGATAGATACCGCGGCTGCATCCTCGGGCTGGCCGCCGGGGACGCCCTGGGCGCCCCGGTGGAATTCATGTCCTGGTCAGCCATCCGCAACATCTACGGGGATACGGGAATCCGCGACTACGCCGAAGGTCACTACGGGCGCGGCCGGATCACCGATGACACTCAGATGACAGTGGCCACCGCCAAGGGGCTGCTGCGCGCTTCCGTTGGCAGGGGAGCGGCCGCCGGCGGCACGGGCACCGCCGCGGATGGCACGGGCACCGCCGTCGTTACCCCTGCGGCGCCGGGTTCGACCGTCGATCTCATCTACCAGTCCTACCTTGATTGGCTACGCACCCAGTCGGACCCCGCCCAGCGGCGCGGTCCTGGGAACACGTGCCTGACCGCCCTCGGTTCCGGGCTGATGGGGACCATCGAGCACCCGATTAACGACAGCAAGGGATGCGGCGGCGTGATGCGGGTGGCCCCGGTGGGCCTGGCCTTTCCGGGGCGGCCGGTCGAAGCCTTTGAGATGGGGGCGGCCTCAGCCGCCATCACCCACGGCCATCCTGGCGGTTACTTGCCCTCTGGATTTCTGGCCGCCCTGATCGCCAGGGCTCTGGCACCAGAAAACGGGCCCGAGAGCGCGGGATCGAAGGATGGGTCCCCCACCCTCCTGGGTCTGGTAACGTCCATGCTCGCCGGTACCGAAGGAGGGAGCCTCGATGGCACCAGCGCAGCTCTCCTGCGGCAGGCAGTGGAACTAGCCAAGTCGAACGCCGCCCCGCGCCAGGCCCTGCCCGCATTGGGCGAGGGCTGGACCGGCGACGAGGCGCTGGCCATCGCCGTCTACTGTGCCCTCCGCTACCCGGAGTCCTTGGAAGAAGCCGTGGTAGCCGCCGTCAACCATTCGGGCGATAGCGACAGCACCGGCTCAATCACCGGGGCGATCGTGGGCGCCCACCTGGGGGCGGCGGCCATACCGTGGCGGTGGCTGGACGTTTTGGAGGGCCGCGAGGAACTGGAAGCCACGGCAGTCCGGCTGTATGAAGCCTTCGGACATGGTGTGACGGGTGCACCTGGTCCGACCTTCTGAGAGGAGAAACAGCACCTTTGGCCGTCACCGCTCTCACCTTGGTCCTCCTGGCCTCTTCCATCCACGCCGGCTGGAATTTCCTCACTAAGCGGGCCCAGGACCGCCTCGTTTTCCTCTGGCTGGGGGTGGGAGCGGGGTTGGTTCTCTATCTCCCCGTCGTGATCTGGACCGCCCTCCACTATCCGGTGCCTCTGGCGGGTTTGCCCTTTATGCTGGCGTCCGGCTCCATCCACTTCTGCTACTACTACGCCCTCTCCCGCCTCTACGAATACGACTTCTCCCTGACCTACCCGATGGCCCGCGGTTCCAGCCCCGTTTTGGTGGCCATCATTTCTCTGCTCTTCCTGGGCGAGGATCTCAGCGCCTGGGGCGTAGTCGGCATCCTCACCGTGGCCGTCGGGATCGCCGCCCTGCAGATCCAGGTCCTCCCGGCGGACGTACCCGGCAGGCGCGCGAGAGTCGTTTGGCCCTTGAAGCAGGCCGTTCGGGGACCGGCCGGGCGCGTCGCTCTGGCCACGGCACTGACCATCGCCCTCTACTCCACCGTGGATAAGGGTGGCGTGGCCAGGGTCAACCCCATCGTCTACTTATGGGGAGTCCACCTGATCGCGTTCATCGCCTGGTCCTTCCGGATGATTCCCCGCTGGCCGGAGGTGATGGCCGAAGCGCGCCGCTCGCCACGCTCCCTGCTGGCCATCGGCGTCGGCCAGAACCTGGCCTACATCCTGGTCCTGTTCGCCATGCGGCTGGCCCCGGTGGCCTACGTCGTCCCGGCGCGCGAGGTATCCACCCTCATCGGCAGCGCGTTGGGGGTTCTGGTACTGCGTGAAGCCTTCCCCACCGCGAAGTTGACGGGGGCGGCGCTGATCGTGACGGGGGTGGCGCTGATCGCCACTCTGGGCTGATCACACCCCGAACATATGCGCGGCGTTAGCGCCCAGGATCCGCTCGCGAGTCCCCTCGTCCACGAACAAGGTCTTCATGGTCTTGACCGCCCGGGGCATGTCGCCCACCTGGTGCGGGTAGTCACTACCCAGCATCAGGCGGTCGCGTCCGACGAAGGCCAGCGCCAACCGGATGGCTTCCTGGTCGAAGTTGACGGTATCTAGATAGCAGTGCTCCTTGATGATCTCGCTGGGCGGGCGATCGATGTATTTGTGGCAGTCGTCATAGGCCACGAAAGCCCGGTCCATCCGTTCCACGATGTACGGCACGGTGGCGCCCAGGTGGCCCAGGATGATCTGGAGCCGCGGGAAACGGTTGAAAAGCCCGGAGTAGACCATGCGCGCTATGGCCGTGGTGGTGTCGAACAAGAAACCGGCCACGGCCACCATCCGGTAATCAAGGAAGGCGCCCGGATGCGCCGGGGTCGTCGGGTGGATGAAGATTGGGATCCCCAGGGCGTCGGCCACCTCGTAGACGGAGTAGAAACGCTGGTCATCCGGGTAGACGCCGTTCAGGTTCGAGAAGAAAGTGGCGCCCGCGAGCCCCAATTCCTTGTGGGCCCGCTCCAACTCACGCGCCGATGCCTCCGGGTCCTGCAGGGGCAAGGCCGCGAAGGCCTGGAAGCGCCCCGGATGCTGCCGGATGCCCTCGGCGAAATCGTCGTTCACCAGGCGGGCCAGTTCGATGCCCCTGGCCCTCTCTTCGACGTGGCAACCCGGCGTCGTCAAACTGAAGACGTGGACGTCCATGCCGGCCTTTTCCATGTCGGCCAGCCGGTGCTCCAGAAGCCGGTGACCGTAGACGACCACGTTGTAGTCCCCTTCGTAGTGCAGGTAGCAGTCGCCCGTCCCGTCGGGGTCGCCCTCCAGCCGGGCCACGCCGGGCTTGCGGTAAAGCTCGCGCAGATAAGACATGGGGTAAAAGTGATTGTGGACGTCGACCGTCTTCATTGGCGCTGGCATCTTGTGGCTGCCTCCCATCTCCTACTTAGCTACCGTCCTGACCCCATACCTTTTCGGTCCCGGACCGGCGCCATCCTTCCTGACGGCAGACGAACGGCCCAGCGCCGAACGGTCGCCTCGTTGACACTGGGCGGAAGGTATGTCACCGGCCTCCGGCGAAGCATCCAGCCCTTAAGATTGAGGCCGGACCGGCCGATACTTCGAGGGAAGGGGGGTGGTCCATTGACTGCAGGCGCTTCCTCGAATGTACCGTACAAGGAAATCATCGACCGGATGAGCACGGGAGTTTTGTTCATCGACGCCGGGGACCGCATAGCGTACTGCAACGATGTGGCCGCGACCCTGTGGCAATCCTCCCCGGCCGACATGATCGGCCGCGTAATCTGGGACTGCCACCCCCCGGAACGTGCTTCCAACGTCCGCGACGTTCTGGACGGGTTCAGGAACGGCACAGGTATCCATACCACGTGGATGAACGACCGGCGTAGCCAGTTCGTGGAGCATTGGCTCTCGCCGGCGTACGATGACACAGGCGCCTACATCGGGGCCGTGTTGGTCAGCGTGGACGTGACCGCCCGCGAGGCGGCCCGGGCGCGTTACGAAACTATGGCCCACACCGACGCCGCGACGGGCCTCCTGAACCGGAACTTCTTCCTGGAAGTCTTTCCCGCGTACCAGCAGCGCCTGGGGCGGGATATCACCAGCCTGGCCATCTTGATGACGGACATCAACGGGCTGAAGAAGGTCAACGATACCCACGGCCATGCCGCGGGTGACCGCCTCATCGGCAAGGCAGCCGAGGTCATCAAGAGCTGCGTCCGCAGTTCCGACCCGGTTTTCCGCTTTGGCGGCGACGAGTTTATCGCCCTCTTGCCTGGCGGCACCCGACAGGCCGCCCGCAACGCCTACCGGCGCATCAAGGCCGGGTGCAGGCGCTGGTCGGCCGCCCACCCCGAACTGCCGTTGAGCCTCAGCGTCGGGTGGGCCGTGGCCCGCACGCCGCAGGAGGCCGCCACCATCTTGGCCGAGGCCGATGAAGCCATGTACCGCGATAAGGCGGCCCAGAAGACTTAGCCGGCCCGCCATCCCACCGGTCCCTGGCATCCTCCCGCTCCCCTGACATAATTTGGAGGTGGGGCAAAGGCGAAAGCGTGCCCGGAGGCGAACCCGACTACAAACCCGCATCCAAAGGGGGTACCGGTGTTGGTCGCCGCGCCGTCCGACTTCGACGGTCTGCCCTACCGTGATTTCGGGAGCCGCTACCTCCGGCTGACCACCCCGAACACGCGGGGGACCGACGTCAAGACCCTGCAGATCAGGCTGAAAGTGGCCGACCGGTTCGACCCCGGGCCCACCGACGGCATTTTCGGCCCCCTCACCTGCCGGGCGGTGAAGGACCTGCAAGGTTACTACGGCCTGCCCCCTGATGGCGTCGTCGGGCCAGATACCTTCTGGGTGCTGGGCGAGACGGCGGGGCCATACTCCGGCGGCGCCACAAGGCTCGGCGACCGGAACCTGTCCCAAGGCATGGGGGGAGCCGATGTCGCGGCGCTGCAGAGCCGCCTGCTCATAGCAGGCCAGACCACCCCAAGCGCCTCGGGCATCCCCTCTGGCTTCTTCGACGCTTACACCCGGGCCGCGGTCAAGGCTTTTCAGGCGCGTTACGGCCTGGGCCAGGATGGAATCGTCGGAGCACGAACGTTGTACTCACTCAAACTCAGGACCTGGTTGGGCGGGCGCGAATTGGCCGCTGAGTCGCGGGGTACCGATGTCCGCCAGTTGCAACGGTGGCTGGTCTCCGTCCTTGGTACGCCGCTGCCATCGACCGACGGCTTCTACGGGATCAGCACCGAGGAAGCCGTCCGCGAATTCCAGGCGTCCCGCGGGCTCCCTACCAGCGGCGTGGCGGACGACCAGGTTTTCCGCGCCCTCAGCTACAGTGCCGGCCGGATCGGGCTCAGTACCGAAGGCCGCATCGTCTTCCGCCACTTGGACCCCTCCACGGGCGCCTACTCCATCCACTCCAGGGGTCCCGACGGCGCGGACGCGAGGGACCTGACCGGCGATCTTTCGGTCGTCCCAGGCGGGCCGCGGTGGTCTCCGGACTCGCGTTGGATCGCCTTCGGAGCGGACGACAGCCGGCTCTACGCCGTGGCGGCATCGGGCGGGAGGGTGGCGCCGCTGGCCACGGACGCCACGGGTGACCTATGGGCTTGGTCTCCGGACAGCAGCACTTTGGCCGTCACCACCTGCCGCCGCCAGATCTTTCTGGTGGACCGGGTTTCGGCCTCTCGGAGTCATTTGGTGGACGGCGGTAACCCGGTCTGGTTTCCTTCGGGGGACCGCCTGGCTTTCGTCTCTCCGGACGGTACTACCGTCGGGGCCGTCAACGCCGACGGCAGCGGCCGCTCCGCCCTGCTGGCGCTGGACCTCCCCATCCATCAACTGGCCATGTCTCCCACCGCCGCCAGACTAGCCTTCACGTCTCCGGGCACCAGCACCTCCGCTGTGTACATCCTGGACATCGCCACCGGCCGACTGCGCCAGGTCGCCGCCGGGCCGCTGGGCAAGGACTACTGCCCGGCCTGGTCGCCCAACGGCCGGTTGCTGGCCTTCAGTTCCTCGGCTCTCCGGGACGATCGGGGCGGGTACCACGGGCTCCTCCGCGTGGTGGACGACGGGGCTAACGCTGTTCTCCAGGTCGCCCGATCCGACGGTATCTCCGCCTGTCGCATCGCCTGGGGCCCACGCGGCGACAGACTGGCCTATTCATCTGACGGAGGCATCTATTCGGCCGCCCTTTTCGCTTCGGAGCCGGTCCGTATGGTATCCGGCGGCGGCCGCGACGACTTCGTCGATTGGTCTTGGCGATAGACGCGGACGCAGGATAAGCCTCCCCGGTGCCGTACTAGTCAGTGCTTGGCTAGTGCTCTTCACAGGTAGCTGGGAGGTTTGAAGGTGGCTGCACGCTCGCTGGCATCTTTGGGTCCGGCACTATTTCAGGGACTCCGGGCGCAGGTGTTCGCTTGGGATGACGGTCTGGTCGTCAAGCTCTACCTGGCCGGACGGAGCCGCCGGGCGGTGGACTCCGAAGCCTACGCCACCCGGCGCGTCCACGAAGCGGGCCTCCCGGCCCCAGCCTGCTACGGCACGGTGGAAATCGCCGGGCGATTTGGGATCATCCTGCAACGCATCGATGGACCCTCCATGGCGCAAGCCCTTCTCTCATCGGGATGGACCAGGTCGGCTGAGCTGGGGCACACCCTCGGTGAACTGCATGCCAAGATGCATTCCGTATTCACCGACGAAGCGGACCCGCTGGGCCCGGCCATCCGGCACTGCATCGAGAGAGCACCCGGACTCCCACCGGAGATGAAAGAGGCCGTCCTCAGGGTCCTGGCCGCCCTGCCCGATGGCCAAGGCGACAGCCTGCTCCACGGCGACTTCCACCCCATGAACGTCCTGATGTCCGGGAATGGTCCCGTCGTCATCGATTGGGACAACGTCCACCGGGGGAACCCCTTGGCCGACGTGGGCCGGACCCTTCTCCTCCTGCGTTCGGCCGGCCGGCACGCCGCCGAACTCATCCCCGGCGCCGAGCCGGCCCAGGCAGAGAGAGGCGTGGACGCTTTCGTCGACGCGTACGTTGGAGGATATTTCGGGTCCAGGCCCGGCCGAAAAGCGGATGCCGAAGCCTGGCTGGTACCTTTGGCGACCGCCCGTTTGATCGAAAGAGTACCGGGCGAGGAAGAATGGTTGACGGGCATAATTGCCGACGGGTTGGCAAAGAGCCAGCCCGAAAGGCCGCTGGCATTAAGCTGTAGTTAACGCGGCCTCGGGCTCTAAAGTTTTCGCCCAGAGCGTCGATGCTTTTCATTGGAAGAACCCGAGGAGTACTTCATAGGGAAAGGTGATGGCCGTGAACTCTCCCGTTTCCGGAAAACCCAGACCCCTGGCGCCCGAGGAACTGCGGCGCATCTGCGATCCGAGAGCCTTCGCTTTCGGCAGTACGGCGGAGCTTCCGCCCCCGGAGGGCCGCATCGGTCAAGACCGGGCGGTGAAGGCCATGGAGTTCGGTCTGTATATCACGAGCCCCGGTTACAACATCTACATGGCCGGTGCGGCGGGTACCGGTAAGCGCACCTATGCCCACTCACTTATCAATGAGGTCGCCCGAAAGCAGCCCGTCCCCGATGACTGGTGCTACGTCTTCAACTTCCGCGAGCCCGACCACCCGCTGCCTTTACGGTTCCCCGCCGGTCAGGGAAGGGTCTTCCGGGCCGAGATGAGCCGCCTTCTCGTGGACATCCTCACCGACATACCCAAGGCTTTCGAGAGCGGTGACTACGAGCGCCGGCGACAGGAGATCGTCGCCAAGTTCCAGGAGGACAGCAGCGCCTTGTTCATGAAGGTCGAGGAGGAGGCTGCCAGGCGCTCCTTCGCCTTGAAACGGACCGAAGGCGGTCTGGCCACCATCCCCCTGGGCGCCGAGGGCAAACCCTTAACGCAGGAGGAATACGAACGCCTGCCGGAGGAGGCCCGCGGCAACCTCGAGAAAGCGCAGGAAGACATCCACGCTCTGCTGGGCGCGGCCGTCCACGAGGTGAAGCGGCTGGAGCGCGAAGTGCGCGAGGCTGGGAAGCAGTTGGAGCGAGATCTGGCACGGACGGCGGCCCATCTCCACTTCGATGAGGCCAGAGAGAAGTTCAGCGGGAACGAGGCCGTCCAGACCTACTTGGACATGGCCGAACGGGACGTGGCCGATCACGCGGCGCTCTTCCGTCCGGCCGACGAGGCCGAAGGCAGTCAGGGGGCCGCGGCTCTGGCGGCAGTCCTCGGCGGTGGGTCGGCCGCGATGGCGGCCGGGGGCGGAGCCGGTCCAGGGCTGGGCGCGGGACCGGGGGCGGAACCCGGCGGCTTCGAAGACGACGCGGACGGCGGTGGCAGCGGTGGCGCAAGCGAGAGCGCCGGCGGCAGCGGTGGAAGCAGTGGCGCCAATGCGGTCAGTGGCGCCGGCACAGGCGCGGCAACCACTGCGGCGGCGGCCATGGGTGCCCGCGGCAGTTTCCTGTCCCGCTACAAGGTGAACCTCCTGGTAGATAACCACGACCGCACCGGCGCGCCGGTCATCCTTGAAGATAACCCGACCTACTACAACCTGCTGGGCAGCATCGAGTACCGCGGGGAGTTCGGTGTGGCGTCCACCGATTTCACCATGATTAAGCCCGGGGCCATCCACCGCGCCAACGGCGGCTACCTGATCATCCAAGCCGAAGAACTACTCCGCCTGCCGTCGGCCTGGCCGGGCCTGAAGCGTGCGTTGAAGACCGGTCAGATACGGGTGGAGAACATCGGAGATCAGGCGCAGATGGTGCCCACGGCCACGTTGCGGCCGGGTGCCATCCCCTTGAACGTCAAGGTCGTGCTCATGGGCAGCCCCTACCTGCACCTTATGCTCCATAGCCAGGATGAGGATTTCCGGAAGCTGTTCAAGGTCAAGGCGGAGTTCGAGGCGCGCATGCCCCGCACCCGCGAGAACGAACTGGCCTACGCCCAGTTCGTCGGATCGGTCTGCCAGGCGCGAGGGCTACGGCATTTCGACTGTGAAGCCGTGGCGAAGGTGGTCGAGTACAGCTCCAGGCTGGCCGAAGACCAGACGAAGCTGTCGGCCCGCTTCAACGACATCGCCGAACTCATCTACGAGGCCAACGCCTGGGCGGGAGCGGAGGGTGTGGACGAACTGGTCCACGCCCATCACGTGGAGAAGGCCCTGGATGAGAAGATCTACCGTTCCAACGCCATGGAGGCGCGCATCCAGGAAATGATGGAGCGCGGCATCATCATGGTGGACACCGATGGGGAGGCCGTGGCGCAGGTGAACGGATTGGCGGTCGTCGACCTTGGCGATTACCAGTTCGGCCACCCTTCGCGCATCACGGCCTCGGTCTCCATGGGCCGTACCGGTGTCATCAACATCGAGCGTGAATCCAGTCTTTCTGGTAACATTCATAACAAGGGCGTCCTGATTCTCAGCGGATACCTGGCCAGTCATTACGCCCAGGACAAACCGCTGGCCCTCAACGCCAGCCTGGCCTTCGAACAGGCCTACGACGGGGTGGACGGCGACTCTGCCTCCAGCACCGAGCTGTACGCCATTCTGTCCGGGATCTCGGGCGTGCCCATCAAACAGAGCCTGGCGGTGACGGGATCGGTCAACCAGAAGGGCGAGATCCAGCCCATCGGTGGGGCAAACCACAAGATCGAAGGCTTCTTCGCCACCTGCAAGGCCAAGGGGCTGACGGGGCGGCAGGGCGTGCTCATCCCGCACCAGAACGTCACCGACCTCATGCTGAAGGAAGAGGTTCTGGAGGCGGTGCGGGCCGGCCAGTTCTCCATCTACCCGGTGCACACGGTAGCGGAGGGAATGGAAATCCTGACGGGCAGGCCCTTCGGCGAGCCGGGGGTGCCAGGAACGGTCAGTGACGCGGTGGACAAGGGGCTGCGCCGCCTGGCCGAAGGCATGGTCCGTTTCGGGCGGGACGCCGCGGGAATTCCGGACTAGACGGAATACGGATCGGGAAGTTCCACGGGAAAGGGGATCCTCTACGGAAGTATATACCATGGAGAGGTCTCTTGGCGCGAAAAGCGGATCGGCCCAGCTGACCGCTGAACTCACGGACGCGATACGGCATCCCGCTGCCCGTACCGCAGCCGCGCGACGGCCCCGATGGCAGGGATCAGCCGCCGGTGTTCGGGCCCCAACATGCGCCGGGCCCGCGCCCACAAGAAGACCATTTCGCCGGCGAACCCAACCACCTGCGAAATGGGGGCCAGGACGGCGCCGAGGGCAGGCAGGACCGCCGCTCCGGCCAGCGCCGTGATGGTCGTCAAGACCACGTACAGCGTGCGCCCCGTCCCGATGGCCACGGAGTCACCCGCCGCCAGCAGGCCGCCGGTGAAGATTTCACTGCACACCACGATGAGCGGCGCGCCGGCCATCAAGCCCATGGACCACAGCGCCGGGACGATTAACTCTGGAGCCACATCCAGCCAACGCGCCAGTACGAAACGGGCCGCTCCAGTCAGGCAGAAGGCAGCGATGAGGACCGCTCCCCCGGCTCCGACGGCTAACGCGAAGCGGCGCACACGGGCTGAACTGTCGGCCCCTTTGGCGAAAACCAGAGTGACTTGATGCAAGGTCTGAAGCGGGCTGATGAACATCCAGGCGATAGTCCAGCTCACCTGATACGCCGCCAGGGCCATTTTCGGGTCCAAGGTGCGGGCCAGCCCGGCGGAAATGGCCATCCGGGCGAGATTCGAGACGAAGCCGGAGGCGGCCAGGGGGGCGTAGAACCGCGTCGCAGCGGCCAGGGTGAGAGGCGTCCCGCGAACGGAGCCACCTTCGTCGTTACCGCTTGTTCCTGTGCGCCCACCCTTTCTCTCACCGGTGGCGTATAGAGTATCTAGTCCCGGCACCAGCCGCCGCCCCGCCAGGAAAGACCCCAGCGCCTCGACGCCGATGCCTCCTATCAGCACAATGGTGCCGACGATTCCTTCCCATGGCACGGGATGGGCGATGAAGATGGCGGTCGCCACAGCCATGTAGGCGATACGGGCCGCCATGGCGGCCGTGGTGACGATGGTTTTCTTCCTTAAGATGATGATACTGTGGTGCAGGAAGCGCAGGGCCGTGATGGCCGGCAGGAGCATGTAGATGCGAAAGACCTTGGTGGCCTCGGCCGCCACGTCCGCCGGCGCCCCCATGATAACATGAAACACGACGCTGCCCAGAGGGGTGAAGGCGATGACGGTGGTTACTACGAGAATGGCGGCTACGGTTAGTTTGAACAGCCTAACCAGCACCGCCCAGGACTGCCGGTCCTTCACCAGGGCCATCCCCGTCTGCCGCGAGACCGAGGTCAGGCCTTCGAAGAGCTGGCCGAGGGCTTGGGCCACGCTGAAGGAGGCCAGCGCCAGCGCCGGGTTGATGGCGGTCCGGTTCATGGCCAGCGTGCCGAGGGAATGGGAGGCCATCATCAGAATGGCGGTGGTGGCTAGGGGCGCGTAGAACCGGACCAGGTCCATGGTGGAGGCTTTCGCCGGAGCCGTGGCGTGAGTGGGTGGTTCGGCTGTGATTGGTGTGGCTGTTGCGGACGCTACGGCAGTTTCGTGAGCTGGTGCGATATCCACTGTGGCCTCCACGAGCGTAGAAGGTGCTAATTACTGCTATCATACCAGTTAGCGGACGTGGTCGCCACCGTCCTTTCCCTCTGCCGCCTTTCCCTCTTCCGCCACACGTCTGGCGCCTTCCACGTGGCGCTTCTCCATCTGGTGCATTAGCTTCCGGTCGTGCCAAGTGTAGAGAGCTACCTTCATGTCGTAGTCGGCGGGGTAGAGGTGCTCGGCGGCCACCAGCAGTTTGACCCGCTTGTGGTTGACGCGGACGCGCTTGCCGCGGGTGAAAACCACCATCTCTCCCATGGCGTCGGGGACCTGGAAGACCCGACCGGTCTGACCAAGGGTTTGGATGAGCACCGAATCCCCCACCTGCCAGGGTCGGGTGGACGTCGGTTCAACCGCACCGGCGGACACCGGCGCCCCGGGGGCCTTGTCGGCGCCCTCGGTGGTGGCGGCCTCAAAGGGGGCCCCGGTGGTGGCCTCGGTGGTGGCCTTAGCAGCGGCCTCAGTGGCGACGCCCGCGCCGTCCGGGCCGTCGGTGCCTTCCGCTTTCCGCAGCTCCTCCTCCGCCACCCCCCGCGCGGCGAGGTGCTCCCTGGCCCTGTCCAGGATATGCCGTCCTAACCCCAGTCTGTCGGCGATCCATAGAGCGTGGCTGGCCCCCGCCTCTCCCAGAACGAGCCGGTAGAGGGGCCTAAGGGTCTCGGGGTCGAAGTCCATGCGGCCGTTGATGAAACCTCGGTGCATACCGGCCAACCGCTTCACGTCACCGTAGTGCGTGGTGGCAACCACCGTGGCCCCTTGGTGGTGCAGTTCTTCCAGAACCGCCATGGCCAAAGCCGCCCCTTCCGCCGGATCGGTGCCCGTCCCGATCTCATCCAGGAGGACCAGTGAACGGCGTGCCCCCTCCGGGTCATAGCCGACTTGATCGAGAATGGCTGAAATCCGCCCCATGTGGGAAGAGAACGTGCTAAGAGAGTTCTCCAAGTTCTGTGCATCGCCGATGTCCGCTAGGATCCGGTCGAACACCGGCAGGACCGTCCCCTCCGCCGCAGGTAGGAGAAGTCCGGACTGCGCCATCAAGGCGAAAAGGCCCACCGTTTTCAGAACCACGGTCTTGCCACCCGTGTTAGGGCCCGTCACCACCAACACCTGGCGGTCGTCGCCGCCCATCTCCAGGTCGAGGGGGACCGCCTGGCGCCCGAGGAGAGGATGTCGTCCTTGGACGATGCGGAGGCCGCAAGAGGTACGGCTGCTGGAACCCGGCCTGATTCCACCCATGGCCAGGCCCAACCCACCCTTGGCAAAGGCGAAGTCATAGGCCGCCATGATCCGGAGGTTCGCCGACATGGCCGCGACCTCCGTGGCTGCCAGACCGGAAAGGGATGCCAGGACCTGATACTCCTCGGCCTCCTCTTCCGCCCGCAAGGACTGCATCTCCTGGACCAGCCGGCCGACGGCCGCGGGCTCGATGAATACCGTCGAGCCGCTGCTCGACACCGCGATAACCGTGCCGTCGATTCGGTGGCGGTGCGATGTCTTGACCGGCAGGACGTGGTGCCCGTCCTTCGTGCTAACGAAGGACTCCTGAAGTGCCTCCCGGTGCTGGGGGGAATTCAGGTAGGACTGGAGCTTAGCTTGGATGCGCGCAGCCAGAATCTCCATATCCCGGCGCAAGATCCGCAACCGGGAACTGGCCGCGTCGGCTACCCGAGCGCCCTCCACAGCGACTTCGATGGCTCCGGCCACCTGGCCGAGGTCGGCGAGGCCTTCGGCGTAAAGGCTAAGTGTGGGCGCCGCTTCGCGCTTTGTCCGCATGTAGCGGCGGAGTTCGGCGCATCCGCGCAGGAAACCGGCCAGCCGCGCCAGGTCGGCCGGCCCCAGCACTGAGCCTTTCTCCAGGCGCCCTACCAGTTCGCGGACGTCGGTCACGCCCCAAAAGGGCACGGCCGAGCCGCGCTCCAAAATGGCCGCGGCTTCGTTGGTCTCGCGGAGGGCGGCCTCCACGGCAACCGGGTTGGTCAGCGGTTCCAGGCGGTCCACCAGTTCGCGTCCCAGCGTGCTGCGGGTGTGCTCGGCCAACATGGCCTTGACCTTGTCGTATTCCAAAACGGTGTGGAACTGCTCGTTCGTGATTTCCAAGGGACCACTCCTCCGTCGAAAGCGTGCGACGTTGACGGGCG
>JAJYWN010000053.1 GCA_021791495.1 Bacillota bacterium
GTGAGCCGGGTGGACGGCTTCCCGCCGGAACAGGTGGACGCTTTCACTCGGAACAGCCGGACGGCTTCCGCCGGAACGGGTGGACGGATTCAGCGGAATACGCACAATACCGCCAAGCGGTTCTCCAAGACCGCTATCCGCAATCGAAGCTCCTCCTCAGTCTCTTGTGTATCAGCTGGGACATACCTCCGCCCGCGCTTCTCCACGTAGTAGTCGTAGCCGCCCAGGTAGTCTTTCAGGCGGCCCCCATCCAGTTCGAGGATGCGACCGGCCAGCTTGCGGATGAAATACCGGTCGTGTGAAACCGCCAAGAGAGTGCCCGGGTGTTGGGCCAGAGCTTCCTCCACCCGCTCGCGCGACGGCAGATCGAGGTGGTTGGTGGGTTCGTCAAGGATGAGGAAATCGGCCCCTCCCAACACCAGTTTGCCGATGGCCAGGCGGACCTGCTCACCGGTGGATAGGTCGCCGACGTTCTTGAACACCGCCTCTCCCCGGAAGAGGAAGGCGCCCAGGATGTTCCGCGCCTCGGAGGCATCGAGCGGGGCGGCCGCCTGGATCTCCTCCAGGACAGTGCGCCCGCTCGACAGCCCCTCCAGCTCCTGGGCGAAATAGGCGACCTTGGCGTAAGGGGAGACGCGGGCCTCGCCACGGGTAGGTGCGATTTGGCCGAGGAGCAGGCGGATCAGGGTAGTCTTGCCGCTGCCGTTAGGGCCCAGGAGTCCCACTCGCTCGCCACGCCCCAGGCGGAAGTTGACGCCCTCAAACACCGGGCGCCCGTCCCCGAACGCCGCCGAGGCTTCCTCGATCACGGCCATCTCGCTGGGGCCGGTGGGGCGACCCCGGCACGACGAGCCGTCCGGCGTGCAGAACTGCAGGTGGATACGGTTACCAGACCCGCGCGGCTGCTCCACAGTCTCCGCCAGTTTGTGCTCCAACCGGCTAATGGTGGCCTTGGCCCGTTTAGACGCCTTCTTGGCCTTGCGGCGCCAGAAATCATTCTGTCCCGCCTGCCGGTGGGCGCGCTCGAACCACTGCATCCGCTGCTGAATGGTCTCCCGCAGCCGCCGCACCTCGGTCTGGTGCTGAGCCCATTCCTGCCTCCGCCGTTCCAACTCCCGTTCTCGCTGCCGCATGAAATCCGTGTAGTTTCCCCGGTACTCGACGATGCGTCCCTGATCAAGCAAGGCGATGCGCCGTGCCACCCGGTCGAGGAAATAGCGGTCGTGGCTCACCGCCACCACCGCGCCGCGAAACGTGTCGAGGAAGCCTTCCAGCCACTCCAGACCGGGCAGGTCCAGGTGGTTGGTGGGCTCATCCAGCAGCAGAAGGTCCGGTTCGGCCAGGAGGGCCAGGGCCAGCCCCAGGCGGGTTTTCTGGCCGCCGGACAGCGTGGCTGCCTCTTGCTCCAACTGGGCTGCCCCGAGACCGAGCCTCCCAAGGACTTCACGGACCAATCCCCATGGTGGGCCGCCCACGGGGCAGGCCGCCTGATTGCCGGCTGGGTTGGCGGCCGGGTCGCGCAAACCCGCGGGCGGCGTCAGCCCCCGCTCCGCCAATTCCTGAGCTACAGTTCGGCCGTCAGGGAAGGTGGGGTGCTGTTCCAGGTAGTGGACAATAAGCCCTGGTTTGAGCAGGCGGACGGCACCGGAATCGGGTGGCGCAAGACCGGCGAGAAGCCTCAGGAGAGTGCTTTTGCCACAACCGTTGGCCCCGACGAGGCCCACGCGGTCTTTCTCAGTAATGGTGATGGAGGCGCCGTCCAGAACGACCTGGGACGGGTACTCCTTCTTCAGCGAAACGGCCTCAAGGAGAGACATCTTCATTTTCACCCCGCAACAGATAGAAAACCACGGTCAGCCCAAAGCCACCGTGGTCATGGTGATGCCAGGCCAACCTTACTTACCCTCTGCAGCTGCTAGTTGCGGGTGAAGCCGTTCATGGACCGTTCCTTTCGGTGAGAGTGAACCGCAGCCATATTCTACCGGATGGTCAGCGGGAAAGCAAGCTGGCAGGCGATTCCGCTCGGTGGTGCTGGCGGCCGGCGCGGGCTGGTGGACTCGCGCCTACTTGAAGTCGGCGCCGATGATGATGGTGACCATGGCGCCGTTCGACGGCTCCGTGGGCGAAGCGTGGTAGGCCTTGGCATCCTTGGCCCACGAAGTCACGTTCCGCGCCAGTTGGCCGAAGCTGTCGCTCTCACCGTCACGGTTGACTATCCGTGTGTAAGAGTAATCCGTGCGGTCGGCGGTGGCGACTCTTACCACCGAGTAGCCCAGGCCTTTCAAGCGGTTGGCCAACTGGGTCCCCTTGTTGGAGACCTCGGTGCCGTTCAGGATTTCCACCGTCACCGTGGCGTTGGCCTGGCGGTCGATGCCCCGGAGGAGCTTGTCCACCAGCGGCCTGGTCTTGGCCATGTCGGCGACCCAGTAATCGTAACCCCCGACATTCCGGTCCTCTCCGGGAATGGTCCCCATCTGTACGGTGTCGGGGTCGAAACGGGCCGCCATGGCCGCCAGGTTCATCATGGTCCCGGGGTCCATACTTGTATCCACCAGTTTCTTCAGTTCCGTGATCAGCGCCGGCAGCTTGAGAATGGTCCCAAAGCTGAAGGCGCGGTGGATGAGCGCCTTCATGAACTCCTGCTGCGCCTGGATGCGCCCGATGTCGGCGTTGTCATAGCTGCGGAAACGGACGTACTCCATGGCTTTCTCGCCATTCAGCGTCTGGACGCCTTCTTTCAGGTGAATGTGCAGGTTCTGGCTGGGGTCGTCGTAGTCCATGTCTCTCGGGATATTCATCTCGACTCCACCCAAGAGATCCACGATGCCGCGGAAACCGGCCACATTCATCCTCACGTAGTAGTGGATAGTCACACCCAGGAATTCGCGGATCGTCCGCATGGCCAGAGCCGGCCCCCGTTGCGGCCGTTCAGACTGCCCGTAGGCATGGGCGGCGTTGATTTTGTCCATCCCGTATCCGGGAATGTTCACCCGGGTGTCCCTGGGGATGGAGAGCAGGCCGACCTCCTTGGTCTCCGGGTCGATGCTGACCAGGAACATCACATCCGACCGGCTGGCCCCCGTCCTGATGTCGACGGGGTTCATCGGGTCGTCCGAGGGGTTGTCCAGGCCCATGACAAGGATGTTAATGCGCTGGCCGGGGATGGGCTCGGGGGTCTCAGCGGCGTCGGCGCTGGCCGGATCGGTGTGGAGGGCAGCGAGGAGCCCGTGAAGGGCAAACCAGCCGGCGAAGACCGACAGGATCAAGACGACGACGCCGATCACGATAGCGCGCCTCCGGCGGGCGCGGGCCAGGCGCCTTGTCCTCCGCCTTGCTGTGATCGCCGGGTTGTCGATGCTCACTCGAAGACCTCCCGGATAGAGGAAAACAGCTTGCCGGAAAACACCTTACTTGAAATCGGGGCCCACGATAATGGTGACCGTGGGGACGTCGGCGGAAGCCTTGCTGCTAGAGAACTTGACCTGGGAGGCCCAGCCCTTCAGGGCCAGGGCAAGCTGGTCGTAGCTCTTGCCGTCTCCACCACGGCGGACGACCCGCGTGTTGGCGTAGTCGGAGCGGTCGGCGTTGTCGATCCGCACCACGGTGTAGCCCAGTTCCTCAACCTTGGAGGCCATCTTGGTCGCCATACCGGGCGTCTTCGTGCCGTTCAGGACTTCCACCTTGATTTTGGCGTTGGCTTGGCGGTCGATGCCCCGGATGAGCTTATCCACGGCGGCCCTGGTCCCGTCCGTGTCCGGGATCCAGTAATTGCCGTCGCCGATGTCCTGGCCGGTGCCCGGGACCATCCCCGTCTGAATCTTGCTACGGTGGAAGACGGCCATGGTGGCCACCCGGAGCATGGTCCCGAAGCCCATGTTGGTGTCGGTCAGTTTGGTAAGCTCACGGGAGAGGACGGGGAGTCGGAAGATGATGAAGGGGTTGAGCAGGCGCTTCAGGACGGCCTTGACGAAAAGCTGCTGGTCCTCGATGCGCCCGATGTCGCCCATGGCACCACGGTAGCGCACGAATTCCATGGCTTCCTCGCCATTCAGGTGCTGGCGACCCTTTTTCAGATGGATGTGGAGGTTCTGGACCGGATCGTCGTAGTTCATGTCCTTGGGGACGTCGATGGCGACCCCGCCCAGGAGGTCGACGATCTTGGAGAACCCGTCCACGTTCGTCCGCACATAGTAGTTGATGTGGATGCCGAGAAAAGCCTTGACCGTCTCAATGGCCAGCGCTGGCCCGCGAGGCACCTTCTCGGCCTGGCCAAGGGCGTGGGCGGCATTGATTTTCGTAGAGTGATATCCAGGGATGGGGACCAGAGAATCGCGGGGGATGGACAGGAAGCCGATGCCCTTCGTCTTCGGGTCGAAACTGGCGACGATCATGACATCTGACCGGTTGATACCTTTGCGCACGTCGACTTCTGTCTTCAGACCATTTTCGGGCTTGTCCAGCCCGAGGATGAGGATGTTGGTGCGTTGGCCGGCCACCGGCTTCTGGACCACGCCGGCGTCGGCGGTCGGGAACTGCGTGTGGATCCCGCGGACGAAGCTGATCAGAGAGACCAGGGCGATGAGGGCGAAAAGGCCCACCGCCGAGCCGAGGATCAGGGCAAACCTTCGCCAGCGGACATGGTAGCCCAGGTTGAAACGTTGCTTCAAGTTAGCTATGAGGTTGGTGATGGGGCTGCTGCTGCCTGTGTTCACGGCGACCTCCGAAGCGACCTCCGATGTCCTTGCCGGGGTTGCACCACTTGATTCTAGCACCTGGCGCGGCTGACGGGGAACCCCTAATATCCGCAGGGAGACGGAGTACACCGTAGAAAAGCAGGTATAACCTTTATCTTCTACGCGAAGGAGGAGAATCCATCTGTCCGATAAGACGGAAATCCTTAGCATTGCCGACGCACGTGTCCCGTTCCGACGCCTCCTGGGAATCAGAGTGACCGAGGCCGCCGACGGCCGCGCCGTTCTGATCATGCCGTGGCAGGAAGGGTTGGGGAACCGGTTCGGCAAGGTGCACGGCGGCGCCATCGCCTCCCTGATCGACGGGGCTATCGCGAACGCCATCGAGAGTGCCATGCCCGAAGGGGACCATGTGGGCGCCACCATCGAACTGTCCTTGCGATTCGTTGCCCCCGCGGAGGGAGAGGTCCGGGCCGAAGCCCACGTCATAAAAGCGGGCGGCCGCATCGCCTTCGGGCAAGCCGAAGTCTACGATGCGGCCGGAACTTTGGTGGCCACGGGGCAGTCGACCTACGCCCTGCGGCGCGGCGCTCCGCACTCACCGAAGGTGTGAGGCTACAACCTACCTTGTCCTAGTTCCTCACCGCCTATGGGGTTTGATAGTATCACCGGCTATATCACTAACCACCACAGGCCGAAAGAAAGCACCGCAGGGGCGTGATGGGCAGGGGCA
>JAJYWN010000036.1 GCA_021791495.1 Bacillota bacterium
GAGCACCAAGGCCGTGATGACCCGGCGCTGGCGAGGGGTTAGCCTTTGAAAAGCCTGGTGGATATTCCGGTCACTGATCAGGTCGGCGATGGGCGCACAGCTCAGGTAGGTGTCCTCAGCGGACTCGTATGCAGGTGATGGGCACATCCATAGCGCCTGGAGCCCCGACACAATCGGCGTCTCTATCGATGGCCGAGCCAGTTCAGCAGTGAGTAAAGGGCTAAAGTGGATCGTGATCACTGACCATCAAGACGGGATTAACGACCTCTGGCTGACATATGTGTCTCAATGTAATACTGCCCAGACTAAGTGCGGGATTCCTGTCCTGCCTGGGCTCGAAGTGACAGCTCTAGAAGCGGATAGCGGCGCCGATGCGTTGGGTTACGCACTTAGCGAGACCAACTCTAATCTACCGGTAAACAAGTCAATGACACCGCAAGCCCTCCTGACTGCAATCAACGACCATAACCCCAGTACCTCTTACCCGATTATTGCCCATCCGTATGGAGAGCCTGACTGGGATACCTGGACCGCCACAGGCTTCCGAGGAATTGAGCTATTCAGTGCTGAAGTGGAAACGCCGAACCCGTCAACAGTCTCTCAATGGTTCTCGTTACTTAGGTCAGGCCTGGCCGACACGATGAATAACGGGCGATTCGTTGTCGCCATGGGCAATTCGGACGCCCACAACCTCTGGGGACCCGGCGACAATGGCATGACTTGGGCATACATTCCCAACTACTCAAGTTCGAACCGGACGGCCGTCTGGGATGCAATTCGAGCAGGTAGGCTCAGCGCGACTGGCACCGGAAACCTTGGGTGTTTCTCTCTGAACAACCTATCGCAGGGTAGCATTGTCAACACGACGCCCGGAAGCTCGCTGACGTTCAAGTTAGTTCAGCAGCCGGAGACTGGTGACACGTGCACGCAGATCGTCATCTACGACCAGTACCAGACTGCCATCCAGTCATTCGCGAACCCGTCAACTGAGACCACGTGGACGACGCCTGCCCCACCATTAGATGGGTTCTACATCGCCAAGTTCGTTTTTGACAACTTGGGCATCCAGTACGAAGTCTGGGCCAACCCGATCTTCGTGAACGTGCCGTAAGCATCGCAGTCAATGTGCCCCGAGGAATCTGTACTCGGCTGACCGAACGTGTCCGGGGGGCCGCCCCTGTTGGTCCGCCGGACACGGCACGCTCTTGACCGGACGCAATTCCTGAATAAGGGGAGAGCTAGAATGGAGCCCTATATCGCCAGATCGGTGCTAAGACATTGGCTGCTGACCGGCCTGAAGGTCGGCTTGGTGTGGACCGCGTTCGACTTCTTCTTCGTTTTTGGGTTTGATGTGATCCGTGAGCCAACTCGAGAATTGCTGGGCCGTGCCATGGAACCACTTCTGTTGGCCCTCCCTGCTGCGGTTGCCGGCCTGTCCCTCGTGGGATGGATGCTCTCCTTCCTTTGGAGAAGCAACTCCCACATTGGCGGTGGTCGGTAGAGCACGGCCTGAAAGGTGTCACTGTAAAAGCCAGCGTCTTCATCCAGGACATCAAGAAGACGGCGGACGGCGGGCGCCTCGTCACCTGCAAGGATGGCGAGGGGAACGAGGTCAAGTACGAGGTAGAACGGGTGTTGGTGGCCATGGGCCGCGTGCCCGACTGGGGCGGCCTTGACCTCGACCGCCTCGGCATCGCCTACGACAAGCGGGGCATCAAGACCAACACCAGGATGGAGACCAACGTCCTCGGCATCTACGCCATCGGCGACGTGGTGGGCCGCACCTTCCTGGCGCCGGTGGCCTTGGCCGAAGGCATCGTGGCCGTGGACAACATCACCGGCCACCCGAAGGAAATGAGCTACGACGTCATTCCGAGCTGCGTGTTTTTTCGATTCCGGAGTGCGCCAGCGTGGGCCTGAAGGAAAAGGACTGCGTGGACAAGGGGATCGAGTACAAGGTTTCCAAGTTCCCCTACGCCGCCAACGGCAGGGCGCAGGCGTTGGGCGAGACCGACGGCATCGTCAAGATCATCGCCGACGCCAAGACCGGGAAGCTCCTGGGCATGCACATCCTAGGCGCCCACGCCACGGACATGATCCATGAGGGCGCGGTGCTCTTGATCGAGGGCGCGAACGTCGAAGCCATCGCCGAGACCAACCATGCCCACGCGACCTTGTCGGAGATCGTTATGGAGGCGGCCCACGGCATCAACGGGGAGATCATCCACCAGGCGCCGCGGCGGAGGTAGGCCGCCGAGTCGGGGAGGACGACGGCCGTGTCTTCCGCCGGCCTTGACACACTTGGCAGGATTCCTAGCCATCTTAGGGAGCAGCCAGTTTCTTCAGGGACTTCAAGGCCAGCAGAGTGGCCAGTGCGCCCCACACCAGGAGGTAAATGAGTTGCTTCCACGGCACTTCTCCGACACCAGGAAAGTACGCCGACCGCATGATATCGGCCGTGTACGTCAACGGGTTGACAGCGCCCACCGCACGGACCCATATCGGGGCCGCCGAGAGGTTGTAGTAGGCAGAACTCGCGAAAGTAATAGGCAGGGTCAGGATGGAGAAGACCAGGTCCCGGATGTCCTCACGTGTAACCCAAGCGGAGGCAACGAAACCGAGCGAGTGCCAAACCAGCGTTCCCAGAGCCAATCCAACCAGTAGCCAAGAGGCACTTGCCGCGGAGAAAGGCGGGGTCTGCCCGGTCAATGCCCAAGCCGCTATGATTACCAGGAGTGCCTTGATGGCTGACATAAGGGCCGATATCAAGAGCTTCCCGAGGAAGTAGACTTCCAGGGGAACACGGGAGATCACGATCAAGGTCAGCACCTTGGTTACACGGTCAATCCTCACCAGCGAGAACGTCAGTGCAAACAGCATAAAGGTCTGCATCGCGATCAGCCCTGGCAAGAAGAATCTGTCGTATCGGACCAAGGAATCCTGATATGGGACTGCCCGGACGTTGTTGGACAAAGCGACAGTAAAGAACACCACATAGAAAATGGGTGCAAGGAAATACGTAGTTATTGTGAGTGGTCTCAGATTGCCAGCCAGCTCCCTCCACAATACGGCATTGAGCCCCCTCATTCTTGAGCCACCTCCCGACCAAGGCTGTGTGAGACCAAGGCTGCGAAAGCGTCTTCAAGGGATGGCGGGCGTACATTGACAGACTCTATCGCCCTACCGGAATCTTGGACCGCGTAAAGAAGGGTCAAGAGGTTCCCAGATAGGCCAGTGAGACCAACCTGGAGAACCCCGTGGTCTATTGACATATCAACCAGGCCCGGAACGTTTGAGACCTGAGGCAATTGCTCAAAGACCGGCGATGTCTGCACTCGGACTACGGTCGCCGTCGAAAGAGCTTTTAGCCTTTCTGGACTTTCAACGGCAGCGGTCGTCCCGTGACGCAAGAAGACCACACGGTCACAGAGTGCGTCGGCCTCACCCATATCGTTGGTGGCGATGATAACGGTTCGCCCTTTGTCCTTTGCCTGATCACGGATTAGGTTCCAGATGCGGCGTCTGCCTTCTGGGTCTATTCCCAACGTTGGTTCGTCCAGAAGCAGTATTGGCGCTTCGGAGATCAGGGCGTTCGCGAACTGAAGGCGCCGAATCAGACCTCCAGACAATTGGAAGACAGTCTTGCGTAAGTGAGGAACTAGGTCCAATTCCACTGCCGCCTTGCGCGTGATCTCCTGGATCCGGTTTGCCCTAACGTGCTGAAGCAACGCATAGAGTTTGAGGTTTCCGGCGACGGTCAGCAGAATATCAACGGCCCTCTCTTGAGGAATGAGACACAGATTGCCTCTCACACCGTTGAGGTCGTCGCTTGCCGCGATTCCGAAATACGTGACTCCTCCGTCCCTTGGCTTAAGTAGAGTAGCCAGAATGTGCAGCAAAGTGGTCTTCCCGGCGCCATTTGGCCCCAGCAGCCCAAGGACTTCTCCCTGACCAACTGAGAGCGAGACTTGGTTCAGGACGGCGTTTGTGCCATACGAGAAACTCAGACCTGATACACTAATGGCTATGTCCGTTATGGAATCCATCGGTTTCCGCAGCGACACGACGTCAGTCACCTCCTGCTTGCTTGGAATCTTGGGTGAGGCAGGTGGAAAATCCTGCTAAGTGGGTGTTAATGTTGTCCTGAAACCATTACAGGTCAAGCTGAATCCCCAATAAAGGCGTACAAGATGGAGAACCAAGCCGCTAAAGGTATGCCTTGTAAGAACGTGCCAGCCGCCCAAATGGAGACCAACGTCCCGGTATCTATGCCATCGGTGGAGGGCCTACAGGTCATGTAGGCATATCATCTCTGGAAACTCGAAAGGATTCCAGCTGAGTCGGCGGGCGACCCGGCGGCTCGATTGTTGAGCAATGCTGAAGGCTTGACGAATAGAGGCCAGGATCTGAAGGTCTTAAAGAGGGAGGGGAGAATGGGAGAGTCCTTGGTCTGTAGTCCCAGATGAACTGGGCCTAGCCAGGGCCCGTTTGCCCCACTTGTCGGCGAAGAGAAAGGTGAGCCGAAGTGCTTCACATCATGCTCCGGAGTTGGAGACATCGGGTGGTACGGATTGCTCTGATGCTCGTTGGAGCGCTCGTCATGAGCAGCGGGCTGGTCTACCTTCTGACACTGCAAGATGTGATGAGAACCTCTGTGGAACAAGGCGTAGAGAAGAGTTGGCGGGCAAGTTACGATATTCTCGTGCGCCCGCCCACCTCGGTAACGGACCTGGAGCGGAAGTATGATCTCCTTGAACCCAATGCCCTGGTGGCTCTGGCCGGTGGGATCACCGTCGAGCAGTGGGAGGATATCAAGCGACTCGAAGACGTGGAGATCGCCGCTCCGATAGCCAGCGTTGGTCTTACCGACGTGTTTTACCTGGTTCCCTGGGGCAGGCTCGATTCTCCTGGGTTATACCGTGTTACGGAAACCGTGAGGGTGGATGACGGTTTGGGAGGAAAACCTGCTTCTTTCGTGTCGTATGTCTATCGCGGTGCGGACGCCGGGGGGTACACGCAAGCCGAGTCCAGACAGTTGCTCGGGGCAGGGATCTCTGATTGGGGCTCCCCTGGGAAGATTTTAGCAACCCCGTCGTCAGGTGGTCTGGTCAGTGTGGCTGCCATAGACCCCGAACAGGAAGCCAAGCTCGTTGGCTTAGACGAGTCTGTGGTGTGGGGGCG
Organism: Bacillota bacterium; assembly: GCA_021791495.1. Taxonomy (GTDB): domain Bacteria; phylum Bacillota; class Sulfobacillia; order JAJYWN01; family JAJYWN01; genus JAJYWN01. Next base: position 5,182 of record JAJYWN010000036.1, read on the forward strand.
GTCGCTTGCCGCCTCTGATAGCTCCAAGGGCTTTACCTCCAGCGTGGGCTACACCACGGAGATACCGGTCCTGGCGAGCGATATACCTTATATACGGGAATCTTGCTCTATAACGGTCGAAAAGCTACCGGTCCCGAGCGACAACTTGCCCGCCTACCTTACGTCTCGGGGCGGCGCCGCCTATCTCAAAACGCTGAGCGGCGAGATTGAAGAGCGGCGAAGCCTCTCTCCGGAGCAGTTGCACGCCATCCGCTTGGACGCCTTGGGTAGGGGCCGGAACGAGGTCAATTCCTCCCAACCGCTCTTCAGTGTCCCAGGGCCGGCGGTCTACCGGGAAATCGCGGCCAACGACCTCAGAGAGAAATGGCCTACTATCCTGGAGGTGGTCCCACAAGGGGCAACGGCGTTTGTTCCCGATTCTGGGCCGGTAGAAGGCTGGGTCTCCTGGCGGCAGACACCGCCACAAGCAAGCAGTGCCCGCGTCGGCCTCCGAATAGTGGGGCTTTTCGATCCCGCTAAACTGAAGATGACCATTGACCCCACGAACGAGTTGCCCATGGAGACGTACCGGTCGCCCACCGCTATTCAACGTCTGGATGAGAACAAGAACCCCGTCCAACCACCACCGCTCATCCTCCCCACCGACGTGGCCCACGGCCTTTTCACCGGCCCACCTATCCTCCTGACAACTATTCAGGCGGTGGAATCCTTACGCGGCGGCGCCCCGATAGCGGCGATACGGGTAAGAGTCCGCGGGGTGTCGGAGGCGACGGAAGAAAGCCAGCGCAAGCTGGAGAAGGTGGCTGCCGAAATAACGAAGAAGACGGGCCTCCGGGCCGAGATCACGGCTGGCTCTTCTCCCCGGCGTGTTCTGATCCATGTGCCTGGATGGGAAGGTGACGTTGAAGCCAAGTCTCTAGCCCAGATGCGGGCCGGGGCGGCGGGCGCCACCGTGCACCTGAGCATACCTGGTCAAGGTTACCTGGAACAGCCTTGGGTGCAAAAGGGGGCCGGTATCGGCCTGATCCGCGAAACGCGCGTGGGCAAGTCATTGCTGGTTTTTGCCATCCTGGTCACCGGCATCCTGTTTGTCCTGGCCAATACCTTCATTTCGGCGGAGGGGTGGCGGAAGGAGGCCAGCCTCCTGGCGGGTCTGGGTGCCCGCCCGCGTAGTATCCTTGCGTTGGTTATTGGGGAATCGCTGTTGTTTGCGGCCGTGGTGACCGTAGTTGGGTTGCTTCTGCTCGCGGCCACCAGTGGCATTTGGTCCGACACGGTGAGCAGAGTGCTGGCGATAGTCGGGCTGCCCATGCTGGTATACGGGCTCGGGTCCGTGCCTGGCGCGTTGGCCCTGGTCCGGACGCCTCCATCTCAGGGGCTGCGTTCAGCGGGAACGGATTCCTACACACCGCGGTTCGCCTGTGGCCCGACTGTTCCGGGTCAGGTGTTAGCTTTATTGGGGACCAGGCCGTGGAGGAGCCTCCTCTCGGTCGCAGCCCTTGCCATGCCAGCCACCTTGGCCGGAGCTTTCACCTACATCTCACTCCGGCTTCGTGGAGAGCTCTTTTTGACCTGGCTGGGCCACTCCCTGACCATGAGGATCGGCCCGGCGCATTACTTGACGCTGTTCCTGGTCGGGGCCATCGCGGTCATCTCCACCGTTGACTTGATCTGGGTGGAAATCGAAGAGAGGTCCCGTGAGTTCGCCCTTCTTGGAGCCCTGGGAGTTCCGCCATCGGCCGTGCGCCTGGCCATCAGTGGCGAAGGAGCACTCCTCGGTCTGTGTGGAGGAGTCATAGGAGCGGTGGTGGCCGTGATTCTGGTACGGACCTTCTACTCCAGCGCTCCTCACGGACTGGCCGTGATCTGGGAGGCAGCCATATCCGTTCCTTTCCTATCGGGGCTGGTAGCAGCCCAGTTTCCCGCGATCGCCGTACAAAGATCCGTTCCCGCGTACGCGCTCAGGGAGGAATGACACCAATGGATGCCTCCGAAGGTTTCCTTGTCCAAGCTGAGAACCTGTCCAAGACCTATCGCCCCCGTGATGTGTCCCCAACGGTTGCTTTACGGGATGTGTCTCTAGGTATTCGGCCTGGGGAATCCATAGCTCTGGTCGGCCCGTCGGGTTGTGGAAAATCCACCCTGCTATCCATAATCGGCACTCTTGACCATGCCGACACAGGGCACTTACAGGTCATGGGTCTTGACGTGCAACACCTAAGCCGCACCCAGATGGCGGATCTGAGATTTCGGCACTTGGGTTTCATCTTTCAGCAGTATCACCTGTTCCCTGGATTGACGGTCCTAGAGAACCTGCTGGCGAAGTTCATCGGACGGCCCCGGCCCAAACACGCCAGAGCTGAGGCTGAGAACCTGCTAAACGAGGTTGGCCTGAGCCATAAGCGCAATTCCCTCCCCAAAGAGCTATCAGGAGGCGAACAGCAGAGGGTCTGCATCGCCAGAGCCTTGCTATCCTCTCCCGCGTTGATCCTGGCAGACGAACCGACAGGGAACCTCGACTCAGAAAACGGGGCCGTGGTCCTTGATCTCATGCTAAGGTTAGTCAAAGGCCGTCAAGCAGGCCTGCTCATGGCGACGCACGAGAAAGCCATGGCCGACTCTCTAGATCGCTCGGTGGAAATGCGGGACGGGGCCATAGTCGGGAATATCCAGAACATCTAGAAGACGGCGAATGGCGGTGGTGTTTCCACTGGCCTTCAATTTCCGCTGAAACAAGTGGCCCTTTAGCGGCGTACTAGGTAGAAAGCTCCACCACCACACGCAGCAGACCCCGCTGTCTAGCTTGGCCTCCGATCACACCAACGGCCCTTTGGAACGGTTCCGGTCCGGATTCTTGCCGTGAGGGGGGACCCGTTTCCATGGTCAGCCGGCGCTCCACGCTCGCGTCCACCGTCGTCAGCGTCGCCTTGGGCTTCGGCCTTCTTCTGTGCATCCTCGGGACGGAGGGAGGGCTAGCCGACAGGGTCGAGCGGGCGAAGGCTTCAAGCGGCGGGGACCGCTTCGTGGTGACCCGGACCAGCAAGGCCGGGAAAGACGCGATGTTCACGGAAGACGACCGCGCCGCGGTGACGGGGGTCCAAGGCGTTCTCGATGTCGCGGGTCAGAAGCCTAAGCAAAGCACCATGGCGATCATGGCGTACAACTGGGATGGCAAGGGAGGGGAGAAGGTCGCGGCCTACCCGATTCAGACGCGGAAGGTCACGGACAACTTCTTCAGCGTTATGGGCCTGACCTTGGCTGAAGGACAGAGCTTCACCACGGCCACCGTCGCCAGCCACCAGACGCCCGCCGTGATGGGTGTGGGGCTGGTGGAAGATAAGCAATACGGCCTGGGGTCCGTGGTCAGGGACGAACCGTGGATGGAAGGGACCTTAGTAGTCGTGGGAGTCCTGAACCGTACCGGAGACGTTCGGCCGCTAGACATCAACCAAGACGGCCGTCCCAGAAGCGAGTTCAACGAAGGGATTGACTACACGTTTCACATACCCTACTCGAGCACGGTAAAGAACTTCAGGCTCAAGTTCCCTCCACGCTGGCCCGGAGGCCCCATCGAAGAATGGCCGCTGCCATCGGGGATGGAGCTAGTGGTGGCACTTCAGCCGGTCCACCCGGATAATGTGCAGGCTCAGATAACGGACCTACTGAAGTCGCGGGGTTACGATGATGTCCTCATCAGGCCGTTCAGCTCCTTCGAAGCCGTCTTCACCCGGGTGAGGCGGAACCTGTCAAGACTCCTCTTGTATGTCGCCCTGCTGGCTCTGTTCCTGGGGGCGATGAACGTAGCCAACCTCAGCCTCCTCAAGCAGCTGCGGGAGGCCCACTTCACAGGCGTCCGCCGGGCCATAGGGGCGACCCGAACGCGGGTTATCAACGGAGTACTCTGGAAGTCTCTTGCGGTGGCCTTCTTGGGCGGCGCCATTGGGACGCTGGGGGGCTTCGGCCTCCAAGGGCCCATGTCGGCCCTGATCGATCAGAAGACAAGGGTCGGCCTGCCGGTCATCATCGGCGGCTTCGTCCTCCTCGCCGTGGCGACGGTGCTGTCGTCCCTGTACCCGGCCTTGGCGGCGGTCCAGCAGGCCCCTTCGGCGGCCATCCGGTGGGGGGCTCTGGGTTCGGGGCGGGCCGGCCTGGGTGAGAAGCTGCGCCGCCTGCTGGCAGGGTTGGGAGTAGGGGTGGGCGTGGCGGCTGTCACCTTGGTGATCGCCCTGGGGCGCGGGACGCAGCTGGATATCCAACGGTACCTCCGATCCACCGGCCAGGACCTCCTCATCGTGCGCGAGGCCGACGTCTTTCAGGCCGAGGGAAAGGCGCGGGCCAGGATCGACCCCTCCCTGGTGAGCGAGGTGCGGGCCGCCGTCGCGGGTCTCGTCGCCGGAGTTAGCTGGCAGGAGCGGGTCCAGATGCCGGTCAAGGGGGCGACGCAAGGGCCCGCCTGGGTGGTGGCCACCGACGGGGGCGCGGCAGTGCTTTCTGGCCTCCAGCTGGCCGAGGGGCGGTTCCTGGAAGACAAGGACGTGGACGAGGCCGCGGGGCTGGCTGTGTTTGGGGCCAAGATAGGTGAGGAATTGGGAGTGCACGGGAAGGGTGCGGGAGCAGGGGCAGCGGTAGGGACGGGGGCCGGAGCCGGGGCCGGGGCCGGGGTCGGGGACGTCGAGGTCTTGGGGCGGGAATTGGGGGTCAAGGGCGTGGTAAGGGCCCGCACCCACGAATTGCTGGACTTCGGGGCCGACCGCGACCGGGCAATCTACGTGCCCTACACATACGCGGCGAAGACGGGGCTCTTCGCCGCCAGCCAGACGATCAAGGAGGTTTGGGTCTCTTGCCTGCCCGGTAGGGCGGGCGAGGTCCGCGCGAAGCTGGAGCAACTCCTGGCTGGGCGGTATCCGGGGTTGGTGGCGCCAGTGGTCGTCACGCCGGCGGCGGCCCTTAGCAACCTAGCCGCCGTCCAGCGGGACTTGGCCAAGGTGTTGACGGTGCTGGCCTTGATCGCCTTGACGGTGGGTGCCTTCGGCGTCACCAGCTTCATGTTCGTCCGGGTTAGCGAGGCAGCGCCCTACATCGGTATCCGGAGGGCGGTGGGGGCGACCCGCCCGGCCATCGCCAGAGCCTACCTGGACGAGGCCTTCCGGCTGGCGGGTGTCGCGTCACTGGCTGGATTGGGAGTGGCTCTGGCCATCTGGGTGGTGGTGGCATTGACCAAGCGCCTGCCCCCCGGGTTACCACTGTGGTCAGTGGTCGTACCGGTTCTGACCGGACTGCTGGCGGGCGTTCTGTTCGGGCTCTGGCCTGCCGTTCAGGCGGCGAACTTACCGCCCGCCGAAGCGATGCGGAGGGAGTAACCGCTGTGCAGGCCTATCTTGGACGAGACCGGAGTTTGGCCGGAACTCGGCTGGTCTAGAGGGGGACTTGAATGTCCACAAAGAGAGTCACCTTGACTACTGCTGTGACTGGTCTGGCTCTCGCCTTTGGTCTGCTTCTAACGATCCTGGGAACGGATGGCGGGGTTTCTGACCGGATCGAACGAGCTATGGCAGCCAGCGGTGGGGATCGTCTTATGGTAACAAGGAGATCCGCGATAGGAAACGCCGCAGATGTGGTGCTCTTCACGGAAGCGGACCTAGCGGCCGTCAAAGGGTTACCCGGCATACAGGATGTCGCGGGCCAGAAGCCGATGCAGCATAGTGCCCCGGTAAGCACCACTGACGCCAAAACGGGAGAGAAAACCTATCTATACCCCATCCAGTATCGCCGAGTGACCGACAACTTCCTCACAGTTATGGGCTTGAGCCTGGCCCAAGGCCAATCTTTCACAACTGCCGATGCGCCCAGGCACCTGACCCCGGCGGTGATTGGCGCTGGAATGCAAGAGGATCTGAATCTTCAGCTTGGCTCAGTCATCACCCGGCCGGTGTGGATGGACGGGGCCTTGGTCGTGGTGGGGATACTGAACCGGACAGGAGACGCCAGACCATTTCAGATGTTTGGCATTCACACTCCGGGGGAGCCGGATTTCCTTTCAGGGATAGACTATACAGCCTATGTCCCCTACTCAAGTCCCCTCAAGGTATTCTATTACCTCAGCGACATCCATTCTCCACTTGGAGAGTGGCCACCGGCCAAGGGCATGGAACTGGTGGTTAGCCTGAAGGCTGAATACGGCGGCCGTTCCGAGAAGCTCGCCGAAGATGTCTTAACCCTTCTGCGCTCACGGGGCTATGGCGATGCGGTCGTCTCAACACCCAGTTCTCTCCGCGCGGTCTTCACTCGTGTCAAAGGAAACGTAGCCAACCTGCTGCTTTATGTGGCTTTGCTCGCGCTCTTCCTTGGATCCGTGAACGTGGCGAACCTGAATCTTCTCAAGCAATTGCGTGAGGCACACGTCACGGGGGTCCGGCGGGCCATCGGGGCCAGCCGCGGGCGGATAGTCTGGGGAGTATTGTGGAGGTCCCTTGGGGTCGCGCTGCTGGGTGGCGGTTTGGGTCAGTTGGTTGGGGTCGGGTTACAGCGTCCCATGTCGAAACTGATAGGCCAGAAAACCCACGTGACCCTCCTTGCCACTGTCGGTGGGTTTGCGATTCTGGCTGTGGTCACGCTGATTTCCTCCATTTACCCAGCCTTTGTTTCCGTGAATCAGTCCCCCTCGGTGGCGATTCGATGGGGCGCTCTGGGAGTTGGGAAGGCAACGCTGGGAGAACGTGTCCGCCGCCTGATGGCCGGTCTCGGGGTGGGCGTAGGAGTTGCCGCAGTCACGTTGGTAATTGCCCTTGGGCATGGTACGCAGCTGGATATCCAGCGGTATCTTCGCTCCACGGGGCAGGACCTGCTCATCGTGCGGGAAGCCGACCCGTTTGAGGCCAAAGGCAAGGTCCGGGGGGTACTGGAACCTTTGCTGATAGCCCAGCTACCAGCCGCCGTCGGCCAGCAGGTGGCGAGCATGAGCTGGCAGGAACGTGTTCAGGTGCCTTTGAAAGGCGCGACCAAGGCGCCGGCCTGGATTGTGGCGACTGACCCGGGCTTCGCCAAGCTGTCGGGGCTAGAATTGGCCGCCGGTGGCTTCCTGACGGGGCGGGATGTCAACGACGGCGCGGCCGTGGCGGTGCTCGGGGCCAACATAGCAGAAGAACTGGGGATAGGCGTCAAGTCCGTGGGGTCCGAGGTGGAAGTGCTGGGCCGGAAGATCCGGGTGGTAGGAATTCTTAAGCCGCGCGCCATGGACCTCCTAGACTACGGGGCCGACCGAGACCGGGCCATCTACCTTCCTTACACCTTCGTCGAGAAGGCAGGGCTGCTGTCCGCCAGCCAGACGACCAAGGAGATCTGGATTTCATGCCTTTCCGGAAAGGCCACCCAGGTTAGCTACGCGCTGGACCGTTTCCTCGGTCAGGAGTATCAGGGCTTCGCTCCTCCGACCATGGTCACCCCGGCGGCGGCCCTCAGCAACCTGGCGGCGGTCCAGCGGGATCTGGCCAAGGTGCTGACAGTGCTGGCCCTGATTGCCCTGACGGTGGGCGCTTTCGGTATCACCAGCTTCATGTTTGTCCGGGTCAGCGAGGCGGCACCCTACATCGGTATCCGGAGGGCGGTGGGGGCAACGCGGCCGGCCATCGCCAGAGCTTACCTGGACGAGGCTTTCCGGTTGGCGGGCGTCCGTCGCTGGTCGGACTGGGAGCGGCTCTGGCCATCTGGGTGGTGGTAGCCTTGACGAAGCACCTGCCGCCTTGGCTGCCGGCCTGGTCGGTGGTCGTGCCGGTTCTGACCGGCCTGCTGGCGGGGGTTCTGTTCGGGCTTTGGCCCGCCGTCCAGGCGGCGAACCTGCCGCCAGCCGAGGCGATGCGGAGAGAATAGGCCGCCGGCAGATGCATCTAGGAGGTTTCCCTGGTGTCGGACCTCGAAAGTAGTGAGGAGGTAGGCGACAAATGAGTGTGACCGAACAGGTCGGCCAGGAAATGGCGGAAGGCATCCTTGTGGCCCGTGGGTTGGAGAAGGTGTACCGGAAGGAAGGGCAGCAGGTCGCCGCCCTGCGCGGCGTGGACCTGGCCATCAAGGAAGGGGAGTTTGTGGCCATCGTGGGGCCCAGCGGGTCGGGGAAGACGACCCTCCTGCATATCCTGGGCACCTTGGACATGCCCACCAGCGGACACGTCTTGTTCAAGGGGCAGAACCTGTCGTCCCTGGACGACCTGGCCCTCAGCGCTTTCCGCTGCCGGAACCTGGGTTTCGTGTTCCAGGCCTTCAACCTCATCCCCGAACTTCGGGCCTGGGAGAATGTGGCCTTGCCCCTCTACTATCAGGGAGTTTCGCTGCGGGAGCGGCGGGAGCGGGCCTTGGCGGTGCTGGGGCAACTGGGCCTGGCCGACCGGGCGCAGCACTACCCGTCGGAACTGTCTGGGGGCGAGGAACAGCGGGTGGCCATCGCCCGCGCCCTGGTCAGCGACCCAAGCGTGATCATGGCCGACGAACCCACCGGGAACCTCGACAGCGTCACCGGCGAGCACGTGCAGGAGCTGATCCTTTCGCTGAACCGGGAGCGAGGGATCACCGTGGTGCTGGTGACGCACAACCTTGAGCTGGCGGCGCTGGCGGACCGAATCGTGCAGATCAGGGACGGGCTGGTGGTGGCGGGCGACGGAGCGATGGCCTAGCGAGGACGGGAGTAGCGGGAGGTTGAATGATTGTCACCTTGGGCTCTGTTCGTGGCCGGGTTGGCTCTGACCGCCGTTGACTGGGCGCCGTGGACTTCCCGCACTCTTCTCCGTAACGTAACCAAGCGCGTCGTGATCATGGTTCTTGGGCTGGCGGCGCTCTTCGCTGTGGCGCCCAGCTATCTGATAATCGGCTGGAGGCCGGTCTCCCTCGGCGTCTTGGTCGGCGGGGCGTGTCTCCTCTTCCACGTTGCCATAGCTGGCGGAGTCAAGCTGCGCCGGGCGGACGTCACTCCCGGCATGGCGAAAACCGCAGCCCTAATCTACCTGCTCGAACTGCCGGCCGAGGAGGTCCTGTACCGCGGACTGCTCTTCGTGAGCGCCCTGCCGTCCTGGGGTCTGTGGCCGGCAGTCACGGTGTCCAGCGCTCTCTTCTTCGGGCTTCACGTGAAGACGTGGAAGGACCCCGCCGTATGGGCGGGGTCGGCTATCCTTGCGGTGATCTGCGCTTTGGCGGTTGCCGGGACGGGCAGCCTCTGGACGGCCGTCCTTATCCATGATCTGAACGACTTCGGGTTCATCACGCTCGTACGCCGACGAAACCTCTTCACCTAGCTGTTGAAATGCGCCGCTATCGAAACACGCGCCCATCGGGCACCGTATTCCATGGAGTCAGCACTCCATATTTCAAGGCCGGAGGCGTCAACAACGCAGAAAACCGTTGCATCAACCGCACTTACTCGCCAGATACGACTCCCTCAAGCCGTGGCGTTATATGTAGGAGCTGTTCTCGGATCCGGCGTCTTTCTGATACCCGGCTACGCGGCGGACGCCGCTGGGCCCGCTTCGGTCCTGGTCTGGGCGCTCATGTCCTTGCTGGCGCTGCCCATGGCCCTGACCTTAGGAGTACTTTCCTCCCGCTATCCGGATGCCGGGGGCGTTTCTGCTTTCGTGCGCCGCACGTATGGTCCTACAGCGGCGGCGGTGACCGGGTGGTTTTTCGTTACCGCGGTGCCCATCGCCGCGCCGGTGGCTGCGCTGACCGCCGCCTCCTATGCCCAAGTGGTCTTCGGACTGTCTCACGGGGCGATGGTGGCCCTGGCCGCGGGCATCCTCGGTCTGGCGTTACTGAGCAACTATCTCGGCGTGGGGTTTCTGGGCCGGTCACAGATGGCTCTCTCCGGGGCAATTGTAGTCGCCCTCACCGCAGCGGTGGTCGTGGCAGCCCCGCACGTCGATCCCAACAGTTTCCGACCTTTCGCCCCTCACGGCCTGATGGGCATAGGGCGGGCGGCGTCGCTGATGTTCTGGTGTTTCATCGGCTGGGAGGCCGTGACGCATCTTTCGGAAGAATTCACCGATCCCAGGCGAGATACGGTACGGGCCATCAAGGTGGCCGTGGTGGTGGTCGGGATCCTCTACACCGCCGTAGGATTGATCACTGTAGGGACCAAGTCCTACGGACCCGGGCTTTCCGCCGGCTCACTGGCCGCCGTCGTCATGCGCTTCGCGGGGCCGGCAGGGGGTGTGGTCATCGCCTTGATGGCCATCTTCATCTGTCTGGGGACGATCAACGCCTATCTGGGCGCCACTTCCCGATTAGCCTATTCTCTAGCCAGGGAGGGCGCGGCTCCGGCACCGCTGGCCAGGCTCCACCCCCTACGGCGCTCGCCCCACGTGGCCCTGGGCGTGTTGGGGGTGGTCTTGGGCGTTGTGGTCGCTTTGGAAGGTTCGGGGCGGGTGAGTCTGGAGTTCTTGGTCCTCCTGCCGAACGCCGCCTTCATTGGGACGTACGTGCTAGGTTCCTTGGCGGCCGTGCGGCTGCTCAGAGACGACAAAGCCCTGCGGCTCCTGGCTTGGGTGTCACTGGGCTTATCGCTGCTGCTTTATGCGTTCCTAGGCTGGGCGGCTCTGTTCGCGCCGGCGGTGGCGGCTCTGGCCTGGGTCTACGCCGGGAGCCGGGGCCGAAACCAAACCGAAAGCCAGACCCAAAGGACTGGCGCTTCTAGCCCCAGATGTTCGGAGGCGTCACCCCGGCCGCACGCAGGCCGGTGATGAGGTTCCCGCGGTGATGGGTCTCGTGGAGGATCCACTCCAGCCAGAAGCGTTCCATGGTCCAGCTTCCTCCCCAGGGGAGAGCGGCCGTTTTGGCGATACCGGCGTCACCCAGGCCGGCGATGAATTTCCGGGTCTCCTCGGTCTGAGCGTCCAGGACACCCAGGATCCCGTCGACAGTGGCATACTTGGACGGGTTGACGCCCGTGTCCCATTCCCACTTGGCCGTCTTGCCACTGAGGGCATCCACAGCGGTCTTGTCGGCCGAGACCACGTGCAGGGCCAGCGCAGCCAGGGACATGCTTCCCGGACCGGGCTCGAAGTTCTCCTTCCCCTTGGGGATGCCGGCTACCACTTGGCGGAAAGCCTTCCGGTTACCGTCCCACATTTCCAACAAGGTCTTCGCGTCCACTCCATACCCCTCCTCACGGCACTTTGGTCTCGCGATCCTCTAATACGGTGATTCGTTCCCTGTAGTTTCCAGATGGAGATTCTGGACGGCGGTGCGGGCACCTTTCGGCCCAGCGGTGTGAAGTGAGACCCCAAAGAAATGTGACACACCCATGACACCCAGGCTATCGAGGAAAAGGATATCGGCCCTGAGCCCGGAATACGGGGGAAATTCACGCGCCGCCACCGCGGGTAGCAGGCGGATCGCCGGTCGCGGATCATGGCACGGAGGTGCCTCATGGCTGAGGCCTTGGAAGATAAGGATCTGGAACCGATGGAGCCGCTGCCGGTCGGCGAACTCGACACGCCAGCCGTAGTGGTGGATTTGGACGTGGTGGAGAAGAACCTGCACCTGGGTGCCGATTACGCCGCCCGCGCGGGAGCCGCGTTGCGCCCGCACTGCAAGACTCATAAGTCCCCCTACTTCGCCCGTCGTCAGCTCACTCTGGGGGCGACGGGAATCTGTGTGGCCAAGGTGGGCGAGGCGGAGACCTTCGCCGGCGCGGGCTTCATGGATATCTTCATCCCGAACACCATCGTCGGTGCAGGCAAGGCCCGGAGGCTCAGGGCTTTAGTGGAGCGAGGCGTCAGACTGGCTGTGGGGGTGGACCATATCGAGCAGGCCCGTGGGCTGTCGGCGGCCATGAGTGAGATTGAAATCATGATCGAAGTGGACACTGGGAGCCACCGTGGGGGCGTTCCCGTGGCCACAGCGGTCGGTCTGGCGAAAGAAGCAAGCGCCTTCCCAGGCCTCCGCGTCCGTGGGGTCTATGCCTATGAGGGATATCAGTATTCCGCAACCGACCGTGACGCCTTGGCCATCCGGACCTGGGAAGGGGAGCGGGCGCTGGTTGAAGTCGGCAAGGCCGTGGGCGCCGCCCTAGGCATTGATCCGGTCATCTCGGCGGGGTCCACGCCAGCCCTGGCGGCGGGCGTCCCCTGCTATCCAGGGGTTACGGAACTGCGCCCTGGCACCTACATTTTCTTCGACGCCGCACAGGCCCACGCCGCGGAAACGTTGGAGCATTGCGCGGCCCACGTCCTGGCCACCGTGGTTTCACGGCCGGCGCCGGACCGGGCGATTCTGGACTCAGGCAGCAAGACCTTGACCGCCGACGTCCGCGGTACGGGCGTGTGTGCCACGGAGGGACATGGGCTCGTCTGTGACCTAGGCGGCAGGCCCTACCCGGGACTCGTTGTGACCCATCTGTCGGAAGAACACGGCATCGTCGAAGGCCCCACCGTGGACCAACTGCAGGTCGGCCAGAAAGTCTTTGTCCTGCCGAACCACATCTGCCCAGTGGTGAACCTGTTCGATGAGGTCTTCTGTGCGCGCAACGGCCAGGTAGAAAGGGTCCTGCCGGTGGCGGCGCGGGGCCGCCCGCAGTAGTATCTGGAAGTAGGAGGATTTGGGCTCTAGGAAAGAAATAGCCTGCGAACGAGAGGACATGGTCATTTCAGGAATTGGTGCCGTCACTGGAGGGAGCGCCTTGACCAAGAAGAAAGACCTCGTTCAGGTGAGGAACCCCAAAACGGACCGATATGTGAAAATCGACAGGGGAGCTGGGCGAATCGTCTCCCACGAGAAGAGGAACTTTGCTTCGGAACGCAGGCATCAGAGGCAGGCGCTCACCTCAACCAGCTCATGCTCCAGGGACGTCTGCAGGCAATGCCGGAGAATAGGGAGGTGCCCGCTGCCGAAGATGACCAGGATGCGGTCGTCGGGCGATTCGGTGATGGCTTTCAGGTTTGAGAAGATCCGGAGGTTACGGTTATACCACCATCCGGTGATGTGGTCCGCCAGGGCGTAGTCGCCGGGTTCGCCCTTAGCCCATTGCAGGTAGATGCCGTGTGAGGCGGCGATGCTCTCCTTGGAGTTGGTGTGGAGAAGGTACGACCGCAGCCCCCGCTCGGTCAAGAGGCGGGTCCCGTGGTTAGCCAGGGCCTGGTACCGGTCGCCCCAGCCGGCGCCGAAGACCCCGCGCCAGAGTTGCTCCAGTTCCGCGTCGGACCGCTCGGCTTTCGGAAGTCCCAGTCTTACGCGGGCATACTCTAGGACGTTCTCCCAAGGTTCATAAAGCCGCCCCCACTCGTCGATGGGGTAGACGCCCGCGTGGCCCAGCCTGCCGGCCAGGCGGAAACCTAGTTGGTACACCTCGTTGGCCGGGAGCGTGAAATGGCGTTCACGATAGGCCTGGTACTCTTCGGCCAGCTCAGATCCCTTTTCAGGGCGCACCTCCACGGCGACCCTGGTCGGCCGGAAGTTGCGCTCGATCAGGCCCGCGACTTCCTCGACCTGAGCCTGACCTTCAGGAGACAGGACGTCGAAGACCTTGTCGGTCTTAATGGCGTCCAAATTCGGGTAAGCGAAGTGGAAGGTCCCCAGAAGCAGGACCTTGGCCCGGTCCCCCACGCCCAAGATGTCCTTGGCGCCCGGCTCGGCGTCGCCCTCGGGGATGCCCCGACCACACGCACCCTTGGTGTCGCCCATCAACGAATCACCCCAGCCCGCTGCAGAAGCCAGCCCAAGACGAACACGCCGATGATCAGAGGGCCATACCACATCACGGCCATGACGAAGTATCCGCCCGCGTCTGGAGCGAGAAGTCTGAGGCTTCCGCCCGAGTTCCGAACGGCTTTCAGCCGGATCCGCCAGTCGAAAAAGGAGAGGACCATGAGGGAGAGCAGGTAGCCTACCCAGCCGTACTTGCTTGTGCTGATATGAAGAAGCTTGAGGACGTACACAATGGGCCACAGGGACAGGAACCACACGATGATCTCCAACGTTCCGACCACGTTGCGACGGAAGAACACCTAGGCCTACCTCCCTTACGCCTTACCTGTTCCCCGCGCCCCAGCCAGTTCCTCCTCACTGGCGGCAGTCGCAGCCCTCGTAGGAAGTGCTATATAATTGGTCCAGGGCTTCCAGTGAACTTGGTTCCCAGCCTCCAACCTCTCCATGTCGTCCGGAAGCTGCATCGGGAGGGAGTGTGGCGTGGATTGGCACCCAGGGCCCCAAAGAAGAAAGCACTGGCCAGGGTCCTCGTGGAGCGAGGGCTCTTCCCCGATGTGACCGTCGCCTCCCGTTGGGTCATGACCGGACAGGTGGTCGTGGACGGCCGGCGCCTGGATAAGCCGGGTGTGGCCGTATCACCCTTGGTCGACATCCGCGTTAAGGGCCTGGACCGGAAGTACGTGAGCCGCGGTGGGATCAAGCTCGAGCATGCTCTGAAGCAATTCGCCATGGAGGTCGCGGGCCGGGTGGCGCTGGACGCGGGCGCCTCTACCGGAGGCTTCACCGACTGCCTGCTCCAGAACGGGGCCGCCAAGGTCTACGCCGTGGACTGCGGTTTCGGACAACTGGCGGGAACCCTCCGGGTAGACCCCAGAGTCGTGAACCTGGAGAGGGTCAACATCGGCTCCCTGAGGTCAGAGACCTTGAATCCACCGCCATCCCTGGCAACTCTGGATTTCAGCTACCTTTCCCTTACCAAGGCGATACCGCAGGTCGCCGGACTCCTGACGCCAGAGGCCGCCATCGTCGCCCTGATCAAGCCACGCTTCGAGGTTCGTAAGAACGGAGAACTGACCTCTGATGACTACCTGACCTCGGTCACCCTTGTCGCCGGGGCAGGTGAAGCCTTCGGGTGGGAAGTCGCCGGTCTGGACCGGTCTCCTATTCTTGGTAGCCGGGGCGAACCGGAGTTTCTGATCTCCCTGAAGCGGCCTTGCGGCCGGCCGGAAGCACGCGCCGATTGGCGGGCCTTGGCACGGGCCGTTGCGACCCCGTAACGCCCGCCCTACGTCGACCGCCGGGCCCTGAGTCTGGCCAGTTCGCCACGGATGCGCGAAAGATAGGGGTCAGACGGGTCTTCGGCCAGGTGATGGGCGAGAACGGCTTCCCACTCCACGATGGCCAGGTCGACTCGACCCGTGCGGTCGTAAAGACCGGCCAGGGAGTAGTGGCAGTCCACGAACCCGGGGTCGATGGCCAGGGCCCGGTGGAACGCCTTCTCGGCTTCCTCCGCGCGCCCCAGAGCCAGAAGGCTTTCCGCCCGGTAGTAGTGCAGGAATTTGCCGTCGGGAGCCGGACCCAAGCCGCGCTCGGCCGTCTCCAGAACCTCGGCGAACTGTCTGGCCGCGTAGTAGGCGAAGGCCAGGTACGCATAACCTTGCGCGTCGTCGGGTTTCGCCTGAAGCCGCTCGCCGTACTCCTGAATACAGGCCTCCATCCGGCCGCGCGACCGGTGGGCCGAGATGTATTGGAAATGGTTCTTCTCCTGTTCCGGCTGAATGGCCACGGCCGTCCGGAAGCTGGCCAAAGCCTCGTCGCGCCACCGCTCCGACCACCTTTCATAGAGCCAGCCGCGCGTCCACCTTACGGCCGGGTCCCCGGGGTCGAGGGCGATGGCCCGGTCCAAGGCCTGCCGGCTCTCCTCGAAGAGCCGGACGGGTACACCGCCGGCCTCATCAAGGTCGACGATGAAGGCGCCCAGTCGGTGGAAGTCGGCCGCCGTCGCCACCGGCGAGCGGGCCGCTTTCCGTAGCTCCGTCAACCGCGCGCGGTTGGCCTTGGTGATCGAATGCACACCAGTTTCCGGGATCATAGTGGTTCCCATACTACCTGCCCCTTTCGCGCCGGTGCCGCCTGTTTGTCGTCCACGCGACGCCAGTGTCTTTTCCCAATGTAGGTCTCCAGTCAGAGCGTGCCTATGGAAAAGCTCCTGGGTCCAAGCCACCCGGCGCCACCGTTCCACCAGGACCGGGGAATCGACGAACTGGCTCTCGGCGAATGCCACTGTTGCCTGGGCTTTGGGCGTGTCATGGGCTTCTACCATGCCTTCCGGTCCTACACCGCTCAGCTCCAACCGTCGACGAAGGTGTCTTCTGGCCGCCGACAGACGCGATTTGGCCGTGCCAATGGGCACCCCAAGGGACTGGGGGATTTCCGAAAGGGGGAGGTCCTGGTAGTGCCGGAGAAGGAGAACCTGCCTCTGGGGTGCGGGCAGTTTGCTGATAGCGCACCGGACCGCCTCCGCGAGTTCGACTTGCTCCGCCCGCTCGGCCACGCTCGCCTCCGGGCCGCGGTCGGAAAGTGCTGGTGACAGGGCATGGTATCGGCGTCTGTCGAGGCAGACGTTGGTTGCGATGCGATAGAGCCACGGGCGGAACGCCCTGGTGGGGTCAAAGCCCGAGGCTGAAGCGAGCACCCGCAGGAAGGTCTCCTGGAAACACTCCTCCGCCGCGCCGGTGGCGGCGGAGGCGAGGCGGCACCGAGCAGACGATGGACGTAACCCGACAGTGGCCGACGGTAACGCACGTACAGCTCGTCGAAAGCCCTCTCGTCCCCCCGGCGCCAACGTTCCATTAGCTCTTCGTCGGTTGGCCCGCCCGCTTCGACGGTCAATCGCGTGCCCTCCTTCTCCTCTTTGACCCTTTCGTAAGCCAATACCGCCAATGGTTTCGCCGGGTTCGCCCGATTTTCCCTGATGTTCGGAGGAAGGCGGGGGGTACCGCGAGTGGGGGTACCACGAGCCGAGGCCGCGGGGCGTGGACAGGTCGCCGGTCGGGCGCGTACAGCTAGTCAACTTCGGGGCCGTGTGGTAGTATGGAAAAGGTATGCAAGGCAGGAGGACAAGCTTAACCTAAGCTTCGGAGGTAAGCCATGGCTAACGCCAACGTCGTGGAAGAGCGAACCGAGATTGCACCTGAACCCGCGCCCATGACGCCGGCCGCGGCCATTGCCGGCCGCGTCGCCGCCCTGAGGACGAAGCTCGAAGCAGAGAAAGTCGATGGGATGCTCATCATGCGTCCCGAGAACCGCGCCTATATCAGCGGTTTCACGGGCTCCTCGGCCTTCATCCTGGTCGGCGCGGCCGAACCCGTCCTTATCACCGACTTCCGCTACACCGAACAGGCCGCCGGCCAGTGCCCCGGCTACAAGATCGTCCGCCACGGCCACCCGCCGGTGAACACCATCCGAGAGCAGATCCTCGCCGCCGGTTACAAACGCCTGGCCTTTGAGAAGGACTACCTAACCTTCTCCTGGCACGAAACCCTCCGGGAGAAGATGCCCGAGGTCGAACTGGTCCCCACTGAAGGCCTGGTCGAAGGCCTGCGCTCCGTGAAGGACGCCTCCGAGATCGCCCTCATCCGGCATGCGGCTGAGATCGCCGACGCCGCTTTCCTGAAGGTGCTGGCCACCGCGAAGGTGGGCATGCGTGAGGCCGATTTTGCCGTCGAGCTCGAGTACCAGATGCGGAAAGCGGGAGCGGAGAAGAACGCCTTCAACATTATCGCGGCCAGTGGCCCGCGGTCGTCCTTGCCGCACGGCGCCGCCTCCGACCGCGTCATCCAGGATGGGGACTTCCTGACCGTGGACTGGGGCGCTATGTATCAAGGGTATTGCTCCGACTGCACCCGCACGGTGGTGTTCGGTCGTGCCGACGCCCGCCAGCGCGAGATCTATGGCATTGTCCTCGAGGCCCAGTTGGCCACCGTCGACGCTGTCCGCGCCGGCCTGAAGGGTATGGAAGTTGACGCCGTCGCCCGGAACATCATCGCGGGCCGCGGCTACGGCGATAACTTCGGCCATGGCCTTGGGCACGGGGTGGGGCGCGCCGTCCATGAACTCCCGAGCATGGGCAGCCGGAGCGAAAACGTCCTCGTTCCCGGGAACGTGGTGACGGTCGAGCCCGGCATTTACATTCCAGAGTGGGGCGGAGTGCGCATCGAGGATCTGGTGGTCGTGACCGAAAGCGGCCGCGAAATCCTGACGTCCATTTCCAAGGAACTGATGGAGCTGTAGCCTGCGCCCGGCCGCGCCGCAGGGTGGGCCGCGTGGGCATAACTAGCACATAGACAAACAGACAATCGACCGGCTCAAAGAGGGTCTTGGGAGGCATCCGACGGTGATTTCGGTCAACGATTTCAAGACAGGCATCACGATCGAGTTGGACGGCAACATCTACAGCGTGGTGGACTTCCAGCACGTCAAACCCGGCAAGGGTGCCGCTTTCGTCCGCTCGAAGCTGAAGAACATCAAGACCGGTGGCGTGGTCGAGACCACCTTCCGGGCCGGCGAGAAAGTGACCCGGGCCATCCTGGACCGCCGCGAGACCCAGTACCTCTATCAAGCCGACGGACTCTACACCTTTATGGACGTCGAGAACTACGAGCAGATCACTCTGGGCGAAGACCAGATGGGCGACGCCGTAAAGTTCCTGAAGGAGAACATGCCCGTCTTCATCGTCCAGTACGAGACCACCGTGGTGGGCGTGGAACTGCCGAACAGCGTTGATCTCAAGGTCGTCGAGACCGACCCCGGCGTCCGCGGCGACACCGCCACCGCCGGCACCAAGCCGGCGAAGCTGGAGACCGGCCACGTGGTGCAGGTACCTCTCTTCATTAACGAGGGCGATGTCCTGAAAGTGGACACCCGCAGCGGGCTCTATATCGAGCGCGTCTAGGGGCTAGTTCGCCGACCAACCGAAACCAGAGTACTCAGAAGAAATCGCATAGCTCCTACGGCCGCGGGTCGGTACGACCGGCGGCTTTATTTTTTCCCCCGGCTGGAGGCACACTAAGCTGCGCGACTTCTACATCATCAGTCCGCAGGGGAGGGTTCACCAGATGCGCAAGGACATCAAAGGGCGCGTGGCCTATCTGAAAGGCTTGGCTGAAGGGCTGCAACTGGACCAGGACACCAAACACGGCAAAGTCCTGACTAATCTGATCGACGTCCTTCAGGAGATGGCCGGCGAGATCGACGGCCTGCGCCGTTCTCACGAAGAAGTGGAGGCCTACGTCGAGTCACTGGACGAAGACTTGGCCAGTGTGGAAGATGACATCTACTACGACGAGGATGACGTGGTCCTGGTTGAAGACGAGGACGATGATGAGACGGCGACAGGCGCCGGAGAAGAGGGCGACGTCGGCCTCGAAGACGTGATCGAAGAGCCCGTCTACTTCAAGGTCGAATGCCCCCACTGCCACGAGAACGTGTACTTTGAAGACTCACTCGTCGATGACGACTATGCGCTTGAGGTAACCTGCCCCAATTGCGGCGCGGTGGTCTACACCACCGAGGACGATTTTGAATCGGCCGACGAGGCCGAGGAGTTCACGGAGACGACCATGGAGGCAGGGACTATTCCCCGCCGGCGTCTGGGACGGCGTGGGTTTGAGGGGAACGCCAGGACGCGCCGCGCCTCCCGTGGCAACGTGGAAAGCAGGACGGCGACCGGGACTCAGAGTACAGTCTAGAGTACTAGAGTGCGGTCCAGTATCGAGGACCGGTTCCCCGTAGTTTCGGACTGTCGCAGATCGAGGGGCCCGCCGACCGGCGGGCCCCAATGCTTCGCCACTCTAAAGTGATTCTAAAATCGGTGGCGAAATGCGAAATACGCCTAAGAAACCCCTCAATTCCCCTGGGGTCCACCCCGATAAGGAAGGTAGGACTGACAGGGAGGATACGCCATGTACGTTCGAGACGTTATCCATAAAGACATCCCCAGAGTGGATCTTCTAGCTACGTACCAGGAGATCGCCCAGGTCATGATCGGCCGCGAGGCGGACACGGTGTTCGTTGAAAATGAAGACCGAAAGGTCCTGGGAGTTGTCCGCGGCTATGACCTGAGAAGGGCGGCAGCCGACGGCAGAGATATCGGCGGAATGTCAGCACAGGAGTTGATGATGGATATGGACCGCATGCCTCCAGTCAACCCCAACCTCGACCTCGTAGACGTCATCCGCCTGTTCCGAAACATGCATTCGGGCCAACTGCCGGTGGTGGAGAGGGGAGAGGTCCTGGGCGTAGTGACGCACAGCAACGTCCTTGACGCTCTATCCCAACCTGGAGTAGCCGACCGGTTGAAAGACTCCTGGGAACGCAAAGCTGCTTCCGTCATTAACGCCTTGTCGGAAGGTCTGGTCGTGATGGACCGCGACCACGTCATCCGGGAGTTCAACCCGGCGGCCGAGCGGTTGACGGGCAGGTCTCGCACCGAGCGCATCGGCCAGAAGGCCGAGGTAGTCTCCCTTGACGATTCCCCAGCGTTCCGGGTGCTCACGACCGGAGAGGCCCTGTACGACGTCGAATCGAAGCTGAAAGACGGGCGGACGTGGAGGGTGAACTACGTCCCTCTGGTGGAAGACGGCGAGGTAACTGGGGTTATCCAGACGTTCAGGGACATCACGGAAGACAAACGGATCGAGGAGGAGCTGGCCAAGACCAGAGACGAGTTGAACGAGGCCTTCGCTCTGACCTTGCCCAACTCGAAAGTGGAACGGAAGCTGAAAACCACTCCGGAGTACCGCGATAATTTCGACCCGACCACCGGGCTGATCACCATCACCGAGGTCATCTCCGACGGCGGGTACCGACACGTAGTGAACGCCCTAAAAGTATTGGCCGACTTGAACCGGAAGGGAATCATGCACTTGATGGGGATGGAGAAAGACATCCTCGTGCAGGCGGTCATCTTCCATGACTTGGGGAAGGCCCAACCCGACCTGGAAGTCGGGCAATGCGTGAACCCGCGGGAGGCGTTCGAGCCGGGCATGGCGCACGCCGAGCGCAGCGCCGACTTCGCCGCCAACTTCTACCAAAAGCACCCCGACGTGGTGACCCTCATCCGCTATCACCACCATCCCGAGGACGCGCTGGGCGACTGCCCGCGGCACCTTCTCCCCATGCTGCGCGTGCTGAAGCTGGCCGACGGCCTGTCGGCCTCCATCACGCGGCGGTCGGGCAACATCACCCTTGAAGTGCGTGAGCATAGCGTCTTCGTGCGCGAGCAGAATAACCACCCCGACCACTGCCGGGTGTACGGGATCAACCTTCTGACTGGACGGCAGACCGTGTTCGAGCGGTTGCCGTTATCCGCCAGAGCTGGGTCGACCTCGGGCTGGCCGGGTGGGCCGGGTGGGCCGGGAGCGCCGAGCGGAACACCGGGTGACTTGACGGTGAGGACCCAAGGTCCTCTTTCTCGGGTGGCAGACTAGCAATCTCCGTCTCTCGCGGCGTCCGACCCCAAGGTGGGGCCGGACGTTCCTTTTTGCCTGCGGCCGGGGGTCAGGCGACGAGCATGTCTACATCCCGGACATATCGAAGCTTGGCCACCAATATAGATGAGGGCAAGGAGGGACAGGTCTTGCTGGACATCCTTGCCTACCTGCCGGAGAGGATCCGAGTGGCCATCCTGGCCCAGAAGCCCGAGGGGCCCGATGGGGTGGAGGAAGTGCGCCTGCGGGAGGGGCGGCCCCTGTCGCTGGTGTTTTCCGGCGCGGACTCCTTCCTCCCCCTTGTCGTCTCCCGCGATGACCTGGACCGCTGCGTCGCCCTCATCAGCCGTAACTCCGTCTATGCTTTCGAAGAGGAAATGCGTCAAGGGTTTTTGACGCTCCCAGGCGGCCACCGCGTGGGGCTGGCTGGAAAAGTAGTGCTGGAAAACGGTCGCCCGCGGACGGTCCATCCCATCACCGGTCTGAACTTCCGGGTATCAAGGGCCCTCGCCGGCGCCGCCGAACCGGTCCTGCCGGCGTTGGTCGACCGGCGGAGCGGGCGCCTCCGCCACACTCTGGTCATCTCGCCGCCCGGAGCGGGAAAAACGACCCTGCTCCGGGACTTGGCCCGCTTGGCCTCCGAGGGTTACCCGAAGGCCGGCCTCCAGGGCCAGAAGGTCACCATCATCGACGAGCGTTCGGAACTGGCCGGCAGCTTCCAAGGATGCGCCCAGTTAGACGTGGGGCCGCGCACCGACGTGTTGGACGGGTGCCCCAAGGCCGAAGGGATCATGCTGGCGCTCCGCTCGTTATCCCCGCAGGTCATCGTGACGGATGAGATCGGCCGCCCCGAAGACGCACGGGCGGTCGAAGAAGCGGTGAACGCCGGCGCCACGGTGCTGGCCTCGGCCCACGGCGCCGACCTGACCGAACTGACCAGGCGCCCCACCATGGTCTCCCTGATGAGCGGAGCGGTCTTCGAGCGGGTGATCACCCTGATGCGCCAAGGCCGGCCCGGCGTGGTGCGCAGCATCACGGACGCGGCTGGAGGGGCGGTACCATGTGGATGACCTTAAAGGCCGGCGGTTTCGCTCTGGTCGCCACCGCCGGCTACATGGTCGGGCAGACGGTGGCCTCGTCCTACGCCCGGCGTCCCGACGACCTGAAACAGTGCCAGGCGGCGCTGGGACTCCTGTCGTCGGAGGTGGAGTATGCCACGACCCATTTGGGCGTCGCCCTCCAGCGAGTCGGACGGTCCCTGGGCGGTCAGGTCGGAGACGCCTTCTGCCGGGCAGCGGCGGCGCTGGCCGGCCCGGCCAACGGGACGGTGGAAGCGTGGGAAGAGGGCTTGGGGTGGCTCCAAACCACCACGGCCCTAAGCCGGGCCGATATCGAGATTCTGCGTACTCTGGGGCTGCGTTTGGGAGCCACGGACCGCGCGGACCAACTACGCCACCTGGCGGTGGCCGTCGAACGGCTGAAGGTGCAGGAAGAGCTGGCCCGTCAGGCACGCGACCGGAACGAAACCGTTTGGCGTTACCTCGGAGCGCTTGGGGGTTTGGCCTTGGGACTGATACTTCTCTGAGGTTCTCTGAGGGATTCCGATGCGGTCGGAGACGGCCCGCATGTCGCGGGGGGAGGATCGAACGTGCAGGTAGACTTCATCTTCAAGGTTGCCGGGTTCGGAATGATCGTGGCTGTTCTCTACTGGATGTTCAAGACCCAAAATCGCGACGACCTGGCTACCGTGGTTTCGGTGGTCGGCATGGTGACCGTACTTTACATAACCATTCAATACATCGCTAAGTTCTTCGAGGCCGTCAGGACCATGTTCCAGCTATAGCCGGGAACCGAACGGGACCGGAGCGGGAGCGGGGGAGCGGCTTTGGAAATCTTTCAGGTTGTCGGCATTGCCCTGATCGGAGTCATCCTGGTGGTTGTCCTCCGCCGGACGAACCCGGAGATTGCCATCCAGCTGAGCCTCATCATCGGCGTCATCATCTTCATGATGCTGGTGGGCAGCATCGGCAAGGTGGTGGCCACCCTCCAGAACCTGGCCAACCGTGGCGGCGTCAATTTCCTTTACCTTGACACGGTGTTGAAAGTGGTGGGTGTGGCCTACCTGGCCGAGTTCGGAGCACAGGTGTGCCGCGACGCCGGGGAAGGGGCCATCGCCACCAAGGTGGAGATGGCCGGCAAGGTGCTCATCATGGTGATGGCGGTACCGATCATCCTCGCCATTCTGGAAATCCTGCTCAAGCTCTTGCCCTAGGAAGGAGGAAGAGAGTGCTCACCCGTCGGCGGCGGCCCGGAAGTACCGGAAAACCGGGGCTACTCCCCAGAAAAGCGGTCATCCTCCTGGTAGTCGTGAGCCTCCTGGCCGCGGCGGGGCTGAGCGGTCTGGCCGACGGCGTAGGAACGGCCGAGGCCGGAGCGGCGGCGGCGCCCGATTCGGGCGCGGCCCAGCTCCCGGACCCTCGCCAACTGACCCAGGAGGCTGTGGAAGAGCAGGCCAAGTCCTTGGACACGTCCCAGGTGGAAAGCTACCTGCAGCAGATCAACAGCGACCTCTCCGGGTACGTCCCGCCCTTGACCCTGAAGAACATCCTCGGCCTCTTCACCGGCCAGGGGTCGGGATACAGCTTCCGCGACTTGGTGGCCGGCCTCTGGCGCTATCTCGCCAACGAGCTGGTGACTAACGGGAGACTGCTGGGGAAAATCGTGCTTCTGGCCGTGATCTGCGCCATCCTATCGAACCTGGGTTCGGCCTTCGAGCACAACAACGTCGGCTCCCTGGCCTACTATGTCTGCTATTTGGTGATGATGGGCATCGCCCTGGGCAGTTTCGCCATGGCTGTCGGAGTGGCGCGCTCGCTCATCGATCAGCTGGCTGGATTCCTGTTCGCCCTGCTCCCTTCGCTCATAGCCATGTTGGCGGCCACCGGAGCCCTGGTGTCCGCCGGACTGCTCCACCCCTTGATGATCGCCGCCACCAACGGCACGGTGCTGGTGGTCAGGGACTACGTTTTCCCCGTCCTGTTCTTCGCCGCCGTGGTGGACGTGGTCAGCAGCCTATCGGAAGGCATCCGCGTCTCGAACCTTGTGGCGCTTCTGCGCCAGGTGGCCATCACCATAATGGGCCTGCTTTTCGCCTTTTTCCTGGGAGTTTCGGCCGTCCAAGGCGCGGCCGGCGCGGTGGGCGATGGCGTAACGGTCCGAACGGCCAAGTTCATGGCCAACACCTTCATCCCGGTGGTCGGGAAAATGTTCGCCGACGCCAGCGAGGTAGTCATCGGTAGCTCGTTGGTGCTGAAGAACGCTCTGGGACTTCTGGGTGCGCTGGGGGTCCTGCTCCTGGCGGCGGCTCCGCTCCTGAAGATGGTGGCTCTGGTGCTCATCTACCGGTTGGCGGCGGCCATGGTGCAGCCCCTGAACGCCGGTCGCATCGGGGATCTGCTTAACAACATGGGGACGGCCCTGGTGCAGGTGCTGCTATGCACCGGCCTGGTGTCGGTGATGTTCTTCGTCGGGATCACCATCATCATCGCGGCGGGGAATGTGGCGGCAATGATGAGGTAGCCGGTGCTGGGGGGATCAGTGGCAGAGGGCGGAAGAGGGGCGAAAGGGGTCATGGAAGCAGCCAGGGTTTGGGTCCGGAGTATCGCGGTGCTGGTTATGGTGGCCGCGTTCCTGGACTTCCTCATGCCCCAGGGCAGCCTGCGGCGGTTCGCCCGTGTGGTGATGGGGCTCTTCGTGCTGCTGGCCATCCTCCAGCCCGTGGTCACTTTGATGCATCAGGAAATCGCCGTTACCAGAGCTCTCTTGACGGGTGCGGACCAGCTTCCGGCTTTCGGCCACCCGGGCGGGGGGGCGGGTCAAGGGACTGAGAT
>JAJYWN010000032.1 GCA_021791495.1 Bacillota bacterium
TGGGAGACGCTTGCGACAACGTCA
Organism: Bacillota bacterium; assembly: GCA_021791495.1. GTDB lineage: Bacteria > Bacillota > Sulfobacillia > JAJYWN01 > JAJYWN01 > JAJYWN01. The sequence continues at coordinate 25 of JAJYWN010000032.1, forward strand.
TCATGGTCACCGATCGTCCCGAGGCCTATAGTTTCCTGGGGCTTCCGGCCGTAGCCGACCGCTACCCGGGCAGGGGACCGCTGGCCGGCATTCACGCGGCCCTAAAGGTTGCGCCCACCCCGTTTGTGTTTGTAAGCGCCTGCGACATGCCTTTCATTAGCGTGGATCTCATCCGGTTCTCTGTTTCCGTGGCGGCGGGATACGATGCCGTGGTTCCGTACCCGGATGGTGAAAGGCCCGAACCGGCGCATGCCCTGTACGGCCAGACTTGCCTCCCCCACGTGGAACGATGCTTGCGCGCCGGACAGACCAAGGTGTTCTCCTTCTTCGCGCAGGTCGCCGTTCGGCGGCTCGAACGGCCGGAGATCGAGCGCTTCGGGCCTCCTGAAGCCATTTTCCTCAACGTCAACACGTCTTTTGATCTGGCCAGGGCCAGAACACTGGTCGCGGGTCGAGCGGTTGGCCCGGTCGGACGCACGGCGGCGCTGGGCGGTGGTGATGACTCGGGTAACCCGCTCACGGAGGTGGGAGCTTGAGATTGGTGGCCCAGACACTGAGGTTGACTCACCCGTTTTCTTGGTTGCGGCGGTGGCGCGAGCACAGGTCGGCCTTCGACCATGAGATGAGCCTGGTCGAGCACCTCACCGAGCTCAGGACGCGCATTGTCGTATCTGCGGTCGCCGTGACGGCTATGTCGGTGACCGGCTACTTCTTGGCCGGGGGTATGTTGGAGTACTTGCGGCGCCCGGTGGAACCTCTGGGTATGTTGATCTTCACATCTCTCGGCGAGGCGTTTTTCGCCATGCTTCGTGTCGCCATCTTGTTCGGTTTGGTTGCCTCAGGGCCGGTCATCCTCTGGGAATTATGGGGATTCGTCGCGCCGGGATTGGAGAGAAAAGAGCGCCGCATCGTGGGCTGGATGGTTCCCCTGATGTACCTGCTGTTCATCGGCGGAATGGCCTTCGCCAACTTCCTCATGCTACCCGTCGCCGTCAGGTTCTTCCTCTCCTTTGGCGGCCCGACGCTCAAGCCGATGCTTACACTGTCGGACTACCTTTCGTTTGTGACTTCCCTCCTGGTGGCCTTCGGTCTCACCTTCGAGTTGCCGGCGGTCCTATTTGTCCTGATCAAGATCGGAGTTCTGAAGCGCGAGACCTTGCGGCGGAAACGGAAACTGGCCGTCTTTATCATCTTCATCTTTGCGGCAATTGTAACGCCCACCGTGGACGCGGTCAGCATGGCCCTTCTGGCGTTGCCGCTCTGGGGGTTGTTCGAGCTCACGCTGCTCCTGACGGGGAGGGTGCGATAGCATGGCTGAGACACGCGAACCGATGGGCGATCCGGACGGGTTGGTGGTACGACCCGCGACGCGGTCAAACGGCTACGGATCACGCTTCTCGTTCTTCCTGGCCGAATGGGCCGGATCCCTGGCTGACCTCGGCACCTTTGTTCCGATCGCGTTTGCCTTGACGCGACTGAACGGGTTAAATCCTTCGCGCGCCTTCCTCGCGGCCGGCCTGACGTACCTGGTCGCCGGTCTCTTCTTCGGCATTCCGGTGCCGGTCCAGCCCCTTAAGGCGGTGGCCGCCATCGCCATCGCCCAGGGACTGCCCGCCCCGACCATATTTGCCGCTGGGCTGGAGATGGCCGTGGTGTTACTGGTCTTGGCCCTTGCCGGCGTCATGGGACTGGTGGGCAGGCTCTTCTCGCCCGCCATCATCCGCGGCATCCAGTTAGGGGTCGGGCTCATGCTGGTCCGGTCGGCGCTCGCGCTGATTACCGGGGACCCCTTCGCCGTTGGTAACGGGGCCGCGGTGGGGTTGCAGGGTGTTAGGCATCTCCTGTGGGTCGCGATGGCCGTCGTCACCATGACCGTCTTGCTCGTCTTCAAGAAGATCGGTCCTCTCGCCACTCCCTTGGTTGTGTTGGGCGTGGCGGCGGTCGCCGGCCTGGCTCTCGCCCCCGGCGTCCTGGCGCAGCCCATGGGAATGGCCGCGGCGGCGGGCCGGGGCCCATCCGGCGCCACTGATCTTTGGCTTGCCTTCTATGCTTTGGTGATTCCCCAGATTCCCCTGACCCTTGGCAATGCGGTGTTCGCTACCAGCGACGTTGCCCGCCGCCACTTCGGACCCGCGGGCAGGCGGGCCACCCCCAGGAGTCTCGCCTTGTCGATGGGAGTCGCCAACTTGGTATCCGGCCTGCTGGGTGGAGTTCCGGTATGCCACGGTTCGGCCGGTATGACGGCGCACTACCGGTTCGGGGCCCGGACCGGGCTGGCGGGGGTGCTCGTCGGAGGCATGTTCTGCGCCCTGGCACTGGTGGGCGGGGGAGGCGCGCTCAGGCTATTGCTTCTCATTCCTCTACCCGTCCTGGGCGGCTTCATGGCCCTGACAGGTATCGAGCACGCGGCCTTGGTCCGGCATCTCCAAGACCAACGCGAATTCCTGGTCGCGACCTGCACGGGCGCTCTGGCGATGGTGTCTGGCAACATGGCCCTCGGCTTCCTTGCCGGATTGGCGATGGAGAAGCTCTTTCTCGTGGCGCGGGCATTGGAGCCGCGCATGTCCCAGTAGAAGGGCGGCGATGTCACCGGCCGTGGCGCGCGCCCACTTTTTGGTGTGGCAGAAGGCCAGGTAATCCAGGTTTTGCGGTCGCCTCTCGCACAGACTAGGCTATGGGAGGTGTTGACCGTGATCCTAGGGTCCATGAAAATCAGAAAAAGGAACAACGTCCTTGACGGAACATCCTGGGAGACCTTCCGCTCAGGATGGTGGGCACTGCACTTAGCGGCGATCCCTGCTGTGTACTTCCTCGGGAAACGGATCGCCAGGCGCAGGTCTTACTAGGAGGCAGGAGTGAAACTGGCCCGGGCGGCAGGCCCGGGCCAGTTCATTGGCGAATAAGAGGTCGTTTGGCATACCGGGGCCGGTATTCGGCCCTTTGCGGAGGGAAACCAGTGCCAGGTCTATTCGATCCCATATCTGTCGGACCAATGTTTGTACGCAACCGCATCGTCATGCCTCCCATGGCCAATAACAAGGCCACCGAGGAGGGACTCGCCACCGAGTGGCACGTTGACCACTACGGGCGGCGCGCCGCCGGCCTTGGCCTGATGATCGTGGAGCACAGCTACGTCAGGCGTGATGGTCGCGCCCATAAGAACCAGCTCGGCATCCACGACGATGGAGTGCTGGAAGGCCTGTCGAAGATCGTCGCTGCCGTGCATCAGGCGGGTGCTCCGATCGTCATTCAGATCACCCATGCGGGTTCCAGGACCAGTTCCCAGATCCTTGGGCAGCAGCCCCTGGGTCCGTCAGACGTCCGCGTCCCCGGCGATGTCGAAGACCCGCGGCCTTTCACCCTTGAGGAGATCGATGCCTTGGTAGGCGACTTCGTGTCGGCGGCCAGGCGGGCCAAGGCCGCGGGCTTCGACGGCGTCGAGGTGCATATGGCCCACGGCTATCTGCTAAACCAGTTCCTATCCTCCTACACCAACCGGAGGGCAGACGCCTACGGCGGCTCGCCGGAGAAGCGTCTGGCCTTGCCTCTCCGGATTCTCCGGGCCGCAAAGGAGGCCGTTGGCAAGGAAATGGCCGTCATGGTGCGGCTAGGCGCCGACGACGGCGTGGAGGGCGGTCTGACCATCAAGGATACCGTTCCCATCGCGCAAGCGCTGGCTGACGCAGGGGCCGACGCCATCGACGTATCCGGCGGATTCCAGGGATCACGACCGCCCCAGTTCCAAGGGCAGCCGGGGTATTTCGTCCCGCTGGCCATTGAAATAAAGAGGGCCGTAAAGGTGCCGCTCGTGGTGGCCGGAGGCATTACCGACCCCGTTTATGCGGATGAACTGGTCCAATACCGCGATACCGACTTGGTGGCCGTCGGACGGGCCATGCTGGCCGACCCGATGTGGGCCGTCAAGGCCCGGTTCACAGGGTGTGGGTGATAGGGAAGAGATAGGGGCCGGCGGTCGCCGGCCCTAAACGTGTGCGGACCGGTCCCAGGATTGTGGGGGGAGCAGGGCATTGGAGCAGTTAAGAATCTTGGCCGATCTTGCAGCCGACGAGCGGCAGCAGTTGTTTGAATACATCGCTTCCGCCGGATGCGGCGAACCGTTCCACTCGGTGGACGAGATGATCCGCCGCTACAGTGGACCCGAGTACGACTGCGGGCGTCTTCATTTTAGCCTATGGTGTTCGGCCAGCGCCGGGGGCCGGCAGGAGGTCCGTGGGTGTGTGGCGGCGATAACCAGGGAAGCAGAGCCTAAAGGTCTCCTGTACCTGATCGGTCTCCAGCTGGCCGCCGGAGACTTCGGCATGCTTCCCAAGCTGCTGGACGCCGCGCTGTCCAAGGTGGAGGAAACACCTTGGCGAAAGGTCTTCCTGGGTATGCCCGGGGGCCGTTCCGACCTTGGAACTGCCGTGCAGCAGGCAGGTTTCACCTTTGTGTGGAAAGGTCTCGCCTTGGAGCGGCCCGTCTTGTCGTCTTCGCCGGAGACTCCACGGCTTGCCCTGAAGACGTTGCGCTTCCGGCCTGTTCCAGAGAGCGCTATCTCCACACTGGTGGATGTCAATAACGCTGCTTTTCGAGACGTCGCTAACAGTGCCACGCTGACGATCGAAGACGGCCTGCAATGGTATCGGGGGAGGTTCGGTACGGATCTCATCCAACTCGGCTATGAGGACGATGAACCCGTGAGCCTTCTATGTCTTGACGTGCAAGACGGCATCGGAGAAGTGGAGAGCGTGGGAGTAGTGCCCTCGCGACAAGGGCGCGGTTACGGACAGGAGACCCTCAGTCAGGCCGTGGAGATTTTCCTGGCACGCGGCGACGTGAAGACGGTCAGGCTCACTGTCATTGATTCCAACGAGCGGGCCCTCCGTCTATACCTGAAAAACGGTTTTGCGGTCGTGCGGGAGCTCTCTGCTTGGTATCAGCGGGAGCGATAGGCCGGCCGCGAAAGCGAGTGGCGGGCCAGGAGCGGCGAAGGCCACATCGCCGCTCCTGGCCCGCCTGCACGTCTTGGGACGGTCAGCGAAGCAGCAAGGTCTCCAGACGGTGGCGTGCTGACCGGAGATCTCCTGCTACCTCGTCGAACTCCTTCTCAGGTGCGCCCCGGCTGTCGGCCTCGGGATTCGCCGCCTCTTCAGCCGGCTTGCGACCATACTTCGGAGATGGCAGGGCGGCGGCCAATACTGCGTATTCCGGACCAAGCCGTCCACCTGTTCCGAGCGAACCCGTCCAGTGATTCCGAACGAATCCGTCCACTCATTCCGACGGAAAGTGTCCACTCGTTCCGAGTGAAT
>JAJYWN010000012.1 GCA_021791495.1 Bacillota bacterium
GCGAAGGGTACGGCCCCCACCAAGTTCAGGCCCCTTAACGCTTCAAGTTCACCAGCTCCTGCAGCATCTCGTCGGAGGTGGTGATGATGCGGGAATTCGCCTGGAACCCGCGTTGCGTCACGATCATGCTGGTGAACTCCTGGGAAAGGTCCACGTTCGACATCTCCAGCGACCCGGCGGCAATGGAGCCGCGGCCGTTGGTCCCAGCTTCCCCGACCTGCTTGATACCGGAGTTGTTGGACTCCTCGTAGAGGTTTTCGCCCCTCTTGATCAGGCCGCCGGGGTTGGCGAAGGTAGCCAGGGCGACCTGGGCGATCTTCTGGGTCAGGCCATTAGAGTAGACGCCTGTCACCGTCCCGGTGGAGTCCACGGTGAAACTCTGTAGAGACCCCGAGGGATAGCCATCGCGGGACAGGGCGGACACGGTGGAGGACGACGCGTACTGCGTGACTTTGCTGAAGTCCGGGATCACGGACATGGCCGCGGCGCCGGTGGGGGTGAAGGTGATGGGGCCGCCGGTCGAGGCGTTGAATGAACCGTCGTTATTGAAGGTGACGTTTCCCGTATTTCCCGCGATGCCGGCCGGCCCCGAGGCCGTCCAGGTCCACTGGTTGGCGGCCGCGGCCTTGGTAAAAGTGACGGTCAAGGACTGGGGCTTGCCCAGAGAATCGAAGACGTCGATGGAGGTGACGAAGTTGGAAGCGGCCGCCACGCGGGAATCAAGGTTATTGGCGTAGCCGATGCCGGCGGTCGCCTTGGCGCCCACCGTGGTGCCCACGGGGATCTGGATATCCGTGCAGTTGCTTCCGTCCTTCACCGGGAAGACGCCGGCGTTGGCCGTCCAACCCTGAACTTTCAGACCGCTGGCCGGGTCCACCAGATATCCGGCGGAGTCGAGGTCGAAGTTTCCGGCACGGGTGAAGACCTGGCTTCCGGCGCTGGTGAGCACGAAGAACCCGTTTCCCTGGACGGCCATGTCCGTCATCTTCCCCGTGGTCTGCAGGTTGCCTTGAGATTGGAGCGTATCGATACTGGCCACGGACATGCCCAAGCCGACTTGCTGCGGATTGGTACCGCCCACACCGCTTTGCGGTGACGAGGCGCCGCGGATGGTCTGGTTGAAAACCTCCTGGAAATTGACACGGGAAGCCTTGAAGCCAACGGTGTTCACGTTGGCGATGTTGTTTCCGATCACGTCCAAACGCATCTGGTGGTTCCGAAGACCCGTCACACCGGCGAACATCGAGCGCATCATGGTCTTTCTTCTCCTCCTTGAGAAGTGGGTTTTCAGCGGGCCGCTTCCGTCGGTCGGCGGCCCTGGGCCCCCTCCATGAGGTCCGGCCCTATACTAAGCGATCACGGCACTGTCTATCTGAGTGAACACGCCTTCCCGCTTGCTTTGTCCCGCGACGGCGGTGATGACCGTCCGGCTCTTCACATTGACGACGAAAGCCAAGTCATCCAGGAGGACCAGGGAGTCCCGCGCTCCCTTTCCGGCCGCCCGGTCCACGCCCGCCTGCAGCCTTGACAGCTGTTGGGGAGCGAGGCTGATGCCCCTCGTAGCCAGGCGGTCTCGCGCGTGGCCGGAAAACACCAGCGCCCGATCGGCCGTCCCTTCGTTGAGCTGCCGCTGGAGGACCTCGGCAAAGGATGCGGTCGGCATCCCCATGCCCCTTCCTCCCGCGGTCCGGGTGGAAACTGCCGGCCCGGTCTCGGCCGGCTCCGGATGGCCAACGGCGGGCCGGAGACCCGTCAGACCGATGTGGTCCAGGGTATTCACGGCGCCGTCCCTCCCGTGGTGACCTGCTGCACGTCGGCCAGGGAGCGGTCCTCACCGCCGACTTTGACGTACCAAAGACCGTCCTTCAGAGACGCCCCTTCCACCGTACCCGAGAAGAGGGCACCGTCGGAGGTCTTGCCGGAAACGGCGCGTCCCAGAAGCCAAGTGGCGGAAAGGAGCACCTTCTCCCGCTCGTTCACCTTTTCCATTTCAAAATAAGCGTTCATGTCGTTGGCCAGCTTGGTGGTCTGCTCGACCGCCGCGAACTGGGCCAGCTGTGCCAGGAAGTCCCGGTTATCCATGGGCGACATCGGGTCCTGGTACCGCATCTGGGTGACCAGGAGACGGAGGAAATCGTCGCGCGAAGCGCCACCAAGTCCCCCGGTCAGCAGCCCGGACCCGGAAGTCGTGCTCATTTCGAAAACCCTCCTTTCTTCGATTGGGCTCGATCTGGACTCGCCATTGCGCTTAGAGAACCCGGTCGAGCCGCCTCATCCCTGCCAGGGCTGCCAACCCCGCCTGCCGGAAGGATGCCAGTGCGGCAACGCCAGAAGGGGCCCGGTGCCACAAGGAGTAGGCCTCCGGCGCCTGGCGGCCGGGGTTACGGTCGGACGGTTGGTCCGACGCCCCGCCCCAGCCCGACCCAGCGAAGCCGTCGTGTCCGCCGGTGGCGGTGAAGGCATGCCCCGGCGCGGTTTCCGTGACCTTGAAGGACGCCAGGCTGAGACCATGGGCTTCCAAGGCTTTGCCGAGGGAACCGGCTCCATCGCGGAGGGCCCGTGCCGTTTCGGGTGACGCCACAGCGCTGGCCCAGACCTCACCACTGCCGGCCCGCAGCCGGAGCGTGATTTCGCCCATTCCCGGAGGGTCCAGGCGGATCCGCATTTCGCTGAGGCGCTGGGTCCCGAGGAGCCTGGCCGAACGGACTACCTGTTCCACGGCACGGTCCGCGGCAGTGCCCGCGGTTTCACGGGAGACACCGTTCAACGGTCCGGTAACGGCGTGGCCGGCCCGGCGAGTCCCTTCAAGGTCGCCTTGGCGGCCCGTCATGCCGGCGGCCTTGGCCGTCCCGGTCGCCGGCTTGCCGTTACCGTTCTTCTCTTCCACTCCGGTGCCAGTTCCGGCGCCAAGGGCGGCAGCCACGGTGGCTGTTCCGGTCGCGCCCGTGGTGTCGGTGGCGGTAGCCAGGCCGGTGGGGCTTGCGGAGACGGCCCGCTTGCCGGCATGGTAGCTGTCCTGAGTGGGGCGGGCTTTGCGGCCAACGGTAACCTGCACGTCGTCGGACGGTGCGGCGGCGGCGTTCACCGTGCCGGGCTCCGTTAGCGTGATCCTCATGGCGTTTCCGGCGCCCGCCAGAGCCTTTTCCTGGTCCGCCACCGGCGGCGCCGCCTGACCGGCCTCCTGCGGCTCCGCCGAAGGCTGTTCGTCTTTGGCCTTCTCCACGGTACTCCGAGGCGCCGGATCTCCGCTGGCCCTTCCGGTGCTGGTTCCCACGGTAAGACCATCGGCGGTCAGGGCGGCGGTCACACCCGCCGCGGCCGGGCTTACGTCCGCCGCGGCGATCTGCGCCTGGCCGGCTTGGTTGGGCCCCGTGGCCCTGAAAGCCGTGCCGGTCGCCCCAGTTCCTACCCCTGCCGCGCCGGAAAGCGCGGTAACCGTCGGGGCCATCGGGGTCGTCGGGGTCGCCGGGGTCATCGGGGGCGTCGGGGGCGTCGGCGCCATTGGGTACGTCGGGGGCGTCGAAGCCGCCGCGGGAACAGATGCAGCTTGAGCGGCCAGGCCGGAGTCGGGGGTCGGGCCGGCGATGACCGGCGTAGCGGGCGTACCCGCGTCACTGGCTCCAGTGGCCTTCGCCGGGGCCGCGGGGGCTACGGTGCCCGTGGTGGCTACGGTGCCCGCGGGGTCACCCAGAGGGGGTGCGCCGGCGCCGGACGTTCCGCTCGTAACTCCCTGACCTACCCCAGTCGTCCGGCCCCTCCCCTCTTTCACGGGAGTGGATTGGATCTGGCTCACCGGGGCGCTGGCGGTCGTTGCCGCGGCCACGAGAGCCAAACCCAGGATGGAGCCGGCCCAGGTGGGATCACCGATGCCGGAGTCCCCCTCCTTGGAGCCGCTGTCCCTCTTCGGGCCCTCTTCCCCGGTGGGTTCCGCTCTGCCGACCGGCAGGCTTTCGATCGCGCCGGAAGCCTCTGACGGCGCGGTTTCCGCCGACGCCGCGGATGCTTCGGACGCGTCGGAAGCGTCGGACGCTTCGGACACGTTCGACGCCTGGGGACCACGGACCGTTTCTACGGGCCGGTCCCCGGCCGCCTCGGCCAAGACCCGCGCGAAAACCGGCGCGTCAGAAGCTCCGGATACGGGGGTGGCCGCCGGGGCAGTCGGAGTCACTGCGGGGAAGGATGTTTCAAGGGTCATTGCGTTCATCATGTTTCACCTCCTTTCACTAGGACTTGGATCAAGATCGAGTCTTGAAGACTGGGCACTCCCAAACTTAGTTACCGGCCAGCATCACGGTGAGTCTGACCGCCAGACTCTTGTCGACCAGGGCCATGATCTTCCCGGCCTGTTCCTCGTCCATCAGTGCCAGGAGGTTGGCGGCCTGCCGCTCAGGCAACTGCGCGATGATGGCCGCCGCCTCGCTGGGCTTCATGGCCCCGTACATCGTAGCCAGCTTCTCCGCGGACACTTTGGCCTTCAAGAAAGCCTCCTGGTCTTGGGCAAGGCGTTGCTCTTCCAGCAGGAGCTGGGCCTCGCGTTCGTTCAACGCCTTTTCCCGCGCCGCCAGTTCCTCCGTTTTACGCTGGACCTCGGCCAAGGCAGTCGCGGTGCTCTGGTCAGTCTCCGCCGTCCTCGCCGGCGTGGCGGCTTTGTCGCCCGCCGCAACACCCTTCCCCGTCGGCGAGGTGTTCCCCGCCGTCCCCGTGGCCCTCTTGCCGCCGTCAGCCGTCCGTGGCCAAAGCTTGGACTTGACCGACTGCGCACCGGCCGTCAACACCGTCTTCAGCGGCGCCATCAGGGGACTCCCGCTGACGTACAGATAAGTGCCGCCGGCGCTCACGGCGAGCAAGACGACCATCAAAAGGGCGAACCGCTTCAACTTACCTCAAACCTCCCCCCGACCCCGTGCCCCCGGCCGGCAGAGCCTCGGCCGTCGCCAGGACCGGCTTTTCCGGGGTCGGACCGGCGCGCCGTAACGCCATCTCGTCGATGATCTTCTGCTCCTCGCGCAGCAGCGCGAACCAGTATTCGGTGGAACGCTTGTCGCGCAGAGTGGAAATGGCTTTCCGCTCGACCTGCCGGCCGACGTAAGCCGACTGCGCCCGGCCAAGTTCCTGGGCGGCCGTATCGACCTGGGCGGAGGCCACCTCCACCCGACCGCGGATGTCGTTCAGATAGTCCTGACCCGCCTGCAGGGCGGCGGCGACCGTGTTCCCCAGGCGGCGGCGCCGCTCTTCGGCCACAATGCGGTTGCCGATGGTCCGCAGAACCTGCCGCTGCTCCTCGGCATCGGCCAGCTCCAACTGGCGCCGGCCCACCGTTTCCCGAGCCTCCTGCTCGCGGATTTCCCGGATTTTCAGCACCCTGTCGAGAGAGAACTGGAACTTGTTCATCAGGCCACCCTACTCTCTTTCGCGCCGGCCCCCGCGCCGGCCCCCGCTCCCGCCACGACCGCCCGTGTCCCATCCAGGGACGGGCTCCGGTAACCGCGAGGCTCGGGGAGCAGCCCGAGGAGGTTCGCTACCGTGGCCGCGAAAGCCGCGGGCTCGTGGATCCCTTGCCGCAGGAACCTCCGCACCACCTCGATGTGGTCGCGGGCGTAATCGGCCGCCGGGTTCTGCCCCGGCACGTAAGCGCCGATGTTCACCAGGTCTTCGATCTCCTTGTAGGTGGCCAGAGCGCTCCGGAGCCGCGCCGCTGCCTCCAGGTGCGGCGCTCCCACGATATCCACCATGACGCGGCTCACACTTCCCAGCACATCGATGGCCGGCCAGTGGTTCTGCGCCGCCAACGCCCGTGAGAGAACAACGTGGCCATCAAGGATACCGCGCACGGTGTCGGTGACCGGTTCATTGATATCGTCGGCGTCCACCAGCACCGTATAGAAACCGGTGATGGTCCCCTTGTGCGATGTCCCGGCCCGTTCCAGCAGCCTCGGCAGCTGGGCGAAAACCGACGGCGTGTACCCACGGGTGGCGGGTGGCTCACCGACGGCCAACCCCACTTCGCGTAAGGCCATGGCGTACCGGGTGACCGAATCCATCATCAAGAGGACGTCTTTGCCCTGGTCGCGGAAGTACTCCGCCACCGCCGTGGCCACCTGGGCGGCCTTGATGCGTACCAGCGCCGGCCGGTCGGAAGTGGCAACCACCACCACGGAACGGGCCAGGCCGTCCGGACCCAGGTCCTTCTCGATGAACTCTCTGACTTCGCGGCCGCGCTCGCCCACCAAGGCGACCACGCTGACCTCGGCTTCGGTGTTCCGGGCGACCATGCCGAGCAGAGTGCTCTTTCCCACTCCGCTCCCGGACATGATGCCGACCCGCTGCCCGCGCCCGCAGGTGAGCAGGGCGTCGATGGCCCGCACGCCCACCCCGATGGGCTCGGTGATGCGCTTTCTCGAAAGGGGCGGCGGGGGCTCGCGGTGCACGGGGTAGAAGTCTTCATGGGCCAGGGCGCCGCGGCCATCAATGGGATTTCCCAGGCCGTCCAGGACCCGCCCCAGCAGCGCCGGCCCCACGCCCACGCGTAGGGTCTCTCCCGTGGCCACCACTTCGGCCCCCGGTCCAATCCCTTCAATCTCCCCGAGAGGCATCAGGAGAACGCGGTCTTCGCGGAACCCCACCACCTCAGCTAAGAGCGGCTTACCGGCGCCGGAAGGGAAAAGGTGGCACAGTTCGCCAAGGCGCACGGCCGGCCCCTGCGACTCGATGGTCAAACCCACTACGCGCGACACCCGGCCCGCATAGGTGATGGGGTCGCTGGCCGCCAGCGCGCGGAACAGGCGGTCCATGCCGCCGCGCCACTCAGCGATGCTCACGGCTGATGGCCTCCTCCAGAACCCGCTCGATGCGGGAGACCTGGCGGTCGACGCGAGCGTCGATATTCCCGCTGGAGGTCTCGACGACGCACCCGCCGGCTTCCACACTTTCGTCTTCGATCACGGTCCAGCGGCGGTTCCGCCGCGAAGCGGACGCCAGCCGCTCCCGGTTCTCCTCGATGAGGGCCGCGTCGCGGGGGTTCACGCGGACTTTCACTTCCTCGTCCCCACGCACCCGGCAGAGAGCTTCAGCCACGGTGTCCACCACGGCGTGGGGCTCCCGCGCCAGTTCCTGGCGGATGACTTTCCGGGCCACGGCCATGGCGAAACGGAGGAGTTCGGGCTCCGCCTCCTTCAGGATCTCGTTCTTCTCCGACTTGGCCTGTTCCATCAAACGCCGGGCCTGAACCACCAGGGACTCCGCCTCGGCCCGCCCCGTTTCCCATCCCTCGCGCCGGCCCTGTTCGAAGCCCGTGGACCTGGCCTCCTCGGCAATGCGCCGCGATTCCTCCCGGGCCCGCTTCAGAAGCTCCTCAGGAGTGGGCGAGATGCCCTCCACGCGGTGTGGGGCCGGGAGAGGTCCGCGGGAAGCCGTGGTCGTGGCCGTGGCCGTGGCCGTGGCGGCCCTGGCCATGTCCACCCCCGCGTCCAGACTCTCGCCAGGCTCGGCCGGGCGGGCGGAAGCCTCTGTCGGGCCGGTAGAGCCCCCCGCCCAGGGAACGGCGCCCACGTCGGTGCGCCGCCGTCCCATCAGCCGCTGCTTTTCGGTGGCGGTCTCCACCGGATGCCCCAAGACGATAGGTGGGAAAACCCCGTCGGCCCCGGCGGCCGCATGGCCGCCGGCCGTGCGCTGCGCGTGGAAACCGGGGTGAAAACCCTTCTTGGAACCCTTGTTAAGAGGCGCACTGCTAGACAATCTGATCTTCGCCTCCTCCGCGGGAAAGGACGATCTCGCCCTGTTCCTCCAAGCGGCGCATGACCGCCACGATCTTGGCCTGAGCCTCTTCTACCACACGCAGGCGCACTGGCCCGAGGACTTCCATGTTCTCCAGGACGTTCTCGGCCGCGCGTTTGGACAGGTTCCTCAGAATCTTGCCTTTCAGGTCTTCGCTGGCTACACGCAGCGCCAGGGGCAGGTCCCGTTGCAGGTCGACCTCGCGCAGGACCCGTTGCACCATTCGGTCGTCCAGGGAGGAGATGTCCTCGAAGACCACCATGAGCTTCTTGATCTCCTCCCCTAGCTCGGGGTCCTGGAGTTGCAGGGCTTCGGAAATGGTCTTCTCCGTGCCGCGGTCCACGTGGTTCAGGATGGTCACCACCGAGGGCACCCCGCCGGCGCTGGCGTAGTCGTGGGTCATGAGCGAAGAGAGCTTGCGCTCCAGCACCCGCTCGATCTCCGTCAGAATCTCGGGTGAAGTCCGGTTCATGGTGGCGATGCGGCGCACCACATCGACCTGGCGCTCGGGGGCCAGGGACGCCAGGACCGCCGCCGCCTGCTCGGGGTGCAAGTACGCCATGAGCAGGGCGATGGTCTGGGGGTTCTCGCTCTGAATAAAACTCAGCAGTTGGTTGGGGTCCGTCTTCCGGACGACGTCGAAGGGGCGCACCTGCATGGTGGCCTCAAGCCGTTCCAGGATATCGGCGGCCTTCTGCTGGCCGACGACCTTCTCCAGAATCTCGCGGGCGTAATCCATACCGCCCCGGGAGATGAAGTCCTGGGCCACGGCCATCTCCTCGAATTCCTTCAGGACTTTGTCCGTAAGCTCGGGCGACACCTTGCGCAGGGCGGCGATCTCCAGGGTCAGCTGTTCGATCTCCTCTTCGCGGAGGTGCTTCATGATGCGGGCCGACGCTTCTGTTCCCAAAGCAACCAGGAGCACGGCGGCTTTGGATTTGCCTTTGACGGTCTGGCGCTGCACCACGGCCTTGTCCTCCTACTCCTGAGCCAACCAGGCGCGGACCAACTGGGCCACGACCTCGGGCTTGGACTTGACGAGCTTGTCGATGCTTTCGAGAAGCTGGAGACGGCTGGCAGCCGCCTGAGAAAGCTGCGGGGAGGCCAAGGTAGGCGGCGCGGCGATGGCCGGCCGCACGGCAGGGGCCCCTAACAGGGACTTGCCCTTCTCTCCATCCGCGCCGGCTCCACCGGCCGCCTCTTCGCCGCTAGCGTAGAGCTTGGCCGCCGCCTTGGTCCCGGCGTTGTCGGGCCCGAAGGCCGCCTGCTCCAAACCAATCTCCACCGAAGGCAATTGGCGGCGGGCCGCGGAGCGCCGCATGACGACAAAGGCGGCCGCCACGGCCAGCGCCGCCCCCGCCCCGATGTACATGTAGCGGGAGCGCTTGCCGGCCGCCGCCTCGGCCGTCGCCTGTTTGGCCAAGTTCTGGGCGAGCGAGGTGTCGAAAGCGACGCCGGTGACGGTGATGTTGTCCTTGCGAGCGGAGTCGGCGCCGATGGCGGCGGCCACCATCTTCTCCAGCGTGGCGGACTCCTGCGACGTCAGGGTTCGGTTCACCGCCACGGCGATGGAAAGCCGCTGGACGGCGCCGGGGGCGACGACCAGCTTCTGGGTGATCTGGTTGATCTCGTAGTTCTTGGTGGTCTCGTGGCGTTCCTGAGACGTGGTCCCGGAACTGCCGGTGGCGCTTTGGTAGGTGGGCGTCCCCGAACCCGGGGCGGTGGAAGAGGAACCGGTGGCCGGGGCCGTGGCGCCCGTGCCCGTGCCCTGGAATACGTCGTCGGTCTCCTGAATGCTGCGGAGCACACCGTCCTTATTGGTGACGGGCTGGAAGAGGGTGGATTCCACGACCTTCTCGTCGAAGGAAAGGTCCGCCGCCACCCGGACGACCACGTTGCCGGGGCCGAGAACTTGCTCCAAGAGTGTCCGCACGCTCCTCTCCAGATCGTTCTGGAAGGCTTTCCGCACGTCCATGGAGGAGGCCGCCGCCGCACCGGCCTTGTCGTCGACTCCCGCCGATAGGAGGCGTCCCCGCTCGTCCACCACGGTCACGTCTTCGGGCGCCAATTTCTCGACACTGCTGGCGACCAGATGGACGATGCCCCGCACCTGGGACTGGTCCAGGTCAAGGCCGGGCTTGAGGGCCACGAAGACGGCGGCCGTAGGTTTGGTGGTGCGACCGAGGAAGGGCGATGGATCGGGGAGGGCCAGTTGGACGCGGGCGTTCTGTACCGCCGATATCTGCGTGATCGTCCGGGAAAGCTCGCCGGACAGGGCCCGCACGTAGTTCACCTGCCGCTCGAAGTCGGTGGCACCGAATTTGGATTGGTCCATGAGTTCGAACCCCACCGTTCCTCCCCGTGGCAGCCCGCCGGCGGCGACTTTCAGCCGGACGGAGCTCACCTGCGCCTGGGGCACCATGATGGTGGCCCCGCCCTGGACCAACCGGTAAGGGACCTTGTCCCGGTCAAGCACCGCCGTGATGGCACCGGCGTCGTTGGCAGCCAGTCCCGAGAAGAGAACGGAATACGACGGACGGCTCAAGACTACCACCGCCACCGTCACCGCCACCACCAGCGGGACACCGACCAGAAATGCCAGTTGTTTCTGGCGGGCCCCCAGTTTGGCCCACCTATCGCGGAATGCATTGAGAAGCCGCGTTGCGTCCACCGCTTTCCATCCTCCGCCGTCTTCCCCTGAAAAAGGCTCAGGGGAAACCCCCTGTCGCCTCCGCGACAGCCCGTGTGGACTGTCCGGCGACATCCCTGTCTCTTACCGTCCGGCTGGTACGGCGTATCGCCGCATCATCCGTCCGGCCCGCCATCCGTGGCGGCCTTGGCGCAGGGGATTCCCCCCTAGCACGGCCACTTGCCGGGGAGCGGAAAGCTCCCCGAAGCCCCGGTCTATGGTTACGTGTCCGGCATTGGGCCGCCGGCCACTAGACCTGCATTCTCATGACTTCCTGGTAAGCGTCGATGACCTTATTTCGCACTTGGAGAGCGAACTGTAGAGCTAGTTGCGCTTTCTCGGTGGCGATGACCGCTTGGTGCAGCTCCGTCTGCCCGTTCGCCAGCAAGGAGATGGAGGAGGCGTCGGCCGTCTGCTGCAACCCGTCCACTTCATCGATGGCCTGCGACAATGCCTGGACGAAACGGGACTCCACGGCTTGACGGGACTGCCCCGAGCCGGCCAGGGCGTCGGCACCGCCCAGTTCGCTGACCGGGCTGGCTTGGGCGCCGGTGCGGCCGCTGGTGCCGCTGGCGCCGCCGGAACCCCAGTAGTCCTGCCCGGTCAAGGGCATCGTCCGTCCGATGGGTGAGATCGGCATGGCGGCGCCTCCTAACTACGCCCGATTTCGAGGGCACGGACGGCCATGGACTTGGCGGCGTTTATCGCCGTGACGTTGGCCTCGTACGCCCGGGTGGCGCTGACCATGTCCACCATTTCGGTGACGATGTTGACGTTGGGCATCAGGACGTAGCCTTCGGCGTTGGCGTCGGGGTGACCGGGGTTGTACTCCAGCCGCATGGGGCTTGGATCGGGAACGATCGCGGCCACCATGACGCCCTCCGAGTCTGGGTCTGACCCACCATCCAGGGGACCGGCGCCCAAGGGGCCCAGGCTCATCCTGGCGAGGCCGGAAGGCATCTGGGTGGCCTTCTCGGACATGACCACGGCGTGCCGCCGGTAGGGTCCCCCGTCGGAACTACGTGTGCTGTTGACGTTAGCGATGTTATTAGCGATAACGTCCAGACGCAGACGCTGGGCCGTCAGACCGGAGGCACTCACATCGAGACTGCTAAGGATACCCATCCGTTAGCGCCTCCCCTCGGAAATGGCGGTACGCAAGAGGGCGAAGCGGTCGTTCAAGAGACGGGCCACCGCCTCATAGGTGACGGTGTTGTCCGCCAGTTTGGCCATTTCGGCTTCGACGTCCACGTTATTCCCGTCGGGACGGCCGGAAGTCTCCGTCACCCGTCTTTCCGTGAAACGGAACACCCCGGGGTCGGCGTCGCTGCGGTTACCGGTGAGGTGACCGCTGGAGGTGGTCACCAGTCGCGGCTTCTCAGTCGCTTGGATGGCGTCGGCCAAGTTGACCGCGAAATCCACCTCAGAACGCTTATACCCCGGGGTGTCGGCGTTGGCGAGGTTGTTGGCCAGCACTTGGTGGCGCCGGGACAGAGCGTCCAGGCCATTCCCCAAATTGTCGACCGTGGAATCGAAAAGGATTCCCCTCAACTACAGTCCCTCCTTGGACCTGCCGTGATCGCTCCGTCCGTGGAGCGCGGGTCCCCGTCTATTCGATTTGCTCCGCCGCGGGCGGATTGTGTAACTAGTAACACAAACGCCCGTCCGCTCACCTGACTCCGAGAGAGGACGGGCGCTAAGGGTTCCTTCCCTTGTCGCCGTCGTCCCTTCGGTAACCCGGCTATCTTCTTTTCGGAAGACCCGTGGCTTTGCGTCGCCACCTCTCGGTGACTTTGCCTTTTTCGAGAACGACACCTGTTCACTTGGCCTCGGACCCGAAGCTGATTCTGAGAGCCCTTGGTAAGGCACCCAGTTTCTACGTTCCTTTTTCAACTCCTTCTTCTGGGGGAAAATTTCTCTGAAATTTTTGCGGAGTACCCCCGATATTTCCTTATTGGCCTCGAATAGCGGCACCTGGTGTCCGGCCGGCACCCGCTAACCAACCGAGAAACGACTCGATCTGCGCCAGGCTTTCGACAGACTCCGGCCCTTGGACTTCGAGCCAGGCGACCACGTCGGCGCGGTCCGTTTCCTTGCCCCCCAAGCGATAGCGGATACGGTCGCGACTGTCCAGCCAGACGAAGGCATCCACGCCTTCGGTCTCCGTGGGCTCGACCTTGCGGAAACTGATGAGTCCATCATCGGGGAATTCCCAGCCGGCCTGGAAAGCCGCCACCAGGTTGGGCCCCGCGCCGTGGCCCAGCGCTTCCAGGGTGATCTCGATAGCCCGCAGGTCCTCCTCGGATACCGGGGCCGCGTCCAAGAGATTCTGCCGCCCGACTTTCCGGTGGTTTTCGCCCAGGAAGTACTCGGGCGGCGACGCGGCGACCATAACATTGAAGGTGGCCCCGTGGAAACCCCCGCTCTTTTCGACCGCCAGACGGCCACCGTAACTTCGGAGCATGTACCCGTCCTCCGTCAGGGACGACAGGTACTTGAAGGCCGTCTTTCGGACGGTTTCTCCCGCTTCCTCACCCATCACCCGTGGCCACCTCTCTTCTCCCCCGACCAGTCTTCCGGTCCCGCGGAAATGCCCAGCTACTTGACGATTATCCCTTGCTTGGCCAGGTTGTCGGAGACGACCCGCCGCCACTGGCTGTACTTCCGGGAGACATGCTCGCCCCAACCGTACTCGTCCAGGGTAACCTTGTCGTCGGTGCCGTCGGTCAAGGCTATCTTGGCGTTCAGCTTCTGGTAGTACCCCTCCCGGATGAGGCCCGCGTCCATGACCGACAGAGTCTCCTCCACGTCACCGTCGGAGAGGTCGTGGTACTGGTCCCAGTGCAGGACGAACTTCAGGGGCACGCGCGGGCGTGGCGCCGGGCTCTCGGCGCGGTACCCGAGAAGCAGCCCCACTAGAGGAAAGACGCGCGGCGGCAGGTTGAACATGGGTACCAGGCGGTCGGCGACGAAAGGCGCGCTCCCAAGGAAAACGGTCCCCAAGCCCAGTGACTCGGCGGCCAGCACCATGTTCTCACCGAAGTAGGCCGCATCCTGAGTGCTGAAGAGCAGCAGTCCAAGGTCCTCCATGCGGTTGGTGCGGCCCTTGGCGGCGATGAACTTCTCCAGTTTGCGAAAATCGCAGCAGATCAGCATGAACACCGGGGCCGCCAGGCACATGCGACCGAAGATCCGGGATAGCTCCTCGCGTTTGGCCTTATCGCGTGTGACCACCACGGAATAGCTCTGCCCGGTGAAAGGGGCCTGGCGGCCGGCCCGGACGATGGTTTCCAGGACGTCATCGGGCACATCCCGGTCTTCCCAACGGCGCACCGACGCACGGTTCAAGATGGTGTGCAAGACGGCGTTCGGCGAAGCGGGCAAAGGCGCTCTATCGGACATGATCGGTGCCTCCTTCACATGTTAGCGGTCCGCGGTGCCCCGCGCGAAAACCGCCCGGAGGAGCACCGGCGTGACAAGGGTGGTGACCAGCGTCATAATGATCATCACCGAGAAGATGCGGCTATCGATGACCCCAGAAGCGAGGCCGATACCGGACACGATGAGGGCCACTTCGCCGCGGGAGACCATGCCGACGCCGAAGCGAAAGGAGTCGGCGTTGGTCATTCCCGCCACTCTGGCTCCCAACCCGCCCCCGATGATCTTGCCGACGATGGCCACCAGGATGATCAGAAGTGTGTAGGTCAGTCCGCCGCTTAGGGTATGGATGTCGGCCTCCAGACCGATGCTGACGAAGAAGATGGGCACGAAGAGGCCGTAAGCCACGATGCGCAGGCGCTCGGCCAGATAGTGGTGGAACTTGGTCTGGGCGAAGAGGACGCCGGCGATGTAAGCGCCGGTGATGGCGGCCACCTGTCCGAAAGCTTGGGCGGCCCAAGCGTAGAACAGCCCCACCACCAGCGCCCAAGCCAGGACGATTTCCGTGGCCGGCAGGCGGTCCACCAAGGCAGTGGCCCTGGGCAACAGCCAGCTCCCACCGACAATGGCCACCACGAAGTAGACGACCATCTTGACGGTGATCAGCCAGATTTCTCCTACGCCGGTGGCGCCGGGACCCGTCCCCGCTCCCGCTCCGCCCGGACCCCCGGCCCCGTTGCCGTAGAAGGCGACCACCAGAGACAAGGCGATGATCCCCATGACGTCATCGATGACCGCCCCACCAAGGATGGTTGTGCCCACTTTCGAGCGGAGCTTGCCCAGTTCCATCAGGGTCTGCGCCGAAATGGAGACGCTGGTGGCGGTGAGGATAACCCCGATGAACAGGCTTTCCGGAAAGGAAAAGCCGAAGGCGAGAGACAGCGCCGTTCCTCCCACCCACGGGACCAACACCCCGCCCGTGGCGCCGAGGGTGGCGGCCAGCCCCACCTTGCGCATTTCGCCCAGGTCGGTCTCCATACCCGCCAAGAACATCAGGAAGATGACGCCCAACTCGGCCATATCCTTGACGGTCGTGGAGAGAGTGGGATCGGAGAAGGTGGACCGGCCCAGGATGTTGGCGAAAGATGGCCCGAGAACCAGACCGGACAGGAGTTCGCCGAAAACCGCGGGTTGACCGAGGCGTACGGACAGGGCTCCCGCCAGTTTCGATACTAGGACGATGACTACCAGGATTAGGAGCAGCTGCAAGAGGTGGGCCAAAGCCGTCCGGCCTCCTTTTTCAGACAGCCAAAAGCTTACCACAAACCTCCGGGTCCCGAAAGGACGGCGCTCGAAAAGGTCGGCGTGGCGAAGGCACGTGCGGCGTTCGGAAAAGCCGTGTCAGAAAAGGAAGGAGGGGGCCCCTTCTTTCCCGGACCCCCTTGTAGCTCCCTCATTCGGTTCCCGGCGCACGGTCAGGAATGGATCTTGGCCTTCCCGCCTCAACCATAGGAGTGGACGGTCTTGTTCCCTTGGTGGACTGGGTTCTGCATATGGTACGGGCGTTTCAGGTCCGCCGGAGTGGGTTCCGACCGGATGAGCGGCTGTGCCGCGGGTGGCGACGTGGGCCGGGCCACCGGTCTGCTCACCCCGACCGGCGGTGCCGGGGGGCCGCCTGGAGGCAGGCCGGTTTTGAAGACGTAAACCGGTGCACCCTGGCTTTGAACGACCTGGACGGGCAGCGGAGCAGCCTTGGGCCTGTTCGCGCCGGTCAGATCCCCTGCGGCTGGTGAAGAGGGTCTGGGGCTGCCGGCGGAAGGTGTACTGGCTGCCGGCGCGACGGCGGCGGGGGCGCCCACCGCCGTGAAAGCCGGGCCGGCGGTGCCACCGGAAAAGCGGCCACTTGCTCCGAAGAAGGTGGCGGCCGGGGACCACTGGTGAAGGGTAGCGCCGCCTGGCGGGGCGAAGCCCTTTTCGGTCGGTAGGGAACAGTTTTTGAAACTGGAAACGGCCCGTGAAAGGCTATGGCCAAAAGAGAAAGTCGGTGCGGTGTCCAGCGGGGTGGGCCGTCCCAGGACGGACGCAAAGCGTGCCGCGGACGACCACCCTCTCCCCGCTTGGCGGCTCCCCGGCAGGACGGCACCCGGCTGGGCGAATACGTGGGTGGTAGGGGACACTTTATCTACCTCCTTTCGTGGGTCCTATGTCTTTTAGCCCATTTACACTCTTTATGTTATGAACCGTCCCTCCGTCCTGCCAGCCTTTCCGAAAGCCAATCGAAAGGGACCCCGGCGCCCGGGGTCCCTTTGCGTTCAGTATCTACTCTGTATCCGCCTGTTCGGCTAGATCACCATGAGGTGCCCGCAAACCACTGGACCACGAAGGTCATGGTGGCGCCATAGACCACTCCCACACCAATGTTAGTGTAGTTGGGGCGGAGAATGTTGGCGCGATGGCCGGGGCTGTTCATGAACAACATCTGGGCGTACGCTGCGGAATACGCCTTGGCGATGTTCTCACCCATCATGAGAGGGTAGAAGATCCCCGCTGTGACGGCCTGATGGTAAGGAGTGCCGAGCGTCGGCGACGTGTGCGAGAAGTACTGGTTGTCCCGCATGTCCTGCGCCTTCAAGCGAGCCTGCACGGTCAAACGCATGTCGACCGCCAAGGGCTGCAAACCGTTATCCGCTCTTGCTTTATTGACCATGTCCACGATCATCTGCTCGTCGGCGGTGAGACCCGCGGTGGCGGTGGAGCCAGGGTTGTCGGCGGGTGGCTGTGCCGGTGACGGCGTTTGGGTCGGGGGCGTGTTACCCCACCAGAAAGGCGTCGGGGCCGGGTTGGTCCCAGGTGTGGGTACGGGGGTCGGAGCGGGGGCCGGTGTTGGCGCGGGCGATGGCGCCGGCTTGGATGACGGCACCGGGAAGTACCAGGATGCTTCTACGGGATGGGACGCAAGGCCGGTCGTGAAAGCGGTGACTAGCAATGCAACCAAGACAACAACCGCGCTAGTCCTTTTCCTCAAAGAACCTCCTCCTTCCGGATCGTGGAGGGCCGAAAACCGCAGCTAGATTGGCCCTCTGTGATGATTATATCCGACCCAGAAAAGGATACGCAAGGAGTGAATTCCTGGCGAAAGACATGTTTAGCAGGCCAAACAACTTCTGGCAACGCCTGGTGGCTCATTCACTGAAGGGCTTTGGGACCCTGTAACCACCGACCTGGGACACTCATATTATGTTGACCGGAAGATGTCCCAGAGCGAGAAGGACTCCAGTCCCGACTTAGCTGGGACGACAGCCAAACGAAAGGAGGTCAGAAAATGCCCGACCCCATCATCCCCGGTCCGTGCCCGCCGGGAGGTTGCCCCCCGCCAACGGAGATCGTCTGCATTGAGACCACCAAGGTGTACGACTTCTGCTTCCAGGTTGAGCGCCGGGACAACGTGTGCTTCGCCCTTCCGGACAGCTGCCATCCGGCCTCCGGGGCCACGGTGACCTGCACGGTGACAAACGTTGACTGCCACGAAATCTCTCGGGTGCCGCTCAGCACGGGCGGTGGTTTCTACAACGTGACGTTCCTCCTGACCGTCACATCCACCATCAACGTCTTCAACCCGGGAGCCACCGATCCCACTTGCACTTTCACCGCCACGTTCTCCTTCACGAAGACCGCGACCCTGTGCGCCCCGGACGGAACGACCACTACGTGCCACGTGCCAACCTTCGCCTGCGGCCCGTGCGTAATCACCCCGGCCAGCCAGGTCTGCTGCACCTTCGTCCTGTGCGTGATCCTGGAATCGGAAGCCCTCGTGAAGTTGCTGGTCCCGGCTTACGGCTTCTGCGTCCCGGCGGAGTGCGTGGAGGTCTCGCCGGAGTTCCCGGAGTGCCCGCCCGCCAATCTCTTCCCGCCGCAGTGCACACCGCCGACCTAAGGAAGACAGGACATACGAGAGGAATAAGCGCCGCTACACCTCATACACAGCCTGAGAGAGGGACCTTCGGGTCCCTCTCTCCAATCTACCGAAACCGCTCCGTCGTCCGGCCGATCTCACATACCGGCAGAAGACGAGATCCAGCCGATGACCGGTTGCGATGCCAGACCCAAGGCCAGAGTCATCAGCGTCGCCACCGTGATGGTCACCGCCAGTCCGGGAGTGACCGCCAGCTTGCCACTGCCCTCGGGTGGCTGGACCAGGTACATGTTGCGGACGATCACGTAGTAGTACCCCACTGATACGGCGCTGTTGACAGCCATGACCACGGCCAGCCACGCCAGACCAGCGTTGACCGCCGCGCCGAAAATGTAGAACTTGGCGAAGAAGCCGCTGGTGAAGGGAACGCCGATCAGGCCCAGGAGGAATACGACCATGGCGGCGGCAATGGCCGGGCTGCGTTGCGCCAATCCGTTGAAGCTCTCCACCGTTTCGCCCTGGCCGTGCGTCGACAGGTGCAGAATGACGGCAAAAACGCCCAGGTTAATAAAGGCGTACGCCACCACGTAGAACATGACCCCGCCGGCCCCGCCGCCCGCCGCCGCCGCGAATCCCACCAGGATGTAGCCGGCCTGAGCGATCGATGAATAGGCCAGCATGCGCTTGACGTTCGTCTGAAGGAGAGCCGACAGGTTGCCAAGGGTCATGGTGATGACGGCCACGACGGTCATGATGCCGATCCACCGCGTGGACAACAGGACGATGCCCAACGGGAAGATGCGCAGGAGCGCGGCGAAGGCCGCTCCCTTGGGTCCGACCGAGAAGAAACCGGTGACGGGTGTCGGGGCCCCTTCATAGGTATCGGGGGCCCACATGTGGAAGGGCACCGCCGCCACCTTGAAACCAAGGCCGCCCAGGATGAACACCGAGGCGACGGCCATGAGGACGTTCCACGCGGGCCCGGTCACAGCCGTGGCCGAGGGGTCCACCATCCACATGGCCACCAGGTTGGTGGTGCCCGTTAGCCCGTAGAGCAGGGAGATACCGAACAAGAACACCGCCGAGGCGATGGACCCGGTCAGGAAATACTTGATGGCCGCTTCATTGGACTTAGGGTCGTTCCGCATGAGGCCGGCCAGAATGTAGGACGAGATGGAGGTGAGCTCCAATCCGATGTAGATGGTGATAAGCTCGATGCTCCCCGCCATCAGCATCATACCGACCGCCGCGAAGAGCACCAGCGAGTAGAACTCCGCCGCCGGAAGATTGTGCTGCTCCACGTAGCGGGTCGAGTACATGACCACCATGGCCGCCACGGCGATGAAGGTGGCGCGGAAAAACAAGCCGAAGCGGTCCGCCACCAGCATCTGCGAGAAAAGCCCCATCATGTTGTTGCCTTCAGCCCCGGTCAACTCCCGGTAGCCAGGCCAGAGGGCCAGAAAGGCCACTACCAACCCGCCTAGGGCCATACCTGCCAAGAGTCTGGCTCGGTTCTTCCCCACCCCCACGAAGCCGCCGGCCAGCAAGGCCGTGGCCACCAGGGCCAGGATTACTTCGGGCAAGACCAGGCGCAGGTCCGCCATGACGGGCGTTGCCGCTGCCGCAGGCATTTAGCTCCCTCCCAGCTTCGCCACGACACTTAGTACCGATGGGTTGATGATGTTGATGAGCGTCGACGGCAGGATCCCGAAGAGGGCGATGAGCAGGATGAGCGGGATCAGGGTGACCATCTCCCGCGGCGAGGCGTCGGGCAGCTTCTTCCACTCCTCCATGGGCTCGCCCATGAGGATGCGGCGCATCATCAAGAGGTAGAAGGAGGCGACCACCACGATACCCAAAGCGGCGATGATGGTGATGGTCCGGTACACGTTCAGGCTGCCCACCAGGACCAGGAACTCAGCGACAAATCCCGACAGCCCGGGTAGGCCCAGCGAGGCGAAGCTGGCGAAGGCCATGATGGTGGCCCACACCGGCATCGTGATGTAGAAGCCACGCAGCCGGGCGATCTCTCTGGTGTGGGTCCGGTCGTAGACCACGCCCACCAGAAGGAAGAGCATCCCGGAAATGAGGCCGTGGGAGAACATCTGGTACACGGCGCCGGTGATGGCTTGAGGCGTGGCCGCCGCGAAGCCCAGCATGACGAAGCCCATATGGCTGATGGAGGAGTAGGCCACCAGTTTCTTCAGGTCCTTCTGCGACAGGGCCACGAAGGCGCCGTAGACGATGTTTATGAGGCCCACCGTGGCAAAGAAGGGGGCCCAGGTCTTCATAGCTTCCGGGAGGATCGGCATGCTGACACGCAGGAAGCCATAGGTCCCCATCTTCAGGAGGACGGCCGCCAGGATCACCGAGATGGGCGTGGGCGCCTCGACGTGGGCGTCAGGCAACCAGGTGTGGAAGGGGAACACCGGCACCTTCACGGCAAACCCCAGATATAGCGCCAGGAAGGCCCACCAGGCGAATCGCAGGGGGTAGGCGGCCTTGGTCAGGTCCAGCATGTTGAAGGTTCCCAGGCCGCTCTGGAAGTAGAGGGCCAGGATGCCGACCAGCATGACCACGCTACCGACCAGAGTGTAGATAAAGAACTTGAGAGCCGCGTATTCGCGCCGCGGGCCGCCCCAGATGCCGATCAAGAAGTACATCGGCACCAGGACCAGTTCCCAGAAGATGTAGAACAGGATGAAGTCCAGCGCGGTGAAAACGCCGTACATCCCCGTCACCAAGACCAGGTAGAGAGCGAAGAACTCCTTCTCCCGGTGCTTGATGCCGAAGGAGGCGATGCAGGCCAGAACGGACATGATGGCCGTCAGGATCAGCATGGAGAAGCTGATTCCATCGGTGCCGAGGAAGTATTCCACCCCGACACTGGGAATCCAGCTATGCTGTTCCACGAACTGCATGGCCTGCGTGGCGTAGTCCCACTTGGACCAGATCAGACCCACGACCACGAGGGGAATGACCGTCGCGGTCACCGAAATGGCCTTGATGACGTTGACCTTGTCGCGGGGTACGAATAGTGCGATAACAAGGGCCGCTGCCAGCGGGATAAAGATAAGTGAGCTTAGCATGGGCGTCTCCTATCCCCCAATCACCTGGTACACGATAATGCCTAAAATCACCGCGCCGAAGAGCGCCAGTGCGTATGCCTGTAGGTAGCCGGTCTGCACCCGGCGGATACGGGAACCACCGGCCATCACGCCGGCGCCGACTCCGTTGACCGCGCCGTCCACGACCTCCAGGTCGAAGTCGCCGCAGGCCAGGCCCATCTGGTACCCGGCCCATCCCACCACGTTCACCACGAGGTCGATGACGTGCTGGTCAAACCAGGCTGTGAAGGCCGAGAAGGCCATGTAAGCCCGCACCACGGTAGCGTCGTAGATCTCGTCGATATACCACTTGTTCTTGAGGGCCGTATACAAGGGGCCCGCCGCCCGGATGGCCTTCTTCCGGTCGATGACGTTCCACCCGTAAATGGCGTAGCCCACCAGGATACCCAAGAGGGCGGCCGCGGTGGCCAACCCGGTGACCAGCAACGACGTCTCGCCGTGCTCGGCTCCAAAATGGACGAACTTGGCGAACCAGTTCCCCGTCAGGGGCGAGTTAACCAGACCGGAGAAGGTGGCGAACACCGCCAGGATGATCAATGGTACCGTCATGTTGGACGGCGATTCGTGGGCGTGTTCGAACTTATGATGGTCGCGCGGTTTGCCGAAGAAGGTCAGGGTCACCGCACGGGTCATGTAGTAGGCGGTCATGAACGCCACCAGGATTCCTACCCAGAACAGAAGCTTGAACGGCGAGTTGAAGGCCGCCAGCAGGATCTCGTCCTTGCTCCAGAACCCGGCGAAGGGGAACACGCCCGCCAGCGCCAGAGTGCCGATGATGAAGGTCCAGGTAGTGACCTTCATCTTCTTCGACAGGCCGCCCATCTCGTGCATGTCCTGGGTGTGCAGGGCGTGGATCACGCTACCGGAGCCCAGGAAGAGCAGGGACTTGAAGAAGGCGTGGGTCAGAAGGTGGAAGACGCCGGCGGTGTACCCGCCCACACCCAAGGCCATGACCATGTAACCCAACTGGCTGATAGTGGAGTAAGCCAGAACCTTCTTTATATCCTGAGCCAGCGTGGCGATGGAGGCGGCGAACAAGGCGGTGAAGCCGCCGATATACGCCACCACGGCCAGGGCCTCTCCGGTGAGGTGGAAGATTGGGTAGCTCCGCGCTACCAGGTAAACGCCGGCCGCGACCATGGTGGCGGCGTGGATCAGGGCGCTGACCGGAGTCGGGCCCTCCATGGCGTCGGGCAGCCAGACATGCAAGGGGAACTGGGCCGACTTGCCCACCGCCCCCATGAAGATTAGGACCGCCATCGCCGTCAGCATGGGTCCCGCCACCTTCCCGGCAGCGGTGGCGGCGGCGATGTCCTTGAAAGCGAAGGAGCCGGTCGCCCAGTAGGTCAGGAAGATGCCCAGGAGCATGCCGACGTCGCCGATGCGGGTGGTGATGAAGGCTTTCATCGAGGCCATCATCGGACCCGGCTTCTCGAACCAGTGGCCGATCAGGAGGTACGAACAGAGACCCATGACCTCCCAGGAGATGACGAAGAGGATGTAGTTATCCGCCAGGAGCAGGGTCAGCATGGCGGCGGTGAAGAGCGACAGGGTCGCATAGAACCGGGTGTAACGGACATCGCCGTGCATGTACCCTTGGGAGAAAACGTGGACCATCAAGCTGACCAGGCTCACCATGAAGAGCATCACGGCGGTGAGGGGGTCCACCTGGAACCCGGTGGTGATGTCGATGGAGCCTATCTTGATCCAAGTGATGCTCCGGTCAAAGGTCGGCCCGATGTCCGGGCTCTCACCCTTCATTTCCGGCGCCTGGGCGGCGGCGGCGGCCAGGGCCGGCCCGTGAGCCCCTAGAGCTTCGCCCTGCATGGCCACGTTGGCCGTCTCGACCAAAACCATGGTGGCCAGGACCAAGGAAATGGTCAGCGCCACGATGCCGATCTTGTCACCGCCGTGCTTGAACCGGTGGCCGAAGAAAGCTATCAAGAGCCAGGATACGAACGGTATGAATGCTATTAGCCAGGCGTATTCCCGCATGGGCCTCACCTTTCCGGGCCGGGCAGGGGTCGTTGCGTCCCCCGACCGTTCCCTACCATTTCAAAAGGGTAGTGCGATCGACGTCGATGACCTTCCGCTTCCTGGTCAGCTCTAAGATGATGGCCAGGCCGACGGCCGCTTCCGCGGCGGCGACGACCATGACGAAGATGGCCAGCACCTGGCCCCGGAAGACGCCCGGGGTGATGTAGTGCGAGAAGGCGACCAGGTTCAGGTTCACCGCGTTCAGCATCAGTTCGATGCACATCAGCATGCGGATGGCATTGGTGCGGAGCAGGGCGCCGGCGATGCCCAGTCCGAAAAGCAGGGCCGCCAGGATCAGGAAAAACGTCAGCGGGATCATCCTACTTGCCCTCCTTGATGGTGAGGATGATGGCGCCGACCATGGCTACCAGGAGGAGCAGGGACGCCACTTCGAAGGGAACGGCGTAGGTGGTGAAAAGTTCCTGGCCGATGCTGGCGGTGGTGTTCGTGAAAGCCGGCTGCGCGTTCGTGGTCCAGCCGGCCTTCAAGTAGACGTAGGCCATGGCCAGGCCGAAAATGACTCCCACCACCACCGGCAGGATGCCCAAACGCTCCGACCTCAGGTTCAGGCTGAGGCGCTGGATGATGCCGGGAGGGCAGTCGGCGTCGCTCCGAATCTCCCGGACGTTCGATAGCATGATGGCGAAGATGATGATCGTCGCCACGGCCCCGGCGTAGATGAGCACTTGGGCCGCTGCCAGAAACTCCGCGTTCAACAAGATGAAGATCCCGGCCACGCTCACGAAAGACAGGGCCATGTAGAACGCGGCGTGAGTGATGAGCCGTGCCGCCACCACCATGTACCCGGACCAAAGGGTGATGGCCGCCAGGGCGATGAAGAACCCCATCTGGACGGACATTACTGCTCACCTCCCGGAGGCGCAGGTGGTGCCGGCGGTGCGGGCGGGGGCGGGGGCGGCGGCGGGGCCGCCGCGGCTACGGCGGCGGCCAGTTCGGACGGCTTGGCCCCCTTCTTCAGGGCTTGCGCCGCCGGGCTGTCCGCCGGCAGATACTCAAACCCGAACTCTCCGAGCCGCTCCTTATTGAACCGCAGCTTCGCGATGTCGTCGGTGGCGTGCTCGTACTTCTTGCTCATGGCCAAGGAGTCGAAAGCGCAGGCCTCCACACAGAGGTTGCAGACCATGCACCGCGAGTAATCCAGGTTATACTCGTCCAGAACACGCTTCTTATCCTCGCCGAAATGGGACTTAACCTCGATGATTCCCAGGGGGCAGGCCCGGGCGCACACGCCGCAGGCGGTGCACTTCAGTTTTCCCGTCTTCGGGTCGGTCAGGAGCGCCGGCACGCCACGGAACCGCTCCAGAGGCTGCCACCGCTGCTCCGGGTACTGCTCCGTGACCGGCGGGCGGAAGGCGTTCTTCAGGGTCACCGCCATCCCTTCGGCGGTGGTCACGATGGTACCGAGGATAAGGCGAAGGAGGCCTTCCTTAGTGCTTTTGACTTCTGGCATATTAGGACCTCCGCGACCGGCCTAGACCCTGGCCAGGACGACCAAGCCGGTCAAGGCGATATTGAGCAGGGACAGGGGCAAAAGGAACTTCCAGCAGAACTCCATCAGTTGGTCGATGCGGATGCGGGGCAAAGTCCACTTGACCCACATGTTCAGAAGGACGAAGAAGTAAGTCTTTGCGACGAACCATACCGGACCCCAGAACCAGATGGGGCCCGGCAGCGGAAAGAGCGGGCGCCATCCACCCAGGAACAGGGTGGCCATCAGCGCCGACATGGCCAGGAGATTCGCGTATTCCGCCAGGAAGAAGAAGGCGAAGCGCAGGCCGCTGTACTCTACGTTATACCCGGCGATCAGTTCCGACTCGGCTTCTGCCAGGTCGAAGGGCGTCCGGTTCAATTCGGCGAAGGACGAGATGAAGAAGATGATGAACGCCAGGGGCTGGAGCAGAATGTACCAAACCTTGCTCTGCGCGCCCACGATGTCGGTCAGCGAGAGCGACCCGGCTACCATGGCCACGGCCATCACCGCCAAGACTTGCGGTATCTCGTAGCTCATCATGACGGCCGCGGCACGCATGGAGCTGACCACAGAGTACTTGTTATTGCTGCCCCAACCGCTCATGAACACGCCCAGAATGGTGAAGGAGGTAACGGCTGCCAGGTAGAGGACGCCCACATTGAGGTTGGCGGGCGTTTCCCAGTTCGGCCCCAGGGGCATTACCACCCAGATGAGGAAGCTGGTGGCGAAGACGACGAGGGGGGCCAGAACAAACAGCCAGCGGTCCACCATCGACGGGATGATGTCCTCTTTTCCCAGCAGCTTCACGGTGTCGGCGATGAGCTGCCACATTCCGAAGCGGCCCACCCGGTTCGGTCCGATGCGCCGCTGGATCCGGGCGGAGACCTTGCGCTCTAACCAGACCATGAACATGACATTCAGGATCACAAAGAGCACGATAACGATGGATTTTAGCAGGGCGGCCAGGAGGACGACCCAGCCTTTAGGTAGGCTGCTGATCAGGTCGGCGGCCCACTGGAACAGGGCGGTCATCTAGCGGTCCACCTCCCCGAGAACAACATCGATACTGCCGCCGATGATCACGGAGTCGGCGATCTTGTAACCTTTCAGCATATAGGGCAGCATCGAGACGTGGTTGAAAGTCGGAGCGCGCCATTTCATCCGATAGGGGTTAGTACTGCCGTCGCTCACGAGATAGACGCCCGTGTCGCCGCGGGGCGCCTCGATGTGGACGACGGCCTCTCCGGCGGGCGGTTTGATCACCCGGGGAACCTTGGCCATGTATGGGCCGTCGGGCAGGTTGTTGACGGCCTGGCGGATGATCTTCAGGCTCTCGCCGATCTCATCGAGACGCACAAGGTATCGGGCATAGCTGTCACCCTCGGTTCGCGTCGCGACGTTAAAGTCGAAGTTCTCATAACCGCTGTAGGGCTCGGACTTCCGGACATCATAGGCCACGCCCGAGGCGCGCAGTGTGGGCCCGGAGGCGCCATACCCCAACCCCACATCCGGTGGAAGAATCGAAAGGTCACGCATGCGGTGAACCGCGATCCGGTTGCCCGTGAACAGCTGGTCGTACTCCTTCAGCATCTTCTCCTGGATATCGCAATACTCCAGGCACTTCTCTTTGAAGCCGTCCGGAACGTCCTCGCGCACGCCGCCCACCCGAAAGTAACTTAGGGTCAACCGGGCCCCGGCGACCATCTCGAAGAGGTTCATGATGTACTCGCGTTCCCGGAGCCCGTAAAGGAACGGCGTGATGGCGCCCATGTCCAGAGTGAAGGTGGCGAAGAAAATGAGGTGACTGGCGATACGGGACAGCTCGGACATAATGACGCGGATGTACTGGCCACGCGCGGGAACTTCCACTCCCAGTAACTTCTCCACGGCCATGGCGTACACAAACTCGTTGGTGGCCACCGACAGGTAATCCATGCGGTCGATGACCGGCAGGACCATGGGGTAAGTCCATTTCTCCGCCAGCTTCTCGATGCCGCGGTGGAGGTATCCGATGTCGGGCACCGCTTCCTCGATGGTCTCGCCGTTCAGCCGGAGGACGATGCGCAACACGCCGTGGGTGGCGGGATGCTGCGGCCCCATGTTCAGGATCAGTTCCTCGGTGTGCTCGCCGACGTCGGCGAAGAGATCCCGGAGCTCTTTCTTGCCTTCCCGGACACTGGGTTCGGGGCCCGGCTGGCTGAGGTTATCCTCCACCGATCCCAACGACGTCCCGACGGGTTGTTCGTTTTCTAGAGTCATAGCCGTTCCCCCCTTTACCGGTGCGGCACCAAACGGGGCCGGTCGGTCCGCACATCGGTGAAGTTCTTGCGGAGCGGGTGTCCCACGAATCCTTCCGGAGTCATGATCCTCCGCAGGTCCGGGTGTCCGGTGAAGTCGATGCCAAACAAGTCATAGACTTCGCGCTCCATCCAGTTGGCCCCGGGCCAGACTCCTGTCACCGACGCCAGCGCCGGCCACGGGTGGTCCCCGCCTTGCTCGGTCACGTCCGTCCGAAACTCGGCCCAGACGCCGGTAGTCATGGAACGGACGGTGCCCACCACCGTGAAGTGGTCTTTCCAGTCAACGGCGGTGATGTAGAACATATAGTCGAAACCAGACGATTCCTTAAGGAACGTGGCCAAATCGAGCCATCGCCCGGCCTGGACCTTGACCTTCACCCATCCATCATCGGAGGCGGTTACCTCGGCCTCGGGGAACTGGGCAGTCACCTTTTCGGCCGTTTCCTTGGCGTGCGAGACGACTTCCTCCATACTCATGCTCTGGCACCCGCCTTTGCCTGCTGCTTCTTGTGCCATTTCTCCTTCATGATCTTCTCTTGTAGCTTGATGGCGCCGTAGTAAAGGGCCTCAGGCCGCGGGGGGCAGCCGGGGACGTAGATGTCCACCGGGATGATCTTGTCCACTCCGGGGACGACGGCGTAAGAGTCCTTGAAGGGTCCGCCGCTGGAGGCGCAGGCGCCCACGGCAATGACGTAGCGTGGCTCGGACATCTGCTCGTAGATAGTCCGGATACGGGGGGCCATCTTCTCGGTGACCGTCCCGGCCACGAACATCAGGTCGGACTGGCGGGGCGAGGAGCGGAAGAACATGCCGAACCGGTCGTAGTCCCAGCGGGCGGCGCCGCCCGCCATCAGGCCTTCGATAGCGCAGCAGGCCAAACCGAACAGCATGTACCACAGGGAGTTGGCGCGGCCCCAGTTCATGACGGTCTTCAGGCTGGTAGCGGCCACGCCGGGCAAGTAATTGGCGATAACGAGATCCCCGTCGGCATTGGTCGGAGCCGCGGGAACCTGGATGAGTGACCCGGGCCCGCTGGGGGCGGTCGGGCCGCCGTCTTCTACGACCATTCGAGCACCCTCTTCCTCCAGGCGTAGACCAGACCGAAGATGAGAATCAAAAGAAAGATGAACATTTCCACGAGAGCGAACATCCCGAGTTTACGGAGCTGAACCGCCCAGGGGTAGAGGAACACGGTTTCAACATCGAAGACCACGAAGACAAGAGCAAAGACATAATAGCGGATGTTGAACCGGACCATACCTTCGCCGAACGGCACTTCACCGCACTCGTAGGTGGCGCGCTTCAGACTCGTGGGATTAGACGGTCGGATGAGGGCCGCCATGATGAGGCCGATGACGGGAACCAGCGCGCCCACCACCAAGAAGACCACAACGTCTACGTATTTCTCCAAGTTCGGGTCCCCCCGTTACGTGGTACTTCGGTCAAAAAGTGACTTCGTCATTCGTGCACACAAACTAATTATATTGTCTCATTGGTTCCAGTTCAACAAAAACGCCTGATTGCGAAGAGTGTGACATTCGGGCTCCGTATGGCTATTAAGCTTGGTTTTCGCTCACGGGAGCGGCGCCGGACCCGTCCGGCGCCGCTCAGCGAAACGCCACAATTTGTTCGGCTTTTGCACAAGCTTAGTGGAAGCCGCCGCGTGCCGCCACAGGCCAGACATCCACCACCTCATTATCTTTCACCACGAATAGCTCATTGTGCAAGTTAAAGGTAGTGCAGCCGTGGCTGGGGATCAGCTCGACCCGGTCACCGATGGCCAGTTCCCGGCTAGTAAGCTTAAGCTTGCAGTGTTCCTCGGATAAAGAGATGACCTCGGCCCCGCCGTCCTTCACCACCGGGAGTTCGAAATCCTTGGTGATGGCCTTCATCCCGCAATCAAGGATGGCCCGCTCCGGGCTGGGTCGGCTGATGACCGTGCACAGGACGGTGAGCGCGTTCTCGAACTCGGGGATGATCTTCTTATAGTGGGCATCCATGGTGACCCAGCTGCCCATCTGGACCTCGGTAATCCCGGGGTGGCTCCCGGCCATCTCCCAAGTCCCGCTGCCGCCGGCGCTGACGATTTCGACCTCGACCCGGTTGGCGCGGAGGTACTCAGCATGTGACACCAGCTTGGAGTTGGCCAAGCGCGCCGCCTCGGCCCGCTTGTCGCGTTCAGGGATCATGACGGCGTGGCCTTCGTACCCCATGAGGCCGCGGAAGCGGAGGTTCGGCAGACCGCGAATCAGCTTGGCCAGTTCTAGAGTCTCCTGTGGCGTGCGGGTCCCGCTCCGGTCCATGCCCACGTCCACTTCGATGATGACATTGAGGGGCTGCCCCTCGCGGGCGGCCGCGGCGTCCAGCTCTCGCACGTTCTCGGCGCTGTCGACCGACAGGATAAGTTCACCCAGGCGGGCGAGACGGGCGGCCCGTGCGGTCTTAAAAGGACCCACCACCTGGTTGGCGATGAGGACGCTGGGGACACCGGCGCGGAGCATGACTTCGGCCTCGTCCAGCTTCGCGCAGGTGACGCCGATGGCCCCCGCGGCTATCTGGCGCAAAGCAATCTGGGGCGTTTTATGGGTCTTCGAATGGGGGCGGGCTTTGGCCGGCTTGTCCTTGAAGAAAGCGGCCATCCGGGCGATGTTGCGTTCCATGGCCGAAAGGTCCACCATAAGGGCAGGCGTGTCCAGCTCGGCCAAGGATTTGGGGGTAAAATTGGCGCTCAGTACCGCTGTGGGTTCGGCGGTGGTGGGGGACATCCGGTTCGCGCTCCTTCCTTGTCCTCTAGGCCTGCTCTTTCTGGTCCGGTTCTTCCTTGTCCTTCCCTTCCTCGTCTTCCCCTTCCTGGTCATCCGAATCCAATCCCAGGTCCAGCCATACTTCGGTGGCTTCCGCCAGGATCTTCTGGATATCGTTCACCAACACCGCGTAGCGGTACTCGGCCTGCAGGTAATCCTGAATGGGGCGGTGCATCTCGATGAAGTCGGAGATCCGTTTCAAGTCGGTCACGGCCTTGGCTGGTGGTTCCTGGCCGAGGAAACGGGCGCCCTGGACCTGGACTTCGGCGCGACGGAAGTCGCGGAGCAGCCCCATGGCTCCTTCGCTGGCCTGGATGGCGTCGCGGTGGCGGATGTATTCCTTATACTCGTCGGAATCGCGGATCGCTTCGGCCAGGCCGTAAGCGCGGTCGTATGCGGACATCAGTGGAGGCACCTCCGTTCGTAAGGAAAGGACACCGGCGTGTGCGTACGAATCTAGAATACCAGAATCCGTCCGGAGCGGCGAGGGCTTGAGCAGTACCCTCAACATCTCACCAAATATGGTCTAGTAGAGCGATTCCTAAGTAGGTTGCCCCTGCCAACTGGCAGACGTCCCCAGCGTCACTGTGGTATTGGGACCGGCGTTT
>JAJYWN010000001.1 GCA_021791495.1 Bacillota bacterium
GATCTAAGGACGCCGCGTACGCGCGAGAACTCGCCGGTGAACTGGGCCTTCCCTTCAGCGGCGGCGTGGCCGATGTGCCGGCCATGGCCAGGCGGGAAGGGCTGTCGGCCCAAGATGCCGCCAGAAGAGCCCGGTACGCCTTTTTCCGGCAGGTCGGCGCGGAGACCGGCGCGTCCTTTCTGGCGCTGGGCCATACCTTAGATGACCAGGCCGAAACGGTGCTGATGCGCCTGCTCCGCGGCGCCGGGAGCGGAGGGCTTTCCGGAATCCCGCCGGTGCGGGTGGAAGGCGGCCTGGTGATCGTTCGACCGTTGATCCGCACCAGCCGTGAGGAAGTGGAGGCCTATTGCCGGCGCCACGCCTTGGAGCCGCGGACCGACCAGAGCAATCTGAAACCGGTCTATCTCCGGAACCGCGTGCGGTTGGAACTCTTGCCTGCACTACGGCGTATGGAACCTCAAGTCGGCCGTCATCTGGCCCAGTCGGCCGAGATTTTGGCGGCGGAGGACGAGTTTCTGGACACGCTGGCGACTGCGGCGCTGGAGGGGATGGCGGGCCGACCTGGGCCAGGACCGGGACCGGACGGGATTTTGCTGCGTCGCCCCGCCTTTCTGGACCTTCCGGTGGCGCTGCAACGTCGAGTATTGAGGGCGGCCTACGCTCACCTCAGCGGAGACGCGGGCGACCTGGATTTCGCCCATGGCGAAACCTTGCGGCACGCTTTTCGCGGGCCGGCCGGCCTCACGCTCCAACTGCCGGGCGGTGTCTGGGCGGTGACGGAGCACGATCTCGTCGTGCTGCGGCACCCGAAATCGCCGGAAAGGCGGGGGAAAAGCCTCCGGCGGCGGGAGGCGCGACCGCCGGCTACCGGCCCCGGGCGCTGGGTGCGGGAACTCGCGGTGCCGGGGCGGACGGCCGTTCCGGAACTTGGCCTGGCAATTGAAGCCAGTGTCGCCGATGTTTCCCAAATGCGGGCAAAAGCAGGCCTTCTGAGTGGCGTTAAGGTTGCCCTAGAGTGTGCTCTTGACTATAATAGAATAGCAATGCCGCTCCTGGTGCGAACGCGTCGTACGGGCGACCGTTTTCAGCCGCTCGGAATGACCGGTACTAAGAAGCTGGCAGACTTTTTTGTTGACGCGCATGTCCCGCGAGAAGGACGGGACCGGGTCCCGATCGTGGTCACCGCCGGAGATGACGTGGTCTGGGTCGGTGGCCACCGGATCGCCGATAGCTACCGTATGACCTCCGCGACGTCCACAGTCCTCCAGCTCACCATCGTCCCCCTGGACTCGCCGGAGCGCCATAACGAATGGACTTAAGGGGGCGTGGGGGCCGGGGCACCCGCAGCCGCCAGCGTAGCCGGGCTAAGCCCGGCGAAGCGATAGAGGCGGCGGAGGGAGCGGCCACCACCGTAGAAGTTCGAAGGGGGCGTGGGGGCCGGGGCACCCGCAGCCGCCAGCGTAGCCGGGCTAAGCCCGGCGAAGCGATAGAGGCGGCGGAGGGAGCGGCCACCACCCTAATCGAAGGAAAGGAGGGTCGTCAATGAATCGAGGTTTGCGCAGCCTCTTGTTCTATGTTCTCCTTCTCTTGCTCTCGCTGTCGGTGGCCAACTACTTCGCCGACCACGGGCCCGCTAAGAAAGAGTTGGATTACACGCAGTTTCTAAGTTACGTGAACAGTTCTCAGGTCAAAGAAGTCACCATTGTTCAGCAGAAAGTCACCGGAAAGTTGGCGGATGGTACAGAGTTTACCACAGTAATCGCCGACGACCCGACCCTCTATAACAAGCTTATTGACCGGGGTGTTCAGGTCAAGGTGCAGTTGCCACCCGAGCCTCCTTGGTGGACGACGCTCCTTACCACAATGCTGCCTGCGTTATTGATGATCGGTGCGTTCTTCTTTATAATGCAGCAGACTCAGGGCGGCGGCAGCCGGGTGATGCAGTTCGGCCGCAGCCGGCATAAGGTGCACACCGATGACAAAAAGCGGGTGACCTTCGCCGACGTGGCCGGCATCGATGAGGTGAAGGAAGAACTGGCGGAGATCGTCGACTTCCTGAAGCATCCCAAGCGCTACATCGAGCTGGGTGCGCGCATCCCCAAGGGCGTGCTACTCTTTGGGGCGCCGGGCACCGGCAAAACCTACGTGGCACGGGCTGTGGCCGGCGAGGCCGGAGTGCCGTTCTTCTCTATCAGCGGTTCCGACTTCGTGGAGATGTTCGTCGGCGTTGGCGCGTCGCGTGTCCGCGACTTGTTCGACCAGGCGAAGAAGAATTCGCCCTGTATAGTCTTCATCGACGAAATCGACGCGGTCGGCCGCCAGCGTGGCGCTGGTTACGGCGGCGGTCACGATGAACGCGAGCAGACCTTGAACCAACTCCTTGTGGAGATGGACGGTTTCGGCGTCAACGAAGGCATCATCGTTATGGCGGCGACCAACCGCCCCGACGTCCTTGACCCGGCCCTGCTCCGTCCGGGCCGTTTCGACCGGCAGATAGTCATCGACCGGCCGGACCTCAAGGGACGCGAGGAGATTCTGAAGATCCACACGCGAGGAAAGCCTCTGGACAAGGACGTGGACCTGTCGGTCCTGGCCCGCGGGACGCCCGGATTCACGGGGGCCGACATCGAAAACCTGACCAACGAAGCGGCCCTTCTGGCCGCGCGGCGCCGGAAGAAGCGCATCAGCCTGCAAGAGTTCCAGGAGGCCGTGGAGCGCGTCATCGCCGGACCGGAGAAGAAGAGCCGGATCATCAGCCCGAAGGAAAAGCGGCTCATCGCCTTCCATGAGGCGGCGCACGCGCTGGTGGCACGGCTCTTACCGAACGCCGACCCGGTGCACAAGATATCTATCATTCCGCGGGGCGGCGCGCTGGGCTACGTGCTGCAGTTGCCCACGGAGGACCAGTACCTGACCACCAAGTCGGAGATCCTGGACGACCTGACCACCGCCTTGGCGGGGCGGGCCGCCGAGGAACTGGTCTTCGACGAGATAACGACGGGCGCGGAAAACGACCTCGAGAAGGCTACGAAGATGGCCCGGAAGATGGTCATGGAGTTCGGCATGAGCGCCGCACTTGGGCCGCTCACTTTCGGCACGAAGCAGGAGACGGTGTTCCTGGGCCGCGACATCTCGCGTGACCGGAACTACAGTGAAGAAGTGGCCGCGGCCATCGACCGCGAGGTTCGCGCGATGGTGACCAAGGCCTACGATCAGGCCAGGGCCATTCTGGTGGAACACCGGGACTGGCTGGACCGGGTGGCCAATGTCCTGCTCGAGAAGGAGACGCTGGAAGGCGCTGAGTTGGAAGACGTCCTTGAGACTGCCGCCCGCGCCACCGGCGCCAGACTTGAAGAAAGGCACGCGAAGAACGCTGCGGCCGCCCCGACCTCCGATTCCGGAACGGCCGTGGCCTCCGCTCCGTCGTCCGGACATAAGCCCTCGCCGACCGCTACCCCGGCCCCTGGGCCGACGGGCTAGGCGCAGACGCAGGCCGCGAACGCATGAGCGCATCAACGCACGAGCGCATCAGCGTACGCGCAAACGGATATGGCGGCCATTGCCTCTGGCGTGGCCCAACGCAACTAATGTGACAAAGTCCCAGTGATATCTCCAGTGATGACCAAGGACCGCCCTATTTTGGGGCGGTCCTTCAACTGTTGTCAATGGTATCGACTCCAACCCTGCGCCCAGCGAAGAAGAGGACGCCACTTCCGCACTGCCCGACATGATTGTGCCAGGAAGAACTATAACGTCGTTCCGGGACACGTTTGTACAAGGATGAGTGTGTCCGGAATACCCATTTGGCTCCAAGGAGGATGCTTGGCCGTGGTGTGAACGGCGACAGCCGGGACACCAAGTAACGACCCGAAGTCGCCTTGTTTCTTAGATACCCGTATTATCAATGGTAGACTGCGGTGTGGCGATTACCACGTCTCTGGGCGTACATGCGCACCGACTTCCGGATGTCTTCCGTAGCCCCCGCGCTTTGCTTCGTATCCCCGAGAAGTGGTGTACCCACACCCCCATCCGGCTGTGGTCGGGTTACATGTGTATTCGTGACACCATCGATCTCTCAAAAGAGTGTCTGGAATCGACAGTTTAGTACTAGCCGGCACAATTGCCACCCCTGCGCGACAGCCAGTGAGCACTGGACGTCGGTGGGCCTTAGCCTCCCAGGGAGATAGCGACTTGAGGTCAGTCGGTTGGGCCGGGGGACAACCTGCCCTTTTGCACGCCTACCCGCTTCAACCGCGACTGGTATAGACGCTCCACGGCGAGAGCCATCCCTCCCAGCAGGACGATGAACCCAAGGTTAGCCGCGTTTCTGGTCTGGCTTACCAGCACCAAGGCCAGGAACGCGGAGTAGTACAGCCCGCCCACCAGGAGCACCGGCGGCCGCAGATGGCCGCGACGCCGGATAGCCAACAGGACCGTAGCGGCCGAGCTCAGACTGATGACCGCCGATACCAGGGCCAAGTCCGTCAGTCTCCAAGGGGTCAAGGCGATCCCCACCGCCGGAATGACTGAAGACTGGAAGACCATGGCCCCAGTGATATTCCCTAGCGCCAGAGTATCCTTGCCCTGCCGCACCCAGATCACACTGTTGGCTTTCTCGGGAAGCTCGGTCGCCACGGGAGCGATGATGACCGATAAAACGAAGGCGGGCACGCCCCATCTCCAGGCCAGATCCGTAATAGCCTTAACGAACAAATCCGCCCCCCCGATGATGGCCGCCAGAGCCACGACCAGCTGTAGGATAACCAACGCGAGTGCCGGGTCAGATTTGGCGCGAGCCGGCAGGCCGGGGTGGGGCTGGCCCGGGTGGCCCCTCTGCGCGCCAAGAAGCTGAGTGCGAAAGAATCGGGCGAAGAACAGCCGGTGGAGACCCTGCCCTTCCAGTGCCTGGCCGCTCCGGACCGTCTGCCGTACATAGGCGGCGTAAGCTAGTAGAAGAAAGACCGATACCAGTGACTTCAAAGGATGGTCGGGCAAGAAGGCGGTGGCGATGGCGGTGGCGTAAACGATAATGAAGAAAGTCAAGTCCCGGGAAATGATGGACTGATTGGCCAGCATGGTCTGGCGGGGCCGTCCGCCGTGGAAACAGACGCATCCCGCCACGCCGGTGATAAAGAAGGCCAGAGTGGAGAGCATGAAAGGAGCGCCAAGGATAGCGCCGACGCCGATTTCCTGTCCCGTTCCCGAAGTGCCGAAAACAATAGCCATGATGGGGATCAAGGTTTCGGGGAGGGCGGTGCCCACGGCCGCAAGGATGCTGCCGACGGCTCCTTGTGAAAGCCGCAGGCGTTTGCCCAGCCACTCCACAGCATTCGTGAAGAGCTCGGCGCCGGCGAGTATGACGGCGAATCCGACGGCCAACTCAACAAAAGGCAAGCTCTTGCACCTCCACCGGACACCGTTCATTTTGCCACCGGGGTGCGGAGTCCATCACCTTGGGGAAAGGAAGAAGACGACATCAAACCGACGCGGCTCGGAATCTTTCTACAGCAGGCGACCCTCCGGGTGCGCGCCCGCCTGCTCATTCCCGCGGAAGTCCGCCGCGTCCTAGATACTCTGGCCGCCCGCGGCTATGCGGCCCACATCGTGGGCGGTCCCGTGCGTGACCTGCTGATGGGGCAGCCGCCGAAAGACTGGGATGTGGCCACGGCCGCGCCTCCTGAAGTCGTCCGTTTGGCTTTTCCGCGCACCGTCCCCACCGGGATCAAACATGGGACGGTCACGGTCTTGCCCGACGACCGCCGCGCGGACGACCGCCGCGCGGGCGACCGCCAAGTGGGCGACCGCCAAGTGGAAGTTACAACCTACCGGGTGGAATCGGGCTACGCCGATTTTCGCCATCCCGACCAGGTTATTTTCGTCCGCACGCTCCGCGAGGACTTGTCCCGCCGCGACTTCACCATCAACGCCATGGCCCTGGACCGCCTGGGGCGGCTGTACGATTACTTCGGCGGCCGGTCCGACCTCGCGGCCCGACTCATCCGGGCCGTCGGCGATCCCGTCGAGCGTTTCTCGGAGGACGCCCTCCGGATGATGCGGGCCATCCGTTTCACGGCCCAACTCAGTTTCGACATCGCGCCGACCACTTTCGCGGCCGTCAAGGAGAAGAACGCGCTCCTGGAACATGTCTCGGCCGAAAGGATCAGAGACGAGTTCTCCAAACTGCTCGTCAGCGACCAGCCGGCACGCGGCTTGGAGATGCTCCGCCAGACCGGGCTCTTGGCGCGGTTCATCCCCGAGCTCCTGGATGGTGTGGGGTTCGAGCAGAACGAGCACCACGCCTACAGCGTCTGGGAGCACGAAGTCATCGCCGCCGCCACGGTGCCACCGAAGCTCCACCTGAGGCTGGCGGCCCTTCTGCACGATGTGGCCAAGCCGGCCTGCCTTTCGGTGGAGGGTGGGGACCGGCACTTCTTCGACCACGAGCGGGTGGGAGCCAAGATGGCCGGCGCCATCCTGCGGCGCCTGAAGTACGACAACACCATCACCAACCAGGTGGTACATCTCATTCGGCACCATATGGCGCTCCACTATAACTCAAACATGAAAGACCCGGCTATCCGCCGCCTGATCCACCGGGTCGGCCTGGAATACATGCCCGACCTCCTCGAATTGCGGCGGGCCGACCGTGCCGCCTCAGGTACCAAGCCCGGCCCGGTTTCCAAGGGCACGCTCCGGCTCTTGGCCCGCATCGAGAACGTTTTGGCGGAGGACGCCGCCTTCGGCCTCAAGGACCTGGCGATCGACGGTAACGATGTGATGCGCGCGACCGGGCTTGGTCCCGGACCGCATATCGGCCGGGTTCTAAAGGTGTTACTGGACGCCGTGCTAGAGGATCCTTCGCTGAATACCAGGGAGCAGTTGGAGGCCATGGCCCGGGCTGAGGCCGGCCGCGGGGACGCCGGACGAGAACCAGGCGAGTCGGTGCGGCGTGATCGGGAGCGCGAAGGTGCGCCGCCCGCGGGTCCGACGCCGGAAGAAGAGGAAGAAGAACCATGATCGCCATACTCTCGGCCCTGGCTTCCGAACGCGACGCCGTACTCGAGGGAGTGCATGTGGACCGGGTGGTCCGGAAGGCTGCCTTCCGCGTCTTCTACGGGCGTCACCAAGGGGTGGAGCTAATGGTGGCGGCCACGGGCATCGGCAAAGTGTCGGCGTCGGCGCGCGCCCAAGCGGCCATCGGCGAGTTCGGGGCTACCGGTGTCATTTTCTCCGGAGTGGCCGGCGGCATCGGCGAGGGCGTGCGGGCCGGCGATCTGGTGATCGCCACGGAAACCGTCCAGCACGATTTCGACTGCACGGTCTTCGGGTATCAACCAGGTGAGGTTCCCCGGCCCGGATCACTGGCCGTCGCCTCGGACGGGACATACGTCGAGGCCGCCCGGCGCGCGGCGGCGCGCTGTGCCTGGGAGGCACTGCCCGACGGCCGCCGCCCCGCCGTCCATCAGGGGCGCATTCTCACCGGCGACCAGTTCGTCTGTTCGGAAGAAACCGTGGCCAGATTGGCCGGGACCTTCGGGGGTCTGTCGGTGGACATGGAAAGCGCGGCGGTGGCGCAGGTGGCCTCCTGGAACGAGGTCCCCTTCCTTGTGATCCGGTCTTTCTCCGACACCGCGGGCGGGGACGCGCCGGCGGCTTTTCGCGGCCTGTCCGAACTGGCGGCGCGCAACTCGGCCCGGCTGGCGCTGGCGACTTTCGAGGAATTGCTCTAAGATGGGAACGGGGTGCTGATGGGTCATGGGTGACGTGTTGGATATGCTTTTTGCCACGGTAGCCGTGGTGGCGGCCGGTGGGTCCATCGCCGCGGGGCAGCCGGCGAGGCTGCTCTGGACCTTGCTGGCCTTGGCCCTGGTAGCTCTGTTATCTGGGTCCAAGCAGGTGAAGTACCGCACCCTGTCCATCACCTTGATCGCCTTCACCGGCGGTGCCTTCATCGCCGCCCTACTGGTGCCGGCCGCCCTCCGTTTCGCTCCCGGTTTGGCACGGCCCGACCTGGT
The DNA here is from genome assembly GCA_021791495.1 of Bacillota bacterium. Classification (GTDB taxonomy): domain Bacteria; phylum Bacillota; class Sulfobacillia; order JAJYWN01; family JAJYWN01; genus JAJYWN01. The sequence goes on from JAJYWN010000001.1 coordinate 8,016, forward strand.
CAACCTCCTGGTGGAGGGGGCGTGGGCCATCATCCTGGCCTGGGTCTTGGTGCCCTTCGGCCGCCTGCTCCGCGACATGAACTACCGTGTCGGTAGAATGACGGCGGGGGCCCTCCTCACTGGCCTGGCCGCCGCCGCCATCTACACTCTATGGTACGCCTACTATTATCACGGGCCGGGACTTCCCTTCCGCGAATCCTTCCCGTCCCTTCGCGCTCTGGTCCCGGCCGTCCTCGTTTTCGCCCTTGGTAGTGCTTTCTTCGAAGAGGTGATCTTCCGTGGGGTCATGCAGAAGACCCTGGAGGAATTCACCGGCCGGCCTACCGTGGCTGTTCTACTGCAGGGCCTGCTCTACGCCCTGGCCTTCATCTCAACCACGGCCGTTCCCGCGGGATGGCCGGGGGTCATCGCCAACCTGTTCCTGGCGCTGTTCCTGGGAGCGACGGTGCTGCGCACAGGAGGCATCGCCCTGGCGATGATCGTCCACTTCGCCATCAGTCTGGCGGTGGCCCTCATCCGCTAGCCGCCGTTAGCCGCCGCCCGAGCTGCCCCCACCGCCGCCACCGCCGCCCGACGTGCCGCCTCCGGCTCCACCGCCGGCCTTGCCGCCTCCTCCGGTGCTGGACGCGGCCTTCATGAGCATCTGGCTAAGTGCCTGGTTGGCGATATTGGTCATCGTGGCCTGCAGGTCCGGCGAACTCATCATGCCCTGCACGGCTTTCTCCAGGCTCTTCTTCACGTCTTGTTGGGCCAGAGCCGTGACCACGGCCTGCTGCAACTGCTTCTGGAACTCCGGCGAACGCAGGGCCATGGCCAACTGATCCTGATTCACGGACTGCTGGATCATTGCGGTCATGTCGGGGGTACGCAACTCGTCCCGGACAGCCTTCTGGACGTCGGTGGACGACGGCTTCTTTTGGGCCCCGCCGAAACACCCTGAGACCGCCATGATCAAGATCAGCACCACCGTGAATAACGCCGCCATCTTGAACTTCGTTCGTGGTCCTGGCATCAGAATTCACATCCTTTCGCCGCGGGATTCCGGGCCGGTTGCCACATTTACCAGGCTTTCCGGCCAAGGTGCGCTCTTTCAGGCGTATTGTTCCCGATGCCGTCGAAAGGGAACCCGCGCTTCTATGCTGAATGCCGCTAATAGATCGCCGGCAAAGGAGAGGAAAGAGAAAACCATGGATCTACGGCAACTGGTGTTGGAAGAGATCGACGCCCGGCGCGAGAGCATCGTGGCCATCAGCCACGACATCCACTCCCACCCGGAGCTCGGATTCGAGGAGTTTCAGGCCGCGCGGTGGCTCACTGGGGAACTGGAACGGCAAGGTTTTCGCGTGGAACGTGGCGTGGCCGGCATGGAGACAGCTTTCGTCGCCACCGCCGTCTTCGGTCAGGGCGGGCCGGCGGTCGGCTTCATCGCCGAATACGACGCCTTGCCGGAAATAGGCCATGCTTGCGGCCATAATATTATCGGCACTTCGGCCCTGGCGGCGGGCGTCGGCCTGGCGAAAGCCCTGGCTCGCGCCGGCCAGTCCGGCCAGCCGGTGGCGGCCACGGTGAAGGTCTTCGGCACGCCCTACGAGGAAGGCGGCGGCGGGAAGATCATCATGCTGGACGCCGGATGCTTTGACGGTGTCCAGGCCGTTCTCTCCATGCACCCCGGGGCGCGGAACTCAGTGGGTGGGGGCAGCACAGCCGTGACGCCCCTCACTTTCAAGTTCAAGGGGAAGTCGGCCCACGCCGCCGCCAGCCCACACGAGGGCATCAACGCGTTGGACGCGGCCATTCTCACCTTCAACGGTATCAACGCCCTGCGCCAGCACGTCACGTCCGATACCCGTATCCACGGCATCATCACCCATGGCGGAGTCGCTCCGAACATCGTCCCCGAGTACGCCGAAGCCGAGTTCCTGGTGCGCTCGCCCAGCTCCGAGTACTTGGTGGTGGTGCGGGATAAGGTAAAACGGTGCGCCCAGGCCGGCGCCGACGCGGCGGGAGCCCAGCTCACCATCGAGGAAGGGCTGACGTATAAGGACAAGCGTATGAACCGCCCGTTGGAACTGGCCTTGAAGGCCGAGCTGGAAAGCCTGGGCCTGAGCGTCCACGACGCTCACGGCACATCGATGCCGGCTTCTACCGACTTGGGAAATATCAGCCAGGCCATGCCCACGGCGGCCTGCAACATCGCGATAGCCGATCCGGGCGTGCCCGGGCATAGCCGCGAGATGGCGGTGGCCGCCCGCTCCCCGCGGGGCGACGAAGCCATCTTCTATTCGGCCAAGGGTATGGCCCTCACCGCTCTACGGTTCATCACCGACGCGTCCTTCCGCGCCGGGGTGGCCCAGGCCTTTCCGTCCGCCAAGTAGGGCGAATGACTGAAGCTACTAGAAGAGCGAAGTGTGAAAGACGGATGAAGTGAGATAGGATGAGGAGGAGCGCCCCTTGCTGAATCAAGACCGCCTGTCACGCCTTCAGGCGCAGGCCCGCGAATCGGGCTGCGCTGTCCTGGCCGTCATGCCGAACACCAACCTGTTTTACCTGTGCGGGTTTCGCATGGGCTTGTCTGAACGTTCCACCCTCGCCTTCATCCCGGCCCAGGGCGAGCCGGCCTTTCTGGCACCTTTGCTGGAGGCCGAGAAGGTGAAGAAAGAGACCGGCGTGGCCAAAGTGGAGGCCTACGCCGACGAGGAGGGCCCCTGGGCTTCCGCCGCCAGGCTGCTTCAGCCGTTCGGGCTGGCGGGAAAGCGTATCGGTGTCGAAAACCGCTACATGAGGGTGCAAGAGCTGTCGATCTTGGAGCGGGCGGTGGGTCCGTTCGAAAGATTCGACGCCGGCCCCTTGTTCGATGGTCTTCGCGTCACCAAGGACGCGGAGGAAATCGAGCTGCTCGCCCAGGCCGCCCAGATCGCCAGTCATGCGGCGGCCGCCGTCCAGCGCGCCTTGAAACCTGGTGTCAGCGAAAGCTACCTGGCGTTGGTGGCCGAGAAGGCGGCCCGGGCCGAGGGCGGCAGCGACCTGACCATGTACTCCCTCATCGCCTCCGGTCCGCGCTCCGCCTTCCCCCACTCCGGCATCAGCGACCGGATGGTGCGGGAAGGGGAAACGGTCTGGGCGGACATCGTGGTGACGCACCGCGGATACGTTGGGGACATCACCCGGACCTGGCCGGTGGGAAAGATCGATCCCGAACTGGCCAGGGCCTACGAGGTGGTCTTTGAGGCCCAAAAGGCCGCCAGGCTTGGCGCCCGTCCCGGCATGACCGGTGCCGACGTCGACGCCATCTGCCGCTCGCACATCGAAGCCAACGGCTTCGGCGCCTACTTCACCCACCGGACCGGACACGGTCTGGGCATCGAAGTCCACGAGGAACCGTATATGGTGAAAAGCAACCACGAACCCTTGCGTCCAGGCATGGTTTTCACCATCGAACCTGGCATATACCTGCCCGGAAAGGGCGGCGTGCGGATCGAAGACGACGCCGCCGTGACCGAAACCGGAGTGCGCATCCTAACCACCGAGCGCCGGCACTGGTTACGGGAAGGGGTCGTGGAGTCCTAGAACCAGAATCCAATTTTGGTCTTAAAGATTGATGTTTTGGCGGAGGATTACGTGGCGTCCTCCGCCAATATCATTTTGTAGACAAACCTGGTGGCGTGGGCTCGCCACCAAACCTCGCAGCACACGTTAATGCCTTGTTGCACTGGCTTACCCTTGCTCCGTTCCGTTTCCGTGGCTAGCCCGCCTGCTCGTGTTTCTGTCGACCGGCGACCCCGGCCACTTGTCGGTGGCCGGCAAACGGATGGAAACCCAGAGGAGGGAAAGGCGTGTCCGAGGCTAGGTTACTGTCCCCGGTGGTGGACCCCGTCTGGCAGAGAACTGATCCGGCCGAACTCGCCACCAGAGCGTGGGCCAAGAGTTATCAGGAAGGCGTACCGCAGCACATAGACTACCCGAAAGTGCCCCTGCACGGACTGCTCCTTGAAGCGGCCCGCACCCATCCCGACGTGGCGGCGACTTCGTTCTTCGGAGCGCGGCTCACCTACCGCGCCCTCGCCGAACAGGCCGGCCGGCTGGCCACGGGACTGGCGGCACTGGGCGTCCGAAAGGGCGACCGAGTGGCCATCATGACCGCCAACTGCCCTCAAGCCGTCATCGCTTACTATGGCGTGATGATGGCGGGCGGGGTGGTGGTGGAGTTCAACCCCATGTACGTCGAGCGGGAACTGGAGTTCCAGCTCCGGGACTCGGGCGCCAGGGTTATGATCGTCCTGAACCTGGTGTACCCGCGGGTCGCGAAGGTGAAAGACGTCACGCCGCTAGAGCACGTCATCGTCACCGGGTTGCAGGACGGCATGGCGTTTCCCTTGAACGTGTTGTACCCCGTCAAAGCGAAGAAGGACAAACAGTGGGTCGAGGTGAAACCGGCGCCGGGAGTGCACCTGTGGCCCAGTTTCCTCCGCATGTACCCGAACAACCCGCCGAAAGTGGACATCGATCCCATCCACGACGTGGCTTTGTTCCAGTACACAGGAGGGACCACCGGCACGCCGAAGGGCGCCATGCTCACCCACTATAACATGGTGGTCAACGCCATTCAGGTGGCCAAGTGGACTCCGCGGAGCAAAGAAGGCACGGAGCGGGTCATGGGCGCCCTGCCGCTGTTCCACGTGTACGGCATGACCTGCGTGCTTAATATGGCCACCTACCTGGCGGCCACGCAGATCCTGGTGCCGCGGTTCGTCATCGACGACGTTCTGAAAACCATTAACAAGGAGAAACCGACGCTCTTTCCGGGGGCGCCCACCATGTACGTGGCCGTGAACAACCACCCGAAAGTCGCCGACTACGACCTCAAGTCCATCCAGACCTGTATCAGCGGGTCGGCTCCGCTGCCGGTGGAAGTCCAGACCACCTTTGAGAAGATCACGGGCGGACGGTTGGTGGAAGGCTACGGACTGACCGAAGCTTCGCCGGTGACCCATTGTAACCCCATCGAAGGCCGGAACAAGATCGGGACCATCGGTGTACCGTTCCCCGATACCGACTGCGCCATTTTCGACCTCGAGACCGGCGAAAAGACGCTGGGACCGGGTGAGGTGGGTGAACTGGCCGTCCGGGGACCCCAAGTGATGCTCGGTTATTGGAACCGGCCCGAGGAAAATGCCAAGGTTTTCAAGAACGGTTGGTTGTCGACCGGAGATATTGCGAAGATGGACGAGGACGGCTACTTCACCATCGTCGACCGGAAGAAAGACATGATCATCGCGGGCGGCTATAACATCTACCCGCGGGAGGTCGAAGAGGTCCTCTACACGCACCCGAAGATCCAAGAGGCTGCGGTGGTGGGGATTCCCGACGAATACCGCGGAGAGACGGTCAAGGCTTACGTGGTGGTGAAGGCCGGACAGCAGTTGACGGCGGAAGAGGTCATCGAGTTCTGCCGCCAGAACATGGCGCGGTTCAAGGCGCCCCGAATGGTCGAGTTCCGGGGGTCCTTGCCGAAGACCATCGTCGGGAAGGTCCTGCGGCGCATTCTCCTCGAAGAAGAGCTGAAAAAGCGGGCGGCCGACGGTTCGCCCCGCACTTAAAGGTCAGTGCGGTCCGTCCCGCCCGGTGTCGGGCGTCGGCGCAAGATGGATGGGAGGGTAAAGAGTTGGACTTTACGATTCCGCAAGAGTACGAGATTCTTCGCAAGATGGTCCACGATTTCGTCGTCGAACGGTTGGACCCCATCTCCCAGAAGGTGGAGGAAGAGGACGAGATCCCGCCGGAGATCATCAAGGAAATGGCGGAGCTGGGCTTTTTCGGCCTGCCGTTCCCGGAGGAATATGGCGGCGGCGCTGTCAGCAAGCTGGGGTACGCCCTCTTCCTGGAGGAACTGGGGGCTTCCAGCGCCTGCTTCTCGAACTTGATCGCCCCGCACGTGAGCCTGGCGACTTCCTCTGTGTTTATCGGGGGGACGGAGGCCCAGAAACAGAAGTACCTCCCACCCATGTGCGCCGGCGAGAAGCTCGGCGCCTTCGCCCTGACGGAGCCCAATGCCGGTTCAGATGCGGCTAACATTGAGACCAGGGCGGAAAAGAAGGGTGACAAGTGGATCCTGAACGGGACGAAAAACTGGATCACCAACGGCAGCATCGCCGACGTGGTTATCGTCTACGCGCTGACCGATAAGAACCTGCGGGCCCGCGGCGGAATTACCGCCTTCATCGTGGAGAAGGGTTTCCCCGGCTTCCGGGTCGGCACGGTGGACGTGAAGATGGGGCTCCGTGGGTCGCACACGGCCCAACTCCTTTTCGAAAACTGCGAAGTCCCGGAAGAAAACGTCCTTGGTGAGGTGGGCATGGGCTTCCTCACGGCTATGAAGGTGTTGGACGGCGGGCGCATCGGTCTGGCCGCCGGAGCCGTGGGCGGCGCCCAGCGTCTCCTCGAACTGTCCATCCAGTGGGCCAACACCCGTGTCCAGTTCGGGCAGCCCATCGCCAACAACCAGGCTATCCAATGGATGCTGGCCGACATGGCCATGGAGATCGAGGCCGCCCGGCTCATGACCTACAAGACGGCCTGGAAGTACGACCAGGGTCTGAAGATCACCCGCGACGCCGCCATGGTGAAAGCTTTCGCCAGCGAGATGGCGTGCCACGTGGCCGACAAGGCCGTCCAGATCCACGGCGGTATCGGCTACATGCGGGAGTACCCCATCGAGCGGGCCTACCGCGATACCCGCATCCTGAAGATCTACGAAGGGACTAACGAAATCCAGCGGATGATCATCGCCCGCGACCTCCTGAAGGTCGGACACTGAGGTGGAGGGAGTGGCTACCACCCACTTCAGGGCCTGCGTCCTAGCCAAGGTTGTGCGACGTACCGACCGGATGCTGGTCACCATGGGCGAAATGGATGCGTCGGAAGCCGAGTGGCAATTGGATGCCGGTTCGGTGGCCGCCCTGGAGTGGGCGCGCCGGTTCGGCGGGGCGGCGACTGAGATCACCGTTCTTTCCTGGGCTCCGCCCGAGCAGGAGGGACTCCTCCGCCAATTGCTGGCCCAGGGAGCGCACCGGCTGATACGCATCACCACCCCCTTGGGCGCGGAGGAAGCCGCCGACCCTCTGGTGGTAGCCGACGGTCTGGTCCAGGGGATCAGGGTAGCCGGGGCCGAGGCGGTCTTCTGCGGCAGCCGTTCTTCGGACGAAGGCCGGGGGGCGACGGGGCCCATGGTGGCAGCTTTGTTGGGCTGGCCTTTCGTCGAAGCCGAAGCCGCCGGAGGTACCCAGACCGGAGCCGCCGCGGTGACCGGCCCGGCCGTCGTGTCGGTCGACCCGCTGGGTCCCAAACCCGGCAAGCCGAACTTCATGGCCGTAAGCCGGGCCTTCAAAGCCCCGGTGGAGAGTCTGGAAGTACAAGTGCGGCGGCCGCAAGTACAGTACACAGGGATCATCCCGGGCACCGAGCGCGGGCGAGGCCGTGAGGTGCTGGCCGGAACAGCCCTGGACGAGGCGCTGTCGCTGCTGCTGGTCCGGTTACGTGAAAGGCGGGTGTTCTGACCATGCCCGCTAACTTCAGGATCCTTAGTGAAAAATGTGACGGGTGCGGGGCCTGCGTCCCAGCGTGCCCGTTCTTTGCCCTGGAAGTGGTGGAAGGAAAGGCGGTCCTCTACGAAAGCTGCCTCGAGTGTGGAGTCTGCGTTCCCTCCTGTCCGACCGGCGCCATTTGGACTGCCGGCGGGGACAGCTCGGCGGTGGCTGGAGCGAGCGGCGGTGGGGGGTCGAAGGGCCGTTCCATCTGGGTCTATGTGCCCGGCGCGGCGCTGGGAGCAGCAGCTCCCGCCGGAGCCGGTGCCGCCGCCGCGGCTCTGGGCAGTCTGGGTCTGGCAAGGTCGGTGGCCGATGAGCAAGGGACAAGGGTGACTGCCGTTACCGCGGGGGATGGGGCGGACACGGCGGCCTTGTTCGCGGCCGGGGCCGATGAGGTTTTTGTCCTAGAAGGTGAAGGCGCGGTCCCGGCGCTGCTGGCGGCCGCCGTCGCGCAGGAGACACCCAGGGCCGTCATCGGAGTGGCGGCCGGTGAAGCCCGAGAAGTGGTGGCGGGCGCGGCCGCCTTGGCGGGCGCTCCCTTGGTGGCCGGGGCCGACGAAGTGGAATGTTTTGGGGAGCGCCTTGCTCCTAAGAGGCCGCTCTACGGTGGCCGTTTCCGGGCGAAGGTCCGGGCGGCCGACGGGCTCATCCCGTTCATAACCCTCGACCGTCATGTGTTCCGCTCGGTGCGGACCGACCCCCGGCGCACGGGGCAGGTCCGCCATTTGGCCATCAGAGGGACGGCCGGGAGTCAGCCCCTGGCTACAGCTCCGGCTGGAGCCGGGACTGCAACAGCTGCCCCTGGTGGCGCCGAAGTGAGGCGCCGCAACGTGCCGCTGGACGCGGCGCGGATCGTCCTGGGCGGCGGGGCCGAACTCGGTTCGGCCGAGGCTTTTGCCTTGCTCTACCGGTTGGCTGATCGCCTGTCGGCGGTGGGTGGGGACGTGGCGGTGGGTGCGACCAAGGAAGCGGTGGACGCGGGCTGGGCGCCGCGTGAGGCGCTTTTGGACGGCACCATGGTCAAGACCTGCCCCGCGCTTTACATGGCTTTCGGGGTTGACGGTTCACCGGCACATAACGCCGCGGTGGCCCTGGCCCGCGTGGTGGTCTCAGTGACCGCGAAGGCGGATTCACAGTTTTGCCAAGTGGCCGATTTCATACTGCCGTATGCACCCGGCCGGGTTTTGGAGCGCTTACTTGAAATCACCATTTGACCGGAGCATGAAAAAGAAAGAACCTTAACTTATGTACGACGACTATATCGCGACGTTGACTATCTAGCAACGTCTTTGCCACAGGGGAAGGGAGCTGCCATCTTGCTGAACATCGCCGTTTGTGTCAAACAAGTCCCCGACACTGAAGCACGACTGTCCGTCGCCGCGGACAAGACGCGCATCGAAGAACAGGGCATCAGTTTCATCCTGAACCCTTACGACGAACACGCGGTGGAGGAAGCTATCCGCCTGAAGGAGAAACAGGGCGGCACCGTGACCGTCTTCTGTCTCGGGCCCGCCCGGGCGGAGGAGGCCATCCGCACCGCGCTGGCCATGGGTGCCGACAAGGCCGTTCACTTGGCCGATGCCGCTTTTGGAGGCGGGGACGAAGGAACGGCCGCGGCGGCTTTGGAGAAAGCCATCGCCGGCAAGTCCTTTGACCTGGTATTGGCCGGCAGGCTGGCCATCGACGATGCCTCCGGCCAGGTCGGGGCCAGGTTGGCTGAGAAACTGGGATGGCCGCACGTCACCGCCGTTACTCGTCTGGCGGTCGAAGGCCGCGAGGCCGTCGCGAACCGCGAAATCGACGGCGGCTCGCAGGTGGTGGCGGTCACCTTGCCGGCTGTCATCACGGCGCAGCGTGGCCTGAACCAGCCGCGCTATCCCAAGATTCCAGATATCATGAAAGCCCGCCGTAAAGAGGTGGCCAAGGTGACCCCGGCCGACCTGGGGCTTTCCGGTGGCGAAGTCGGTGGCGCCGGCGCCAAGGGCAAGGTCGCCGGACTGGCGCCCGCTCCGGGGCGGTCCGCAGGCAAGGTCATCGCCGGGGAGCCCGCGGACGCCGCCCGCAAGGTCGTGGGACTGTTGCGGGACGAAGCCAAAGTCATCTAAGGGGGAGCGGCATATATGGCAACGGACATCTGGTTCTTCGCTGAACATAAAGACGGCAATCTCCGCAAAGTGACTTTGGAGCTGCTGGGAGAGGCCAAGAGGCTGGCCGCGGCCGCGGGTGGAGAGGCCGTGGCCGTGCTGGCTGGAAGTGGGCTCGGCGGGCTGGCCGGCCAGTTAGGACAGTACGGCCCCGACCGGATTATCCTGTTAGACGACCCCGCCCTGGCCGAATACCGGACCGGCCCCTACACCAACGTCTTGGCCGTCCTGGTGGCGGAGCGCAAACCGTTGGCTTTCCTTTTCGGCAACACGGCCCTCACGCGCGATTTGGCGCCGCGGGTGGCGGGGCGCTGTGGCGCACCGCTCTTCTCCGACTGCACGGGTGCGGCCTACCGCGACGGGGCCCTCCATTTCACGCGTCCGATGTACGGCGGCAAGCTTTACGCCGATGTCACCGGCGCCGCGGTTGGGCAGCCGGGCACCACGGTCTTCGCGGCCTTGCGCGCCAATGTTTTCGGGGCAGCTCAAGCCACAGGCGGCAGCCCGGCTGTGGAGACGGCGGCCGTCGCCGTGCCGCCCGATGCCCTGTGGCCGGTGGTCAAGGAGACCCTGGCTCAGGTGTCCGGGAAAGTCGAACTCGCCGAAGCCAACATCATCGTCTCGGGTGGCCGGGGTGTGGGCGGGGCCGACGGCTTCAAAGTCTTGGAGGAACTGGCGGACGCGCTGGGAGCGGCCGTGGGTGCGTCGCGTATGGCCGTGGATAACGGCTGGCGCGACTATAAGTATCAGGTCGGCCAGACCGGGAAGACAGTCTCGCCCACTCTCTACATTGCCTGCGGTATTTCTGGCGCCATCCAGCACTTGGCGGGCATGTCCTCCTCTAAGTGCATTCTCGCCATCAACACCGATCCGGAAGCCAACATCTTCAAGGTCGCCGACTACGGCATCGTGGGCGATTTGTTCCAGGTGGTCCCGGCGCTGACGCAGGAATTCCGCCGGCTCCTGGCGGCTTCTTAGGAGGCGTCGACACCTTGACCACAGGACCCGCGACGAGGCAGATATATTGGGATATTGACCTGCACTGGCTGATCTACATCTTCATGCTCCTACCCCTCGTCCTGCTGGGATACGGGATGTGGCGCCGGTACCGCATGTGGCGGCAGGGCGGTCCTGACCAGAGGTTCGGCGATTGGTGGGAGCGCACCAAGACCGTCATCTGGGAGAGCGGGTTGCAGCGGCGCGTCTTGCGGGACCTCTTCCCCGGGGTCACGCACGCCTTCATCTTCTGGGGGATGCTGGCCCTTCTGGGTGGGACCATTGTGGTCGGTGTCCAGGCCGACGCCGGGCTGCGCATCTACCACGGTTGGTTCTACCTGGCCGTCTCCCTGATACTGGACGTTTTCGGCGCCCTGTCCCTGTTGGCCGTGGTGGTGGCGGCTTTCCGCCGCTACATCCTGCGGCCGGCACGGCTGGACAACCGCCCGGACGATGCCTACTTCCTGGCCATCCTTTTCGTCACACTGCTTTCCGGATTCGTCTTAGAGGGGCTGCGCATCGCCGCCAGGCCAGATCCGTGGGGCGCCTACAACCCGGTGGGTGTGGCTTTCTCGCTGCCTTTCTCCGGCCGGCCTGAGGCGACGCTGGAACTGTGGTACGCCGTGCTCTGGTGGGCCCACATGGCTATGGCCTTCACCTTCATGGCCTATCTGCCGTTCTCGAAAGCTTTGCACATTTTCGTGGCGCCCGTGAACCAGTTCTTCCGCCGCCTGGGTCCGGCCGGTGCCCTCAGCAAGTTGAATTTCGAAGACGAGACCATCGAAACTTTTGGGGTGTCGGAAGTCACTCAGTTCTCGTGGAAACAGCTGATGGATTCGGACGCGTGCACCCGTTGCGGACGTTGCCAGGATAACTGCCCTGCACATCTATCGGGGAAGGCCCTGTCGCCGAAATCCCTGGTCCAAGGGGTCAAGGCCCAGATGGAGTGGACTTTCACCCACCGGGGGGTCGCCAGCCAGGATGACACCGGACCCAAGCTTATCGGCGACCGCGTTCCGGAGGAAGCCCTCTGGGCCTGCACCACGTGTCGGGCCTGTGAGGAGAGCTGCCCGGTATTCGTGGAGCATGTGGAGAAAACCGTGGGCATGCGGCGCCACCTGGTCATGATGGAAAGCCAGTTCCCGCCCGAGTTGCAGCTGACCTTCAAGAACCTGGAAACCAACTTCAACCCCTGGGCGCTGGGTTGGGCGGGACGGGCCGATTGGCGGAAAGAGCTGGCCGGCGCCGCCGAGCCTTTTGAAGTGCCTCTTCTCTCCGAACATCCAAACCCGGAATACCTGCTCTGGGTGGGTTGCTCCGGGTCCTTCGACGCCCGCAACCGGAAAGTCACCTTGGCTCTGGCCAAGCTGCTCCACCGGGCCGGGGTGGACTTCGCCATCCTCGGTACCGAGGAGAAATGCTGCGGTGACTCGGCCCGCCGCCTTGGCAACGAGTATCTCTACCAAACTCTGGCTCAGGAGAACGTCGAGGTCCTGAAAGGGTACGGTGTGCAGCGCATTGTCACGGCCTGTCCCCACTGCCTGAATACCTTGAAGAACGAGTACCCACAGTTCGGCGGGGAATTCGAAGTAGTGCACCACTCGCAGTTGCTGGAATCGCTGGTGGCGACGGGGCGGCTGAAGGTGGCGCCCATCACGCCCAAGGTGACCTACCACGATTCCTGCTTTCTGGGGCGGTATAACCGCGTGTACGAAGAGCCGCGCCGCCTGGTGCTGGCCGCATCGGGCGCCCGCCCGGTGGAGATGCCACGGCACGGGGCGTCCGCCTTCTGTTGCGGCGGCGGCGGCGGTCGTGTCTGGATGGAGGAGTCCCAGGGTCAGCGGATCAACGTCATGCGAGCCAAGGAAGCCATGGGCACCGGGACCTCGCGCGTCGTGACGGCCTGTCCCTTCTGCCTGACCATGCTGGAAGATGGCGTCAAGCTGTCCGGAGCGGCCACCCCCGCCAAGGTCTGTGACGTGGCCGAACTGCTCCAGGAGGCCGTCCAGTGAGAGGAGCGATGGAAGGAGGCCACGGTTCCGGTGAGATGAGCCGCGCAGGAGCCACCGACCGCTTGCTGGACCGGTGGAAAAGGATCACCGTCACCGAATGCAGTCCGGGACGCCTGGCCTTCGCGGCCTCCCTGGACGATGATGCCCACCAGATGGAACTGGAACTGCTGGTGGAGGAATCTACGGGGCGGGTACTATCGGCGCGGGGCCAGATGCCAAGGGTCCCGTACCACGACCGTTGCCGGGCGGCCCTACCGGTATTGGACCGCCTGGTGGGCCACCACATCGGTCCCGGTTCGACCAAGGAGGTCTTTCGCCTAGTGGGGGGACCGGGAGGCTGCACCCACGTGGCCGAACTGGTCATCGACGCTTTTCGAGCCTACGTTCCGTCCATCGGAGCCAAGGCCATCCGCCAGTGGCGCGACGAATTGACACGGGACGGTTGCCCCGCGGACCTATTGGAGCGGAAAGTGCAGGAAAACGTGGAGGCCATGGGCCGTGCCATTTTGCCCGACACTTGCGTGGTTTACGCCACGAACAAGGTACCGGCATCCGGCGCGGTCGACTCCTCTCCGGTCTCCGGCTCCGGCACAGGGAGGTAGGGCCATAGCCAGAAGGGGGTAGAAACATGACCAGGAGAGCCGTGATCGTCAGCGCGGCCCGCACTCCGGTGGGCAACTTCGGCAGCGCCTTCCGGGATGTCTCCGCGACTAAACTGGGCGTCGTGGTCGCCCAGGAGGTCCTGAAGCGGGCCGGCGTTGGGCCGGAAGTGGTGGATGAAGTGATCTTCGGTAGCGGCGGCATGCCTATTAAGGAAGCCAACGTCGCCCGCCAGATCGCCTTGTTCGCCGGTTTCCCCGAATCCGTTTCCGCTTTCAGCGTCCAGCGTAACTGCGCGGCCAGTCTGCAGGCTGTGGCTTCCGCCACCCAGGCCATCCTCTTGGGGGACGGCGACGTCTACCTGGCCGGCGGCACCGAGAACATGAGCCAGGCCCCCTATTTCGTCGCCGGCGCCCGCTGGGGGCTCCGCCTCCGCCACACCACCTTCGAGGACTCCTTGTGGTGCGGGTTGACCGACCCTTATGCCGGGATGCTCATGGGCGAGACTGCGGAGAACCTCGCCGAGAAGTACGGCATCAGCCGGCGTGAGCAGGATGAGCATGCGGTCGGCAGCCACAACAAGGCTTTCCGCGCCCAGCGCATGGGCAAGTTCAAGGAAGAGATCGTCCCCGTCACCGTCCCGCGCAGCCGCGGCCAGGAAGACGTGGTGGTCCAGGATGAAGGCCCCATGGCCGGCCTTTCAGTCGAGCGCCTGGCCATGGCCCCCACGGTCTTCAAGAAAGATGGCACCGTCACCCCAGGCAACGCCTGCCCTATGAACGACGCGGCCTCGGCCGTCCTCCTCATGAGTGAGGAGAAAGCCCGCTCCTTCGGCCTGGCTCCTCTCGCCTACATCAAGTCTTACGGCTTCGCCGGAGTGGACCCCAAAATCATGGGCATCGGCCCCGTGGCCTCTACGGCGGTGGCCCTGAAGCGGGCCGGCTTGAAGATGGAGGACATCGGCCTCATCGAGATCAACGAGGCCTTCGCCGCCCAGTACCTGGCCTGCCAGCGGGAGATGGGCTTCTCTCACGACATCGCGAACGTGAACGGTGGCGGTATCGCCCTGGGCCACCCCATCGGGGCGACCGGCACGCGACTGATCAATACCCTTGTGTACGAGATGCGCCGCCGCAGTGTGAAGTACGGTCTGGCCACCATGTGCGTGGGCGGCGGCCAAGGCGGTTCGGTCATCGTCGAACTACCTGAATAGCGGCCACCACCAAGTTCAAAAGGAGGGAGAACGTTGTACGTTTTCAAAGCCGGTGTCGTGGGCGCCGGCGCCATGGGTGCCGAAATCGCGCAGGCCATTACCTGGAGCGGCCTGCCGGTGATCCTGAAAGACGTGGACCAGGCTTTCCTAGACAAGGGGATGGCCCGCATTAAGGCCATCTACCAGCGGCGCGTGAATTCCGGCCGCATGTCTCAGGCGGACGCCGACGGCAAGGTGGCGTTAGTCACCCCGACCCTTTCCTATGAAGCCTTCAAGGACGTGGACCTGGTCATCGAAGCCGTCCCGGAGAAGCTGGACCTGAAAAAGCGGGTTTTCGCCGATCTGGACGCGGCCCTCCCTTCCATGTCGATCATCGCCTCGAACACCTCGGCCCTCTCCATCACCGCCATGGCTGAAGCTACGCGCCGCCCCGCGAAAGTCGTGGGGTTACACTTCTTCTACCCGGCGGCCGTGATGAAGCTGGTGGAGGTCATCGCCTGCAAGTACACCGACGAGGACACCATGGACACGGCCGTGGAGTTCGTGGAAGGCCTGCGCAAGCTGCCCGTGCGCGTAAAGGAGTGCCCCGGTTTCCTGGTCAACCGCATCCTGATGGCAGCCATGAACCAAGCCATTTTGTTCGCCGAGGAGACGAACCTGCCGAAAGCCGAGATCGACGCCGTTCTGAAAGAGAAGACCGGCCTGCCCATGGGCCCCTTTACGCTCTCCGATAGCTTGGGGTTGGACATCGCCCTCGACGTGGCCCAGACGCTGGAAGTCTTGGGGCCGCGCTTTGCGCCGCCGCAGAGCCTGGTGGACCTGGTGAAGCAGGGGAAGCTGGGCGCCAAGACCGGCGAAGGTTTCTACACTTACACGCGCTGACTGCACTGACGGGGAGGGTGAAAAAGATGGACGATAAAGCGGCCGAACTCTTGGTGGACCGCGTTTCCCTGGCCGCCTTCGTGGAGGCCGTCCGCCTCCTTGACGAAGGCGTCGCCAGCGCCAAGGATATCGATCTGGCCATGATGGCCGGCGCCGGGTACCCTAAGGGCCCGCTGGCCCTGGCCGACGCCCAGGGGCTGGACGTGATCCTGGGGAAGTTGGAGGCCCTGGAACCCAAGTACGGCGAGGCCTTTGCCGTGCCCGAGCGCCTACGGCGCATGGTGGCCGCCGGCCAGACGGGCGTGGTGGCCAAGCAGGGCTTCTTCGGTTACACCGGGGTATAAGAGAGGGAGACAAGGGGAGGCAAGGTTCATGGCTTACAACAATATCGTTTTCGAGCGCGAGGGGCCCCTGGCCATCATCACCATCAACCGGCCCCCGGTCAACGCCCTTAACGTCGACACCGTCAAGGAACTGGCGGCGGCGCTGGACGAGATCAAGGCCGACGCGGCGGCGCGGGTCGTCATCATTACCGGGGCGGGGCAGCACTCCTTCATCGCCGGCGCGGACATCAACCAGTTCACCACGATGGACCAGACTTCGGGGGCGGAAGTCATCCAGTACGCCCAGAGCGTCTTCAGCAGTCTGGAGACCTATCCGAAGCCGGTTATCGCCGCCATCAACGGCGTCTGTCTGGGCGGCGGCAACGAGCTGGCCATGTGCTGCGACCTGCGCATCGCCGCCGAGAGCGCCCGCTTCGGCCAGCCCGAGATTAACCTGGGCATCATCCCCGGGTGGGGCGGCACCCAGCGGCTGGCCCGGCTGGTAGGCCGCGGACGGGCGCTGGAAGTCCTGCTCACCGGCGACATGGTGAAGGCGTCCGACGCCCTCCGCATCGGTCTGGTGAACCGGGTCGTGCCCGACGGAGAACTGATGGCCCAGACCAAGAACCTGGCCCGCAAGCTTTCCATGCAGGCTCCCCTGGCCATGGCCGCCATCAAGCGAGCCGTCACCGAGGGTGCGGACGGGACCCTGGCGGAGGGGCTGGCGGTGGAACTGAAGGAGTTCATGCAGATCTTGCTGACCGAAGACGCCGGCGAAGGTATCATGGCCTTCCTTGGAAAGCGCAGACCCCAGTTCAAGGGAGCCTAGCGCATCGCCGCCCACCGGCCTGACTCAAGAAACCACAAAAGGGGGGCCGCCCCATGAGAGCTTACATCGTCGGCGCGGCGCGCACGGCTACGGGCCGGTTCGCGGGCGCCTTGAAAGACATTTCCGTGGAGCAACTGGCGGCCGTGCCCATGAAGGAAGCCATCTGGAGGGCCGGGCTGGAACCGGCCCTCCTTGACGATGTGATCCTGGGGAACGCGCTCCAGACCAACGACGCTCCGAACGTGGCCCGGGTGGCGGCGCTGGTGGCGGGAATCCCCATCGAGGTGCCGGCCTACACCGTGCACCGCCAGTGCGGGTCCGGGCTGCAGGCGGTGGTCTCCGCCGCCCAGGCTATCGCGGCGGGCGATGCCCGGGCCGTGCTGGCCGGTGGCGTGGAGAACATGACCCGCGCCCCTTATTACACAAACGACCTGCGTTTTGGGGCCCGGGCCGGCCATGTCACCTTCTATGACCCCTTCGTGCGGAATACGGAGCGCTGCGCGCCGGTGGAAGTCTACGGCCAGTGGAACATGGGCCTGACCGCCGAGAATCTGGCCGAGAAGCACGGCATCAGCCGTGAGGACCAGGACCGCTTCGCCGCGGACAGCCAGCGAAAGGGAGCCGCGGCGGTAACCGCTGGCGTGTTCCACCAAGAGATCGTCCCCGTTTCGGTGCCTCAGGGAAAGGGCAAGCCTCCAGCCCTCTTCGCCGTGGACGAAACCCTGCGTCCGGACACCACAGCCGAGGGTCTGGCCCGCCTACAACCCGCCTTCAGGAAAGACGGCACGGTGACCGCCGGGAACTCGTGCCCGTTATCGGACGGGGCGGCGGCGGTGGTCGTGGTCTCCGAAGAGATGTTGCGGGGCGGCGCCAGCGAAGGTGAGGGCGTGGGAAACGGTGGCTTAGCCCATCCCCTGGCCAGGATCGTGAGTTACGCCGTGAGCGGGGTGGACCCCCGCGTCATGGGTATCGGCCCGGTTACGGCCACGCGACGCGCCTTGGAACGGGCCGGGCTGACCCTGGATCACATCGACCTCATTGAACTGAACGAAGCCTTCGCCGCCCAGTCGTTGGCCGTCCTGAAGGAATTGGGCCTGACCGGAGACCCGCGGGTCAACGCCAGTGGAGGGGCCATTGCCCTGGGTCATCCTATCGGGGCCACCGGGGCCAAACTCCTGACCACACTGGTGTACGCCTTGAGACGGACCCGCGGCCGCTACGGCCTGGTGACGCTGTGCATCGGCGGCGGGATGGGCATCGCCATGGTGGTCGAAGCCCTTTAGGGTAACCGCTGGCAGCGACGCTTTATCCACCTGCGCTTTCCAACTGCGCACGCGTCACTTTGGGCAACCGGAGAATGACGGCACGGTAATACGCTTCCCCGAGGCGTAAGGGCGGAGTAGTGTACGGGCGGCCATCGCCCGGTGATAGGGCGATGCTCGCTGTGTTCTTGTGATAGGTCACCGATTGGACACGCCAGGCGCCTGGAGCAACCACGTAGGCGATGGTTTCGCGGTCAAAGTTAACGTCGGGGATGTAGAGATACTGCGGGTCGGAACGAGATACTTCCTTGCCGTACGGTGCCAGCCAACGCGCCAGATCGGCTTCGCTTTGAAACAGGAAAACGCCAGTAGGCAGGAACTGAGGCGTCCCGACGAACCCGTCATAGGAGATTACCTGCCAGTGCGGGTGTGAGGTCCGCCAGAAGACACCTGCGCCGATTACACCAGCTACAACCACACCAGCCAGAACAATCTTGAATAGAGTCAGCCGGTGCCGCACTCTGTTACCTCCCGCGCCTGTGACCGTCCGAGACCGATGGCGATCTGGCCGTCGCTCGATATCTCTCACCCTAAATACCCTCGTCGGGCGCGAGTAGTTGGAGGTAATGTTCACCAAGTGGGCCAAAGGCTACTTCCGCGGGCTACTTCCTCGGGCCGGGCTGTTTCTCGGCGCCGGTCTCGCCACCTGGTCGGGAGGCGGTCCCGCCGCCGGCATCGGTCGCCCTGGACCGGCCATCGGCGCCGAAGCGGACCTCCAGATAACCCAAGATGTGCTCCTTGACCGACAGGCGGTCGGCCGGGGAAAGCTTCTCCATCAGAGCATAGAGCGTCTCGGCGATTTCCCTCGTAGCTACCTGGGCCGGGGATGGGGATTCCTTCTCCTCGGGGAGATAGCCGGCGGCGGCAAGAAGCTCCTCATAAGGTAGGCGGAGCCCGGAGGCCAACTTCCGCAGCACGGCCGGAGACGGCTGGCGCTTCCGTCCCCTTTCCAGTTGGGAAACGTAGGTGCTGGAAACGCGGGAGTAGACGGACAGTTGGCGGACGGTCAGGCCGCGGTGCGTCCTGGCGGCCCGGAGATAACGGCCAAAATCGGCTTCGCCCATAGCAAGGGTAGTAATACTACGTCCCCGCCGGACAGCCTCGCCTGGTCCCCCGCAAACCGCCTGTGGGCTGGGAAAAAGTGGTTGCCACGGTTCGCATTAGCCCCTAAAATGTAAACTATGGCGTACAAGACCGGAGTCTTCGAGGCTTCCATCAACTATGTTCGGGGCCCCTGTCCGGCTGGAATGGCTGTGGGGAACCGCTTTTCTTTCCGCATCTCAAGTCCAGGCCCTGGCCTCCAGCCACTGCCCGGCGGCGGCCATGCCCCTTGCCCGGCCCTGCTGGCCGCGGCCGATGCTTGTCTCTACCGCATAGTCGTTGGTTTCGCGGGGCCGCTGTCCTGCCTGGCCGGCCGCCAGTCCACTCTGGGCCCCGGCGACGGCAGTGAGCGCCGCCCATTCCACGGGGCGACCGCCACGGCCCCCGACCCTTGTCCATCCGGCGCCATGGTTACCTTCAGTATCTCCCGTGTCCCCGGTACCACCGAGACTTCCCGTGCCGCCCACACCGACGGCGCCGCCGGAACCGTCCAGACCCGGAAATTCCAGCGCTTTCCGAGGAAACCTAAGGGAGCGCGCCGAATAGCCAAGGCGGTCAGAGACAAGAGAACGGAGTGAGCAATAGTGGCCAAACAAATCCTCAAAGCCGGCACCAGCCTGACCCCCATACCGGCATCGATCATCTCCTGTGGAACGGTGGAAGGCAAGAAGAACCTCATTTCCTTGGCGTGGGTCGGCATCGTGAACTCGGACCCGCCCATGCTCTCCATTTCGGTTCGGCCTCAGCGCCACAGCCACCAGATGATCAAGGATTCGGGCGAGTTCGTGGTCAACGTGCCCACCAGGGAGCTCTTGGAGGCCGTCGACTACTGCGGGAACACCTCGGGCCGGGACGTGGACAAGTTCGCCGGAGCCGGGCTGACCGCGCTGCCGGCCAGCAAGGTGGCCGCCCCTATCGTGGCCGAATGCCCCATTAACCTGGAATGCCGCGTGAGGCAGGTCATTCCCCTCGGGTCCCACGACCTGTTCCTGGCCGAGATTGTGGCCGTGCAGGCGAACGACGAGGTCCTCGAGAACGGGCGGCTTTCCGCCGCGAAGGTGCACACCATCGCCTACTGTTCGGGGGAGTATGTGAACGTCCAGGGCGGCTTGGGGCGAAACGGTTCCCACTTCCGGAAGAAGTAGCCATGGGGGCGGGCCGGGCTTCCCAGTGCGACTGCGAAGTAGCCGTCGACGGCCATAGCCTTACCTTGGAAGACCTGGAGAGAGTCGCGCGCCACGGCTGGCGGGCCGTTCTGGCGCCCGCGGCCCGGCTGGGGCTGGAGGCTTCCCGCCGCACGGTCGAGGATCTGATCGACCGGGAGGAGGCGGTATACGGGGTGACCACCGGTTTCGGCAAATTCGCCGAGGTGGTCATCTCCCGCGATCAGACCGAGGAACTCCAGCGAAACCTGATCATGAGCCACGCCGCCGCTGTGGGTCCGCCCTTCCGGGAAGATGTGGTGCGGGGCATCATGCTCCTGCGAGCCAACGCCCTGGCCTCGGGCCATTCGGGGGTCCGTCCGGCGGTGGTGGAACTGCTTCTGGAAATGCTGAACCGGGGCGTCCATCCCGTCATCCCCCAGCAAGGATCGCTGGGTGCCAGTGGCGACCTGGCTCCCCTGGCCCACATGTCTTTGGTGGTCGTGGGGATGGGCGAAGCGGTTTTCGATGGCCGTGTCATGCCCGGGGCCGATGCCCTGGCGGCGGTCGGCCTCTCTCCGCTCACCCTGGGTGCCAAGGAGGGGTTGGCCCTCATCAACGGCACCCAGGCCATGACCGCCACGACCGGTCTGGCTTGGACCGATGCCTCCCGCCTGGCCCGCGTCGCCGACGTGGCCGCGGCCCTCACCGTCGAGGCCTGCCGGGGAATTCCCGCGGCTTACGACCAGCGGGTCCACGCCCTCCGGCCCCACCCCGGCCAGGTGGAGGTGGCCGCCAATCTGCGCACCCTCCTGGCGGGGAGCGGCTTTACCACATCTTCAGGCGAGATCCGGGTCCAGGACCCTTACACGCTGCGCTGCACCCCTCAAGTGCACGGTGCGGTCCGGGATTCGCTGGACCACATCCGGCGGGTCCTGGAGATCGAGATCAACGCCGTGACCGACAACCCCCTGGTCTTCGAAGGCGGCGAGGTCATCTCCGGCGGCAATTTCCACGGACAGCCCGTGGCCATCGCCGCCGACCTCCTGGCCATCGCCGCTGCCGACTTGGCGGTCATCAGCGAGCGTCGTATTGAGCGGCTGGTCAACCCGCAGCTCTCGGGGCTGCCTGCCTTCCTCACCCGCTATCCCGGCCTGCATTCCGGTTTTATGCTGGCCCAGTACACCGCCGCCTCGCTGGTTTCGGAGAACAAAGTCTTGGCCCATCCCGCCAGCGTCGACTCCATCCCGTCTTCGGCCAACCAGGAAGACCACGTCAGCATGGGCACCACCGCCGCCCGCAAGGCCGCCTCGGTGGTGGCCAACGTTTCCTGGGTGCTGGGGATCGAGTTGATGTGCGCGGCACAGGCTTTGGAGATGAGGGCGGAGACTCTGGGAGAGGCGGGGACCTTGAGAGAAGCGGAGACCGAGGGGTGTAGCCCCTCTCTGCTATCAACCAGACGGCTGGGCGCCGGCACCGGACCGGCTTACCGGGTGGTCCGGGCAGCCATACCGTCCTGGGACGAGGACCGGGTACTCCACCCGGACCTGGAAGCCGCGCGCGGTCTGGCCGCGGGAACGGCCCTCCTCTATGCGGTGGAAAGGGTAGTCGGCCCCCTGTAGAGGTTCTTAAGGGGGCGTGGGGGCCGGGGTCCCGCAGCCGCCAGCGCAGCCGGGCTTCGCCCGGCGGAGCGTTCGGGCGGCGGAGGGAGCGGCCACCACCAAGTTCGGG
>JAJYWN010000037.1:0-4911 GCA_021791495.1 Bacillota bacterium
GTCAGCCTCATTCATGTTGGCGGCGATGCGAACCTTCATCTCCTCCTCGATGAGGAGGTCGGCGCAGAAGTCGAAGAGGTCCTTGCCGGCGGCCTTGGACCCGTCTTCGATGGTCCGGCCTTCGAGGTCGCGGTGCCCGGGGGCGCCGATGATGAGATAGTTGGCGCCGACCATGAACTGCCGGCCGCGCTCGCGGGCGGCCTCCTCGAGATTCTGCCGCAGGGCGTCCCGCTTCTCCTTGTCCTTCAGGGCAGCGGCCAGTTCCTTCGGATCGGGGTCTTCCCAGTCGTGGGAGAACGACCCGGACAAGAGGAAGACCTGAGCGAAAGCGTAGGGGTAGACGTCGGCGTTGGCGGCCACGCCCTCTTCGCGGGCCTTCTCCAGCATCGCCAGAGAGTCCTTGACTCGGCCGAAGTTGGCCGGGCCGATGGCCTTGTGGTGCGACACCTCGACCTGGATGGCGGCCTCGCGGCCGACCCGGATGACCTCGCCGACGGCGTCGAGCAGCCCCTCCGACTCGCTCTTGATGTGCGAGGTGTAGATACCGCCGTAGGGCTTCAGGACCTTGGCCAGCTCGATGATCTCCCCGGTTTCGGCGTTGCCGCCGGGGAGGTAGGCCCGGCCGGTCGAGAAGCCGAAGGCGCCCTCGTCCATGCTCGCCTTGAGGAGGTCCTTCATGGCCGCCATCTCGCCGCGCGTCGGGGGCCGCTTCTCGCGGCCGACCACGTGGGCTCGGATGAGGCTCTGGCCGACCAGCGGGACGATGTTGACGCCGATGCCGATTCGCTCCAGGTGGCCGAGATACTCGCCGAACGAGCGCCACCTGGCGTCCAGGCGGTCCAGGCTGTCGTGGCCGACGAGGGACTTGAAGAGCCCCTTGACCAGCGTGTCCTGGATCTCCTGCTTCAACGGCGCCAGGGACCAGCCGCAGCTGCCGACGAGCTCGGTCGTTATCCCCTGGGCCAGCGAACTCTCGGCCCGGTTGTGGACGGGCAACGAGAGGTCGGAGTGAGAGTGCATGTCGATGAACCCGGGGGTGACCGCCTTGCCCTTCGCGTCGATGGTTGCCTTGGCCGGCCTGTCTTTCAGGTCACCGACGGCGGTGATGGCGCCGCCCTTGACGGCGACGTCGGCCGGCCGAGCCGGGCCGCCCGTGCCGTCGATGACCGTGCCGCCGCGGATGATGAGGTCGTCCATTGAAGACCACTCCCTCGCATGGGTGCAGGAATGTTTGCTTCGGCTAGGCACTACTTTCGACCCCGGCGGCGTTTTCCCTTCGACTTTCGAAGCAATCCGTCAGGCAGCGGAGGAATCCTTCTCCAGGCCGTAGAAACGGAGCGAAGACCAGGCTAGGAGCCCGTGTTGGTAACTGAAGGGCGAATGTTCCTTTGGCGGTCGGAAAGCATTCGCCCAAGAGGTTCAGGGTCGATTTGCCCACCCACGTTGGGATGACGATGGCCTGTTCCTTTACGAGGCTTTCTTGAGGGCCGTGGCCCGGCGTCTTGCGGCCAATTTCAAAACGTTATGGGTAAGGCAAACCAACTGCCATTCGGCTTGGACCTTCTCCAAGCCTCGCAGTGAGAACCGCCTGAAACCCCGTGCTTCCTTGATCTGCCCGAACACCGGTTCCACAGATTCTTGTCGGAGCTGGTAGCGCGCCGCCCCCCGCTTGGTGCGCAGTTTGCGCCTCATCCGATCCTCGGGGGACAACCGGCGAGGTATCCGCCCCCTGGGTGCAGGCTCCCGCTGCCAACGGCGCGGCAGTTTGTCGGGAGGGATGAAAGCCTCGATACCCCTTTGTTCCAAGAAGTCCACGTTCCCTTGGCTGTGATAACCCGCATCCGCCGAGGCTTCCTTGGCCGTCGCCCCTGTATTCTCCGCCAGCTGCCGAACCATTGGGCGCAGGTGGGGGGCATCCGCAGCTTGGTTCGTCACCTCTGCCGCCACGATGATCTGGCTCTTCGCGTCCACCGCGGCCTGGCCGTTGTACCCTTGCACAAACGTTTTACCCGACCGCATGATCCGTGAGTCAGGATCGGTGAAGTTCCGCTGGTCTCGCTCCTCGGGATGGTCTTTGGCCTTGCGCTTCCTCTTGCCCCCTCCACGTGGCGGATCATCCGGGTCCGGTTCCGATGCTGCCTGAGCCTTGGCCTTCGCTTCAGCCTCAAGGGCCGCCTTCGCTTCCTGGATCTTCTTCAGGCGGCTTTCCCGAAAGGCCAGTTCCTCAGGGATTTCATCGCCCCGCTTGTCTGGACCATACTGCTCATCTTCACGCCGGTCGAGTCGCTCTGCCTTCTGGGTCAGCTCCTCGATCTCCGCCTTGAGCCGCGCCTCTTCACTCCGCATCCGGCCGTAGCTCATCGCCTTGTGCTTGGAGGCGTTGGCCTTGATCTTGGTGCCGTCTATGGCCACATGGCCAAGCGTCACTATCCCCGCCTGCCGGCATAACTGAAGCACCTTCACAAACAAGTCCCTGAAGGCGCTCAGGTGCCGCCGCCGGAATTCACTGATGGCCTTGAAGTCTGGCGTGTTGCCGGCGGCCAGCACTCGGAAAGCCACATCCTCGTGGAGGCGCTTCTCGATCTTGCGGGAAGAGTACACGCCTTGCGAGTACGCGTAAATCAGGACCTTCGCCATCATCACCGGGTGATAAGGCGGATATCCCCTGAGCTCCCGCTCGTAGTAATCAGTGATCAGCGACAAGTCCACGGAGTCCACAATGTCGCTCAGTACATAGATCACGTGATCCTTAGGGAGCCAGTCCTGCAACGCCGGAGGCAGAAGCAGAACCTGGTTGGGCTCGTAAGGACGAAAAGTCTTGTTCATGCCTTAGGAATTCGGCATCCGAAAGCCTCATCCCTGGTTAATCCAGGTGCTGTTACCAACACAGGCTCCTAGGGAAAGAAGCCTATGCTAAGCTTCGGGGGGCCCTTGCCCTGGTGAGAGAGGCCGGGCTCAAGGTGGAGCAGCCGGACATCTGCGTCCTTGGCCCGGGCGGCGTCTTCTTCGTCGAATCGAAAAGAGATACGGATAGGCTCCGCCCACCTCAGGGGACCTTCGCGGTTCTCGTTCGGGCAGTTATCGGCATACCTATGGTCCTCCACCACACGGTCCCCGTCGGGAAGGAATATCCTGCGCGACCGGTAGTCGTCCGTCGCACATTGCCCGGGCTACTGTTTCCCGACCGCGCGTCGTTTGGGCAATAAGAGCACCAGCGAATCAGGTCCGGAAAACCAGGGGGGGGCGGACCCAGGTGTCGGGTTCCCAAAAGACAGAAGGCTAGACCCTGGAGGGGTGGCAATGGGCGATAGGTGGATGGACCGAAGTCTTGGTCCTAAGGTGGCCGACATACTTTCCCATGCCGATGCCTATCACCGGAGTTACTATGCCTCAGAAACCTTCGGTGGGCCGTCTTTGTACTTCCATCAGCGCGCCCTCTCGGCAGACCCTGGAAATTGGAGAGAGAAGACTGAACTGATCTATGCGGTTCTAGCTTCTTGGGGAATGCACCGGATGGGGCCCAGCGGATCAAAGATGCAGCCTTTCGAGTCCTTCTTGGGAAGCGTTCTGGCGGTCGTCCCGGAAATAGAGGAGCTAAGACTGATTACCCCTAGGGGCCCTTCCGTTCCCGAGCTGCCGAAGCTCGAGAAGGTCTTTAGGGCAGTTAGAGTGATGGCAAGCGGTACTACTATCGTAGGCAACTCCAAAGTGCTTGCCCACCTCTTGCCGAACCTAGTTGCTCCAATAGACCGGGAATACACGCTCAACTATCTCTTTGGAAGTAAGATGTTCCAGAACGGGCTGGACCGCGAGTGGGGAATTGATGAAGAAGATCCTTCTGGAGTTCTATTACCCAATAATCAGAGATGATGGCTTCCAGGCCAAAGCCGAGCAATGGAAGACCAACATCAAAACCTTTGCGTGGGATACCTCGGTGCTGAAGATTGTTGACAACCTGGTCATTGGGGCGGTTCGTGAGAAGAAGGATGTTAGCTGACCTGGAGAACGGTATCGGGCAATCAGTCGCCCCGGCGTCTCTACAGCGGCTCAGCAGTCACGGGGAGGTATGGCCAATGCCCAGGGGTCAGATCAAAGCTGGTTTCGGTTCTCTAATAGGAAACGCTGGTGAATACGGGGTGGTCTCAGAGCTTCTAAAACGGCAAGTGGTTGCGGCATTGGTTCCCCGCAATACACGGGCCTTTGACATCCTTGCAGCTCAAAAGGAGAAGACTGTTCGGATTCGAGTTAAGACCAAGTCTGCCGATGTGGATATCTGGCAATGGAACGCCAAGCGAGACGGGACCATTTTTGCCGAGCTGACCGATGACCAGACAGACTTCATCGTTCTTGTCAGTCTAGGGGCCGACACAGATCGAAACCTATACTTCATTCTTCCGACGAGGCTGGTCAATGAGTGGTTGCAGAAGGGGTATGAAGACTGGCTGGCACAGCCGGGATTGAGAGGCAAACAGCATGACCCTAGCAACCCAAAACGCCACCTTATCTACTCCGAATGGGCAAGAGAACTGGACAAGTATGCGGACAACTGGGAGATTCTCTGGCACTAAGCGACGGACGAGCAGAAGAGCCTAAACCTCCTGCCGACCCAGGCAGGACGAAACCACGGAGTCTAGGCTGGAGGGGGAGCGATCAACGGTGAAGATCCACTGTGAGATTTGGGTTGCTGCGGCCCGGCTTCACGAGCGAGGCGAAGCACCGTTCACCCGCGCTGCATTGGTCAACGAAGTCGAGAGTCTTTTTGGGGACAACCGTCCGGGGGTCGGCACATACGCAACTGCACATGCCAATGCTTCGACAAAGAAGGCCAACGCGGTAGTGTACAACTACCTCCTGACCCTTGAGCCCGGGCTTTACAGACTGTGCAGAGCAACAGACACGGTGGACCCGTCT
>JAJYWN010000037.1:4921-5290 GCA_021791495.1 Bacillota bacterium
TGGCCTCTATTGGCCAAGTGGAGCCGATGGCAACGAGAACAACCAGAGGCTAGCGCTTAGGAACCATCTGGGCGACCGGTGGTCTGCATAGCCTCCGGACTGAAGCCCGCGGCGCGGCCCCTCGGGGGATCCCCGGCTTCCTTCGCCTCCCGCCGAAGACGTAGACTGCTCAGCATGTTAGGCACGCCCGCAAGCGCGGAGGGTGGGCCCGAGACTGTGTGACCAGGGGACGTCACATCAATGGTTGGCGTAAAACAGGTTGGAGGAGGGTGGTGGACATGCGAACAACGCCTGAATTCTATCGCGAACTCCAACGGCTGTTCCATGACTACGTCAAAGAGGTCGAAGGCCTTGGGGCTGCGGGTACCC
>JAJYWN010000027.1 GCA_021791495.1 Bacillota bacterium
GGTCTCCGAGTCACCGGCCATCCGGCGTGACCTCGAAGAACGTTGGCGCAAAGCCCTGCTAGACGCCGGTGCCCCGGAGGGTGGGGTCCGGGTCAAGGTGCGGTCCGCCTACAAACAGGGCCTGTCCTGGGTCATTGAGGAAGTGGTTCCGGCGGTGCGTGGATTCGCCGGGCGGGCAGGTGCGGTCGAGATCTCCTTCTGGGGTTTTGAGGCACCTGAGGGCGAGAAGTGGCTCGAACTCGCCACCCGCTGGCTGCAGGAGCTTTACCCCGCCGACGAGATCTTGGCGGAGGCCTTGGGGTTGCCTTGGGATAAGGTACGGTTCGTCCGCAGCGACGCCGGCCCGACCTATCAGGTCACCGTTCGGAGCAAAGAAGAAGATCCGCCGGGAAGCGGAAGAGGAGAGGTCCTGTACCAAGACAGTTTCGAAGCCACAGCTTCCGAGCGATTCTATCTCGAGGCCACGCCCGAAGCCGGCAAGGTCCACCCTCCGACCGGTCTCTTGCGCTGGACGGTGAAAGCCGCCACCAAGGATGTGACGCATGAGGTCGGCCCCCATAATGCGCGAAGGGCGGGGGGCGGAGGGCAGTGGTCGGGCGAGGTCCGTGTGGTCACAGACCTCGAGCGGTTTTGGGACTACTTCCAAGGGGTGATCCTGCCGGAGGCCACCCGCTACGCCTTGGAAGACGGTCGTACGCAACCCTTCTTCCGCCGCCTGGACATCCACGTCTGGTTGTCCGAGCCCGATGACGAACTGGGCGTCCGGCAGGAGCGGCTGTCCCCGCTGGAGGCCTTGCACGAAGATGTCTATTTCGTGGCTCTGGACCACTTCGCTCACCTGGGACGCAAGGCGACAGGCACCCCTTACCGGTCGCCCGGGCTCATCATCCCCTGGATTCACCGCGATGACGGCCGGGGGCCACGCTGCCAGTTCACATTATGGGGGTGGGGCGGCCAGGGCGACCAGGGTGACCGCTCGTCCGCCGACGCCGCGCCCAGCCAGCCGGAGGGGGCGAATGAGCGACCACCGGGGAGCCAGAGACCCGGCCCCGCGGCCGCCGGCACTGACCAGGGGCTGGCCCGCATGGACCAACTCATCGGGCGTGAACGGCTGGATGAGGCGCTGCGGGCGCTAGGGGAGAGGCCGGGAGTCCGGATCCACCGAGCCGGGTGGTCCTTCCTCGGAGAGCCTTCCTACATAGTGGAGGTCTGCCTGCCGGCGAGCGGGCGTATCTCACGCCCCAAACTTTCCCTGCTCAAACCCACTTACGTCCTGGTGGCTCGCCACCACGCGAACGAGGTCTCCAGCACCAATTCCGCCCTCAAGCTGGCCGAGCTCCTGACCAGTGAGGATGAACGGTACAGCAGGTATCTCCGCGGCGTCAACCTTGTGATCATCCCCTTTGAAAATGTGGACGGGGCGGCGCTGCACTACGACCTTCAGCGGGAGCATCCCACGTGGAAGCTCCATGCGGGGCGCTTCAACGCCGCCGGGCAAGACTTGGCGGCCGAGTATTGGAAGGATGGCAGCGCCTTCGGGGAATCGGCGGTGCTCCCTCGCGTGTGGAAGGCCTGGTTGCCGGATATGATGGGCGACGATCACGGCGTGCCGTCCCACGAGTGGGAGCAGCCGTTTTCGGGGTATGTGTGTCCTTGGTTCTCGTCCTTCTGGTTGCCGCGGGCCCATTTTTACGGAATCATGTCCTACCTGGACGGGCCGGAATACCTGGCCCACCGGGCGCTGGCGGAAGAGGCGCGCCGGCGGGTCGCGGCGGCCGTCGGAGGGGATCGGGAGATTGCCGAGTTGAACCGGGTGTGGCGGGACCGGTATGAGAAATACGGGGCGACGTGGCTCCCGGACCGTTTCCCTGTGAAGGCGGAGGATTTCTACCAGGGAGTTCTGTTCCATTGGACCGGGATCAAGCCGGCGGAGAACGCTCGCAATCTGGCGGCCAGGCACCCTGAGGTCACGGCCTTGTCGTGGGTGGCGGAAGTGAACGACGAGACCGCGCAAGGCGACTACCTTGAGCTTTGCGCGCGAGCGCACCTCCTAGCCGACTTGGCCGTGCTAGATGTGATGGTCGCGGCGGTCCGGACGCTGGCGAAAGCCTACACCGTCTGGGTGGAACCGGCCGAAGGGGCCGAGAAGGGCGAGTTTACCCGACAAGGCGCGGGTGGCGTACAAGACGCGGGCGCCGAACAAGGCGGGGGTGGCGGACAAGGTGTCGGCCGGGTGGAACGGGTCTGGAAGCGCCCGCGCCCCCTGCGACTTGTGTAGCAGAAAGGCCGTTGGACGGGCTATAATCAGCCCAGGGAGTGAAGACCTTGGGAGATTCGGCCGAAAATCAGGTGGGGGACATCGTGCGGGATTTGAGTGGGAAGAAGATTCTGGTCACCTCCGGACCCACGCGCGGGCGCATCGACGCGGTACGGTTCATCGGGAACAAGTCCACCGGACGGCTGGGGACGGAGATTGCCACCCAGGCGTTGACAAGGGGGGCGGATGTGACCTTCGTCTACGGGAAGGAAAGCCTGACTCCGGCGGCGCAGCCGCAGCTCAAGACGGTCGAGATCGAGACGGTGGAGGATTTGGCCGCGGCGGCGAAGCGGGAGTTGGTGGGCGGCGGTTATGACGCCGTGATCCACGCCATGGCAGTCCTGGACTTCGCCCCGGCGGAATACCGCGACGAGAAGACCAAGTCGGATATTGAAGAGTGGGTCATCCGGCTGGTGCGGACCCCCAAGGTCATCGGCATGATGAAGGATTTCGATCCTGGGATCTTCCTGGTGGGCTTCAAACTGGAGTTCAACCGGACGGTTCTGGAGCTGTTGGACATCGGGCTCGGGTCCCTGAAGCGTAACCGGGCCGACATGGTCGTGGTAAACGATCTGACTACCGTGGAGCGGGGCGAGCACGCCGCCTACTTCGTCCACCCCGACGGCCGGTCCGAGGGGCCCTTCGTGGGGAAGAACGTCATCGCCGCCGGACTTCTGGACCGCGTGGCGGCGGGGCTGGGCGGCAGGCAGGCAACCCGCCGGTAGCGAAACGAAGGTGTGACTGGGGTACGGGCGGGGGCCGACCCAGCCGGCGTGGCGAGCGTATGACGGATGGACCGACAGGGGGAAGGGCCTTGGGCAGTAGTGGCGGTAGCAGCACTCACAATTACCAGCCGTTGAGTGGGAAGAACCTGCTCCTTGGGGTGACGGGCGGGATCGCCGCCTACAAGGCCGCCGGTCTGGCCAGCCACTTGAAGCAGATGGGCGCGGACATCGATGTGGTCATGACCAAGAACGCCACCGAGTTCATCACTACCTTGACCTTCCAGACCTTGGTGAAGAAGCAGGTGTTCGTGGACATGTGGGCGCCCATGCGCGTGTGGGAAGTGGAGCACGTGGCCATGGCCGATCGGTGCCACCTTGCGCTGATCGCCCCGGCCACCGCCAATTTCATAGGCAAAATCGCCGGCGGTATCGCCGACGACATGCTTTCTACGGTGGTCATGGCCCTCAACCTACGCTGCCCGGTCATCATCGTCCCGGCTATGAACATGAACATGTACGAGAACCCCATCGTCCAGGAGAATATCGCGAAGCTGGCGCGCCTGGGCTACCGGTTCGTGGAGCCCGAGGTGGGGCGGCTGGCCGAAGGGTATGAGGGCAAGGGTCGCTTCCCAAAGGAAGAGACCCTTGTCGGCGAGGTGTTGGCCGCGCTGAGCCTTCACGTGGACAGGTAGAGTCGCCCACCATTGCCCGATGCCACGAAACTGGTTCGCGCCTCGCGCGGGTGAACTCCCCTGGGTTTGCTACCTTTCAACTTCCAGTAGAAGGAAATGCCGTCCCCGACCCTAACCCAAGCGCACGAGGGAAAAACACCGCGAGCGCGGGGGAGGTGCGGGTTCCTGAGAACCTTACTGGTGCCCGTGAAAGTGCTGTTAGCCGTAGACTTACCTATCTCTGCTAGGCTTCTCTTCTTCGTCATCCTTCTTAGGGCGCGCGAGACCGGGAAGTGTTGTGACTACACCCTCACTGAAATGGCGCGCGTCGTCGGCGTCAGTCGTCCGACGGTCATCCGTGATCTGAGGATGCTGCTGTCGGCCGGCCTCATAGAGGTGAAGGGACCAAGGCAATACGTGCCGCTCGACCCGGACGCCGCCGCCGACCTGGCCGACATCGAATTGGCGAAAGCCATCATCGCCCATGCCACGTCCAGGGGCCAGGGTTTGCTGCAGGCCGTGGTCAAGGGTCTCTACAAGGACGACAGCCTCATCATTAATGCGCGACCGGACTTTATGACAAAAAGGTCGACCGGCGCCCAACTGGAGTTTGACTTGTACTCTCCCCAGTACAAGGTGGCCTTTGAGTTCAATGGGGCCCAGCACTACGGTCCGACGGAGTGGTTCCCCGACGAGCAGATGGCGAAGGACACCCAGGACAACGACACCATGAAACAGGGGTTCGCCACACAACACGGTATCAAGCTGATCGTCGTGCGGCCCGAGGACTTGAGCGTGGAGGGGATAATGGCGCTGGTAGGCGACGCGTTGCCATTGAGAGAAGACGCTTTGGGCAGTGTGCTGATGGCCTTCTTGGAAAAGGAGTGCTACCTCTACAAGAGGAAGGCCATTGGAGCTGGGGCCAAGGGCATGCCACGGGGACGATCAGGCAGCATCCGTCGCTTCCTGGCGCCGTCGGGCTCCGAGGGCGTCACTGGTTCGCCGCGGAGCGATGGCGACGATGAGCCGCCACAGTGATGAGCCTCGAAGGCAGTGAGGCGCGAGGTAATGAGCCGCCAAGGTAGTGAACCGTCGGGGATGAGCCTTGGCCCGGGGAGGCGAGGG
>JAJYWN010000008.1 GCA_021791495.1 Bacillota bacterium
AGATACCCTGTTGGTCTCGGAAGCGTATCCCGAATTGACTCCAACGACCCCATGGCGGCGGATACCCCCCCACCCCCGGATACGGACTACACACGTACCTTCTCGGCCGCCGAGGACACGGTTCAAATGCGGAGGTCAGTGATTGGCAAACCTCTTTGTCAACAGGCTGGAGGGAATGCGCTGCATTCCCTCGTTTATTCTGGCAGCAGCTGCCGCCGGTACATCCGGTAAGTCTTGTAGTGCCGGCCACCCGCGCCTTCGGCGTCACGAACCATGAAGGTGTTTGTTTCGCCGATCGTGGAGCCCTCGCCCCACCGGTAGCCCAGTCTCTTCCCGGCAAGCAGGCACTTCATGAACATGGCCCCGGTGACACCCTTTTTCCGGTATTCGGGCGTGACGAAGAGGATGAAGATGCGCCCGGAGTCGATGCGGCGGCGGTACCACATGAACTTCAGCCACCCCAAGGGGAAGAGGCGACCGTTCAGGTGCTTTAGAGCCTGGTTGTAGTTGGGCATGCCCACCAAGAAGCCGATGGGGCGACCGAGGGCGTCCGGCACCGCGCCTTTCCCCGTTTGCGGTGCCCCTGCCTTCTCTACTGCTCTTGCGATCAAAATGAAATCCGGCACCGCCAGAGGTTTCAGCTTCATGCCCATCTCCCGGACCTCGTCCAAGGTCGGAGGCACCATGTCGTACCACTCTTCTGGGATGGCCTGGTCCAGAATTTCCTTGATGGCGCGCACCTCGCGCTCCATCTGGCTGAGGTCCACCGGGTCGACCCGGAAATGGAACTTGCGCATGGCGTAATCTGCCAGGCGCTCGAAGCGGTCGGGGATGTTCTTGATATCGTAGTGGAAGGCCCACAGGTCGGCTTCCTTGACGAAACCGTATCGTTCGAAGAAGTCCATGTAGAAGGGCGGATTGTAGGAGTCCATCAGCACCGGCGGGGAGTCGAACCCCTCGACAAGGAGGGCGCGGTAGTCGTCGCCGTTCGAAGGGGAGATGGGGCCGCGGATATCCTCCATCCCTTGGTCGCGGGCCCAGGAGCAGGCGGCGTCAAAGAGCGCTTCAGCCACGTCGTAGTCTTCGATGGTCTCGAAAAGAGTGAGGTGGGCCAGCTTTGTCCCTTTGCGCTCGTTCAGGCGCCGGTCGATGACGACGGCGATGCGCCCGACGGGGGCGCCACGACCACTCGAACCACGCCCCACCGGCCGCACGGGCCAGGCCAGGAAGACCTGGGAAGGCCCGGCCTTTTGAAACCAACTGCCCGCACCCCAGACCGTGGCGTGGATATCCGATAGGAGTGGCGGCACCCAGTTCGGGTCGCCCCGGTACAAGCGCCAGGACAACCGGACGAAGAGGCCTTTCTCGCGCTTGGAAGAGACCGGGCGGACCTGTATCGCGTGAACGCCAGCCGTACGCGTCTCTCCCGCGCCGGTTTCCACCGTGACCTGAGACAAAGCTGAACACCCCCGTCAGGTTATTCCCGGCAAGAGCCGTTATCCCTCTGCCGCGTGGCCTGCCTGAAGCCTTCTCTGCTTGCATCCCCGCCCCACGCCCGGTCCGCCCCTCCTTCTACCTCTCTTTTCCCGCCCCCGGAAAGTTCGGGACACAGAGGAAATCCGCCGTCGCCGGAAAAATACAATAGTTAGCTCATTTCCAGCCCGTCCCTAGGGCTGCGCAGAGTGGGAAGAGTGGAAAAGGGAGGGATACCGGATGAGTGAGCTCACCCGCCGGGCCTTAGAAGTGGCCAAGGCCAAGGGAGCGGACTACGCCGACATCCGCGTCGTCGAAGACAAGAACGAGTCGGTCAACGTCAAGAACGGCATCGTCAACGCCCTCCGCTCGTCGGAGAGCAAAGGTTTCGGCGTCCGCGTCCTGAAGGACGGGGCCTGGGGCTTCGCCTCCAGCTCCGATCTGTCCATGGGCGAGGTAGAGAAGGTGGCGGCCATGGCCGTCGCCATCGCCCAGGCCAGCGCCCTTGTGAAGAAGGACAAGCCTTTTGACTGGAAACCCATGAACCCCATCCACGACACCTGGAAGGCGCCGATCGAGGTAGACCCCTTTACGGTGAAGATGGAGGACAAGATCGCCCTGCTCCTGGAGGCCGATCGCCTGATGCGCCAGAACAAGGGCGTGCGCGTGGCCGAGGGCTCCATGGGGTTCCTGTGGGAGAGGACCACCTTCGAGAGCAGCGAGAAGGTCTACTACGAGCAGGAGATCACCGAGTCGGGCGGCGGCATTTCCGCCACCGCCGTGGACCCGGCGAAAGGCGAGATGCAGCGCCGCAGCTACCCCAGCTCCTTCGGTGGGCAGGTGCAGCAGTGCGGGTACGAGGCCGTGACGGCGCTGGACCTGGCGGCCCACGCCGAGGAGATCGCCAAGGGCGCGGTCGACCTCCTGGCGGCGCCGCAGTGCCCGTCGGGGCAGATGGACCTTATCCTGGAGTCGTCGCAGCTAGGGCTGCAGATCCACGAGTCCTGCGGCCACCCCATCGAGTTGGACCGCGTCTTCGGGATGGAGGCCAGCTACGCCGGGACCAGCTTCCTCACCCCCGAGAAGCTGGGGACTTTCAAGTACGGGTCGCCCGAGGTCAACATTGTCGCCGACGCCACCATTCCCGGCGGCCTTGGGACGTTCAAGTGGGACGACGAAGGCGTGGCCGGGCAGCGCACGGTTATCATGGACCACGGCATCTTCAAGAACTACCTCACGTCAAGGGAAACGGCGGCCGAACTGAACCAGGAGTCCAACGGGACGATGCGCGCCGACGGTTGGAACCGCACCCCCATCATCCGCATGACCAACATCAACCTTGAGCCGGGCGACTGGACCCT
The DNA here is from genome assembly GCA_021791495.1 of Bacillota bacterium. Classification (GTDB taxonomy): domain Bacteria; phylum Bacillota; class Sulfobacillia; order JAJYWN01; family JAJYWN01; genus JAJYWN01. The sequence continues at coordinate 2,835 of JAJYWN010000008.1, forward strand.
GGACGAGATCATCCGGGACACCAAGGACGGCATCCTGATGGCGACAAATAAGAGCTGGTCCATCGACGACCGGCGCCTGAACTTCCAGTTCGGCACCGAAGCCGGCTGGATCATCAAGGACGGGTCCGTCGGAGAGCTCGTCAAGAACCCGACCTACACCGGCATCACCCCCGAGTTCTGGGGCAGCCTGGACGCGGTATCGGGGAAGAAAGAGTGGACCCTATGGGGTTTGCCGAACTGCGGCAAGGGTGAACCGCCACAGTCCGCCCATGTCGGCCACGGCGCCGCCCCCAGCCGCTTCCGCAAGGTGAGGGTAGGTGTGGAAATGGTGAGAGAGGGCCGTTTGGGAAGAGAGCGGTCCCTGGCTGCGGTCGAGGAGGCCCTGGCGGCGGCGAAGGACGCCGGCGCCACCCAGGCTGAAGCCACGGTAGCGGGGAACGAGACCTACCTCACCCGCTTCGCCACCAACCACATCCACCAGAACGTGGGTGAGACGGAAATGGCCCTGTCCATGCGGGTCATCGTCGGGAAGCGCGTCGGGCGGGCCTCCACGAACACGTTGGACCGCGGCTCCATCAAGGAATGCGCCGAGAAGGCCGCGGCCATCGCCCGCCTGTCGCCGGAAAACCCCGACTTCAAGAGCCTGCCGGAGCCCGGACCCATCCCGACCGTGGATGGCTGGGCAGAGGCCACGGCGGCCTGCTCCCCAGAGGAACGGGCCAAGGGCGTGGGCGCCATCGTCGCCGCGTCGAAGGCCAAGGGGTTTGAGGCGTCGGGCGCCTTCCAGACGGGGGCGCACGAAGTCGCCATCGGAAACACCCTGGGTGTGAGCGGTTACTTCGCTTCGACCAGTTCTTCCTTGAGCACCGTGGTGATGGCGGGGGCTTCGGGCGGGTACGGCGGCGCCGACGCCCGCGACGTCCGGGAAATCGACCCGGCGGCGGTGGGGCGGGCAGCCGTGGAGAAGTGTGATCGGGGCCGCGATAGCATCAAGGTTGACGCCGGCGAGTACGAGGTCATCCTTGAGGAAGACGCCGTCGCCACCCTGGTCGGCTTCCTGTCGCGGATGGGCTTTTCGGCCATGGGCTACCAGGAAGGGCGCAGTTTCATGGTGGGCAAGCTGGGCCAGAAGGTGGTGGGCGAGAACATTACCATCTGGGACGACGGCACCGACCCGGCCGGCGCCCCCACGCCTTTCGACGGCGAGGGCGTCCCCAAGCGGAAGCTGATGCTGATCGAGAACGGCGTGGCCAGGAACATCTGCTACGACAGCTACACGGCCGGCCGCGACAAGACCCCCGGCACCAAGTCCACCGGCCATTCGGCGGGCGGCTGGGGTCCCATGCCGGCCAACATCTTCATGAAGACCGGCGACGTCACCATCCAGGACATGATCGCCAACACCAAGCGGGGCATCTGGGTGACGCGTTTCCACTACGTCAACCCCGTCCACCCGGTGAAGACCATCATCACCGGGATGACGCGCGACGGCACTTTCCTGGTGGAGAACGGCAAGGTCGTGGCGGCGGTGAAGAACTTCCGCTTCACCCAGAGCGTGCTGGAGGCCCTGTCGAACGTGCAGATGATCGGCAAGGATACCAAGCTGCGCGGCGGCCGGCGGGGCGGCATGCGCATCCCGGCCTTGAAGATTGCCAAGTTCAACTTCACCGGGGTGACGGAGTTCTAGGCGGCCGTATCGTAGGATAGAACGTGAACTGATTTCCCTGGGTCCCAGTGCTACCACCACTGCTCCTAGGGGGTATTCCATGCGTGGCCGAATGAGGGTCATCACTGTGGGGGCGGCGCTAGGGCTAACGAGCGCCGCCGTCTACTGGCTATTCTTTGCATCTCCTTCACAACTATACGACTGGCTTGCGACCACCGATACACGTATTGCCATACGTGACTTCCTTCCTGGTGGGTTTTCACTCCTAGGCATCTCGCTCTGGATGTTGTTTATTGTCCTCATTCCCTTCGGCCTCAGCCTGGACTTGTCTACGTGGACTCTGGGCTATCTGTTATTCAAGATGGGCGACTGGGGTCACAGTGATCATCCAGGACCGGGCGCCGCCCTTGGCTCATGGGGGACATCGCATCCTATCTTGGCTTTTGGCCTCTTCTTCTTCAGTAGCGCATTGGTGGGAGTTGCGCTGGCCGTTCTCGGTGACTTCATCGCACGGAAACTTGGCCTAGCCTCGCATGTCCCATCTAGGAACCCACAGGCCAGACAATAGGGCCACCGGTAAACGGGCCTTTTGGGGCGGACTTGGAGGACGTTGGAGGGCGCTAATTGCTGTGAACCGCAGCATGCCAATGAAGAAGGTGGTGGAGCTCCTTGCCCTCCTTGAAGGGGAAGGTGTCTCCGTTTGGGTAGACGGCGGGTGGGCCGTGGACGCCTTGCTCGGGGAGGAGACCCGCCCTCATAGCGACCTCGACTTGGTGGTTCAGGAGAAGGACATCGCTCGCCTTCGGCACCTTCTCGAGGAACGTGGTTTCAAGGACCAACCGCGGGACGACACCTCTCCGTGGAACTTCGTGCTTGGCGACGCGGCGGGGCACGACGTGGACCTGCATGTCGTGACCTTGGACGCCAATGGGGACGGAATCTACGGCCCGCCGGAACGGGGGCAGCGCTATCCGGCGCCTTCGCTCACCGGGCACGGGGTTATCGGCGGCCATCCGGTGCGGTGCATCTCCCCGGAGTGGCTGGTGAAGTCCCACGCGGGGTACAATTTCGACGATCAGGATGTGGCGGACGTCCTGGCACTCCACAGAAGGTTCGGCGTTCCTTTGCCGGCCGAGTACCTTCCTTTTCGGGGATCGCGACCCACCACGGTCCATATCCTGCAGGGAGATTGGCGCAAAGACCTCTAAGGCAGGACTTTGGCAAATGGCCCGCCGGCGACCTTGACCACCGCAACCGTTCCTTTCGCAACGCTGGGATTTCCTAGGAACCGAACCGCCCGATGCGGACTCGTATGTCCGGTGGTGTGAGAGGACGGCTGGGTGAACCGGCCACCCCACAGAATATACTCTCGGCGGCCACGCAGGACATTCCGCTCGGCTGGCCCTTTCGCGGAGGCCAGGCGTCAAGGTTCCCATTGGTGCACCGGCATGAGAGGGTGCCCCGGCACCACCCGTCTGACTCTGCACCACTGGTCTCAGATTGGAACGTGGAAGGGCGCAGTTCCCATCATTGCAAGGATGTGGCAGGAAAAGCTGCACGCAAGGAGAATAATCCTTACCCGCTGGATGGGGATTGCCACCCCGTGACCAATGGAAACGGCGTAGCCGGAAGGCTGGCTGAATCGTAAGGCGCAGTCCAAGATACCAGGGCTGTTCTTGGCGTGATGGCATCCCACCTCGCTGTTCCTTTTCCCTTCCGTTCCCTTTCCGTTCCAGTTACTGGTGCCGAGCCCATTGCAGTGGCTTTCTTTGCGCCTTGGCGACGCCGTGACAACCCGCGAGAAAGTGTGGCTACCGCGAGGTCCAGTGCCCGGCCAGACGGACTTGGTTCTGAGGAGAGTGGGATATGACAGGTTCAGACGGGAGAGCCGCAGGGCTCCAAGTGGACCCAAGTGTTACCTCCCTGTCCTTTCCGACCACGATCAGGTCAGCAACTGGGCCGGACCGTAGGTTGCCATGGCTGTTGACCTGCGGCTAATAAGGGAGATGGGCGATGGATCTCTTGCTCTCAAGGCCAATGTGACCAGGGCGCAGGCGCTAACTATGATCGCTGTGGCTTACTTTGGTGACGACTCCATCGCGGCGACGGAAGGGGCCAATGCGCCAACCGGTTTCGGCGATGACGCGCCTATCGCTGCCTGGGCCCGCCCGGCCATAAGCTACACCCTCCGGCAAGATATCGTGAGTCTATCCGATCATGCCAATCTCGGACCCAATGAAGCTAAGGAGCGTGAGTAGTATGAGCCATATGTATTTGTCTCTCAAACGGGGAGTCACGAAGGCCGGCATCCTTGACTTGTTGGGGAGGTGAGCCAGGTGCGAACCGCACCACGCACCTCACTGCAGTCTGTACTGAAACTGACCGTCTGGCTCGTAGTGGTCGTGCTGTCCCTTTCGCTTGGTTCTTCGGCCTTGGCGTACTCTGACGTTAAAGACCGCGACCTGGCGCAGGCTCTGACCGACTTATCGAGGTTCCAGATCGTTAACGGGTATGAGGACGGAACCTTCCGCCCCATGAAAAAGGTCACGCGGGCCGAGTTCGCAAAGCTGATCATACAGACCATCAAGCCAGATCCGGAAGGCTCTCCCGCCCAAGACAAGACATTCCCAGACGTGCCCGCCTCACACTGGGCCTACCGCTTCGTCAACTTCGCACGAGCATTAGAGATCATCAATGGCTTTCCCGATGGCACCTTTCACCCCGACGACAGCATCACCTACGAACAGGCGATCAAGATGATCGTGGTGGCCCTGTACTATGGGCATTCGGCCGAGGCAGCCGGCGGTTACCCCGACGGGTACGTGACAGTGGCAAGCTCCCTGAACATACTCGCCGGAACACAGATCGATCGCAAAGCCGAAGCCTTGAGAGGGGTAGTAGCCACGCTTTTGCACAACGCTCTTAACGCTCCTTTGCAGTCTCCGGTGCCGTTTAAGGGAATCCAGTACTGGACCTTGCATAGTGTGTACGACGCCCTTTATTCGGGGCGCTAACAAGTCACTGTTGCCCAGGTGGCCGTCCCGACCGTAGAGGCCGCGGTTGAGTTGATCAGCGGCGAGTGGCTAATGGTGAGTTCAGCGTGTTCGGGGGCTTGGTCGGAAGGGGTAATCGTATGCGGAAGAGAGACATCGTGCTGTTAACCTGCGGGTTTGTGATCGCGTCTCTCCTGTTTTCGGTGACAGTCTTGGCCAGCGATGCTGTCTCGAAGAACCTGACGGTTTACTTCTTGCCGCTCAAGTACTACTTTGACACGGTCAAGAAGGATCCGCCGGCTGACAAGACGGGTTTCATTTATGAAGGGACGACCTACGTGCCTCTGGGGTTCGTGTGCGAGTCCCTGGGAAAGGACGTTGTCTGGGATGGAACATCCTATTCCATCTACGTCGGCAAGCAACGCACTGGGACGGTCACCCGCCTTACCAGTTTGGAGCCTGTGCTCTATAGAGATGACAGCAAATACTCTCAGACCAGATGGACCAGAGCCCAGCCAGCTCCGACCGTCGATCAGCGCGGTTTCACCGACGCTCTGACGGCTAAGGGTGGCGCCACGAACTACTGCGAGTATGCTCTCAATGCCAAGTACTCGAAGTTCGAGGGATACTGGGGAATGGCCGATGCCAATAAGAACGTTGCTTCCAACTTCGCGCTGATCGTTAAGGATCAAGATGGGAAGACCCTCTACCAAGGCCCACCGACCTCGGGTGGAAAGGATCCGGTGTCCTTCAGCGTAGATGTCCGGGGCGTGATCCGGATGTCACTGGAGTGTGCGCGAGTGTCCGACGATGCTTGGTTTGACAACTATGACGCCAGTGTCGTCATCGGTGACCCCATGCTCATCTGGTAGGAGCACTTTCCCTTTCCTTGGCCCAAGTCCGCAGACGCTGCCGATTGGGAGGGACTTCGGCGTCGATACAATCGAGGTTCCAATGCTTCATATCAGTTGAATACGGGAGACCTCTAACTTCCATACGCCAGAGTTCGTAACTGCAAATCCGTCCCTATCTGGTAGTAGGGTCGGTTCCAAGCAGTAAACCGGGTCCTATGTGGGGAGTTGTGAATCATGCATCCTCCGGTCCGAGTTATCTTCAGTTCTGCACTTGCCTGTATCGTCTTGGCGACCCTGCTTCTTGCTCCTATCACCCAGCCGGTTACCGCTGCAGCATTGCCTGTTCTCTCGACCCCGGGCCACATCGGTCCCGATGTATGCGCTGATGCCTGGACTGCAGGCTGGACGACTGCTGAGTTCTACGAGATCGCTGGCACGACCTACCTGTTCTTGCTCAAGCGAGACGACGGAACCGTCCATATCCAAAGGATGAACCCTGACGGTGGGGTAGGCGAACGCGTCGCGACCTACGATTGGTCCGATGGCTGGAGCGTTGTCAGGCCCTTCTACGTCGGATCATCTCCATACCTGTTCCACCTTAAGACCACCGATGGGACCGTGCACGTCAGCCGGCTGAATTCCGACGGAGCTGTCGGTTCACTGGTCTTCTCAGAACAGTGGACCAATGGCTGGACAACCGCTGAGTTCTACACGATTGGCGGCACAACATACCTCATGTTGCTCAAGAAGGACGGGGGGGCCGTCCACATCCAGAAAATGAATGCCGACGGTTCTGTTGGGCCCCGGGTGGCGACATATGACTGGAGCGACAAGTGGACGATAGTCCGGCCTTTCCTGGTGAGCGGAACCCCGTACCTACTCCTCCTTAAAACCGTCGATGGCTCAGCCCATATTCACAAGCTCAATGGCGATGGCACTGTCGGAGAACGCATCGCCGACAGCACATGGGCTGCCGGCTGGACTAGCGCAGAGTTCTATGAGGTCGGCGGGAGTACTTGCATCCTCCTTCTCAAGGAAGAAGGCGGCCTGGTCCAGATCTACAGGATGGACAAGAGCGGCTGGACCTCTGAGAAGACTGCGTCCTACGACTGGGACGATGGGTGGTCGGTCGTCGAACCCTTCTCCGTGGGTTCGGGGAAGTACCTATTCGTTCTGAAGACTGCAAGTGGGTCCATGGCCGTAAAGCAGTTGTCTGCCGATCCGTCTATGTTGACATTCCCTCTTGACGTCCGCGACGCTTCGGCGGGTGACAACAAAGGTATCATTGATGTCTCCGGGCTGTATGCGACGACGTATGGGGGAAAGGTCTCCTACTACAGCAGCGGCGGAGAGGACTATACCAGCGGGCACTATGGGACAGATTATCGTGCAGTAGACATGAGCTTCGCAGGCTGTAAGGGGACTCCCGTCAGTGCAGTTGCTGACGGTACGGTGGTTAGGGTGACTCCGACCTACGGTGCGGTATTCATCAAACATTCGGTTCCTCTCACGCTCTACGATGGAAGCCATACCTACGGTACGTGGTACACAGTCTACGCCCACATGTCCGACATAGCGGTGAGCAAGGGACAATCGGTGACTCAGGGTGCGATCATAGGGAAAGTCTCGGATGTTGGCGCTGAGAAAGCGCACCTCCATTTTGCGATGACGACTAAGCTATATGGCGGTGGCAACGGATTCAACTATGACTACTCTTATCCTGGCGCCCAAGACCCTTCTGTCCTAAAGGAGTACAGTGACGCCACCATCTCGCCCAACTGGCTCGCCGCCACCTTCAGGCAAGTGAGGTATGTGGCCTATACTAAAGACATAGCCGATGCATCCGCGCTGCAGCGGATAACGCGCGGTACCGATAACGCTCCTCCAGATACACCCATAGCAGCTGCCGACTCCTCCACGCCGGGATCTACGCTCCGCATTTCGGGCACGGACACCCTGCCTGCAGTTTTGTATGCGGGCAAGACGCACTCCATCAAAGGCATCATCACCTCGAACTACGACATCTCGTCGGTCACCGTGGGCGTATACGCGGGAGCCAGTCGCAGTCCCGCATTTGAGAAGACCGCCACACCACATTCTCGAGAATACGACATCCATGCTTTGGACAACTACATACTGTTCGACAAGTTGACCGTGGGAACATACACCTACGAAGTAGCTGCTACAGATAGCTCCGGCCGATCCGTGAAGCTGATCTTGAAGAGCTTCACAGTTACGGGGTCCGCTCCTCCTCTTGCCCGTAGGAGTACTCCTTTCCTTTATGGCGTGAAGGACTACGCATATCTAGATGATACATTTACCCAGGAAGGCTGTGCGTTGGCGGCACTTGCTATGCTTCTGTCCAACAGTGGAGTAGTTGTGTGCCCTGCCTATCTGTACCATCTGAATGTAGACCATCTGCATGGTGACAAAGCCGCGATCGAGTCTTGGGCGGACCTTGTAGATCTGGCATCAGGCGGCCGGTTGGCGTTTGGATGGCCTGGCGGGCTGACTAAGCCAGCGTCAGCGGTCGGGAACGGGTATAAGACGATAGACATGCCTCAAGGACGTTGGGGCACTGACGAAGAGATACAAGCAAGTATTGCCGAGAAGAAGCACATCGTCTACGAATGCCTGGAACGCTTTCCTGCGGGGGTCATCGCAGTTTTCAGCGGAGAAAACGCCACGATAGGCCACAATCACTTCATCGTGCTCTATGACCACATTGGTGACAGCATTCGCGTGTGCGACTCGAGCACTTCCGGAGTGATAAGTCTGCTCAAGGATTCCTGGTGCTACACCACCAAGTACGATAAGAAAGAGCAGTCCTTCTGGAAGGATCTCATTCGTCTCCACATGGTCTATGAGAAGAGGTAACGATGACGTGGTGCGGCCAGGCCAGGCAAGGTGCGTTAGCGTTCTGTGATTCCCGGGGTCCTCGCCTGTCAGGGATCCTTTGCGCTGTATACTACGATGTACCGGACCCTAAGATGGAACGGACGCTAGCCGACCATGTTCCTTTGAGGCATCGCCAGTTCCGTGAAGAGGGTCTCGAGTACGTGGTTTCATCTGGGACTTAGTTTGAGGCGTATTCACAGAGATGCCGCTAGGATGCCCATACTCGGCACCCCAAGCGGTTGCAGCCCAGTTTGGGGGTCCCTTCTGGTGGGACGGTCAAGGTGTTCTAGTATCGGTGACCCGGCTTTGCCGGAGGCGTCATAGCTTTGGGCAGATGTGTAAAGCAAACCCCTATGGCCTAGAACTGAACCCGATCCAGATCCAAGCTGATGCCGACCCCGATTTCCCTTCGGAGGAGATCGTCCGAGCCACAAACAGGCCTAGGCGGCCCCGACAGCTCTTGATAGCGGGCCATTTGACACTGGAAGAGAGCCGGATTAAAGGCCACCGTCAGAAGGCTCTGGGAAGGAATTGGGACATGAACAAGTTCGGCCGGAAACTGATAGGTCTGACCCTCATAACTACCATACTGCTGAGTGGTGCCTTTGCAGACCCTGTCTTCACAGATAGTGCCGCAGTCACCGGCTTCCGGGATGTGCTTTGCGGTTCGGATTTCTACGCTGCTCTCCGCACGGATGGAAGCGTCTTGACCTGGGGTGCCAATGAACATGGTCAGTTGGGTAATCGGGAATCCTATGTCCCGTGGACAGACAAGCGGGTCGTCCTGACTGATGTTGCGAGCATTGCCACGTCGGAGTGGGCTACTTTCGCTTTCGCCGTCAAGAACGACCATAGCCTGTGGGGTTGGGGCGAGAACGACTGCGGGCAGCTGGGTGACGGGACCAGGGAAGATAAGTTCAGCCCCGTCAAAATCATGGACAGTGTTCGGTACGTCTTTGCCACGGCCTATCAGACAGGCCCTCCCCTGCTGACCTTCGCGATCAAGACGGATGGCTCGCTGTGGGCTTGGGGGGCTAACGAGAGTGGACAGCTCGGGGACGGAACCAGGACCGAGCGACTTACCCCGGTTAAGGTGATGGATGGCGTCCGTTCCGTCACCGGCGGGGGATCCACACCTTCCGTCTATGCGATTCGCAACGACGATAGCCTCTGGGCGTGGGGTTCGAACCAATCTGGCCAGGTAGGTGACACTTCCGAAGAGGACCGGCTCATCCCCGTGGAGATCATGGAGAAAGTTGCGTCGGTCTCGGCAGGTGCCGATCATACCCTAGCAATCCGGCAAGACGGAAGTCTGTGGGGCTGGGGCAACGGAATCGGCACCGGTGTCGAGTGCGACTTTCCCGGGCCGGGGTCTTTCTTTACCGTCCGCACTCCGGTCAAACTCCTGGACGGAGTCACCGGGGCAGTCGCGGACAGCTTCGGTAACTCCTTCGTGCTTAGAAAGGACGGGTCGTTGTGGAGTTGTGGTTACAGCAACCTGTTCGGCCAGTTGGGCAATGGCACCACCGCCAGTTCGAACACCCTGATTGAGATCGCGTCTGACGTCAAGACTGTTCATCCTTCCTCTTGGTGGACCTTAGTAACCAAGATCGACGGTTCTCTGTGGGGCTGCGGGAACAACAAGTACGGTACGTTGGGCGACAGGGGCCTTGGGGATATCCGCGCCAGCCTGGTTCCCATCGCCGATGACGTGAGGACTGTGGCCGCAAATGACTCCACCTGCCTGATCCTACGGACCGACGGTAGCCTAGGGATACCTTGCGGCAGTGAGACGGCCACATCCCCCGGGAGCCTCGTCGGCGCGGTTGTCTTTCCGGATATCGTTGGGCATCCGGATGAGAAGCACATCCAGAAGCTTGCTGCGGCCGGAGTAGTAAGCGGCTACGGCGATGGGTACTTCGGACCCGACGCCCTGGTCACCCGGGAGCAGTTCGCCAAGATGTTGGTCTCGGCCGCAAGGTTGGACCTGAGCAATCAGCTTTTCTATCTAACTGATTTCCGGGATGAAGACAGCGTCAGTCCGTGGGCCCGATCGTATGTGGAGACAGCGATCGAGAACGACTGGATCAAAGGAACCAGTGACGGGCTCCTCGCCCCGAAAGCCAACATTACCAGGGCCGAAGCCTTGGTTATGATTAGCAGGGCTCTTGCCCGCGAGATGGACCTGGGGACTCTTGAAGGCGCCAATTCCAGGACAGGCTTCGGTGACGATGCGGCAATCCCTACCTGGGCCCGACCGGCTGTCAACTACGCTCTCCAGCTTGGCATAGCGGGCTTGGACGACGGCACCAACCTTGAGCCCGGCAGAAGCTGCACTCGGGCAATGACGTGCCGGTATCTCTCCCGGTTCATGACCTCGGCCCTGACCTTCGTGCATGCCATGGCCCTGTCGGAACAGGACAACTTCTATTGTGCCGAACAGGTTTGGGATGGGGGCTACGTCCAGGTTGGCCAGAGAGACTTCTTCCCCTTCTCCCCGCAGAGCTTGCTCTCAACTGGAATGATGGTCAAACTAGATTACCGGGGTGAGCGCCAGTGGGACCGGACCTATGGCGCCTCCATCCGGACTGCTCGGCAAACACGGGACCGCGGGTATGTGCTGGCGGCGGTGGAACGCAATAAGATGGAGGATACCGCGGACGCCTGGCTCATAAAGACCGATTCCAGCGGCTATGAGGAATGGTCCAGGCACTATGACCCAGGTGTCCAGCACTCTGGTTGCGTGGTAACCTCGATCTGCCAGACGCGGGACGGCGGCTTCATCTTCGCCGCCCATCTGGACGCTAGACTTAAGGGCGTCTTGGATGAGAATATTGTGTCCTATCCGGGGTTCATAGCCGGCCACATGGAGTTGAGCCTCGATGGCCTACCAAGAAGACGCGGCAATCCGTTGCTCCGTACCGGCCACATGTGGCTAGTGAAGGTTGATAGTGAGGGTCAGCAGGTATGGTCGAGGATGTGCGAGTACCCTGGTCTGGTGCGTGCAAACGTAATGGCGCGGACAGTCGAGGCAACTCAAGATGGCGGCTGCATCATATCCATAACAGGGAACCTTGCGCCACAGGAGAACCAGGACAAGCCGACATCTCAGGTCGCATGGGCTCTCAAGACGGACGCCCGTGGGGCTACGGAATGGACGTGGCCTCCGGACGCCGGCGTCCGCGGAGGAAAAACTGGCTCCCGGCTATGCTCGGCCAAACAGACGGCTGACGGCGGCTACATCCTGGGCGGATACCAAGACGACAGCTCCGGGAAGGATTCACTCCTTATCAAACTGGATCGTCTTGGGCGGGTGAGTTGGTCACATGTTCTGGGCGGGGTCGATGAAGTGACCAGTCTCTCGCAAACTAAGGACGGTGGCTTCATACTTGCGGGTTTGGTTATCGGCAGCCCTTCCCGCTATTACCGCGGAGACACACCCTACTATCAGAAAGCTGTTCTAGTCAAGACGAATGCCTTGGGTGGGCAAGAGTGGTCACGGTCCTTCGGGAGTGTCGGTTACAACACACCATACTCTGTACAAGAAACCAGTGACGGAGGCTACATGCTCGCAGGGAAGACCTTGCCCGCTGACTACTCTGGCACGTATTCCTGGTTGATAAGAACCGACGACCAGGGCAGAGTAAGCAGGCCTATCCTTGGTGAGATCGGCTCTCCGGTCAATAGCGAACTGGCTGACCAAGACTTGCTGCTATCACCGTCGTTCTCCATTCAGAGTGATGATCCGGAGATCATAGCCCTAGCCCTCAAGATAACCGCCGGACTAGACATCGACTACGATAAGGCACGAGCGATTCACGACTGGGTTGCCCACAACATCTCCTATGACGAAGAGCTGCACCAGGCAATAGATAAAGGAGAGGCAAGCGAACCAATCACGGCACTTGGCACCCTTCACGCTGGCAAGTCCGTCTGCGAAGGTTACTCGAAGCTCACAGCGGCTCTCCATCGCGCCGTTGGTATTCCTGCGAAGTACGTGATCGGGTCTAACTATAGCGAAAACCACGCATGGAATGAAGTCCTGGTCGATAAGAGATGGATCCTCGTGGAGGCAACCTGGGATGAATTCGACTGGACCCCGGACAGGTTCTTCCTCGGTCACCTGAAGTATCGGGGGTGGAAGGGTTTCAGGTAGATGATTCCACGGCACGTTTGGGTCACGGCCCCCGGGTCTACGGGAGAGTGCTCATCTGCATGCGGAGCTGCTCGAAATCGGGCAGGCGCATTTGGACTTCGTCCTTGGTGCTGGTCTGGAACCTGGTCCCTTCCCAAGTTCCGTGGCCGGGATCCTGGTACCACGGGACGCTTCGGTGCCTAACCGAGGGAGACCTCGTCGTCGAGGATTTGCTTCTCTCTAATGTACTCTACGAGTGAACGGGCTTCCTTCAGCACCTGCCGCTCGTCGCCAGGCGTCTGCCACTAGTTGTCGGCACGGGGATGGGCCCGGTCGTCCGGACGCCAGGTGAACTCCGCCCACCGGGGCATTTAGGTGCGCAAGGCCAAGAGGCAACGGCGCATATGGTGAGGGGCACTGACGACCAAGAGCCGGCGGAGGCGGTGAAGGCCGATGGCCCGGTCAAGGACTAGTAGAGATGCCAGGACGTTCTCCTTGGTGTGGTTAGACTCGGGCTCCACCAGGATGGCCTGGTCAGGAACTCCACAGGCCAGGGCTTTCTCGCGCATTTCCAGAGCTTCCGCCACTGGCCTCTGGCCCCATTTGGTGCCACCGGTGAAAAGGATGAGAGGCGCCTTTCCAGCCCTGTAGAGTTCGACGGCCCTGTCCACTCGTTCGATGTTGCTGCCGCCAAAGACGAAGATGCAGTCGCCCATGCCACCGACACCAGTAACAACGCCGGAGGTAGCCGGAGGGCCGCCGAAGACCAGGTTGGTGATCTGCTCCCGGGTCAGGCAGTCGGGGCCTATGGTCGAAATCAGCACGGCAGGCTACGCACGGCGGTCCCTGATGGCCAAGACGAGCATAACCACGGCCAGCGGGATGATCACGTAGTTGCCAATTTGGCCGGGCGGCGTGTGGGCGAAGGATACCGGTTTGATGTGCCCGACCACGATGCGGAGCGAATACTCGGCGATCAGCAGCAGGTACATCAAGGGTATCAGGGTCCGGTACCGGAAATACACGATGAGCTGGACCGCCGCCATGAGAAGCTGCGAACTTCCCCAGAGGGAAAAGGCGAAGATAATGCCCTTAGCCCCGGGCACCGATAGGTCCATTCCGGCAATGGACCCCGCCCCACCGTCGGGGGCGAGCAGGTGAACAACGCTCCTCACCGTTCCCACCAAGGCGATGACTAGGAACACGACGGCGGCCAGGCGGTTGCCCCGATAGTCATTACTGGCTGATTTCGGAAGGACCTTCTTCATGGCTTCTGGCGTATCTCTGCCACATGGTGTCGGTCAATTCTCTGACCCCATGCTGGAGTTCTCCCTCGACGGGGCTCTCATACTTGATGCGAGACATTGGCCGGGCTTCCTTTCACCCATCGGGCGCCCCACTTGGCCCAGACCCCGGCCAGCCCGCCCGGCATGAACATGACCACCAGGGCGTAACCGACTCCCAAGACAAGGCGCCAGCGGCGGGTATAGGTCGATAGCAGGACGCCCGCCAGCTGGACCACGGTGGCGCCGACGATGGGCCCCGACAAGGTGCCCGCGCCGCCGATGATGACCATCAACATGCCGTTGATGGTGGTCACGGTTCCCAGGACTCCCGGCACCACGAAGTTCTCCGCCGCGCCATACATGACACCGGCCCAGGCCGCGAAGACGCCCGCCAGGGACAAAGCCACCAGCTTGTGGGCGAAGACATTGTAACCAAGGACGGCCGCCCGCCCCTCGTTCTCCCGGATGGCGACCAAGACGCGCCCGAAGGGGGAGTTGACGATGCGCCGCAGGGCGAGGAAGCAGATGACCATGAAGGCCAGGGCCAGCAGGTACATCTGGATGCGGTGGCGCGGCCCGTAAGCCCAGGCCGGCGCGATGTCCACCGCCAGACCATCACCGCCGCCCGTGATCTTGCTGAACTTCTCCGCCAAGATGCGGAAGAACTCGGCGAAGGCCATGGTCACCATGGCGAAGTAGACACCCTTGACGCGCAGGGTCATGGCGCCAACGATCAAGGACAGGACGATGGCTACCACCGGCGCGGCGACGAGGGCGGCCCAGAAGTCCAGGTGGCCGCGCTTTACCAGGAGGGCGGCCGTGTAGGTGCCCACGCCGAAGAAGAGGGCGTGCCCGAAAGAGATGATCCCGCCGAAGCCCATCAAAAGGTCAAAGCTCATGGCGAAGACGGCGAAGATGTAGACCCCGATTAACAGGGACAGCAGATACCGGACCCCGGGCACGAAGGCTAACAGGGCGAGGCAGCCGAAGATAATGACTAGGTGCCTATCGGGTGCCCCTGGACCCAAAACCCTGGCGAAGAGCGACTTCGTCGACGGGGCCGCGACCGCGTCCGGCTCTTGGCGAGCGGCTGCGGGTGCCGGGGCGGGTCTCGTGGCGGGTTTCATCGGCCCACCCCCTTGACACCCATCAAGCCTTCGGGCCGGATCATCAGCACCAGGGCCATCAGGCCCACGTTAACCGCCAGGGCCAGGCCCGGCTGGTAGAAGGCGACGAAGGACTGGCACAGGCCCACCAGGATGGCGGCCACGGCGGACCCATTGAAGCTCCCCAGGCCGCCCACCACCACCACGATGAAGGCCGGTAGCAGGTTTTCCGCCGCCAGGAGCGGGTGCGCGCCTTCAAAGGGGCCGGCGATGGCCCCTCCCAGCGCCGCCAGGAGGCCACCCAGGGCGAAGACCAGGGTGAAGATGAGCTTGATATTGACGCCCAGCGCCTGCACCATCTCGCGGTTTTCCACCCCCGCCCGCACCGTGATGCCCAGCCGGGTCCGCGTCAGGAAGAGGTGCAGCGCCAGCCAGATCAAAAGTCCCATGGCGATGATGAAGACGCGGTAGATGGGGAAAGGCCGGTCGAGCACGTTCAGGGAGCCCACCAGCGCCGGCGGCATGGGGAAAACGAGAGGGTAAGGGCCCCAGACGGCCTGCACGGCCTCATCGAAAACGAGAATGAGTCCGAGCGTCATGAGGATTTGGAAGGTCGGCCGCCCGTATAGCGGTCGAATGGCCAAGGCTTCAATGACCGCCCCCAAGGCTGCCCCGAAAACGGCGCCGGCGACCACGGCCACCAGGAAACTCCCGCTATGCAGGTATACCGTCAGGCCTACATACGCCCCCAGCATGTAGAAGGCGCCGTGGGCGAAGTTCAGGACGTCCATCAGGCCGAAGATGAGCGACAGCCCGGAGGCGATGAGGAACCAGATCATCCCCAGGGTCAGGCCCTGCAAGGCCAGCCACAGCACCAGTGCCATCAGGAGGCCACCCCCAGGTACTTCTGCTTCAGTTCCGCGTCCTTGATGAGGTCGGTCATCTCACCTTGGCGCACCGTTCGGCCATCGTCGATGATAGAGTAATGGTCGCCGATGGCTGCCGCCAGGGCGAAGTTCTGCTCCACCAGGAGCACCGTGGCCTGTTTGGCGATCTGGCGCAGCGCCGCCGCCAGGTGCTCCACCACCACCGGCGCCAGCCCCTTGCTGGGCTCGTCGATGAGGAGCAGGGCGTTCTCGTTGATCAACCCACGGGCGACCGCCAGCATCTGCTGCTGCCCGCCCGAGAGGTTTCCCGCCCTCCGTTTCCATGCCGTACGGAGGTCGGGGAAGAGCTCAAAAACCTTGTCCAGCCGCCGGTCTTTCCGGCGCAGGTCGCGCCCGCGCGCCGCCACCCGCAGGTTCTCCTCCACGCTGAGCTGGGTGAAAACGCCGCGGTCTTCCGGCACATACCCCAGCCCCAGGCGGGCGATCTGGTGCGGCGCCATCCGCGCGATGTCGCTGCCCCGGAAAGTCACCGCCCCAGCCTTGGCGGGCGTCAGCCCCATGATGGTCTTCAAGGTCGTGGTTTTCCCCGCGCCGTTTCGCCCCAGGAGGACGGTGACCCCACCTTCCGGCACAGCCAGGGAAACGTCCTGGAGGATGTGGAACTGCCCGATATCGGTTTGGACCGCCTCAAGCGCTAGCAGAGCCATAGGTCATCCCCCACCAGTGCGCGATCATTCCGCATGCCGCCGTCACTCCGCCCTCGAAAGCCCGCCACCCAGGTAAGCCTCCTGCACCACCGGGTCGGCGGCCACCTCCGCCGGCGCGCCTTGGGCGATAAGCCGCCCTTCTTTCAGGACCATGATGACGTCCGAGACGTTCATGACCACGTCCATCTTGTGCTCCACCATCATGATGGTGCAGGACCCCGCCGCCCGGATGCGTTCAAGGAGGGCGATGATCCCCGGGATCTCCTCCCGCGCCATGCCGGCCGTCGGTTCATCCAGAAGCATCATGGCCGGCTCCGCCGCCAAGAGAATGCCGATCTCCAGTTTGCGTTTGTCACCGTGCGGCAGCATGCCGGCCGGCGTCGCCAGCCGCGCCGTCAGCCCCACCTCCTCGGCGACTCGCGCGGCCGTGTTCTGGTATCGGCGGAAGGCCTCTCCGTCGGCCCTGGTCAGGAGCCGGAAGCTGTCGCGCCCCTGGGCCTGGGCCGCCAGGCGCAGGTTCTCGAAGACGGAGAGGTTCGGGAAGATGTTCGTGATCTGGAAGGAGCGGGCCAGCCCGCGCCGCGCCACCAGGTGCGGCGGCAGGCCGGTGATGTCTTCCCCGCGAAAGCGGACGCGGCCCGACGTGGGCCGGAGGACCCCGCTGATCAGGTTGAACAGCGTGGTCTTTCCGGCCCCGTTGGGCCCGATGACGGTGGTGAAGGTGCGGGCCGGCACCCGGATAGTGATACCCTGGTTGGCGGCCACGCCGCCGAAGTTCTTGACCAGGTTTTCGGTTTCCAGGACCGTCTCAGCTTCCCGCGGAGCCCCTGATGGGCCCTCAAGTTGTAGCTCTAGTTGGCTCATGTCGGCCCACACCTCCACCAATCTAGCCCCCCGAGCCTCGTCGGGCCCGGGCTCAGGCATGCCTCATCACTTGGGCACGTTGACCGGCGGCGCCGTCTCCGTGGCGCTGTATTCCTTGATGAGCTTCGGGATGGGGTAGGTGAAGGCCGGGTCCTTCACGATCTCCACGAAGTACATCGGCTGCAGGGCCTGGTGGTCTTCCTTCCGGAAGGTGTAGGTGCCCTTCGGGCCGTCGAAGCTCATGCCTTCCAAGGCCGGGATCATCTTGTCGGCCTTGGTGGAGCCGGCCTTCTCGATGCCCTTCACGATGGCGATGCCGGCGGCCATGCCGCCCGCGGTGAAGAGGTCCGGTGGATCGCCGTTATAGAGCTTCTTGTGCTCCGCCACCAGGTAGTCGTTGACCTTGTTCTTCGGCAAGGTGTGGAAGTACTTGACCATACCCTTGACGCCGACGGCCCCTTCGCCAAGGCCCATGAGGCCGGCCCGGTCGCCCACGCCGGTGGTGACCTTCATCTTCTGGTAAACGCCCAGCTCATTGAGCTGCTGGAAGAGTTTCAGGGCGCTGGCGCCCGACCAGGTGATCATTAGGAAGTCGGGCTTCAGCTGAATGACCTGCTGAATGTAGACGGCGAAGTCCTTGGCCTCCAGCGGTACCTTCACGTCCTTCAGGAGGGTTGCGCCGAAGGCCTTGAAGACGGCGTCCCAGGCGGCCTGCGACGAGGCGCCGAAGGCGTTGTCCGGGGCTAGGTGGACGAAAGTCTTGCCCAGGCTGGCGGCGCCCGCGCCACCGGTGAGGGCGTCCTGGCTGGTGTTACAGCCGGTACGGAAGATGTACTTGTTGAAGTTGGTCGTCGTCAGCTGATCGCCGGCAGCCGGATCGACCATGAAGATGACCTGATACTGCTTGGCGACTTCAGCCACTTGCAGGGCCACGGGTGTGGCCGCGGTGCCCTGGAGAATGTCGACCTTGTCCTGTTCCAGGAGCTTGGTGGCCTTTTGCTTGCCGACGGCCGGGTCTCCGGTGTCGTCCTCAATGACCAGTTTGATGTCACGGCCCAACACCTTGTTAGTGCCGTTAGTCGCGTAGGCGATACCGAGTTTCAATCCCTTGATCTCCTGATCGGCGTAGCCGGCCAGCGCGCCCGTCACCGAAGTGACGACGCCGATCTTGATCTCTTTCTTAGCCCCAATGGAGCATCCCGAAACTGCTAAACTGAGGATCATGACGGAAACAAGGAGAATGGCGAAGGAACGCTTTCCTCTGAACAAGCTAAACCCCCCTTATGGATCCGGTCCGAAAAGGTCAGGGAACAGTTGGGGAACGGCGTCAGGAAACGGTGTCAAGGAACGGCACCATCAAATGAAGCAGTGCGTCTGGGCTTTCGATGGGTGGCGAATGGGTGACCCCTTGGATCACCTCCAATCTCGATCCAGTGATGCCTGTCGCGGTACGCTTCACGGCGTCAAGGGGGACGAGCGGGTCTTTCTCGCCCATGACGATCAGTGTCGGGACGCGGATCTCGCCCAGGCGGGCCTGGACGTTCCATTGGTTCAAGTCGAGGGCGTTCGGCACCAGCACCCCGCCGGCGGCCATGCCGTCATCGACCAGAGCCTCGAAGTAGTCGTCCTTCGGGGCCGTGGCGGCGATGCCGGCCAGGGCCATCTTCATCCAGTCGCGGTTCTGCGCCGTGGCGACGAGGAGCGGGATGCGGTCGGCCGGGGTCTGGAGCCCCTCGGCCGGGCCCGGGTCGATGAGGGTGAGCGAGTGGACCAGGTCGGGCCGGTCCAAGGCGACCTGAAGGATGACGGAGCCGCCGAGGGAGTGGCCGACCCAGTGGGCACCGCGCGCGCGGCTGCCGGGACCACCCACACCACCGCCGACGGGGCCACCAGCGAGGCTGCCGCCTAAACCGGCCAGACCCAGGGCGTCGGCCATCGCTTCAAGGTCGGCGGCGTATTGGGCGATGGCGTAGCCAGTCCCCGGCTTCTCGGAGCGGCCGAAGCCGCGGAGGTCCGGGACGATGACGCGGAAACGGTCGGACAGGAGCGGGGTCACTTTCTGCCACCACCGGGCCGAAGCCACGTTGCCATGGACAAGGATGACGGCGGGGCCATGCCCCGTGTCGTCATAGGAGAGGGAGATACCATTTACCTCAATTTCGGGCACACCTCTCACCTCCAGAAGGCTATCCGCGATCCGTCATTACACGCCATGACCCGACAGCAAGTCGACTTTAGCTAGGAAACTGAGGGCTATTTGGTTAAAGGCTTCCGGCTGTTCAAGGAGGGCGGCATGGCCGGCGTGCGCCATCACCGCGTGTTCGGCGTGGGGGAGGCCGGCCAGGAGTTCCTCCCAGTGGCGCCGGGTCGTCAGGATGTCTTCATCCCCGGTGACGACCAGGGCCGGAGCGTCGATCTGGGGCAGACGGGCCGAGACGTCGTAGTCCATCGCCCCGCGGATGAGGTTGATGGCCGGCTCCATCGAGATTCCCAGAGCCGCGTTGCGGAAAGGCTTAAGGGCCTCGTAGTTCTTCTCCAGGTGGGTCTCGCCCCAGACGTAAGGGGTGGCAACGTCGAAGCGTAGCGGGGCACCGCCGGCTTCCATGGCCGAGACCCAGCTCTGAAGCTTAGCGGAGAGGGCGGCGTCGACGCGGGCGTAGGCACTGACGACGATGAGCGAACGGGCCAGGCCCGGGCGGTCGGCCGCTGCCTGTAAGACGATGCAACCGCCACTGGAGAGGCCGATGAAGTGGGCCTGCGTGACACCCAGGTAGTCAAGGAGGTCTTCCAGATCGCGCGCGTGCAGGCGGGGAGGGTAGCCGGTGCCGTCGGTGGAGGGTTTGTCGGACTGGCCCTGACCGCGGCAGTCGTAAGCCAGAATGCGGTACCGGCCGGTGGCGCGGAGGGCGGCCACGGTCGGACGCCAGCTGGACGTGTCCGTCAAGAGGCCGTTGCAGAGGACGACGACAGGCGGGTCGGCCACTGCGCCGTCCGACGCTCCATCCGTTCCCGCCGCTCCAGCCCGGGCCGCATTGGCCTCGCCCGGCCCGGTTGAGGTCGGTTCGACCCACTCATAGAACAGCTCCACGTCTCCTACCCGTACATGCGGCATCCTTACTTCACCTCTCCCCAGCGCAACGCGCTGGCCGCCCAGGTATACCCGATGCCCGCCGAAGCCAAGACCACCAGGTCTCCACGGTGGATGAGCCGGCGTTCCAGGGCCAGCCGCAAGGAGATGACCTGGTCAGGTGCCCCCACGTGGCCGTAGTCCGATAGGTAGATGGACTTTTCGGGGGCCAGCCCGATCTCCCGGAGAACGGTGTCGTGGGCCGAGCGCTTCATGTGAAGAAGCGCCAGGTAGCCGATGTCTTGGAGACGGTATCCGCTGCCCTCGACGGCATCCCGGATCACCTTGGCGAAATTCCGCATAGAGACCGGGTCGAGGCGTTGCTTGAGCCCTTCCGGGTCCGGGACGTCGAAGAACTTGCGGCCCGGCGGGATGATAACGTCCTCCGAGAAGGCCCCATCGGTAATGACTGCCGTCTCCAGGACCTCGGTCCAGCCGCTACCTGCGGCGGGGGGCATCCTCTTCACCAGCATGGCGCTGCCGGCGTCGGAGAAGTTGAACATGAACCGGGTGTTCTGATTGGTCAAATCGATGAGGTCGGTGGTCCGGTGCCCGCCCGCCAGGAGGACAGTATTCACCCGCGGGTCCGAACGGATGATGTCTTTGGCCAGCTTCAAGGCGACGATGTTGGTGGCGCAGCGCGAGGCGACGTCGGTGGCCCAGGCATTGACGCAACCCAGTTCATGCTGGACCTTGATGCCGGCGGACCAGACGTAGTGGTCCTTATGCTCGCTGCCGGTCCAGAGGACCATGTCCACACCGGCCGGGTCCTGGCCGGCCTCCTCCAGGCACCGGCGAGCGGCCTGGATGGCCATGAAGCTGGCCGTTTCATGCTCGGTGGCCCGTGGTTTGCGCATGATGCCGAACTTCTCCCGGATCACGTCCACGGGAATACCCGTGGCTCTGGCCACGTCCTGGGCGGTCTGGAAGTTGGCCGGTATGTACAGCCCGGTGGCCACCAACGCCACGCGGCTTCCTTCTGGGAAATAGGTCTTGCTCTGGTCTGAGGTCACGGGTTCACCGTCCGTCTTGGTTGGTCTGGGTCTGGGTGCGTTCGGCCAGGGCCATGGCGCGCAGGGCTTCCTTCTGGACCTTGCCGGTGGCGTTGCGCGGCAGGGCCGTCAGGACCACCATCTGCTTGGGCAGCTTGAACCTGGCCAGGTGCGGCCGGCAGAAGTCGGCCAGTTCCTCAAGGGTGAGGGTGGCGCCCGGCCGCAGGACGACGTAGGCGCGACCTACCTCGTCCCACTTGGGGTCGGGGACGCCGATAACGGCCACCTCGGCCACCACCGGGTGGCGCTCGATGACGCGTTCCGCTTCGAGGGGGTAGACATTCTCGCCGCCGGACTTGTACATGTCCTTGATGCGGTCGACGATGTAGTAAAAACCTTCGGCATCGCGGCGCACCACATCGCCGGTGTGCACCCATCCGTCGGGGGTGATGGTTTTGGCGGTAGCCTCCGGGTTCCGCCAATAGCCGGCGAAGGCGTGCGGCCCCTTGATGAGGAGTTCGCCGTCGCCGTCGAAGGGAACATCGCGGCCCTCCGCGTCCACCACCCGCATCTGCGAATGCATGACGGGGAAGCCCACGGAGTGAGGTTTGGTGCGGGCGCCTTCATCGCTGGTGGCAAAGCAGTTGGGCCCGACCTCGGTCAGCCCGTACCCTTGGCGGAAAGCTACGCCGCGGGCGCGGAAGGCTTCCACCACGGGGATGGGGCAGGTGGCCCCGCCGGCGATAACCCAACGCAGGGAGGCAAGGTCGGTGGCAGCGAAACGCGGCGACTCTACCATCATCTGGAGCATGGTGGGCACTCCGAAAAAGACCGTGGCCCGCTCCTGTTCAACGAGTTCGAGGACACGGGCGGCGTCGAATGCTTCCATGAGGACGACGCGGCCGCCAAGGTGGAAGAGCGGCATCGAGAACACGTTGATGCCACCGGTGTGGTAGAGTGGGGCCGGGTTGATGGCCACGTCGGCGCTGGAAAGATCCCAGCTAACGGCGGTATTGACCGCGTTCCAGGTGAGCATGGAGGTCGCCAGGACGGCGCCCTTGGGGCGGCCGGTGGTGCCGGAAGTGTACAGGATCAGGCAGGGATCGGGGGACCAGGATGGTGATTCGGTGTCGGGCGGGAGCCCGGTAGGTTTGCCGTCAGGTCCGCCAAGTTGACCGCCACTTTCGCCGCCCTCGCCCTCGGCTTCGCCTTCACCCGCGCCCTCACCGTGGCCTTCTCTGCCACCTCCTGCGTCGCCGGCTCCTGGGGTTACCAGCTCCTCCCAGCCTCGGCCGGCGTCTAGGGAGACGAGGATGGGACGGCGGCCCGAGGTCATAGTAGTCCCTCCGGCGGACCAGGCGGCGTCGACGGCTTCTCTCAGAGTCGCCTCGAATGCCTGATCATGCAGGACGGCGACCGGCTCAGAATCTCCGAGGATGTAGGCCACTTCGGGGGCCGCCAGGCGGACATTGATGGGAACCAGGATGGCCCGGAGCCGGATACAGGCGAAAAGGGCGATGAAGAACTCGGGGCGGTTTTTCGCCAAGACGGCCAGCCGGTCGCCGGGCCGCAGACCCAGGCGGTCGCGGAAGGCCAGGGCCGCAACGGCGGCGCGCCGGTCCATCTCCGCGTAGGTTAGGCGCAGCCCGGTGCGGTCGTCGACCAGCGCGACGCGGTCGGGCGTGAACTCCGCCCGCTTCCGGAGCCAATCAGCCATGCCGCTTGCCTCCTACTTGCTTTCCCCCGTTGCGCTTGCCGCCTTGTTTCCACGCCCGCCTCGTGGCTCAACCGCCACGTCAGGCGTCAATCCCCGCTCGATGAAGCGCATGGTGGCCTCAAAGAACTGCTCGGGTGGCTCGCGGTCCTCCCAGAGGACCCAGCGCATGCCGAGAAAGTCACTGACACCCATCAGGGCGTAGGCCATAGCTTCCGGTTCCAGGGCCTGGACCTGCCCCTTATCCACCGCCTGGGCCAGGCCGGTGGCATAACCCTTGGCCAGGGTCTGGTAGTACCAGCGGTAAAGGTCCTCGTCCACAGCCTCGGCCTCACGGACGATGCGGTACAGGTACTTGTGCTCCCTAATGAACTCAAGGAACGCACGGATGCCGGTGCGCTCGATCTCCAAACGGTCATCCAGGTCGGAGACCGCAACGGCGATATGCTTACGGAGAGCGTGACTGAGGTAGGTGACTAGCTCGTGGAAAATAGTCAGTTTGCTGGGGAAGTAGACGTAGAAGGTGCCTTGGGCCACGCCCGCGGCCTGGGTGATGTCGACGACGGAGGTGCCGTGGTAGCGCTTGGTTCCGAAGACTTCCTCGGCCACCGCCAAGAGGCGTGCCCGGGTGGCCTCGCCCTTGCGGGTTAGTCCTCCGTTCGGCCCCCCGCTTGACCCTCCGTTCGGTCCTCCGACCGGGCCTCCGTTTCTTTCCGGCTCCAAAATTGACAACTGAGTCACCTCTCAATTGCCTGAATATTGGAGCCAGGCGTGCGGAATTCCTCCTTAGGTCAGAAAAATATCGGGCTTGGGCAAACCCATGCGAAGATGGGGCTGCCTCAGGTTCATTAAGTGTCGTGTCCACCTGGGTTTCGGAATAGGGCCGAGAGCACCGCGGCTAAGCAGCACTTGTCCGTATCTGGCGACGATCAAGGTGCGTCGTAGGGGGGGGGTATCCCCGCGATCAGCACGCGGATGTCAACTCGTGATACGTTTTCCGCAGCCGGCCATGTTGCTTGGGTTTACACCCATCGATTGTGCCACAGTTCACAGGGCGCCGCCCCCGCCCGAGAGGTGAGCCCCAAAGATCCCTTGTTTTGTCCTCCCTGGTAGAATGCATGGGCCCCATCCACGAATCTACGGGTCGGGGGTGGAGCATCAGACGGGCGGCGGCGGAGGTCCGCTGAGGGGTGTTTGGATACCCCACCCGGTACGGCCAAAGAGAGGCGTGTAAACTCAAGGAACCCAACTATTTCGCGAAATGTGTCTGGAATTGACATCTGCCGAGTTGCCGTCAGCCCTCGGATGACACATTGTGCCGCAGATCACTTGCTGTCGGGCCGAGGGCTTGTCAACTGCCTGGAGCGCGCGGTTATGCGGCGCTTCTTGGCGGCGCTACCTGACGAGTTGCGGGGGAAAGTCGCCCGTGCCCATGTCGTCGATCCAGCTTACTTGGCCGGTCTTGGCGTCAACCCTAACCTGCCAGGTGTGGCTCAGCGTTCCGGCGGCGGGGGAGTGACTTTCGTGGAAGTCCCTGGCGTCCCAAGCTTCGGTGAGACTGACGGTCCAGTCGGGGCCGTCCCGGGTCACCTTCGTTTCGTAGGTGCCATCGATGGAGACGTTGCCCAGCCCACCCCGTGGGATCTTGCCCACTACCTTCCCGACCGCCGGCTGGAACCCGGAAAGCCGCCAGTCGTCCGTCTTGTCCTGTTCGAAGACGGCCTTTACGGCGGCGTCGGCCGTACGGACGATTTCTTTCTGGCCGGCCCGCCAAGACAATCCCGGGAACGAGCAGCCCGCGACGAGTAACGCCACCGCGACCGTGGCTGCCACCACGACCGTGGCTACGACCATGGTGAGCTTTGACTTCGCCTTTGCCTTGGTCATCGTGGCCATCATCTCACCGGCACCTCCACCGTCCATGGTCCGGGTATCGTGGTGGGGCCGTAGGTGGTCAGGTTCTCGAGGACGACTTGGAGACCGGTCTCGCCTTT
Source organism: Bacillota bacterium (assembly GCA_021791495.1). Lineage (GTDB taxonomy): Bacteria > Bacillota > Sulfobacillia > JAJYWN01 > JAJYWN01 > JAJYWN01. The sequence goes on from JAJYWN010000008.1 coordinate 28,058, forward strand.
CAAGGTCGGGCCGAACTGGGCCGTCCCCGCCATGCCGCCGGCGATTGCCTTGTAGCCTAGCGCCAAGATCCCTTCCAGCGTCGTCTGGCCACCGCGATGCAAACCAAAGCCGAAGCTGGTGGGCACGGGGATATTGCCTTTCACGGTGAAGGCCACCGTGGTGTACTCGCTGGTGAAGGTAACCTTGTCGACGCTGAAGGTGTACCCGTCTCGCGTGCTCTGGCCGACGTTCGTCAACTCACCATTGACCGCCTGCCCCGGCGCCGGGGCCACGAACATGCGGATGCTGCCAGGGCCGATAGCGCCGGCGTGAACCTGCTCACCGGTCTCCCCGGTCGGCCCATCCGATCTGCCGCTTCCTCCGGCCGCTCCAACAGCTGTTCCTCCAGCCGTCTCACCGGCCGTTCCTCCGGCGGTTCCGCCGGCCTGCCCTCTCTGGGAGAGTATCCAACCCGTGCCAGGCGTGATGGTCTTCTGCTTCTCCGGCTCCGGCACCGGGCTGAAGTTCACCCTATCCAACAAGCCCACCTCGTACCAGCCGGGAGCCGCCGGGAGGGTGACGGTCGTGGTCAGTACGGTTTCGGCGCCCGCTTCCAGAGCCAGCGGCCGAGTGATGGCCCAGCCGGTTGGGACCTGGACCCGCGCCCCCAAGTCCACGCTTGCTCCGGCAAAGTAGGCCGACTGCGGCGGGGTGATGAGTAGGGTCTGGTTGGAGACGTTCTTGATGATGAGGGATAGTTTCTCACCCTCGGCGCTGAGCCTGGCATCGACCGGAGCTATGTACGGGTGCTTGTAGCCGGGAGGTGGTCCCGGATGGACAGCATATTCGCTTTTCCCGCCGGGCTCCGGGGGCTGGTTCCTGTTTCCGGTTCCCGGGCCCGGACCCACAGGCACCGTGGCCTGTTGGCCCAGGCCGAGGCCGGGGACACCCGGCAGGCCGGTGTAGGCATACCAGGACGGCAGGGTGCCCACGACCAAGGCCAAGGTGAGGGCCGTTCCCACCGCCCACCGGCCCCAGGCGGATGCCGCCGGCCAAAGGGGGCGATTGATCAGACTCTGGATCGGCCAGTTCTGGCTCCGGTCTGGCCGGCCCAGGGCGGGCGTTGCGACCAGGTGTGGTAGGCGTGTTCCTTGTTTCACCGCTTCCCGGACTCCCACGGTCCAGGCCTCGCCTGGGGCCGCTTCGGCCAGGCCGGCCGCCCAAGCCTTCTTATACGGCCCATTCAGAAAGAGATCCACTCTATCGTTTCCATCATTTCTGTCGTCTTGATCGTCCCTCATCGGACGTTTCCTCCAGTCTCTTTCGTAGAGCGGCCCTGGCCCGGGTGAGGATGCCGCGGACGGTACTCTCCCGGCGCCGCAGGACCACTGCTATCTCCCGCGTCCCGAAGCCAAAGTAGTAGAAGAGCAGGAGCGTCTCTTGCTGGACGGATGGCAACCGCGCCACCGCGTCCCAAAGGAGCAGCGCCTCGACACTATCCGCCTCTCCGGTATAACCTGGCACCGCACTGGCTCCGTGACCGTCCAGCCACTCCAGCGGCAGGAGGGGCCCGGCCCCCCCGTTACGGTTCGCGCGCCGCCAGTCGGTACAGGCATTCCGTGTCATCCGGACCAACCAGGCTCTTGGTTGCCGCACGCCCTGAGGGCGGACGTGGGAACTCAGGCACTTGAGGAAAACCTCCTGTGCCACGTCTTTCGCCGCCTCGCGGTCACCAAGGTAGTAATAGGCGGTCTTGACCACTGTGTCCGCATGTTCATCTACCCAGCGCGCCACGGTCGCCCTTGTCGCATCGTCCAATGCCAAATCGGTCTACGTCACCTTTCAGAACTGCGCAGTCATTTATTAAGACGAGCTTCCACGTCAGAACGCTGCATTCCCCTGGCCGGCTTCCTCTGGGATTTCGCGGGAAATGTCGCAAAGGGGAGTCTTCGACGGCTGACGAATCACCCTTCATCGGAGGTGGTCACCATGGCGGCCAAAGGCCGTAAACCCCGCATTCTCGTAGGCGAAATCAGTCACGAAACCAACACCTTCTCACCTATCCGGACGACGCTCCCGTACTTCGCGGAGCGGCACCTCTTCTATGGACCGGATATGATCAGCCACTTCACCGGGACGCACACCGGCGTCGGCGGTTACATCGACGCCGCCGCCCGGTTGGGTTTCGAACTCATTCCCAGCGTGGCGGCCTCGGCCACGCCGTCGGGCACGGTGGCGCGCGAAGCCTTCGATAACATGCTCGGTGTCCTCCTTGAAACGGCCAGGCAGGCCATGGCCTCGCCCGAAGGACTGGACGGCGTGGGCCTGTGCCTCCACGGCGCCATGGTCGTCGAGGGCAGCGAAGACGGCGAAGGCGAAATCCTTGAGGCGATGCGCAGCGTGGTCGGGCCGGACATGCCGCTCGTCACTACGCTGGACCTTCACGGTAACATTACGGACAAGATGACCAAGAACGCCGATGCCTTCTTCGGTTACGACACCAACCCCCACGTGGACGGGTACGAGCGGGCCCAGGAGGCCGCCGACCTGCTCGCCAAGATGCTGGGTGGCGAGGCCCGCCCGGTGATGGCCATGGTCAAGGCGCGGATGATGCCCCCCACCATCAACATGCGGACGGCCGAGGGGCCCATGGTGGAGCTTTTCAAGATGGCCCGCCAGTTCGAGTCCGAGCCGGACGTCATTAACGTCTCGGTCTTCGGCGGTTTCCCCTTCGCCGACATCCACGACGCCGGCACCTGTTGCGTGGCGGTGGTGGACGCGGCGCAGGCCAAGGGTGAGGGGGCGGCGGCGGCCAGCGCCACGGTGGCCGGCAAGGTGGCGGCGGACGCGGCGGCGCGGGCGCGCGCCAACGCCATCGCCAAGACCGTCACCGACCGGGCCTGGGAGATCCGCGACCAGTTCCTGAAGCACATCCCCGCGCCGGCGGAGGCCGTCAAGCATGCCATCCAGGCGAAGAAGGGCCCGGTCATCCTGGCCGACGTAGCCGATAACATGGGCGGCGGCGGGTCGGGCGACACCACGGTCTTGCTGGCCGAACTGCTGCGGCAGGGCGCCCAAAATGTCGGGTTTGCCGTCATCGTCGACCCTGCATCCATCGCGCGGTGCGCGGCGGCGGGGGTGGGGAGGATGGTCGACCTTGAACTGGGCGGCAAGGAAGAGCCCAAGCACGGCGCCCCGCTGAAGGTGCGCGGATACGTCAAGGCCGTCACCGACGGCGTTTTCGTGAACAAGGGACCCATGGGCACCGGCGTGGTGGTGGACTTGGGCGGGACCGCTGTGGTGCGTCTGGGCGTGCGGTATCCAGATGGGGCTCCGGCGGGCGACGACGATGTTGCCGAGTGGGCCAGGCCGAACACGGGTGTCGAGGTGCTGGTCACGGGGCGGCGCGCGGCCCCCAACGACCCCGAGATCTACCGGGCGGCCGGAATCACACCGGAGGATAGGCACATCTTAATCGTGAAGTCGCGCGGCCACTTCCGCGCGGCCTACGAGCCTCTGGCAGCCGAGATCGTGGAAGTGGACTGCCCTGGCTTCGCCAGCCCGAACCTGGCGCACTTCGAGTATAGGAAGGTGCGCCGGCCACTCTTCCCGTTGGACGAAATCTGAGGCTGCTTTCCAAATCTAGAGACTAGGTGCGGACGATTGGGAGCCTGCAACCGATAACCTCGTAGCCGGACGACAACCGAGAACCGAGAACGCGGGACCGAGAACCCTGAACTGAGAACCTGCTGTTCGTCGCCAAGAGGATGGCGCGGGTGGCAGGTTCTTTTGTGTTGCGTGTGGCGGCGTTGGCTCAGGTCGGGAAGTTGGGAAACTATGACCACAGTCGGGTGCGACACTATTTTGCGGTTCCAGGGGGGGTCTCGGATGGCACCCAGTTCAAGGAAGAAACAAATGGCCAACGGTTCAGGAAAAGGCCGGCATTCCGGCGTCGAAAGGTTCTTCCGGATATCGGCGGCGGGCACTACCGTCCGGACGGAGGTAATCGCCGGGCTGGCAACCTTCATGACCATGGCTTACATCATCTTCGTAAACCCGGCGATTCTGAGTCTCGGCAGCGTATTCCCGAATGGTGGAAGTCCAGGGGTGCCGTTCAACGCCGCCATCACCGCTACCGCCCTGGGCGCCGCGTTGGCGACCTTGGTGATGGGCCTTTACGCCAATTACCCCTTCGCCCTGGCCTCCGGGATGGGCATCAACGCCATGGTCGCGTTCGGATTGATCCTGGGTGCCAAGCTGAGCTGGCAGCAGGCCATGGGTATCATTTTCTGGGAGGGCGCGCTGGTAACTCTCTTCGTGTTAACCAACGTGCGGGAAGCGGTCTTCAACGCGATCCCGGTTACTTTGAAACGGGCCATCGGGGTCGGCATCGGGCTCTTCATTGCGGTGATCGGCCTGGTGGAAGGGCATATCGTCACGGCGAGCGAGGCGACGGTGGTCCAGTATAACCACGCTTTCGGGCACGATCCGGTGGCCGTGGTCACGGCGCTGGGGCTGCTCATCACGGCCTGGCTGATGGCGCGCCGGACGCGAGGGGCGATCCTGCTGGGCATCGTCGTTACGACGGTCATCGGAATCCTGGTAGATGTGGTCTTGGTGGATAAGCTGGGCTATTTCGGAAAGGCGCACGTTCTATCGGCCGGGGCGCTGGCCGGGGCGGCCAAGGTCGTGGAGACGCCCAGCTTCGCCACCTTCTTTAAGCTGGACTTCAGCGTCATCCTGCAGGTGGGACTGTGGGCCTGGATTTTCGCCCTGATGATGACCGACTTCTTCGACACCATGGGTACGGTGGTGGCCGTGGGCGGGGAAGCGGGGCTGCTGGATAGCAGACAGCGGTTGCCAAGGTTAAACCGGGTGCTCTTGGTCGACTCGGGCGCGGCGGTGGCGGGTGGGCTGTTCGGGGCGTCTTCGATTACGACATACATCGAGAGCGCGGCGGGTGTGGCTGAGGGTGGGCGGACCGGGCTCACGTCGGTGGTGGTGGCCTTGTGCTTCTTGGTCTCCATCTTCTTCGCGCCCATCATCGGCCTGGTCCCGACGGCGGCCACGTCGCCGGCCCTGATCATCGTGGGTTTCCTGATGATCACCGTGGTGCGGGACATCGACTTCAAGAACCTTGAGGAAGCCATTCCCGCTTTCGTGACGATGATCACCATCCCGCTGACCTACTCCATCACCAGCGGGATCGGGTACGGGTTCATTCTGTACTCCTTGATCAAGCTGTTTCGGGGTCGCGGGCGGGACGTTCACTGGCTGTTGTATGTGGTGTCGGTCCTGTTCGCGGTGTCAATTTATCTGGGCAAGTAGAAAAGAGCACTGGCCGGGCAGTACATGCCGGTCGGGCTAACTAGCCTATGGCCAGTTGGTCCGACCGGCGCTCCTGCATCTCCCGGGCCGTTCACAATATGCTTAGGCTACCGCGTGATCTCACGCCTGCCCGATGGTGTCACAACCCAGCTTCTTACCGGCGCCGCCTGACGGGTTGTACCACGGGGCGGGTCCTTCTTTTCCCCGCCGTCATCAATCACCACTTGGTCGGCGCGAATCAGGTATACGATTATGGTCGGACAGCAGCAGTCCCCATCACCCTGCTTTTGGAGCTGAGAGAGCAGTTCCGGATCCTTGAGGGAGGTGAGCATCGCTTTGATGTCCTCCGATACTTCGCTGGCCAACTACATCACCTCTCTAGCGCTAGATCCGAGCCTATCAGCGATCAATCAATATGCTCCATATCGCCGTCCTTCTTCTTCCTGCAGAAGGACCAGTGTTTGCAGGCCCCGTTGTTGATGATGAGGCAGTGGGTTTCCACGAAGTAGTTCACTTGCCAGGGCCAACCGCATTCCTTTTCCTTGTCCGAGCCCTCCCAATCTCGGGCTCCGCGCACTCCGGTATCCTTCGCCGCATCCATGACCATCTTGACGGTTTCCTTGTCCATTGTCATTCCTCCCTTTTTGGATGGATTCCGTCAACACATTATGTCATCTTTGACTTCAACGTGATTATCATTGGCATTCCCGGCTCCCTTTGTCCAGGGCAGAGTAAGAAGGAGCAGTCCTCCGCCGAGACTCACCCTAGGTCCACTAGGGCTTGGTGGTCGCGGCCCGCCCGTGCCGGCTGCCCGCCAAGCGGGCGACCGGACCCTCGTTACCTGAACGCCATCTCATTGGACCTTGGGCGGACTCTTTCGAGACATGTTGTTCCGATAGGCCCTGCTCTCCAACCCCAGGTAATCGGTGACGGGGTTCTTCTGGTATCCTTGGCGGACCGGCAGCCAGGGGCCAATCTTGGCCAGCATGCCTTCTAAAGTGAGGTCCTGGCGGTGGATGATGATCACTTTGACTCCAGCCTCCTCGGCTAGGCCGATCTTCATGAGATCGCGGGCCCGGCGTTTGCGGGCTTCTTCGTCACTGGGGTAGCGGGCCGTGGCGCCATAGTGCTGCGGGTCAACTGTTCTGGGGGAGTTCCGTAAACTCAGGCCCCAGGAGTAAGCGAAAAGCCCCTTGGACTTCCGCCTGCACCCTCCGGTCACTCCGGCATGTCGTCCTCGTGTACAAATGCAGACCCTTGTGACCACCAAAACGACAGTTTCCAGTTTCAGGGCGCCGGGGCAGACGGCCGACGACAAACTAGCCTTGAGTGACCACGCCTCGCCAATGCCACGGCGAAAGGCCGGACGCCCCAGAGAACCACCTTGCGTCCACTGAATGACCATCCCCGATGCAGCCACTGCCCTCGTTTGTCCAGGGAACAGTAGGATAGGGCGGGCCGCCGCCGAAACTTACCAAGACCGATCTGGATGGAGGCTCCACCTGCGCCCCACAGTCGAATTGGAAGGAGTCATCGCCGAAATTGACATTACCGAACGACAGAGCCGACATCTCGGCGCACGACAGCACCGCAGCCGCAACCGCTCCGGCAGGCACCGCCGCCACCGCCGCCGAGACCGAGGCCGCCCTCTTGGCCGGCCTGAACGAGCCCCAGCTCGCCGCCGTCACCCACGGCGACGGGCCGTTGCTCATCCTGGCCGGCGCCGGCAGCGGCAAGACCCGCGCCCTGACCCACCGCATTGCCTACCTCATCCGTGCCCGCGGCGTGCGCCCCTGGGAGATCCTGGCCATCACCTTCACGAACAAGGCCGCCGCCGAGATGCGTCGTCGCGTCGAAAGCCTCCTGGGTGCCGCCGACGCCCAGGACATGTGGGTCATGACCTTCCATTCGGCCTGCGTGCGCATCCTGCGTCGTGAGATTGAGCACCTCGGCTATACCCGGAACTTCCTTATCTACGATGACGCCGACCAGCTCTCGGTGATGAAACAGGTGTTCAAGGAGTTGGACGTCCCCGAGCGCAAGATCACACCACAGGCCGCCCTCTCCGCCATCAGCCGCGCTAAGAGTGAACTCATCACCCCGCGCGCCTACGAGCGGCGCGCGGGCGACTGGTTTTCGGATTACATTGCCTCCGCCTACCAGCGGTATCAGGAACGCCTGGAAGCCCAGAACGCCTTGGACTTCGATGACCTGATAAACGTTACCGTCCGCCTCTTTCGCGAGGTGCCCGACGTCCTTGAACAGTACAGACGCCGGTGGCGGTATATCCTTGTCGATGAGTATCAGGACACGAACCGCGCCCAGTACGAACTGGTCACCCTCCTCGCCGGCGGCGGCGGGGGCGATGGCGGGACGGGCCGGCATAACCTGGCCGTGGTGGGCGACGACGATCAATCCATCTACGGATTCCGTGGGGCCGACCTGCGGAACATCCTGGAGTTCGAGAAGGATTACCCGGAAGCGAAGGTCATCCGCCTGGAGCAGAATTACCGCTCCACGCAGCCCATTCTCGAGGCGGCGAACCACGTCATCAAACATAACCTTGGCCGCAAGGGGAAGCGCCTCTGGACGGCCAAGGCGGCCGGCGACCCGCCGACCTTTTACCGCGCCCCCGACGAGCACGACGAGGCGGCTTTCATCATTTCGGAGATCTTGCGGCTGTCCAGGGGCGAGCGCGGTCTGGGTGGCGGCGGGTGGGGCGGCGACAGCGGCCGTGAAGGTCGCGGTGACCGCGCCCAGCCCCTCCGTTACTCGGATTTCTGCATCCTCTACCGAATGAACGCCCAGTCCCGCGTCCTCGAAGACGCTTTCATGCGCCACGGCGTCCCCTACCGCATCGTCGGCGGGGTTCGGTTCTATGAGCGTAAGGAAATCAAAGACGTCCTCGCCTACCTGCGCGTCATCGTGAATCCCGCTGATGTCGTCAGCCTTGAGCGGATCATCAACGTCCCGCGCCGCGGTATCGGCAACACTACCTGGCTGCGCCTCGCCGAAACCGCGCGTCAGTGGAAGACTACGGTCTACCAGGTCATGCGGCAGGTGGCCGAGGTGCCAGACATCGCCGCCAAGACCAAGAAAGCGATAACCGATTTCGTCGGCATTATCGAGTACGGACGTAAGCGGGCCGGGGTCTGGGCCGGTGGCGTAGCGGGCGTTGGGAGCGCGGCGGTCGGCGATGCGGCGGGCGACGGAGCAGCGGGAGCCGCCGGGGCCGCCTTCGCCCCCGGCGACATGCCCCTCCAAGCCCTGGTCCAGGCCGTGGCCGAGACCTCCGGCATCCTGGCGGAACTGCAGGCGGAGCGCACCATGGAGTCGGCCACCCGCATTGAGAACATCGAAGAGCTCTACTCGGTGGCCGCCGACTTCGCCGATACCAGCGACGATCCCAGCCTGGAGGCCTTCCTGGCCACCATCGCCCTCATCACCGACCTGGAAACCGTCGACGAGAAGTCCGACGCAGTCCTCATGATGACCATGCACAACGCCAAGGGGTTGGAGTTCCCCGTGGTGTTCATTGTCGGCCTGGAAGAGGGGGTTTTCCCCCATTCGCGCTCCCTCGATAACCCGAATGAAGTCGAGGAAGAGCGCCGCCTTTGCTATGTCGCGATCACGCGCGCCCGCGAGCGGCTCTACCTGACCTCCGCCGCCCGGCGCACCTTCTATGGGCAGACAGCCTACAGTGCCCTGTCGCGTTTCGTCCGCGAGATCCCCGATGAGCTTCTGAACGACATTAGCATCGAGGGAGCAGGGGCGGGGGCCGGCTTCGGCGCGGGCATCCAGGAAGGATATGACGAAGACGGCGTCCGGCGCCGCCAAGGGTGGGGGAACGGCGGTGGCCGCCCGAACGTCCGTCAGAACGGGCGCGAGAGCGGGGACGGAAATGGCCGCGAGAACGGCTTCCCCAAGACCACGACCAAAGCGCCTTCGGCCTTGGACGCGCCATCGACCCTTCTTGCGAAAGTTGGCCGGATCGGCTCGGCCGCCGGCGGGATGGCTTTCCCGCGGCCGGCGGACGCGGCCGCTGCCGCGAACGGCCTGAGCGCCGGCGGCACGGGTAACGGCACCCCGACCTGGCGTTTCTCCAGCGGCGACAAGATCGTCCATCCCAAATGGGGCCAGGGTATCGTCGTGGCCACGCGCGGCCAGGGGGAAGATATGGAGGTCACGCTGGCGTTTCCGGAGCTTGGGATCAAAAAGGTCATGGCAAAGTACGCGAACCTACGGAAAGCTTAGGCGACGCCGCGAAAGCGCTAGCGGTGGGGGAGTGGAGCGGCATGGATCAGCACGGGCTCTATTTCGGTAATCGCGACGAGGCGGCCCGCCGCGCGGCCGAGCTGCGCACGGAGATTTCGCGCCACGATTACCTGTACTATGTTCTCGACGCTCCCGAAATCCCCGACGCCGAATACGATCGCCTCATGCGCGAGCTGAAGTCGATCGAGGCGACCTACCCCGATCTGGTCACTCCGGATTCCCCGACCCAGCGCGTCTCCGGCCAGCCGGCTACGGCTTTCGCCACCGTGCGACACACCGTCCCCATGCTTTCCATTGACAACGCCTTCGACGAGGCCGAGGTCCGCGACTTCGACCGCCGCGTCCGAGAAATCCTGGGGTCGGAGGAGGGTGGGGCAGGACCGGCTGAAACCGTTGAATACGTGGCCGAGCTGAAGATAGACGGCCTTTCCATATCCCTCCGCTATGAGGATGGCGTCTTCGTCCAGGGGTCCACCCGCGGCGACGGCGAGGTGGGGGAGGATGTCACCCAGAACCTCCGCACGATCCGCTCGATTCCGTTGGACCTGAGAAATCTGGCCACCGGCGCCGGCCGACCAGGAGGGCCAAACGCGGCAGGTGCGTCCAGAGCGCCCGAAGCACCCGGCACTCTCAAAGGTGCCGTGGCCGGCCTCGTTCGCGGCCGCCTGGAGGTGCGCGGCGAAGCCTACCTGCCTGTGGCCGACTTCCACCGCCTGAACGATGACCGCGCCGCCGCCGGTGAACCCCCTTTCGCAAATCCACGGAACGCCGCCGCCGGTTCCCTGCGCCAGCTGGACTCGCGCGTCACCGCCTCTCGCCCCCTCGACACTTTCATCTACATGATCGTCGGCCCCGAGGTCCACGGCATGTCCACCCACTGGGAGGCGCTCGAACGCCTGGTATCCCTCGGTTTCAAGGTCAACCCGGCCCGCCGCCTCTGCCGCTCCATCGACGAGGTGACCGCCTTCTACGAGGAGTTCAAGGAAGAGCGGCCCGACCTCCCCTACGAAATCGACGGTGTGGTGGTGAAGGTGAACTCCTTTGGCCAGCGCGAGAGGCTCGGCTCGCGCAGCCGCAGTACCAGGTGGCAGTTGGCCTGGAAGTTCCCGGCCCAGCAAGGTGTCACGAAAGTCCTGGATATTGAGGTCAGCGTCGGGCGCACCGGTGCGCTGACGCCTATCGCCATCCTTGAGCCCATCTATCTGTCGGGCGTCACTGTCGGGCGGGCCTCAATGCACAACGAGGACATCGTCAAGGCGCTGGACGTGCGCGTCGGCGACTCGGTGGTGGTCCAGCGGGCCGGCGACGTGATTCCCGAGGTCGTGGAGGTAGTGAAGTCGCGGCGGCCCGAGGGCACGCTGCCCTTCGTCATGCCGGCGCGCTGCCCGGTCTGCGGCAGCGAGGTCGTGCGGGCCGAAGGAGAGGCCGCCAGCCGCTGCGTGGCTGCCATGACCTGCCCGGCCCAGCGCCGCGAGGGGCTCATCCACTGGGGAAGTCGGGCGGCCATGGACATCGAGGGCCTGGGGCCGGCCATCGTCGAGCAGTTTCTTGACTCCGGCCTGGTCGCCGACCCGTCCGACCTCTATGACCTTACTGCCGAGCAGGTATCAGGCCTGGAGAGGATGGGAGCGAAATCGGCCGCGAACCTGGTCGATGCCATCTCCCGCAGCAAGGGCCGGCCGCTGAACCGTCTGCTCGTCGCCCTTGGCGTACGCTTCGTCGGCGAGCGAGGGGCCCGCGTTCTTGCCAACCGCTTTGGTAATCTGGACGCTATCATGGCCGCTACCGAGGGCGAGTTGACGGAGGTCCCCGAGATTGGGCCCAAGATCGCCGAGAGCGTGGTGGAGTTCTTCCGTCAGGATAGCACGCACGACCTCATCGCCAGGCTCAAGGCGGCCGGGGTGAACACGGCGGTTCAGCCGCAAGCCAGGCCTCAGCCCGGCGCTCTTGCCCAGGCCCCGGCCATGGGCGTGACCGGGCCGGAGCCGGAAAACGCCACCCTTTCGACCGGTGCCGCGGCGGCACCCACGGATGTACCTGAGGCGGTCACGTCCGCAGATGCACCATCACCTGCGGTTTCGGCCACGAACAGCCCGCTGGCAGGGAAGACCATCGTCGTCACCGGGACCTTGAAATCCATGGGTCGCCGCGAGGTGGAGGAATTCATCGAGAGCCTTGGCGGCCGCGCGGCCGGCAGCGTCAGCCGGAAGACCGACTTCGTCGTCGTAGGCGAAATCCCGGGGAGCAAGGCCGACAAGGCCCGTGAACTGGGTGTGCCCATTCTGGACGAGGAGCAGTTCTTACAGCTGGTCGGTCAGAGAACATCGCCGTAAAGTGTTGCCGCCCTAGAGCTTGCGCCCCCCACGCAGCAACTCCTGGACGAAGGGGCTCTGCTTGGCTTCCTCTTCCGTGTACACAAAGAGGTCGACGCCCACGGGGAATCTGTCTGGCATATAGTCCGGGGAACGGTCCGAAGGACGCCTGGAATCTCGTTCAACCAGAACAAGGATGTCCGCGTCGCTAAAGGGAGTATGTGTTCTCCTAGCGCGGGATCCACAAAGGTACACCGCTTTGACCCCGGGCCGCCTTTTCAGACTGGATGCGTATTCAGAAGCTGCCTGCAAGACTAGGGCGTTGTTATCGGAGATGATTCTTGCAGAAGGCAATGATCTCACCCGCAATCTTTACGGCGGTTTCCGCTTCGCCCTTCGTATACAAGTCCCCCGGGGCGCCACTGTCGAACCCATTCGGGTAACGTGACAGAGTGTAGTGTTTATCCAGCACTTTTGCCCCGTCGATCAGTTCTTGCTCAGGGATGACGTCCGCAGGTAGCTTAGTAAGAAGGATGCTGATTGTATGGCCCCAGGCATCAAGGTTAAAGGATTGGAAAAGTGCCTTGACCGCTTTTTCGGCAGCCTGCTCTGCCGCATAACAGGCCCACTCATAGTGCGCCAGCCGCAACGAATCGGTTGCCTGGGACAGGTCAAGGTCGGCTTGACGCATCCAATCCGCGCTTCTTTCCGGCACTTGTCCGAGGCCTCCATCCTCCATCGTTTGTTCTCTGTCTGCTCTGATTATATCAGGAGACAGGCGGCCGCTTCCACCGGGCCGGAACCGCAGGGCCTCGCACTGTGAGACGCCATGGTCTTCTTGGGGCTCCTCATGTTCCCGCCGGGAGATGGCATACACGTTGACAAGGCGCCCGCAGGACGGATTCATGGTCTCCCGCTCCAGGCGCCACCCGATTTCCACCGCCATCGGGCGATGGCCGCCGCGGTTTCGTCTCTGGTCCGCGTCAAGCCCTGGCCGATCCAGCGCATCACCGTGGGGTCGGCCTTGATCGCCGCCATTGGACCGAGGTCTCCTTCAGTCCACCGGCGAAGCAACAACCGTTGGGTCTTGATTGGCTCCATGCTTCTAGGATTCGTCGCCTCGAATAGGCCGCCCTTGCGATTGGTCTAATAGGGTGAGGAGACAGAAGTGGGGTGCCAGAGCCATGAGTCGCAGGAAATACCTCTTTGTGCCCCTTGTAGCCTTGTTGACCTTGGCCATCCTGGGTTTGGTGGGGGTGGCCCTCGGCACCCAAGGCAAACGATTGCCCTCCAACGACATCATCGGCAAGCTCTCCGTTGATTTCGATTGGGAGCGGGACGCCCAGGCGGCTCCCCTCGCCCAGGGGTCTCCAGGAGCCGCCTGGGCCGGTCTCCTAGCCATGGCCGTCCAGGACCGCTGGCAAGACGTCTACGGTTCTCTCCTTCCCGAGGTCCGCCAACAGGTTTCGGTGGCCTCCCTGAAATCCCAGTTAGAGCCGCTGCTGGCCCAAGTCCAACGGTCCGCCATCCTAAGAGAGGACTATCAGAGTACCGATCGGGCTTCGGTCACGCTGGCTCTTGGAACGGCCCAGCCAGGCAAGGCTTTGCTCCTGGTAGCCGACATGCGCCGGGCCGACGGCGCCTGGCATCTTGGCTACAACATCGCGCCGGCGCCCGAAGGGTGGGACCGGATCCTGGCCAGGCCGGGCGACGCTACGCTGAAGTCGACGCACTTCGTAATCACCCACGCGGGCAACGAAGCCCTGGCCCGGCAGACCGCCGCGGCACTCGAGGGAGATTACGATGATTACACCAAAGCCTTTGGCGCCAGTCCGACCGTGGTGCACGTCTACCTGGCACCCGACCGGGCGGCCTTCGACGGGTATTTGTCCGGGCGGCAGCCGGAATGGGTGATCGGTCGCGCGACCCTCGGGCGCATCTTCCTGCTCGACCCCAGCGCCTGGACCAGGCAGGACCCGGCCACCTTCCCGTTGGTCGCCAAGCACGAATTTGTCCACTTCCTGGTGGCCGAGGTGATCAAGGGCGGCACGATGCCCAGATGGTTCCATGAGGGCTTAGCATCCTTCCTGGCCGGCCAAGCTCGCCTCACCGAGGAACTGCGCCGGGCTGCTCTAGCAAACCAGCTTCCACGGCTGGGTGACCTCTTCGCCAACCAGATAGATCTCGACCCCTACGCCTACCCGTTGTCCTGGGTGGCCGTACACTACATCGAAACCAGCTTCGGGCCGAGAACGGCCGTGAACATGGTGATCGAGGTCGGAAAGGGTAAGCCTTGGGCAGAAGTGCTTAGGATGGCTACGGGCATTGACGAAGATGCTTTGGAGAATGCCGTGGCCCAGTATCTTAAAGGACAGTAAGAGAGTACTGCCAACCGCAGACCTGCCCCAGTCTCCAGGTGAGGGACTCTTCTAGGCAGCCAGCCGCCCGTCAACGATCTGGACTACCCGCTGTGCCTTCTCCGCTATCGCCGGGTTATGAGTCACCACGACCAGCGTGGTACCCCGGGCGTTGATCGCTTGTAGCAACTCGACGATTTCCTGGCCCGTGGCCGTATCCAGGTTCCCCGTCGGCTCGTCCGCCAGAACGATCTCTGGTTCATTCACCAGGGCCCGGGCCACCGCCACGCGCTGCTGCTCTCCGCCGCTGAGTTCGTTGGGCGAGTGCGCCAGGCGATGGCCGAGGCCGACCCTTCTCAAGGCATCGGTCGCCAAGGCCTTCCTCTTCTTCAGCGGGACCTTCGCGTAGTAGAGCGGAAGGGCCACATTCTCCCAACTGGTGAGGTCTCCGATGAGGTTGAAGGCTTGAAAGACAAAACCCACGGTACGGTTGCGGAAATGGGCCAGCTCCTGGTCGTCCAAGGAATCCAGTCTCTTGCCCGCCACGACGCACCTCCCCGCTGTGGGCTGATCCAGGCCACCCATGAGACTCAACAGGGTGGATTTGCCCGAACCACTGGGACCCATGATGACCAGGAACTCGCCCTTGGACACCGTCAGGGAAACATCCCTCAAGGCCGAAACCCGGTTCTTCCCCAGCTCATACGTCTTCTGGACCTTTTCGAATTCGATGGCCGCTTCCGCTACCACCAAGAACACCTCCTTACGGCTATCCTTCAGCCACAAGTGCCCTCAAACTGCGCATCGGTCCAAGCCGCTCTCACCACTGTTGCATCAGTTCCCGGGGTCTGTTCCGGGACGCCTGTAATGCGGGATAGATGCCGCCCGCTAAGCCCATCACCGCGGCCAGAACACCCACCGCCGCCAGATGTGTGGCAATGCGACCGAGCCCCAAGGGCGGCCCGGCGATCAGCCATGCCGCAGCCACCTCTGCCGTTACATACCCCAGGGCCGACCCGATCCCACACAGGGCAAACGCCTGGTTCAGGTTGAGCCGGACAATGTCGGCCCTCGTCGCCCCGCATACTTGGTGGATGCCAATGTCCCGGGTCCGTTCTACCACCCTCACCATCATGAGGTTGGCGATGCCAACGGCCCCGATCACGCTCGCCAAGAGTCCCAAGAGGAGGAAGACGTATCCCAGCCGCTCCTTGGTCGCCAGCAGTTCCTTGAGCTCCCCGAGAGGTCTGGTCACGGCCGGCGGCTGCCTCCCCGGATACGCTTGGGCCAGGATATCCCGGACCTCCTTGACCGCATCGGCGGTCGCCCCCGACGACATGGCCTCCAGCGTCAGAAGGCCTTTTCGAGAGCCTTTGGCCCATGCTCCAAACAGATGGGCCTCTGATCCTGACGGGATGAAGACGGTCTTGTCGCGGTCGGCGTCCAGGTCCGTGACACCCGGCGGCCTTGGTTGCAGCACCCCCTTGACCACGAACCGCTCATCCTCGATGGTAACTTCCTTGCCGATCGCCGCTTCCGGCTTTCCAAACAGCGTCTTGGCAAAGGTGGCGCCCAGCACACAGACCTGCCCTCCACTGTCGCCAGGGTCAAGGGCACGGCCGGCCTGTAACTGGAGGTGCTTGACCCCGAAAAGATCGCCGAGGACTGCCGTCAAGGCGCCAATGGCGTTCGCGTCATCGGGCGACCCGCTGCCGCCCGTGGGCACCCCACTCGTCACGGCTACCTGGCTCGCCTCCCCAGCCCGCAGGGTCACGCCCGAAACCGTCTCAGTCCAGGCGCCGCCGCGGACACTCTGGGCCTGGAGGGCCAGGGGTAGCATCTCCGCGCTGACCCGCATCGCCGGCGCCCCACCGGGTTGCCCCCCGAATACATCCTGGTCCCGAACTATGACCGTGCTCTCGCCCGCCGCCCGCATGTACTCGTTGATGGCCATCTGGGTCTTGGCGCTGTTGGCCAGAATCATGGTAATCCCGAAGCTGCCCAAGGCCACGGCCAAAATGGCCAAGACTGTACGGGCGTCGCCGGCGCCACGCCTCGGTTTCCAGGCCACACTCTGACGCATGAGCGAGGCCGGGTCCTGCCGGGATGCCAGCCTGGCCGGATAGGCGGCCGCCAGGAGCGTTCCCACCAGCAAGGTGCCGGAAGCTGCCGCTACCCCACCCAAGGAAACGACGAGGGTCTCCGAGAACAACCGTGCCATGGCCGGCCGCAGTATCATCCCCAGTCCCAGCCCGAGGAGGCTAGCCGGTAAGGCCAGCGTCAGTGACCCCCAGACTTGTTCGAACGCGATCCGCATCCGGGTGGCCCCCAAAGCCTTGCGAACCCCCAATTCACGCGTGTGGGCCAAGACATTGAAGAGAACCGCGTTCGCCAGGTTGACCAGACCCACCAAGACCGACAGAAGTACCGCCACAAATAGGCTGCGGGCCACGCTATCGCGGACGCGTACATGGACTACTTGTGAAACGTGATCGGGCACCACCACTAACTTGATCTGATCTGTTTCATACTTTTGGAGCGCCGTCGTGACTTCTGCGATAGCCTTCTCAAGCTGTCCTGGACGGGCCGAGACCCATAGGCGATAACCCTTACGTAGGTTGAGCCTTGGGTCTGTGAGCAGGGTCTGTGGTAATGCGCTTATGGGGACGTACAAACGGATGGAACTGGGCGACCTGAATCCAGTCATCGGCGTTGCTACCGATCCGGTCTCGTTAGCCGCTTTCTGCTCGTCGAAGGACGGCAAGACACCGATGACCTCGTATTCCCCCACGCCGGGCACCCGGATGTGCCCTCCCAAGGAAACGGGGCCAATTCCAGGTGCCCCTTGGAGTGCCTGTGGTGTCACCACGGCGACCTCCCTGCCTTCTTGGAAATCCAATTCCGAAAAGGCTCGTCCTTCCGTTAGCGGCCAATTGCGCACCCCAAAGTAGCCCGGAGTCACCCCAACAAAGGTAACGGCCTGCTGCACGAGTTTACCGTCTAGCGACTGCGATGGGGACGAAACCCCGAATGACTCGGCGCTGGCACCGGCGACGGAAGGGATTTGTCTTACCTCATCCAAAGCGGTCAGCGGGAACTGGTCCACCGCTCCCAAGAGACTTACGCCTTGGACCTCCATGGCTGGCCCGGTAAGCCTGGTCTCGAAGTTATCGCCACCTGCGGTTTCAACCGCCCGATCGAGCTTACGCCCCAGCCCTCCCTGAATTCCGAACACGTTGATTAGTAGGGCCACAGATAACACGATGCAGATGCTAGTAAGTAGACTGACCACTCGCATATGGCCACGGGAGAAGACTTGCCTTAGCAACAGACCTCAACCTTTCATCGATCGTGTCAGTGAGGCACAACTGCGATCGCCGGAGCCTATGGATAGTGCCACCAAAGTCAGGGGGGTCAATGAACCGGGGAATAGCCTATTCCCATTATACTGGAAAACCTATGCCTGGCAAGGGAGTAGCCACCCGGTCGTTCAAACCGGAATGCTTCTAGTTGCGTCCCCTATTGGGATTCTGTCATGAGTAGTTTCAGCGAGTCGAAGACGTGTGACGGGAACACCTCTCGCGTCTATGGTCTTCGGAGCCAATGCTGACTGGTTTGGATTCGGTGCGCCGGACGGGATTGCCCGAAGCATTAGTTACCGGGGAGGAGCAGGATGATCACAGCCATCACACATCCCGCAAGTTCCGTCCGAACCGGCAAAGTACCACACCCAACTGCGATGGTCTTAACTATACCGCATGGTTGTTATTCTGCAAAATTGAGGCTATCTTGGAGGCTATTGTCGATGAAAACCCGCATCAGCGGATATGGCCAAGCCAAACGGATGGCAAGCCAGCCGGCAAGCGGGGTCGGTATCCTGGATCGGCAGATTGTGGTTGGGTAGGATGTCTCAATCCTGTTTCGGCCCTGACAACGGTGGGCCCTTCCCGCCAATAACTGTCACCGTTGATGGTGTTGCATCGGCAGCATAGTAGGTGATTAGGGAGTCCCCTCTTACGGTTCCACCCAGTTCTGCTCGGTTTTGTGGTCATTTCAAGTGCAAAGAGGGCATCCTAGGCCGGGGCGCCACCAAACCATTGTCAGTAACCTGCCCTTGCCAGCCCAAAGTGGTGTGGAACGGATCAGGTTGCAGGTACAGGCGCCTGGACGCAGGAGGAATACCTTGACCTTTAGTCTAGGTGACCTATTCTGGCTCTTCTTCATCATCTCGGCCCTCTGGCCCATGTACGCCAAGCGCCGCCTGGACTACGCCCGCCTGTCGAAAATCCGGGAGATCGAGCGCCTCCGCGGCACGCGCGTCGTCGTCCTCGTGCACCGGCAGGAGTCGCTCTCCTTCCTTGGCATACCCATCGCCCGCTACATCGACATCAACGACAGCGAAGACCTGCTCCGTGTGATTCGCCTGACGCCGCCCGACCTACCCATCGACATCATCCTGCACACGCCCGGCGGCCTGGTGCTAGCCACCGAGCAGATCGCCCGCGCTCTGAAGAACCACGACGCCAAGGTGACCGCCATCGTTCCCCACTACGCGATGTCGGGCGGCACCATGATCGCCTTGGCGGCGAACGAGATCATCATGGACGAGAACGCCGTCCTCGGCCCGGTGGACCCGCAGCTAGGGGAGTATCCGGCGGCCTCCATCCTGAAGGTCTTGCGCGACAAGAGCACCGACGAGATCGACGACCGCACCCTCATCTTGGCCGACGTGGCCCGAAAAGCCATGGCGCAGGTGCGCGCCTTCGTGGCCGACATCCTCTCCGAGAAGTTCACCCCGGATGAGGCCGACCGCGTCGCGGGCGTCTTCGCCGAGGGCCATTGGACCCACGACTATCCCATCACCCCCGAGCAGCTGCGGAGTTTCGGCCTGACGGTATCGAGCGAGGTGCCGCGTGAGGTTTATGAACTGATGGAGCTATACCCGCAAGCGCCGGGCCGCCGCCCATCGGTGCAGTACATCCCTATACCATACCACCGGGAAGATCGTCCGGCCGGCGGCGGTGGCGGTGGCGGCACGCGGAAGTAACCCGTCAAGCGCGGAGAGCAACCTCACTGTAGCTTACAGCCTGCCCGCCCCCTTGGGATTTGGCCTGGTAGAGGGCCCTATCAGCCGCCTTGACCGTCTCGTCGAGATCTTCGCCCTTTCCGGTGTAGACTGCGACCCCCACGCTGACCGACAATGAGGACCGGCCATGCCCTGGGAGACGCGTATTAGCCGCGGCGTCAACGATCCTCCGCGCCATTCCCAGGGCGCCGGCTTCGTCGGTATGGGGCAGCAGCACCAGGAACTCATCGCCGCCGCGCCGGATGGCATAGTCCTGAACTCGACAGTTGCTCCTGATCAGGTTGGCCACCAGCCCGAGCGCCTCATCGCCGGCATGGTGGCCCAGGGTATCGTTGATGACCTTGAAGCCGTCGGCGTCGATCATGACCGCGGCATAGGTACCGCCGTTTTCGCGAAGGAGGGCCATTTCCTTGCGGCATACCTCCTCCAGGAAACGTACGTTAGCCAGGCCTGTTAGCTTGTCGGAGAAGGCCGCTTCGCGCCAGCGGTGAAACTCGCTCCATGAACTGGTGACATCCCTGAGAGTAATGGTGACACCTATCAACCTGCCGGCCCGTCCGGTCACGGGAGTTACCCTTCGCGCCAACACGCGGTCCTCACCATTGGGGCGGGGTGAGTGAACCGTACCGTTGATGGTCTCTCCCGAGAAAGCTTCCGAGGAGGGATCAGACAGATCCAAGTCCAAGACCGCCGGATGCCCCGCGGCTTCTTCAAGGGTGCGAGGAGAGGCGGGCATGCCGGTCAGGGCGGCCCACGCCCCATTCGAGAAAACCACTCCGGTCCGAAGGGCGACCAGGACACCGAAGTCGAACCCCTCGTAGACGTCAGTCAACAGCTTGTCGCGGTCACTGATGCCTTCGAAATAGGCCCCGATGACGGAGGGCACCACGACCATCATTACGCTGGCGCCGGTCCAGAAGACGTCCACATCAACCACATCGGCGGCCAAGGGAGGCCCAATTCCGTGCCACGCGGCCGTGCCCACTAACGCCAGGACACCCGTCCCAAACCCGGCCTTCAGCCCTCGTCTGGCTGCCAGGATAGTGGGCGGTATCGCCCAGGCGTAGTGGACGGCCTGGCCCAAGTCGGGAAGCATGAGATCGGCCAGCAGGGGAATAACCACGGTCAGGCTAATCGCCGTCCAAGTGATCGTCGGAGTGACCAGGGCTTTCCTGAGCCAGTGGGCCGCCCTAGCGCGCACGGCCGTTGCCATCATCGGAACCTCGCACCTCCCTGTGCCTTGCTTACGGGACTGACCAATGTGCCGGGCACACAGCACACAGAATTCTATTCTAGTACCTAAGTATTGACAAGGGACATGCGCTGAAATGGTGGCCGGCAACCCTTGGTTGGCTGCCCGGACGTGGTATAATGCCATCCAGAAAGGGGGCCCTTTCATGCCCATCACTCGGAAAGACATAGACCATGTGGCCAAACTGGCTCTCCTTGACCTCTCCGACGCGGAGAAGGAGAAGATGGTGGAGCAGGTCGGCGAGATCGTGGGCCATTTCTCGCGCCTCTCCGAGCTGGACACCAAGGACGTTCCCCCGACGTCACACACGCTGCCTTCGGTCCATAACGTCCTGCGCCCGGACATCCCAGGCCGCACTCTTCCCCAAGATAAAGCGCTGCGTGAGGCACCTGATGCGCTAAAAGGATATTTCAAGGTGCCCCGCGTGGTGGAGGAATAGACGCAAGGAGGACGGACAATTGGAGCTTTGGAGACTACCTGGACATAGATTACGCGAACTCCTGGGGCGCGGTGAAGTCTCCGCCCTGGAGATAGCTCAGAACCACCTGGAACGTCTGGAAGCGAAGGAGCCTCAGATTTCCGCGTTCCTCCACGTGAACCGGGACGGTGCCCTGATGCAGGCGGGGGTCATCGACGACCGCATCCGCCAGTTGCGCCAGGCGGGGGAGGACGTCGACGCCGCGCTCCCCCCCTTGGCCGGTGTGCCGGTGGCCATCAAGGATAACATGTGCACCGAGGGCGTTCCCACCACGGCGGCGTCGAAGATCCTCCGCGATTACGTTCCGCCCTACGATGCCACGGTGGTGCGGCGCCTGCGCGAGGCCGGGGCCGTGATGATGGGCAAGGCCAACTGCGACGAGTTTGCCATGGGTTCGTCCACCGAGAACTCCGGGTATTTCCCGACGAAAAACCCCTGGGACCCGACGCGGGTGCCGGGCGGCTCCAGTGGTGGCTCGGCCGCCGCGGTGGCGGCGGGCGAAGCGGCCGCGTCTCTCGGTTCCGACACCGGCGGCTCCATCCGGCTGCCCGCCTCTTTGTGCGGCGTGGTAGGGGTGAAACCCACCTACGGTCGGGTCTCGCGGTACGGGCTCATCGCCTTCGGCTCGTCCCTTGACCAGATCGGCCCCTTCACGCGGGACGTGGAGGACGCGGCTCTGATGATGAATGCCATCAGCGGTCACGATCCAATGGATTCAACGTCGGCCGACGTGCCGGCGCCGGACTTCACGGAGGCTTTGTCAGCGGGCGTGTCGGGGCTGCGTATCGGCGTGCCCCGCGAGTACTTCGGCCCCGGCACCGAGCCGGGCGTGGACAAGGCCGTGCGCGACGCCATCGCCCTCCTCGAGCGGCTCGGGGCGCGGGTGGGCGAGTGCTCCTTGCCGCACACCTCCTACGCCCTGGATGTCTACTACATCATTGCCCCGGCGGAGGCTTCGGCGAACCTGGCCCGCTACGACGGGGTGCGCTACGGGCCGCGGGCGGCCGGGGCCGTCACGGTAGGCGAAATGTACGCGCGGACGCGGGCGGCCGGTTTCGGCCCGGAGGTGCGGCGGCGCATCATCATCGGCACTTATGTGCTATCGGCGGGCTATTACGACGCCTTCTACCTGAAGGCACAGAAGGTACGCACCCTGGTGAAGCGGGACTTTGACAAGGTCTTCGAGGAGTTCGACCTCCTCGCCACGCCGGTGTCGCCGACCGTGGCGTTCCCTCTTGGCAGCAAGGTGGCCGATCCCCTGTCCATGTACCTTTCGGACGTCTGCACCATCCCCATCAACCTGGCGGGTGTGCCGGCCGTCTCGGTGCCCTGCGGTATGGTGGACGGCCTGCCGGTGGGCCTGCAGCTCATCGGGCGGAGCCTGGATGAGGCGACGCTGCTGCGCGCGGCCTACACGTACGAGCAGTATAGCGGCAACGGCGGCCAGGTGGCGGAGTAGGGAGGGGGCGACGAAGATGACTGCGGCTATAAACATGACTGGCGAGACCATGAATGGCGGTGTCGGCGTGGCAGGTGGAACTGCCGGCAGGGACGGTAGCACCCAGTACCGGGCCGACATCTCGTTGGAAGTCCACGTCGAGCTCAAGACCAGGACGAAGATCTTCTGCGACTGCCCGAACTCCTTCGGCGCGCCGCCGAACACGAACGTTTGCCCAGTGTGCCTGGGGCTGCCGGGCAGTCTGCCGGTGTTAAACCGGGCGGCGCTGGAGTATGCCGTGCGGGCGGCGCTGGCCTTGAACTGCACCATCTCGCCAGAGACCGTTTTCGCCCGGAAGAACTACTTCTATCCGGATCTGCCGAAGGGGTACCAGATTTCGCAATCGGACAAGCCCGTCGGGACCAACGGCTGGGTGGAGATCGAGGGCGAGGGCGGGGCGAACGGCAGCGCGAATGGCGGCGCGGGCGCGAAGAAGCGTATCCGCATCCGCCGCGTGCACCTGGAGGAGGACGCGGGCAAGTCGTTCCACGGGGCGGCCGCAGCCGCCATCGGTACGGCTACCGGCGCCGAAGACACGTCCGGAGACACCGCTAGCGCGTCGGGCTTGCCCGGCTCGTCCGGAACTTCCGTCCCAAGCCCAGACGCCGAGGCCGATACTGGCGTTGCGCCGGCGCCCGAAGCCTCGCCGGCGGGGCCGGGCAGCGATTACTCCTTACTGGACTTCAACCGCTGCGGCGTGCCCTTGATCGAGATCGTATCCGAGATCGATCTGACGTCGGGCGAGGAAGCCCGCGCCTACCTGCAGAAACTCCGCACCATCCTGTCCTACACCGACGTATCGGACCTGAAGATCGAGGAAGGTTCGCTCCGCTGCGACGCCAATGTCTCGATCCGCCCCGTGAGCTCGGCGGAGCTGGGCGTTCGCTCCGAGGTGAAGAATATCGGCTCCTTCCGCGGCGTGAAGATGGCCCTGGAATACGAGATCGCACGCCAACGCGAGGTGTTGGAGAGCGGCAAGCGACCGACCCTGGACACGCGGCGTTGGGACGAGAAGCGCGCTCGCACCACGCTGTTGCGCTCGAAGGAAGAGGCCAACGACTACCGCTATTTCCCGGAGCCTGACCTGGTGCCGACCTATATCGACGAGGCCTTCGTCGCGGAGGTGCGACGCGGCCTGCCGGAGCTTCCCGATGCGAAGCTCGCCCGCCTGGTGGCCGAGGATGACCTGGCCCCCTACAATGCCGATGTCATCGCGTCGTCGCCGGCCCTTGCCGCCTTCTACGAAAAGGGCGCCGCCAAGGTCGCCCAGGGCGCCACGCCCGCTAAGGTCGACGCCAAGCGCACCTTTTCCAACTGGGTCATCGGTGACTTCCTGAGCCGCCTGAACGCCGCCGGGAAGAGCATCGAGGAGAGCCCGGTGACACCCGAGGGGCTGGCGGGGCTCGTCAACCTCATCGGCCAGGGTACCATCTCCGGCAAGATCGCCAAGGACGTCTTCGAGGAGATGTTCGCCACCGGCAAGGCGGCGGAGGCCATCGTCAAGGAGAAGGGCCTGGCCCAGATCACCGATAGTGGCGCCATTGCCGCCGTGGTGGATCAGGTCATCGCAGCCAACCCCGGGCCGGTCGCCGACTTCAAGGCCGGTAAGGACCGCGCTATCGGCTTCCTGGTCGGCCAGGTGATGAAGCTGACCAAGGGGCAGGCCAGCCCGGAGCTGGTCAATAAGCTGCTACGGGAGAAGTTGGTCTAGGCCAGCCGGTCGGCTCGGTCCCGACCTGGCCGGAAGGATGACATCGTACCGAACCTTGGCCTTGCCAGCTTCCGGTTGGGGAATAGCCGTTTACACTGCGAAGCCGTTCCTTTGAAAAGCTCGCAGGCTGGCGGTATTGTGATCCGCGATGTCACACCCGAACACGAGGTCGGCCCCGACGCGGTCGAAGGCGAAATCCACCAACATGCCTATGACCTTGGTGCCGACTCCGCGCCCCCAATAGGCCTTCTCGCCGATCATTAGGTCGATGCGCCATAGGGCCTTGCCGGGGTACCTGTCCAGCAGCCTCTGCAAGTTCATCTCTTGTAGCCAGCACTCGCCCACTGCCACTGTCCGGCTAGCCCCGGCTGGTCTGGTCGTAACGACATTCGAAGACTCAGCGATTGTAGCTGAGTTGATTGTCGCCACCTCAATCACGAAGCAGTACGCAGACTGGGAGACAGTTCGGTAGATGGCCTGAACCTCTTCTCTGGTACGGGACTGGACATCATCGCCTTCGACCAGGTAGAGGACTTCGGGGTCGTTGTTCCACGGGAGAAGTAGACTCCAATCATCCTCGGTCAAAGGGCGCAGAACGACCGTGTCGGATGCCAGAGTCACTTGGTGAGTCCGCAACCTATCAGCCTTGATGCTCCCCATGGTTCCACCACCAACTGCAGACCACCGACCAACAACCGCCAACCACCGACCGCTAACAACTTGCACTCCCGGTCAAAGGAAAAGCTAAGTTTTGTCACTGTCAGAATTCGGAGGGGCCATTTCCGCCAGAATCTATCGGGTTCGCCGTACGACCCAACAACAATTGGCGGAAACGAGGCTCTTTTCCCGCTGTGATCAGGTCCGACCGATAGATTCTGGCGTTTTCCAGGGGGGTCACCGCAAGCCTTTTTGCATTTCTGTCAGGTTCTCCGCGGTGAGGTTGGGGAAACCCCTGCGGCACTCCACTCGTATGGACTGACAGGAAGAAGGGCAAGGAAGTCTCGATGAGCCGGAAACGACGAGGAAGAGCAAACGGACGAGGAGAAGGAAGAGGAAGTGGGCCTTAACCCGTGATCAGGCTGGCCTGGCGTAACGTCTCCCGGGACTGGACCCGCAGCTTCCTCGCCATTGGTGGAATGGCCGCGGCGGCCATCATCCTTGCGTCCGCGCTCACCCTGGCGAACACGCATCAGTCGGGCGCCTACGCCCAGTACCGCTACGCGCTGGGTGGTGACATCATCGCCCTCC
The DNA here is from genome assembly GCA_021791495.1 of Bacillota bacterium. Classification (GTDB taxonomy): domain Bacteria; phylum Bacillota; class Sulfobacillia; order JAJYWN01; family JAJYWN01; genus JAJYWN01. The sequence goes on from JAJYWN010000008.1 coordinate 53,583, forward strand.
CCGGCCATTTCCTGGTCGACCGCTCCCTCTACGCCGGCGAGCCGACGGCCAAGTGGTCCTGGCACTCCTGGGATGCCACGTGGCAGGGAAACCTGTCTCAGTTCATCCCCGGCATCGGCGACAAGGGGTACCTGGCACCCGCGGAATCGACGGAAGTCTTCAACCTAGATGCCCTCAACGCGGTGCGGCCGACCCTGGAGAGCTCGGGAGTCCAGAAGGTCTACCCCTACCTAGAGTTGCCGGCCTTCACACTGGCCGGTGAAGCCGGTGAGGGAGGTCGGGGCGCTCAGGACGGCTACGGCGGCAAGGACGGCAATCCCATCCAGGGCGGCGATGCCGGCCAGAGGGCTTTTGTTACGCCACTGCGCGCCCGAGACCCCGCCGTCGATGGCGCGTGGCTAAAGGAGATTCCCGCACCGACTTCCCGCTTTCCAGTTGGGGTGAGCCTGGCGGGCGGCCGTTGGCTGAACGCTTCCGACGACGGTAAGATGGTGGCCGTTGTGAGCGCCTATCGCCCGGCAGAGGCGGGGCCGGCGCCCTCACCAGGCCAGTCCATCACCGTATCGGTTCCGGAAGTCTCCTATGATTCGCAAGGTCGGCCTTCTTTCGATTTCGGCCACAGGCACCAGTTTGAACTTCAGGTCGCCGGAGTGTTCAACATGGTCCTTGACGTCAGGGGCGAACTCAGGAGTCTGGTCGCCCTGCCGTGGGAGACCGGGGAAATCATGATACCATCTGCTACCTTCGCCGCCATCCACCAGCAGGTTTCCGGTGGGCGGCCGCCAGTCAGTGCGGGCCAGTTAGGTCTGGTGGTAGACGACATGACGCAGATGGGCACTACCTTGGATGCTCTCACCAAGGCTTTCCCCGACTGGACTGTCCTATCGGCGCCCCATCTGGCGTCAATGGCGAACCGGGGTGCCGGCGGTGCCATCCCGGCGGACCTGACCGGGGCCTTCGTCGTCGTGGCCTTCCTGCTGGCGGGAGCCTTGGCCGCCGGCAACATGTACGTCGTGGTCCACCAGCGGTCCAAACAGATAGGCATACTGAAGTCCGTCGGTGCCTCGGCAGGCCAGGTCTTCGTCCTCGTTCTGGCCGAAGTCGCCGGGTATGCCCTGGTCGGCGGAACCGCGGGTCTACTGTTCGTGGAAGCCTTCTACGCCCTGACTGTCCTAAGCAGCGGGGTAACGCCAGCGGTGGCCTTCTCTCGGATAGGCTCCACCAGCCTCCTCGTCTTGGGCACCGTCACCCTTGCCGCCCTGGTCTTCGGCCTGGCCCCGGCCTGGTTTGCCGCCACACGCCCCACAGCGCAGGTGCTGAGGAACGACTAAAGAAACACCACAAGAGGGTGTCAGGTTGGGGGAAGGGTGGGGGCGGTCACTATGGTACGCCTGGTCGACCTTTTTGGCCCAGAGATACGGTCCATGACGGATGCCAGAGAGCAGTTCCTCGCGAGCCCGTGGGCCTTCTACAAGAGGTTCTTCCTCGATCCTTCCAAGGGGCTGCTCCGCGACTACTGGGGCTTCTGCCAGAGTATGACGGGCGCCAGAAGAGGGCCCTCCGGACCGTCAGAGGCCGGCGACCAAGGGACGCCGGACCATGCCCACGACCAGCTGCGGGAGGCAGTGGAGGGCTCCCGCGGAAACTCCATCACGACCGCCATCGAACGGTATCGGGCCCTTCCTGAAGGAGCGGTCAGACAGGCGCTGGACGTGGCCACAGAGGTCGTCGGAGACGTCGATACTGATGTCTACCTCATGCCGGGCCTGGCCACGGCCAACGCCATGACACCGACTTTGGGTGGGCGCACGGTGGTGGTCATCTGCCTTGACCAGAACAGGGGAATTGAGGACCTTGTCATGGCCATGGCCCATGAGCTGTCCCACTGCGCTCTGGCCCAGGCCACAGAGTCTACCCCAGCACCGGCCGCAGAGCCGCCGGCCGGGCCGATCTTGGGGCAGATGATGTACTCAGAGGGGCTGGCTGTGGCCGCATCCCTGGCTGCGCTGGACGCCTATCGGCGCAAAGCCTCGGCCCCCAGCCGAGTGGTTTCGCGGGATCTGCGGTCCGGCGCGGCCTCCGGCACGACTTGCAGCCAAGGCAGCCAACACTCTGAGACCAACCTAGCCGCCGCGCTGTGGTTCGCTCCGGAGGTGCTGGCTTGGTGTCGTTCCCACGAGTCCTCACTATGGGCCAAAGCCCTACCGGTCTTGAAATCCGGCGACCGGCGGGACTTCCTATATTGGTTTGCCAAGTTCACCGCGGACGACTGGCAGGAGGACGGTCTCCCCTGCCGCGCGGGGTACTACCTGGGATACAGTGCCGTTACTAGCTTGCTGGACAGGCTATCAATCCGCGAGGCCCATCTCCTTCCCCCTAGCGAACGTGAGAACTCTCTTCTAGCCAGAGCGAGAAGGCTGGGTGCAGGGTAGGCGCGGACGTGACCAACAATACCCTCGTAGCCCAGACCTAGCCGCGGACCTCCGGGACGCTTGGCAGGGCCACTGTCACACAAGTTCCGGCAGGAGAGGATTCCACGGCCATCGTGCCCCGATACCCCCGCAGGACTTCCCGGCAGAAGGCGAGTCCGATGCCGGTCTGCTCCAGGGCTCCAAGCTGATCGGGGGTGAACCCCTGGCCATTGTCCCGAAACTCGATCACGGCGAAAGTCTCTGGGGCGGCACCGCCTCTGTCTCCTACCGGCGACAGACCGCCCGCCGTCGGTCGCTCATCAATGGCGATCACCAGTCGCCCGCCCACCGGGGTGGCGGCAAAGGCATTGCGCATCAGGTTTATGAAGACGCGCCCCAGGAAGTAGGGGTTTGCCTCCACCAGTGGCTCTCTCCTGATGCGGAGATCGGTCCGGACGCCCCACTTGGCGGCTTCCGGCTCGAGCAGGAGTATGGCGTGCCTGACTACATCGGCCACATCGCAAGTCCCAACAGACTTGCGGGCGTACTTCGTGAAGGTGAGGAAGTTGTTCAGCAGACGATTAATGCTGGCCACTTCCTCGATAACGATGGGAAACCCGCTGGGATCAGGTACTCTACCGGCAGCACATTGGCCCCGCCATAGCTCCAGGTGTCCCTGGATGGCGGCCAGAGGGTTACGTATCTCATGTATCAGCTCGGCGGCGATCTCACCGAGTGCGGCGATGTGGTTGTCCGCAGGAGACTCAAGTTCGGCCAGGGGAACCATGACAGACCCTCCCTCAGCTCGGAACTGAGTGTTTCCGTTCGATATCTCATTCCTCTGGAATCGGCCAGGCTTCCACTCCCACTCGCTCGGTTTCTACTCTTTCCCCTTCGGCGGGTCGCCGATTGCCTAGTCGGTTCGCGCCTGCCAGGTTTCCACTTGGCGGGTGCCGAATACGTTCTTCCGGATGCCGGTCCGAATCCTCCGTTGCCATAGGGCAATTGTCAGGGTGGGGTCCGCGTGTCGATTTCGGTAGAAACCCTTGAAGCCCTGTGGCGGCACGGGTTGGCGGAACTCCAGAGTCGAAAGAGGGCGTTTTTCCACGAACGAATCCTTCCCAGCGCGACTGAAACCGAAAGCTCTTGGCCCAGGCAGCACCATCGGGGTAGTTGCTCCCGCCGGTCCCGCACCACACCATACTCTGGAAACCGGTCGCACGGCGCTGGAGCGCGAAGGTTTCAAGGTGGTCATGGGCGACCACGTGACGGACACCCGAGGCTACCTGGCCGGGGATGCGGCCGACCGGGCCGGCGACCTGATGGGCATGTTTCTGGACCCATCCGTGGACGGTATCATCTGCGCCCGCGGCGGCTACGGGGCCATGCAGCTGCTTCCGCTCCTCGACTACCAGCTGATCCGCGCGAACCCTAAGGTCTTCGTGGGCTACAGCGACATCACGGCCCTACACTCGGCACTGGCGCGCCGGGCCAGGCTGGTGACCTTCCACGGCCAAATGGCGGCCTTCTCCGAACCGCCGTCCCCCTACACCTGGCGCGCCCTGATGCGGACCATCACCGCCACCGAGCCCCTGGGGACGCTGGGCAACCCGCCTTCGGGAGAGCCTACTGTCACGCTCGCCCCGGGCCGGGCCACCGGCCGTCTCACCGGAGGCAACCTTTCTCTGCTGTCGGCCACCCTCGGCACACCCTACGAAGTGGACACGGACGGAGCGTTACTGGTGATCGAGGACGTGGACGAAAAACCTTACCGGATGGACCGCATGTTAACCCACCTGAAGCTGGCGGGGAAGTTCGACAAGGTGAAAGGCATCATCTTTGGAGAGTCGGTGGGCTGCGAATGGGATGAGCGCTACCGCCGGGACGAGGTGCCCCCACGCTCGCTGGACCTTTTCCAGATTCTCCGCGACATGTTGGTGCCTCTTGGTGTACCGCTCTTCTACGGTTTTGCCTGCGGCCACGGGCGGGACCGGTTGACGTTGCCGTTCGGCGTGGAAGCGGAGATGGACGCGGATGCCGGGACTGTGACGGTGACGGAGGCCGCCCTCACTCCACGCCCCGGTCAGGCCGGCGATACGGTGCAATGATTCACCCGAATCGCCGCTCACGTCCCCATACACGCCCCCGCTCCGGAGCGGTCTTCAGCCCAGACCGCCGATACCGGTATCTCCTCTGGCGGCGCTGGAGCGACGACCCCCCGGGAGCACGCGGTGCCGGCCAGGCCCCCTGGGCCCTGTTTGTCCTGCTAAACCCCTCCACTGCCGATGAAACGGTGAACGACCCCACGGTGGAACGGTGCCAGCGCCGCGCCATGAAGGCCGGCTACGGCGGCATGGTGGTCCTGAACATCTTCGCCCTCCGGTCCACCGACCCGTCCGCCCTTTACGAGGAAGGTGACCCAGTAGGCCGCCGGAACGACCGCTACATCCGCTTCGCCGTGCACCGCATCCCCGACGTGGTCTGCGGCTGGGGGACCCACGGTGCACACTTGGACCGCGGGCGAAAAGTCCTGGACCTCCTGACCACCATCGGGGTGCGCCCGCAAGCCTTCGGCCTCACGCAGCAGGGGCAGCCCAAGCACCCGCTGTATCTGCCCTATAGCCTTGCCCCGACCCCGCTGGAAACCTGAGGCTGTCCTGACGCCGGCCACAGCTTGTTGACAAAGGGGTTTGCCGAGCACAAACCACCTCATCTGAACGGGTCTGCCGAGGCACAGAAGGTGCGTGTGCAGTCCGCATCGGAAGGTGGGGGGTATCCGCCGCCATAAGGTCGTGGGAGTCAATTCGGGATACTTTTCCGAGACCAACAAGGTATCTTGGGTTTACCCCAGGCCATTGTGCCGGCTTTCACGAGGGCGTGCCAGGTCTGTCAAGGTGAGGATCGTGCGGCCTTGCTCTTCTTTCCGCAGCTAGAGAGCACGGGTTGACCTTTGCGTTCCCCAAAGTGAGACAATCCACGGGACGGCGGGTTCCAATAGGGCACCGGCGGGGTCCCGGCAGTGGGCGGCGGAGGCCAAAAAGGGCCATCGTATACCCCCCAGGGGTATGCTTCCGGGACAGGGGGTAAACCCAAGATACCATGCGTGTCGAAAGATCGTGTCCTGAATTGACCCCACCCGTGATTCTTGCCGTACCCCGGCATGAACCGCGGGTGGAATGGTACTCCAGGGATCAGGTGTCCGTGTCTGCCAACAAGCTCAGGCCGGCCTGAGGCCGAATGACGCTACCCGAGGCCGGCTGAGGCCGCTAGATCATCGACAGCCAGTAATACACTAGCTTCACATATTCCAGGAGCATGAGCTTCAGATACTGCAGCCGCCGCAGGCCCCGCGCCTCCGCAAAACCGCTGCGCTGCACCGGAGTGCTGGCTACGGCCAAACCCCGGGCCCGGAACATCACCTTGGCGCGGAAACTGTGATAGGGAGAAGTGACCAAGAGGATGCTGTTCAGTCCGCGGTCGCGCAGTTCCTTGGCCGTGAGCACCGCGTTCTCCCAGGTGCTGGTCGACTGGTCTTCAAGCACGATGGCCTTCCGGTCCACGCCTTCCTCGACCGCCTCATCCGCCATCACCTTGGCGTCGGCGACCTTGAGGAATGGCCCGCCACCCGACATCACCAAGACCGGCGCGTAGCCCCGTTTGAACAGCTCGACGCCGTAGCGGACCCGTTCCGCCGTACTGGACGCCAGAGAACCGTCCTTCTTCAGCCCTCCGCTCAGCACCACAATGGCCTGCGCCTTCGCGACCGGATCGGTCTGAATCAGCGGTTTGGCCACGAAGAAGTATAAAGGCGTAAAGGCAAGCAAGATGGCCAGCCCGGCGGCCACCGCCGCCACACTGACGGCGAATCCCACCAGCCTGCCAAGCCCGCCCAACCCTCCCAGCGGGCCTGGACCGGCCAGCGCTCCCCATCTACTGTAGCGCCGGCGCCCCTTCCTCGGCTTGGACATCAGCCCTGTACCCCTCCTCCCGGTTCCCGCGAGCCGGGGCTCATATTCTGCCCGGCCCGCGGCAATCCTTTCCTTGTTACTCGTCTTGCTAAAGAGGATTCGTAACCACCTCGCGGAATTCTAGACGGCACATCTTTTCCAGAACAGGGGGATCAGGACTCATGCCCGGAACGAGCCGACCCGGGGGGCCTGGGGCGCACGCCAAGGGCAGGGGACAAGGTGGAAGAGGTCACGGGGCCGGTGGCGGCCGCTTCGGCGGTGGGCCGGGTGGCGCCGGCGGTCGTGGCGGACCCGGCGGCGGCCCGCAGGACCGTGGTAACGCGCCCTTCAACCGGAACAGCAGGATTCCCCTCACCATCACAGGTCTCACCTCGGCCGGCGAAGGCGTCGGCCGCTTCAAGGACTTTACCGTCTTCGTACCCCACACGGTCCCCGAGGACGAAGTGGACGTCCGTATCTCCGAAATCAAATCGAACTACGCCCACGCCGAGTTGATCTCGGTCAAAAAGCCGTCCCCCGACCGCATCGACTCGCGCTGCGGCCTGTTCCACTCCTGCGGCGGCTGCGACCTCCAGCACATCGCGTACAAGCGCCAGCTGGCCCTGAAGACTCAGGTGGTCAGGGACGCCGTCGAACGCATCGCGAAGCTGAAAGACACCGTGGTCCACGAGATGGTGGGGGCCGCGAACCCTTGGAACTATCGGAATAAGATCCAGGTCCCCGTCGGCCGCCGCGAGAAAGACATCGTCATCGGCTGCTTCTCTAAGGGCAGCCACCACATCGTCGACACCGACAACTGCCTGATCCAGCACCCGACCAACAACCGCATCGTCCAGGAGCTCCGGAAGCTCATCGTGAAGTATAACCTGGAACCTTACGATGAGCGCACGGGGCAGGGGTTCATCCGCCATATCCTGGCGCGCGTCAGCTATAAGACGGGTGAGGCCATGGTTGTCCTCGTCACGAACGGCCTGGACTTCCCGGACGGCTCGCGCCTAGCACAGGAGCTGATGGGCCGCGTCCCGCACGTGGCCAGCGTCATTCAGAACGTGAACATCGAGCGGACCAACGTCATCCTTGGGCAGGCCACGCGCGTGCTGGCGGGGTCCGAGACCCTTGACGACGCCATCAATATCGGCCCCGGCTTCGAGCCGTTGCGCTTCAAGGTTTCGGCCAAATCCTTCTTCCAGACTAACCCGGAACAGACCGAGATCCTTTACCAGCAAGTCTTGCGGTACGCCGACTTGTCGTGGAAGGAGATCGTGGTCGACGTCTACTGCGGCGTCGGGACCATCGCCTTGTTCCTGGCGCAGAAGGCCCAAAAGGTCTACGGCATCGAGGTCGTGAACGAGGCCATCACCGATGCCCGCTTTAACGCCCGCATCAACCGCATTCCGAACGCGGAGTTCCTGCTGGGGGAAGCGGAAAAGGTCATGCCTCAGCTGACTAACTCCGGCGTCAAGGCCGATATCGTGGTCGTCGACCCACCCCGCAAGGGTTGCGACAATAAGGTGCTGGACGCCATCGCCAAGATGGCGCCGGCCAAGGTGATCTACGTGTCCTGCAACCCGGCGACCATGGCCCGGGATTTGGGCGTACTGGCGGAAAAGGGATACACGAGAGTGGAGATCCAGCCGGTGGACATGTTCCCTCAGACGGCGCACATCGAGTGCGTGGCGCGGTTGGAGATAAACCTGCCCGCAGAAGGATGATGGCACGGGTTATGCGCGTGAAGTCGGAGGTCGACTGGTGGTTCAAGGCGATCGTGTGGTCGACGTGTGTCGTCGTCGCCGGCGTACTCCTTGCCATTCCCCCTTCCGCCAGGGCTATCGGACTCGCCGCCGGCATCCCGGTGCTGGTCTTTCTGCTCTGGATCTACTTCGGTACCTGGTATGAACTGCGCGATGATCACCTCTACTGCAGGAGCGGGCCGTTTTCTGAGAGGATATCCTACGAAGCCATCCGATCGGTCAGGCTTAGCCAAAACGTGCTGTCCTCGCTGGCCCTCTCCTTACGACGCATTGAGATAAAGCAGCATGGAAAAGGATACCTGATGGGCACCACCTTCATATCTCCCGTGAATCGCCAGGAGTTTCTTCAGGAGCTTGCAAGAAGGTGCAAGAACTTGGACAGAACGATATGAGTCGGTGCCCGCCGCAGAGTGGAGGCCGGGGTTGGAAATAGGAGACGAAGGCTTGAGACTGACGGAACTGATAGCCGGCATTCAAGTGCTGCGCACGCGTCTGGCAGGTGACCCGGAGATCACCGGCGTGACCAACGATTCCCGGAAGGTCGCTCCCGGCTCCGTTTTCGTGTGTGTCAGGGGCTACAAGGACGACGGTCACCGCTACGTCGGCGACGCCCTGCGGAATGGCGCGGTGGCGGTGGTGACCGAATACGACCCCCCCTTGACTGGTGCGGACGCGAACGGAGTGGGGGCCCCAGACGGACAGGCGGCCTGGTCCGAAATACGTGTGGCCGACAGTCGTGAGGCCTTAGCCTACTTCAGCGCCGCTTTCTACGGATATCCTTCCAGCCACCTGTCCCTCTATGGCGTGACCGGCACCAACGGCAAGACGACCATCGCCTACATGATCGAAGCGGTGATGGCTGCCGCCGGCAAGTCGACGGGCCTCATCGGGACGGTGGAGACCAGATTCGAGACCAGGCACGGGCGAGAGACCTTGCCGCCGGGGCGGACCACGCCGGAATCCTCTGAGCTTCAGGCCACCCTCCACCGGATGGTGGAGGCCCGGGTCACCCACGTGGCCATGGAAGCCAGCAGCCACGCCCTGGAGCTGAAAAGGGTGGTGGCCTGCGAGTTCGATGTGGCCATCTTCACTAATATCACCCACGACCATTTTGACTTTCACGACAACTTCGAGAAGTATCTGGAGGCCAAGTCCAAGCTCTTCCGGGAACTCGGGGTCAACCGGACCAAGTCCCGTCCCTGCTACGCCGTGATCAACGCCGACGACCCGTCGGCCCCGCACATGGTGGCCGAGACGAAACACGCCGGCGTTTTGACCTTCGGCCTTGACCACCCCGCCGATGTTCGGGCGGTGGACATTCACGACCTGGGCATCGGTTCGGAATTCACAGTTCAGGTGCCCAGCGGGCTGACGCAGCGGGTCCGGCTACAGTTGCCCGGCCGTTTCAACGTAAGCAACGCCCTCTCTGCTATGGCCGTGGCCTACGGCGACGGCATCGACCTTGGGTTGGCGGCGCGCGCGTTGGGGGCCATGACAGGCGTGGCGGGGCGGTACCAACTAGTCAACGCCGACCAGGATTTCACCGTCATGGTGGACTTCGCCCATAACCCCGACGCGTTGGAGCAGATTCTAAAGTTCGGCCGACGTTTCACGAAGAAGAAGCTGTACGTCGTGTTCGGGTGCGAAGGGGCCAAGGACAAGAAAAAGCGCCCCATCATGGGACGCATCGCCGCCCACTACGCCGACCACGCCATCATCACTTCAGACAACCTCTACAACGAGGATGCGATGTCCATCTGCCGGACAGTGGCCGACGGTTTCCGGTCGGAGTCCGACCCCTGCGGCACTTACGACATTATCCCGAACCGTCGCGAGGCTATCGAGCGGGCCTTAGACCTGGCCGAGACGGGGGACATGGTCATCATCGCCGGCAAGGGTCACGAGACCTATCAGGTCATCGGTGACCTGCATATTCCCTTCGACGACACCGAGGTGGCCCGCGAGATCATTGTACAGAAGCTCGGCCGGAAGCGCGCCGCGGCGAGGGCCGCGGCGGCCGGGTCGCCTGCCGGACGCCAGGAGCCCTAGGAGCAGCCCAGGATCTTAGCCTAGTATCACCATCGCCGGCCGGCGCCGCCGCCGCCGCTGCGGCCGCCACCAAAACCACCAAAGCCGCCGCGTCCGCGTCCGCCTCCGAACCCTCCACGACCGCCGCCCCCTGCCGGTCTTAGGATCTCGAGCAGAAACAGCCAGAACCGCCAGGGAAGGACGCCGAGAAACGAGAGCAAGAGAAGGGCGCCAAGGACGATCAAGACGGTTCGTAAGCCGCCACCCGCGAGCCACTGCCACGCGGACTGCATCTCCCCGATCACGGAACCGTACTTGTCTTCGGCGGGTCCGGCCGCGCTGCCGCCAGAGGAGCGGTCTGTAGTTCCACCAATAGGGCTAGCGGCTGGCGGCTGCGCCGTGAGACCGGTGTAGTAGTCCACTTGCGCTTTGGAGAGAGAGAGATCCGCGGGGAGTTCCACTCTGTAGGCGGCCCCAGTGACGCTGCTGAAGACTCGAAAGGCCAGCGATAGCCCTTTTTCGTACTTCTCAGACTTGAAGGCCGGTATCAGTGCCCGGTCCAGGACTGCTCCCACCAGCCCATCAGTGATGTAGGGCTCCAATCCATAGCCCACTTCCACCTGAACCTCGCGCTCGGCCATGGCCACCACGATCAGGAGCCCGTTGTCCTTGCCGCGCTGGCCGATTCCCCAACGCTCGAACAGGCGGACCGCGTAATCCTTGACGGTCAAGGGGCCGGCGTCCGCCACGGTTGCCAGGGCAAACTGGGCGGTAGTTGCCTTGTCCACCGCTGACAGGAGTTTCTCGAGGGAATCCTTGTCTTCGGAACGCAGGATCCCCGCGCCGTCATACACGTAGCCAGTCGGCCGGCCCGGGAAGACTGGGGTTGCCGGTGCGGTTGGCGCCGCTGCCGCTACCGCCGGCCCTGCCCCGGAGGAAGCGGCCGGAGCCGCGGTGGCCGCTGCTTCCGCCACCGGCGATAGGCCAAGGAACAGCGTCGCCAACAAGAGTGCAAGGGTCAACGCCAGCGTCAGAGCCGGCGCCGGAACCGGTGTCCGTACCGCCGGCCGACCCGCTCGCACCTGTGACAATCTAGTTGTCCGGGTCCGCCTCTCAGGCTTCGCGGAGTCCGTCATCTTGCCAGCCTACTTGCCGGTGGTGAAGTCGGGCACGGTCAACTTGCCGGCCGCGTCGGAAATGGTGAAGTAGGCGCGCTGAGAGAAACCGAGGATCCGGGCTACGAACACGGTCGGGAAGAGCCGGACCGATTGGTTGTAGGTCCTGACCAGGTCGTTGAATCGCTGCCGCTCCACCGTGACACGGTTGGCGGTCCCGGTGAACTCATCCATGAACCTGGTGTAGACCTCGATGGCGCGAAGCTCCGGATAGCGTTCGAAGACGGCCAGCAGGCGCGACAGCGCTCCTTCCATCTGGTTGGCGGCGTCCACCTTGGCGGACATGGTGCCGGCCCCGGCCAACTTGGCGCGGGCCTCGGCGATCTGGGTGAACACGCCGCTTTCGAACTGTTGATACCCCTTGACCGCTTCCACGAGCCCAGGTATCAATTCATAGCGGCGCTGCAGTTGGTTCTCGACTTGAGCCCATTGCCCGTCGATGGCGTTCGCCTGCTTCACCAGGGAGTTGTACGTCCCGGCGAGAGAGGCACCTACCACGACGACGAGTAGCACCAGCACGGCCAGTACCAGGACGAACCGCTTCACTCCAACTTACCTCCCAGGATTCCTCGCTGCCCACGGCCGGTAGGTCCGGCTCGATGGGTCCGCGTTCCAGTATATAGTTCTGGGGTGAGAGGTCAATACCCGGACAGAACAAAAAGGAGGGCCGGGCGTGAGAGCCCGGCCCCTGGTCGTTCTGCCGTGATTGTGTTCTACCGTGATCGTAGTTCGTGCTGGAGAGGTGGAAAGGAACTACCCGTTCGTGTTCGCGCCTGCGTTGGTGTTAGTAGTGGTGTCGTTCTGGTGCTCTTGCATCAGCTGAAGGATGTAAGTGTCGCGATCAAGCTGCGCCTGAACGACGTTCTTCTGCAGCCGGTTGATTTGGGCCTTTTCATCCAGGTTCTGCTTCTTCTGGGCGTCGGTCTGTGCCGCGGCCTGTTGCTGCAGGTCGGTGTACTGCGTGTCCAGCTTGGTCAGCCGCTGCTTCTCGGCATCGACGCGCTTCCGCATCGCGGCGATGCGTTGGGCCGGAGTCAGATGGGCGCCGTGGCCGTTTTTGCCCGCGCCGGCGCCCTTGTTACCCTTGCCGCGGCTATGCAGCCATCCGAGAGCCTGGTTCCTGAGGTTCTTGAGATCGACTTTGTTGTCGGCGGCGATTTGCCGCCAGGTCTTACCACCCTGCTTGGCGGCAACGATGTCGGCCATAGGCGCCTTGGCTGCCTTGGCGATGACGCCGGCGATCAGGATGTCCTTGACACTCATACCGCTGTTACGCAGCTCTTGGAAGTAGTCCTTGGTGATGTTCAGCTTGTCCAGGATCTTCTGAATGAAGTTAGCTGCCTTCGGCCCGTTCGGGCCTGCCGCGTCTTGGCCAGCGCCGTTCGGGCCGGTGAACCAGCTGTCGGGATGGCCCTGAGTGCTGGTGGCGGACGCCGGAGCGGTGCCCTGCGACGGGTCGGCCGACGCGGCGGTGGCCAACACGGTGGTCGTGACCAGGATGACGGCCAGCAACACGGTAGTCAGGAGTTTCTTGCGGTTCCTCATCTGTCCGAAAAACCTCCTCTTTGTGTCTTGCCGTCGGCCCACACTGAACCGGCAAATGTGATGATTCGCCGGCCAGTGAAACTGGTGCCGCGGCTGCGGTCCTCCTTGGCGTCATTATGGGCCATAAGTTTAGACAGACTTTGAAAAAGGATTTAACAAAACGTTACGTAGCGGGCCTTTAAGCTGCCACATCCTGGTTTTGCGCGTTTCAAGTGGTTCCCGTGGCGCGGACAAGAACGTGTCTGCGGCTTACGAGAAGGTACGCGTGCATTTCGTATCGGAGGGTGGGGGGGTATCCGCCGCCATGAGGTCGTGGAAGTCAACTCGGGATACCTTTCCGAGACCAACAAGGTATCTTGGGTTTACCCCAGGTCATTGCGCCGGGCTTCACGATGGGGCGGCGGGTTCTTCGAGGCAAAGGGCGCGGAGCCCTGTTTCCCTTTCTGCAGCTAGAGAGCATGGTTCATACTCCTGCTCCCGGGCGGCGCGATAGTCCAGAGGGAAGCAGTTCTCCGACGGGGTAAGCGGCGGTCTGGTAGCTTGCGGGGGAGATCCAGAAAGCCTCTCGAATACCCCCCCAGGGTATGGCCGCGCAACGCGGGGTAAACCCAGGATACTCTCTTGTCGAGAGAAAAGTATCCTGAGTTGACCCCGCCCGCGGTTTGCGCCGCGCCACGGCAAGAACAGGGGTGAAATGGCACTCAGAGATCAGTTATCTATGTTTGTCGACAACGTCGAACGGCCCGCCGGACAGCGGGACGTCCGCAATTCAGGCCGCAAACATAGGCTTGTCTCTCGTCTAGCCCTATCATTGGCTGGCCGGTCCGCCAGACGGCTGGCCGACTTGAGGCTAGCCTTTCTTTACCTTGCTCAGCAAATCGAGGGGCGGCTTGGCGCCCTCCGGCAGCGGCGCCTTGTACGGCTGCCCAGCCGTGACCGCTACGAATTCCTCCTTGGCCTCGACCAGCTTGGCCGGGTCCAGCACCAGGTCCAGCGCCGTCACCGCCAGCACTTTCGCCGCAAGGATCATTCCCTTGTGGCCGATGCTCATGCCGGACGCGGCGCACTCTTGCCAGGAGTGGCCCGGCGTCCCGATAACGGCGCAGGCCGTCGAAAACTGGACCGTGGGCACCACCCAGCTGACATCTCCCACATCGGTGCTACCCGCCATGGGCGGCAGGTCGTCTCGCAGCGGCAGAACAGTGCTGTTCAGCCGCTGGTCGGCCAACTCCCGCGGGGTATGGGGGTTACGCATCATGATCTCGCGGTAGTTCGCGGGAAAGCTCTTCTCCATCTCGATGGCAAAGGCCAGTTCCTCGTCGGTGAACTTGGGCGCCCCGATAGCCTTCAGGTTCTCGTGAACCAGGCGTCCCATGGCTTTGTTGGGCAAGTAGTTGTAGCAGCCGGCCACGAATTCCATGTCAAAAGTGGTACCGGTCATCAAGGTCGCTCCGCGTGCCACATCGACCAGCCGCTCGAAGACCTCTTCGACCTCCTGCCGCAGCGGCGCCCGTACGTAATACCACACCTGGGCCTTAGCCGGCACCACGTTCGGCTGTCCGCCGCCGTCGGTCGTGGCGTAGTGGATGCGCGTCTTCTCGGTGACGTGTTCCCGCAGGTAGTTCGCGCCGATGTTCATCAGTTCCACGCCATCCAGGGCGCTGCGCCCGTTCTGCGGGTCGCCGGCGGCGTGGGCGGTGCGGCCGTGGAAGTTGAACTTCACGGAGTTCATAGCTGAGGAGCTGTTCGACCAGACGGAGTTGGTGGCCCCCGGGTGCCAGGTCAGGCAGGCGTCAAGGCCGTCCATGACGCCGTCGCGGACCATGAAGACCTTGCCGATGAGGGTCTCTTCGGCCGGGCAGCCGAAGTACTTGATGGTGGCCGAAACGCCGCCTGCCACCGCCGCTTCTTTCATGGCTACGGCGCCCGCCAGCGCCGCCACGCCTAGGAGGTTATGGCCGCAGCCGTGTCCGGGTGCGCCCTCCTCGCGCGGCTCCTTGTAGGGCACCGGCTTCTGGGAGATCCCAGGGAGGGCGTCATACTCGCCAAGGAAACCGATGACCGGTTTCCCCGATCCCGCCACGTAGGTGGCGACGAAGGCCGAGGGCATGCCGGCCACGCCGCTCTCAATGGTGAAACCCTGGCTGCGCAGGTATTCTTCTTGCAGCCGCGCCGACTCATTCTCCTGGAGCCCGAGCTCAGCCAATTCCCAAATGCGGTCGGACAGAGCGGTGAGCGAAGCCTGGTTGGTGTCGACCCATTTCTGTGCAATATCGCGTGGCATAGCCAATGAAGCGCCTCCTCCGGGTTGGTTGAAGGAGGATTTCTCTCCTATCGACCTCGTCTCCTGTCCGGCTGAACCTGACTGCATTGCCGTCCCAGTGGACGAACTGCTATTGACGCGGTCCCCCGCGAAATGGTATGATTGCCCAGGTTTGAGTTATCAGGTCCAAGACGAAAGGAGGTGTCCCGATGGCCGTTCGCCTGATCCGAGATTCAGTTGGCGGGATTACTGTTGGCTTTTTTGCCAGCAGCAAGCGGGTGGCCCTGGGACGCCGGTCGTCGTGAATCTGGCCTGAAGATCAGGCATAAGCGGCGCGTCGCGGGTAGACCCCCGCGGCGCGCCTTTTGATCTTCCACTGAAGAAAGCCTTTCGCCCGAGCCCGAGCTTTCTTCGACGTGGAACGGTGTGCCCGGGAGTCCTGCCAGAAAGCCGCGACCGCCCCGAAGGAAGGGGATAGGGATGTCGGCATTGCTAGAAGACTACGCCATTGTTACCGAAGGACTTACCAGGACGTATCGGGTTCCCAAACCGAAGACCGGAGCAAAGACCAAGGGCAAAGGCACCGAGTTTGTCGCCTTGAAAGGCGTGGACCTGACTGTCCGCCGGGGCGAGATATTCGGTCTGCTCGGGCCGAACGGGGCTGGAAAGAGCACCCTCATCAAGATTCTTTCCACCCTTCTCCTGCCCACCACGGGGCGGGCCTGGGTGGGCGGCTTCGATGTCGAGCGCGAGGCGCGGCGCATCAAGCCCATCATCAACATGGTCTGCGGCGGCGAGACCTCGGGCTTCGGAATGCTCAGCGTACGCGAGCAGCTCTGGATGTTCTCGCAGTTCTATGGTCTGACGAACGCGCAAGCCTTCGAGATCATCGACTCCATGCTGGAGACCCTTGGGCTGGCCGAGGCCGCCCACACCCGCGTCAGTAAGCTCTCCACGGGCATGCGCCAGAAGATGAACTTCATCCGGGGGTTCCTGAACAGCCCCGACATTCTTTTCCTGGATGAGCCGACCCTGGGGCTGGACGTCTCCGCCGCGCGCGCCATCCGTATCCATGTCAAGGGCTGGTTGGAACGGCACCCCCAGAAGACGGTGCTACTGACAACCCACTACATGGCCGAGGCCGACGAACTCTGTGACCGCGTGGCCATCATCGACCAGGGTGGGATCGCCGCCTGCGACACCCCTTCCGCCCTGAAGAACAGGATCGGACAGGACGTGGTCCTGGGGCTGGAACTGACGGGCACGGAGCCGCGCGACGGCGCCTTCGCCGGCGCGATTTCGGGATTGCCCGGCGTCCGGCGCTCGGCCTTCCACCAGGAGCCGGACCGAGGGACCACCCAGGCGACGGTCATCCTGAAAGACGACCGCCCCATTCCGGCCGTCATCGCCTGCCTGGCGGAGGCCGGAGCCCACGTGGTCGGCGTCCACAAGAGCGAAGTGACCTTGGAAGACGTGTTCCTGGAACTGGTCGGACGGAAACTCCACGACGAAGGAGGGGAGAAGGCATGATAGCGGGCACGGACACGCGAAAAGGCGGGAACGCACCGCACCGGACAGGAAACAGCAGGCTCTTAGGTAGCCTGGAGCTGAACCTCCGGGCCATGCGGGCGCGGGCCTATGTGCGGGTCGTGGGCGTGAACCGGGAACTGTCGTGGCTATTCTTCGACATCTTCCTACCCCTCTTCGGGGTGGCGGCCTACGTCTACGTCTACCGTTCCCTTGACGCGCCGCCGGCCTACGCCGGATTCGTCATCCTGGGCGGGGCGATGACCGCCTACTGGCTGAACGTCCTCTGGGCCATGGCTTCCCAGTTCTATTGGGACAAGGAGACCGGGAACCTCGAGGTCTTCTACTTGTCGCCTATGTCTCCCATGGCGGTCCTCTTCGGCATGTCGGTGGGGGGTCTGATTCAGACCAGCCTGCGGGCCTTCACCACCATGATTCTTGGCAGCTGGCTCTTCGGCGTCCACTTCCAGGTGGAAAGCCCTGGGGCGCTGGCGGCGGCCTTCTTGTTGACCATGGCGGCGCTGTACGGTCTGGGGATGGCCCTGGCCTCCTTCTACCTGATGTACGGACGGGAAGCCTGGCACATCTCGAACCTGCTTCAGGAGCCGGTCTATCTGGTGGCAGGCCTCCAGTTCCCGATCAAGGCTCTCGGGATGACGGTGGCCCTAACGGTTTCCTTCTTGCCCTTGACGGTGGGGATGGACGCCGTCCGGCAGCTTCTATACCCGGGCGCCGGCTTCGGGTACCTGCCGGTGGCCGTGGAAATCGGAATCCTGGTGTTGCTAAGCGGCATCTTCCTGACCCTGGCCCAAGTGGGGCTGAGGTGGATGGAGCGGGCCGCCAAGCGCGAGGGGAGGTTGACGTTGAGATGGCAGTAGCATCAGCTATGGCTACGATGACAGCCGTCCTGACCGCGGCGATGGCGAAGATCAAGGGGAACTGGCGCGTTCTCCAACTGTCCGCCTGGCTGGGCTGGCAGCTGGAGTCGAACTGGACCGACCCTCTCCTCTTTCTGGGCTACATCTTCGTCAAGCCGGTGGCCAGCTCTCTGATCCTGTTGGTCATGTATTTGGTGGTGACCCGCGGGGACACCACCGCGCCGGCTTTCGCCGGGATGTACGTGGGGAACGCTTTCTTCGCCTTCGTCGGGCAGGTCATGTTCGGCGTGTCGTGGGTCATCGCCGAGGACCGTGAGCACTTCGCGACCCTGAAGTACGTGTACATCTCCCGCATCCGGCTCTTCTGGTACCTGCTGGGGCGGGCGGGAGCCAAATTCGTCATTACGTCCATTTCCACCGCGGTACTACTCCTGTTCGGACGGTACGCCTTGGGGGTACCCCTGCATCTGACCGGTTTTCGGCCGCTGTACTTCGGGGTCGTCTTCGGGCTCGGGATCGTTGGCTGCGTCGGAGCCAGCCTGTTCATGGCCGGAATCATGCTGGTAGCGGCCCGGAATGGGGGAGGTTATGCCGAGGGGTTGGCCGGTCTTTTCTACCTGGCCAGCGGGGCGCTGTTCCCCATCGATATCTTGCCACGGTGGCTTCAGGGTGCTTCGCTCGCCCTACCGTTCACCTACTGGATCGAGGGTTTGAAACGCGCCTTGTTGGGCACCGCGACCGGCGCACGACTGTCCGCCCTCGGTGACACGGGACTCCTATGGCGCCTGGCGCTGGGTACAGCCGCGGCGATAATCGTGGGCGCGGGGGCCTTCCGGCTGGCTGAACATGTGGCCCGTAGGCGCGGACTCCTCGATATGCAGACCCAATCCTGAATCCGGGCTACGGCTGGTGCCACGGGGGTTATGGCTGGTTCCACGAGAAGCGGAGGAGGTCGGGCGAAGCGACCTCCTCACCGCTACCCCCGCCCCAGGCGCCGCCGCTACTTCCATCGCCTCCGCCTCCGCCTCCGCCGTCCCCATCGTCTCCATTGAAATCCAGGCGGAGGCGGTGGCGGCCTGGCGCCAAGGACAGGTCGAAGGTACCGACCGTTTCGGCGGCTGAAGACAGCTCCCCGACGAGTTGTCCGTCCACCCACAGGCGCAGCCGTCCAGCCAACTTGACGCGGAAAGTCGTGTCGCCACCACGGAAGTCCCAGTCCCCCGTGTACCGGACGCTCTTTAAGGGCCCCGGGAGGGCGGTGTTCATGGTCACGTCTTTGCGCAGATCGATGACAGTCTCGTCGTTACTGAAGACATAGGACGAAAAGCCGCCGTCGTAGTAGTAATCAGCCCGCCAGAGGCCTTGGGGCACGCGCTCGGGTGGAGTCTGGGGATGGATGTCGAGGCTGAGGTGGCCCGCTACGCCCACCGCATCGGCCCTACCCATCTGGCGGAAACGCACTTCGATCCTCCGGTAGCGGTGGTCGCCCACGGAACGGGATGCCACCGTTTCCCCTCCGTGGGGCCAGCTGAACAAGGGCACCTCCCACGAACCCGGCGCCGCGTTGTCCCACTGGTCCAGCACCAAGTGACCATCCACCCAGATGCGGAGGCCGCCGTCGGATGTGGCGTGGATGACCTTGGGGCCGGGGTCGAAGCGGAAGTCACCGACCCAATAGGCGCTGATGGACTGCCTGCCGGCCGCCGCCGGTGGGGCGAACGAAAGCTCCTCTTCCTGCCCGCTGCCCAGCAACTCGTCGAGGTTGTCCCCCCGGAAGTAGCTGGCCAGCCAGGACCCTTTCGGAACAGGGCCATCCCGCCGGAACCCTCCGACCAGGTCCGGGAGTTCGACCAGCTTGATGTAGTAGGCATCCTGGGTCTGTCCGCGCCAGTAGGCCAGGTTGAGATCGGTGATCTCCTGGAACAGGAAGAACAGCCGGCCTCCATAGCGGATTCCGAAGGCCATCAGCCCGCGGTCGCTATCGCCGTTGATGCGCTGTCCGGGGGGGAGGAAGGGGTTTTGCGGCAGCGTGACCATCCCGCGTTCGTCGGCCTTGAAATGAAGATCGGGTTGGTTATCCATCACCTTCGGGATGAGCTCCCGTGAACTGGCGGCATAGGTAGCGGCCAGCGGCGTCACTTGGTAGACGTCCACCTCGGCACCGGATAGGGGCCGGCCGTTTTGGTCCACGAACTGGAAGTGGTTGCGTTCGGGCAGATCCTTGTCCAGGAAAACGCCCAGGTCGGGCGGGGGGTTGAAGTTTCCCGGACCGCGCCGGTGCGCCTTCCGGTTCCAGGCGGCGGCGCTGTACTGGTCCACCACCGGCCGTCCGTAGAAGACGGTGGCCGTGTTCATAGCGTCATTCCAGAAATGGTGGTAGACGTACTGGTCATCGAGGCCGACGTACGGCATCAGGCTGGTCCCGGCCGCCAGCTTTCCGTCGTCGCCGGTCACCTCTATTTGGCGACGCCCGCGCGGCAACTCGACTTGGTCCAGGCACAGGCCATACAGGTCTACCAGGTATCTGGCATGGCTCATCTCGTGGACGGCGGTCTGCGGGAAGTCGAATTCAGACCCACGCAAGACGACCCATTTGTCCGCGTCAAGGTCGGTGGCCAGGGTCTTGGGCGGCCGCCGGGCGGGCGGCATGACCGGGTCGGCCAGGTAACCCCATTGCAGGTCGACGGTACGGTCGGCGGGGTCCGGGGCGCTGGTTTCCGTGAACGCCCAGGTGAGGGAGGACGAGTCCCGTGGAAGAGTCCCGTCGGGCACGACCACCACCTTGTCCAGTGCCAAACGGTCGTCCACGCCGTGCGGCGTGGCCGCGAAACGGGCCCGCCCCAGGTCGTCGTTCCAACGGCTAAGGGCGCGCTGCCAGTAATCCTCGAAACCGTTGGTACCGTAGTTCAGCCGGTATTGGTTCTGGTGGAAGTAGTTATAGAGGCTCTCCTCGATCCAAAGCCCTACCAGAAGGGCGTTGGTCCTGACGGTAACGCTGTTATTCACCAGCGAGGCTTCGGTTTCGGGCGCGGCAGCGGTGGCGGTTGCGGCCCCGGCCGCGGTTCCCGCGGGTACCACCCGGAACTCCAAGTCGTGGTCGGAGGCCTCCCATTCCCAATAATACGGGACGGTCACTTCCCGGCCGGGTCCGATGATGAGAGACCCGTTTCCGGCCGGCTCCCCGTCGAACAGCCATTGAAAGGACACATCCGCCGACTGCTCGCCCCAGTTCTTCACGTGGGCCAGGTAGGTCATGTCCTGACCCGTGCGGGGCCACCCGCTGGAATTGGACTGGTCCTCGGGGTCGAAGGGGAGGCGGGGGGTACGCTCGATGTAAAGGACATCGATGTCGGAGTGGCGGTTGTCCAACGGGACGCCGGGAGCGGTCCCCGGCTCCATGACCACGCGGGCAGGCTGCGGCGTCAACTGCGGCGCCGCTTGCGGTCCCGCCTGCGACCCAGCCGGTGGGGTCGACGGGTCATGCTCCACGGAAAGGACATGCGGGCCTTCCGCCAGTTCGACGGCCCGGAGAAAAGGCAGAGATTCGGGTTGGTCCCAAGAGTCAACAACCAACTGACTGTCCAACCAGACCCGGAGCCGCCCCGAGGGTGCCACACGCAGGAGGTATGGACCACCTTCGAGGAAGGCCCGGCGGCTCCAGAACGTCGGGCCGTTCGGGTCGGGCGAGCCGGTCCCCTCCCAGCACAATGCCGCCGCCGGCTCCCTTAGGCCGTCTGCCCCTCTATGAGCCTCGGGGTCCAGCCAGTCGACGGGCTGGAAAGAATGCGGGGGAACCGTGGCGTACATGTCCAGCGGCAAGGTGGGACGGTGCCCACCCGGGGCCCACGCGAGAAAAAAGAACAAGGCCAGGGCACCCCAAGCCTTGACCCACGCGGGAATGCTCTGCCACTTAGCGACTAACCTGCCGGGGACCATTTCTCACCTCGCCTGGCCTTATATACGGGCGTCGCAGTCCACAGGTTTGACACCGGGCGGCGCGTGCGACAGAATCTAGAGAGAAGGTCGGCCGCGCGTCCACCGGCCGCGGAACACCGGGAGGGGTGTCGCCTGAGAGCCGCGGAAATCCTGGCGAAGCTGGAGTCCTGGGGCAACGAGGCCAACCGGGCCGGCCAGGCGCGTTTCGGTATTCGGCCGGCCAGGAACTTCGGCGTGTCCGTAACCCAGATCCGGCGTCTTGCCAGGGACGTGGGCCATGACCATGATCTGGCCCTGGCCCTCTGGGACACGGGCGTGCACGAGGCGCGTATCCTCGCCAGCATCTTGGCCGACCCCGCTCGGGTCACTCCGGAGACCGCGGACCAGTGGACCGCCTCCTTCGATAGCTGGGATATTGTCGATCAGTTCTGCCTAAACCTCTTTTGGCGGCTGCCTTTTGCCTCAGCGATGGTCGAGAAGTACTGTGCGTCCAAGGTAGAGTTCGTGCGTCGCACGGGTCTGTCCCTTGTGGCGGCCATGGCTTTCAAAAACAAGAGAGCTTCCAACGTTGATCTGGCTGCCTTCATCCCGCTCGTGACTGCGGCAGCCGCCCGAGATGACCGCAATTTCGTCAAGAAAGCCGCCAGTTGGGCCCTGCGGCAATTGGGCAAGCGCTCCCCCACCCTGAAAGCGCAGGCTGTGGCGGCGGCAGAGGGACTCCGAACGGCCTATCCCAAGGAAAGGGCAGCGCGATGGGTGGCCGCGGACGTTCTGCGTGAACTGACTGGAGGTAGTGTGTAACCGTGGCTGATGGGGCACTGACCATCGGAGTCGTTTCGGACACTCACGTCCCCCGTCGTGCCCGTAGGCTGCCACCGGAGCTTCTCCGAGCCTTACGGGAAGCCCGTGTGGATCATGTCCTGCACGCCGGTGATCTGGTGGATATGTCCGTGTTGGAGCAACTGTCCGCCATCGCCCCCGTGTCGGCCGTGGCCGGAAACATGGACGGATGGGACACCGCGCTTCAGCTGCCGCGACGGCGCATCGTCAGCCTTGGAGGAGTGGCCATCGGGCTGACGCACGGGGACGAAGGGCGGGGTCCGGATACACCCACGCGGGCCTTCTCGGTGTTCGCCGATGATGAGGTGGCGGCGGTGGTCTTCGGCCACAGTCACATGCCTTTCTGTCAGTGGCGGGAGGGCAGATTGCTGTTCAACCCCGGCTCGCCGACCGATCCACGCCGGCAGCCCAGTCCGACCTATGGTCTGCTCCGCATCCATGTAGGTGCCCTCGATGCCGACGCCGTTGCGGAGCGAAGCCAGTCGCCGCGCCTTTCGGGAGAGCTACTGAGGCTTGCCCCGTGACCTCTTGATTATCCTTTGACGTCGGGACGTTTGACCCCGTGGTCCTCGTCGTATTGCCGTTCATCCCGAAAACTCATACAACAGGTCTCCTCGGTGTTGTCGGGATGGTCTTCGGTATACGAGACCTTGACCGTCTCCTTCGAGCATTTGCCTTCCTTCTCATAGATGCAGTTGTCAACGGCACAGTAGATCTCGGTGGTCATCGAACAGCCCTCCTCGGAAAGTCAAAAGGCTTCGAACTTAGTGCTTGAAGGCCAGCTTCTGGCGTTAGGCTGCGCCGCTAGACATGGGGCTATGCTTTGCCGGCCCCACATGCCAAAGTCCCGTCCGTTCTCCAGCCCGATTCACTTTCAAGCTCCGAAATCTCGCGCTCAGCCCGAAATTGTCAACCTATTGTGACATGCGTGGCCGCCGCAGGAAGTCCCCTTTTGGGTGCTGAATTCGCAGGTCAAAGACTCGTCGCGCGTGATGGTCCGCACAGAAGCCGTCGAAGGAGAAGAGAGAGTGTCTCTCAGGGGAAGGGCAACCACGAGGTTCTGGGGAAAAGTCATCGCCTTGTCGGTCGCCGCCGTTCTGGTGGCGGTGCTGGGCCTGCCTTCCGGTTGCTCGCGCGCTTCCGTCAGCGCCAACGCCATCACCCTGGCCGGCTCCACCTCAGTCCAACCTTTCGCCGAGGTGCTGGGCGACGAGTTCATGGCCGACCACAAAGGGCAGGTCATAAACGTGCAGGGCGGCGGGTCCAGCGCCGGTATTCAGGCAGCACGTTCGGAGGCCGCGCAGATCGGCATGTCGTCCCGGAAGCTGAAGAAGGACGAAGCCGACCTCACCCCGATTACCATCGCTTGGGATGCCATCGCCATCATCGTTAACCCAGTCAACCCGATATCCGCCATCACTACCCAGCAAGTGCGGGACATCTTCAGCGGCAAGATCGCCCGGTGGTCCCAATTGGGAGGGAAGAACGTTCCCATTACCGTCATCTCTCGCGAGGAAGGTTCGGGTACCCGCGGCTCATTCGACGAGATGGTGTTGAAGGAACTGGACATCACGCCGCGCGCGCTTTTCCAGGATTCCAACGGGGCCGTCCGGGAGATCGTGGCCAACGACCCCAACGCCATCGGGTATATGTCCCTAGGGCTGGTAGACCAGCGAGTTAAGGCATTGCCACTCGATGGCATCCAGCCGTCCACCGCCACCGTGCTGAATTCCACCTACACGCTGGTCCGACCCTTCCTCTTCGTCTTGAAAGCGAAGGCCACCGGCGAGTCCGCCGCGTTCATCGATTTCGTGCTGGGCCCGAAGGGCCAGGACACGTTGGCACGCGAGGGCCTGGTCCCGGTGAAACCGGCGACGGGAGGGGGAAAGTAGGATGCCCGGGCGCCGACGCATCCCCCGTGACCCGCGCGAGAAGGCGGACCGCCTCATCGGCAACATCCTCCTGGCCATCGCTTTCTCGGCCGTGTCGATCCTGCTCTTGTTGACCCTCTTCATCTTCAAGGAGGGCCTACCGATCTTCTCCAAGATAGGACTGAAAGGTTTCCTGCTGGGGCTGAAGTGGGCGCCGGGCAAGGGCGTCTTCGGCATTCTTCCCATGATCGCCGGTTCGGTCTACGTCACCGGCGGAGCCCTCATCATGGGCGTGCCTTTGGGCCTGGCCTGCGCCCTGTTTCTTTCCGAGATCGCACCGCTCAGGCTATCGAGGGTCATGAAACCCGCCATCGAGCTGCTGGCCGCCATCCCGTCAGTGGTTTACGGGTTCATCGGGCTGGTCGTCTTGGTGCCGCTGATCCGCTCTGTTCTGGGAGGCCCTGGCTTCTCCGTCCTGGCAAGCTCGGTAGTGTTGGCCATCATGATCCTGCCGACCATTATCAGCATCTCTTACGATGCTATGAAGGCGGTCCCGGTCTCGTTCCGTGAGGGGTCGCTGGCCCTGGGGGCCAGCAAGTGGCAGACCATGATCGGCGTACTCCTGCCCGCCGCCCGCTCGGGGATCGTGGCCGGCGTCATTTTGGGAATGGGGCGCGCCGTCGGTGAAACCATGGCCGTAATCATGGTCGCGGGGAACGCCACCACCGTACCCTTGACCCCACTGGACCCAGTGCGTACCCTCACCAGCAACATCGCCCTGGAAATGGGTTATGCGGCCGGAGATCACCGGACGGCACTGTTCGCTACCGGGGTCGTCCTGTTCATCATCATCATGATTCTGAACGTACTGGCCACAAGGATTACCCGATCGCGCATCCGCGCTTCGTTCCCCAAGCCCCACCGTGTGTCATCCGAAACCGCGTCCGCGACCGGTTCCGCGGAAGGGGGCGAACGGCGTTGACCAGCGCACCTTGGGAAGACGGAAGCGATGGGCGGGAAGAACGGGGTGGGCGTGAGCGCGACCGTCAAGGGAGGTCCCACGGCTCCCGGCGCGGCGGTGGTCTGCCGCGCGGCGGGGACAGTCTGGCCGAGAGGAGCGCCATCGGTCTGCTCTGGGCGGCGGCCATCTCGGCCGTGGCGGTGCTGGGGTTCATCGTCGTCTACGTCCTTTGGCACGGATTGCCCCAGTTGACTCCGGAGTTCCTCCTCCAATCCCCCTCGGCCATGGGCCGAGAGGGCGGCATTCTCCCGACCATCATCGGTACTGTGGCCGTCACCGCGGTCGGGCTCATCATTGCCATCCCGCTGGGTGTAGGTACGGCTATATACCTCACCGAATATACGCGGAGCGAAGCCGTCACGGCCATCATCCGTTTCGGCGCTGAATGTCTGGCCGGGATACCTTCCATTATCTTCGGCCTTTTCGGCTTCCTTTTCTTCGTGATCTACCTGAAGATGGGCTGGTCGCTGCTGTCGGGCGGGTTGACCCTGGCGGCCATGGTTTTGCCGACCATCATCCGCACCACGGAAGAGGCCATCAAAGCGGTGCCTTTGTCCCATCGCGAAGTCAGCCTGTCGCTGGGCGCCACCCGGTGGCAGACCGTAACTAGGGCGGTGTTACCCACCGCCATGCCGGGCATCATTACGGGGGTTATGTTAAGCATCGGGCGCGCCGTGGGTGAGACCGCCGCGGTTATCTTCACCGCCGGGTCGTCGCTGCGGCTGCCGACATCCATTTTCTCGCCGGTCCGTACCATGTCGGTGCACTTCTACATCCTGGCCCGAGAGGGCATCTCGATGCCGCGGGCCTACGGCACCGCCGCCGTGCTGGTGCTCCTGATTCTTGCCATTAACTTCGCAGCCTACTGGGCCATGAACCGGTTCGTGGCCCGGCGGACTTAGGACTTAGAATAGAGGGAGGAGGTGCGCAATGGCAACCGAGGCTTCAGCCTCCGCTTCGGCTGCGCCGGCGGAAGACGATGTGAAGATCCGCATCCGTAACCTGAGCGTCAACTACCGCGATCTGGCGGCCCTGAAGGACGTGTCTCTGGACATCCGGAGGAACGACCTGCTCACCATCATGGGCCCCACCGCCAGCGGCAAGACCACGCTCTTGCGCACCATCAACCGGCTGAACGACATCTACCCATACGCCAAGGCCACGGGGAGCCTCACCATCGATGGGCTGGAGGTCTACGACCCGGCGGTTTCGGCTTCGTGGCTCCGCAAGGTGGTGGGGATGGTCTTCGCTCTGCCGATCCCGTTGCCCATGTCCATCTACGACAATGTAGCCTACGGTCCGCGGCTTTACGGGCGCCCCAGCCGCCGACAGCTGGACGAGATCGTCGAGCGGAGCCTGCGCGGCGCCGCCCTCTGGGATGAGGTGAAAGACCGTCTCTCCGACCTGGGGCATCACCTTTCGGGCGGGCAGCAGCAGCGTCTGTGCCTGGCTCGGACCCTGGCGGTGGAGCCGGAGATCATCCTCCTCGATGAGCCCTGTTCCGGCCTGGACCCCATCTCGACCCTGCGCATCGAGGAACTCCTCCACGACCTGGTGGCGAAATACACGGTCGTGCTGGTAACCCATAACCCGCAGCAGGCCGCGCGCGTCGGCGGCGACGTCGCCGTCTTCTACCTTGGAGAACTGGTAGAGATGGGCCCGGCGGAACGCATCTTCACGAGCCCAAAGGACCGGCGCACTGAGTCTTTCATTTCGGGCCGCATCGGCTAGAAGAGTGATGGTGTAAGTAGCGGTGCGGCAAGAGGCGGACTTCAGATTGTGAAAGGGTGGTGAGAAAACTGGTGGCGGAGTTTGGCATCGTCGAAGAGTACGACCCGTTAGAAATGAAAATGGAAGTCCGCAACGTGGACCTATTCTACGGCCAGCACCAGGCCTTAAAAGGCATCACCCTTCCTTTCCGTGAACAGCGGATTACCGCCATCATCGGGCCTTCCGGCTGCGGCAAGTCGACGCTGTTGCGCTGCCTGAACCGTATGAACGATACCATCGAGGGGACCCGAGTCACCGGCCACATCACCTTGGACGGCGACGACATCTACGCTCCGGGCACCGATGTGCGGGCCCTGCGCCGCCGGGTGGGCATGGTCTTCCAGCGCCCCAACCCTTTCCCGCTATCCATCTTTGATAACATCGCTTACGGCCCGAAAGTTAACGGGCTGAAAGACAAGGAGCGGCTCCGCCACATCGTCCGGACGAGTCTGGAGGGGGCGGGGCTGTGGGACGACCTGAAAGACCGGCTGGACGGCGCGGCGCTGGATCTCTCGCTGGGGCTGCAACAGCAGCTATGCGTGGCCCGCTTACTGGCCACCAAGCCGGAGGTCATCCTCCTGGACGAGCCGTGCTCGGCCTTAGACCCCATTTCGACCCTGCACATCGAGGAACTCATGCGCGAATTGTCCACTCAGTACACGGTGGTCATCGTCACCCACAACATGCAGCAGGCCGCCCGCGCCTCGGACTACACGGCCTTCATGTTGGCCGGCGAACTTATCGAGTACGGGACCACCGCCAAGATCTTCACCGACCCCGACAGCGAACGGACCGAGGCTTACGTCACGGGGAAGCTGCACCGCACCTAGTCGGCCCACCGCCCCAGCGGCACGGGGAAGACCGCGTCGCCCGGGACTTTACCGGCCCATGATCAAGGTGAACACGGCTGCCGCCGCGATGGGGGAGGCCAATTGGCCGGCGACATTGGCGGCCATGGCATGCATGATGAGGAAGTTGTTCGGGTTCTCCTTGCGGCCCATCATGTGAGAAACGCGGGCCGCCATGGGCATGGCGGAGATGCCCGCTGAGCCGATGAGCGGATTGACCTTTCCACCGGTCACACGATACATGACCTTGCCCATCAGGACTCCAGCCGCCGACCCCCCGATAAAGGCAGCCAGGCCCAGGGCCAGAATCCCCAAGGTCTGTTTGGTGAGGAAGATGTTCGCCTGCATCGTGGCCCCGACCGAAATGCCCAGGAGCGCGCTGACGATGTTGGCGAACCCTTCCTGGAGCGTACGCGAAAGCCGGTCCACCACTGCCGCCTCACGGATCAGGTTTCCCAACATCAGGGTCCCGGTCAGGGGGACGGCCGAGGGGACCGCCAGTGCCGTGAGGATGGTTACGATAATGGGGAAGGCGATGCGCTCGGCCTTGGAGACTTCGCGCCACTGGCGCATCACCACCGAGCGCTCCTGTTTCGTCGTGAGGAACTTCATGATGGGTGGTTGGATGATGGGTACCAGTGACATGTAGGAGTACGCCGCCACGGCGACGGGGCCCAGCAAGTGCGGAGCCAGCTTCTGCGTCATGAAAATGGCTGTGGGGCCGTCGGCGGCCCCGATGATGCCGATGGAGCCGGCTTCTTTCAGGTTAAACCCCAGTCCCAGGGCGATAAGGAAGGTCGAAAAGATGCCGATCTGCCCGGCCGCGCCCAAGAGCATGAGGCTGGGGTTGGCCAAAAGTGGGCCGAAGTCGATCATGGCGCCGACGCCCAGGAAGACCAGGGCGGGGTAGAGATCATATTCCAGGCCGAAGTTCAGGATTTTCAGCAGGCCCGTGCCTTCCAGGAGGCCAGTGTTGGGGAGGTTCGCCAGAATGCAGCCAAACCCGATAGGAACCAGAAGGAGCGGCTCGTACTCTTTCGTAATGGCGATAATGATGAGGCCGATGCCGATAGCGAGCATGACGATGTGACCGGCGGAAAGACTGGCGAAACCGGTGCTCTGGGCGAGAACGAGTAGTTTGTCTAGTAGCACGGTGGTTTACCGCCTCCATAGGGTTATTGCATATAGCAGCTTTCCGGTTGTTCTGATTATAGCAAGACACAGTGGGACTAGCCACCAAAAGTCGCAATATTTCACGTGAAATCTACTCTCATCGATGTCTGCGGCGGTCCGCAGTAACGGTGGCGACCGGGGGGACTAACGCAAGATGGAAACGAGGGCGCGACCTACCAGAATCTACGTGGTTCGGCACGGGGAAACCGCCTGGAACAGGGATAACCTGTTCCGCGGTCGGGCCGACGTGCCGTTGAACGAAAAGGGTCGGATGCAGGTAGACGCCTTGGGCCGGCGCTTGGGCGCGATTCGGCTGGCAGCCGTCTACAGCAGCCCCCTGGGGCGGGCCCGCCAAACAGCCGAGGCCATCCGGCGACACCAGTGGGCAGGCGTGGGGGCGCCGCCGCCACTCATCGTGGAGCAAGCTTTCTCCGACCCCGATGTGGGGGTTTTGGAGGGTCTGGATGTGGAGGAGGCCCGGGAGCGGTATCCCGACTTCTTCCGCATCTGGAGAGACGAGCCGCAACGCTGCCACTTCCCTGGAGGGGATGGCCTTCCCGACGTCCTGCGGCGCTCGGCCGAGGCTCTGGACGGGGTCGTGCGCGCGCATCCGGGCGAAGCCGTGGCCATCGCCACGCACCGCGTCATCTGCAAGATGCTGGTGTTAACGGCTCTGGGCTTGGGGCTTGAGTCCTTCTGGCGCCTGGGGCAGCAGACCGCCTGCCTGAACATCATCGAGGGAGTCCCCGGGGCGCTGGGCACGGTGTTGGTCAACGACACGTGTCATCTTAAGGAGGAGGGGCTGGCTCCCCTGCGGACAGATTTCTGAAGTGAGCGCCTAGAGAAGCTTCCGCCAAGGGTCGTTCAGGCTTTCCCGCCGCCGCTCGCTCTGCCATCTCAGGTCCGCCAGAATCAGCGGGTCGCGGGCGAGCCGGCGGTAGACATCGCGGCACCCCCGCACGAACTCGGGGTCCAACTGGTCCAGGCGGGCCCGGCGCGCTAAGGGGCACATGATGGCGGCGTCCGTGTCTAGGGCCACGTCGATCTCGTATCCGTCCCCGTTCCCAGACGCGGCAATCTCGGCGGCCAATGGAAACAGCCGGCAGGCCAAGGGGCGGCGGTCCCGCGGGCAGGTCCCGCGGCAAATGAGGAAGGCGACGGCCGGTATCTTGCCTTCCCAGTCCGGGCAGAACTCCCTTTCGTCGGTTCGGTGCCACTCCAGGTCATACCAGTCCTCGCCGCCAGGGAAGAAAACCTGCTCTCCGGGGTACAGATACATCCCGGCCTTCTCTTCCAGGCCCCGGCAGCAAATCCTATTACACAGGGCACCGCAGTCTCGCTTCAGCGGGGTGACCTGGTTCAGGCGGTCATAGGCCCAACGGTAATCGTCCATACCCACACTATAATAAAAGGAAGGCCGCGGCGTATCAAGAAGGAGAGACACCCGCGAAGACCTTGGAGCCGGAGGCTCCAAGGCAGGGGAGTGTGACACCAATCGATGGCCGGACTGATCAAGGAAGAGGTTCTGAACGAACTCCGCTCGCTGTTGGGACCGGACCGCGTCCTGGAGAACGAGCCCATGGCCAGACATACCTCCTTCCACCTGGGCGGTCCGGCCGACGCCGTCGTCCTGCCGCACGGCCTGGATGAACTCCGCCAGGTCCTTTCCTTGGCCTCACGCAGGCAGGTTCCCGTCTTCGTCCTGGGTAAGGGCACGAACCTGATCGTGCGCGACAAAGGCATCAGGGGTCTGGTCATCAAGATGGCTGGTGGTTTCGATGAGCTGCGTTTCCAAGGGCCTTCGGTCTGGGCGGGAGCCGGGCTGTCCCTGGCCGAGCTGTCCACCGCCTGTGCCGAGAGGGCCTTGAGCGGACTGGAGTTCGCCCAGGGTATACCAGGCACGGTGGGCGGCGCGGTGGTGATGAACGCCGGCGCTTATGACGGAGAAATGGCCAAGGTGGTCAGGACGGTCGAGTTCGTGTGGTATGACGGAAGGGTGGAAACCTATGGACGCCAAGCCATGGAGTTTGGCTACCGCGTTTCCGCGCTTCAGGACCGGCCTGTGATCGTAACGCGCATCGAAATGGGGCTTAGGCAAGGTGACCGGAAGACTATCATCGCCCTCATGGCCGACCTCGCCGAACGGCGCCGGCAGCGCCAGCCACTGGATATTCCCAGCGCCGGTAGTGTTTTCCGCCGTCCACCCGGGCACTTCGCCGGCACGCTCATTCAGGACGCCGGTATGCAGGGAGCACGGGTGGGGGGCGCCACCGTATCCTTGAAACACGCAGGTTTCATCGTGAACGAGGGTGGGGCCACGGCTTCCGACGTGCTGGCGCTCATCGAACTGGTTCAGGAAAAGGTGAAAGAGCGGTCTGGTGTCGAATTGCAGGCGGAGGTGAAAGTGGTCGGCGAGAAGTGAAGGTGAAGGGGAGGTAGCGTAACATGGATCCGGGTTTCTGGATCGCCGCTGTTATCGGATGTCTGGCGATATACTACTACCGGCAGACCCGCACTTGGGGCTACCTTTTCGTCGGCGCCGGACTCCTGGGTCTGACCCTGCAGGACTTCTATCCCGCCAGCTACACATTCATCCTGATGGTCCTCTTCTCCATCACCACCGTCTACGGACTCTCGGGTATCGTCATGGACTACATCAATCGCCACAACACGGAAAGCCAGAATCGGGACGAAGCCCAGAAGAAGGCTACCAAGAAGAGCGGCAAGGGTGGCAATTAGGTCACCGAGTCGAGTCCGGCAAGTCCGCCCACAAGTCGTCGAGGTCGGCCGTGGGTGCACCCGAAGGCCCCTTATGCCAGTCCTCCGAGAGCAGATACCACTCCTCTTCCGCCAGACGCGCCACCGCTTCCCGGTCGGGAAACCATGGCCAAGGCTCCTGCTGGACCTGCGTTAGATGGCACCGCAGGGCCGCTAGGCGACGCGCCCGGTAGTCATCCACGCCGCTTGCCAGCGCGGAAACCCTGATACGGGCCAGAGCGTACCCGGCGGCCGAAGGAAACAGGCTGGCTACCAGGGGAGCCAGCTTGTGGGGGAAAGTGACGTAGTAGAAGCGATCGGGATGGTGCCCGGCCCGCGCCAAGGCTTCTTTCGCCAGGTAGTGCATGGCAACGTGATCGACATGCGGGGAAAGGCTGCCGTCGGGAGCAAAACCGACCACTACCTGGGGCCGCAAGGCGTCGATCAGAGCGGCAGCCGCTTCCACAGCTTTCGGCCGGGCGGGAGACGTGGCCACGCCTTTGTCGGGCAGGTCCAGGAAGACTAGTCTCTCTACGCCAAGCTCGCGACAAGCCGCCTCCAATTCCCGGGCACGGACCTCGCCTAACTCCTCGGGTGTGCAGAAGGGCGGGCTACCCCGGCGGCGCCCGGCCTCACCACGGGTAGCGCAGGCCAGCCAGATACGGGCACCTTCCGCGGCGTACCTGGCAATGGTGCCCCCGTGTCCGAAACTCTCATCATCCGGATGGGCGTAGAGAAACAGCATTCGTCGTTCCGTCATATGGCAACAGCTTCGGCACTCGCGCTGTTTCACCTGTTAGACCGCATATGGCAAAGTGGTGCCGTCACGCTGGGCGGGAGATCATTCTTATGACCTGGTATTACCTGTTCTTGCTATTCTGGACTACTATTTGGTAGAATAGGCCTTAGCACGATGTACACAGTCTTGTGCACAAGGGGGCACATCCGATATGAGTGAAAGCGCGAAGGCACCCAAGGTCCGCCCGGTAGATGATGAGGAAGAACTGGAGTCCGTCAGCCGCGCGGCTTCATTCAGTGGGGACTCGCGGGAGTATACCTTGGCCGACTTCTACGAACTGCCGGATAAAGATGTTTTCGCGAAAACCCGGCCCTTCGCCGCCTTTGTTGCCGATGCCCACCACCGCAAGCATTACCTCTACCGCCGCACCCTGCTGGGTCCCTGCGAAAACCGGACGCTGGTTCTGGACCCTTTCACTGGGCAAGAGCGCAGCATGATCATGATGGCCTCCAACAACTACCTCGGGTTGACCACTCACCCGAAGGTGGTGGAAGCCGGCCGTCGCGCCAACGACGAGTTCGGGGCGGGTTCCGGCGGCGTCCCCCTGCTGGCCGGCACATATAAGCTTCACCGGGAGTTGGAGAGGAAGCTGGCCGAACTCAAGGGGTGCGAGGATGCCGTGGTCTTCTCATCGGGCTACTCCTCGAATGTGGGTACCATTTCGGCGCTTCTCAGGAAAAACGACGCGGCCATCAATGACAAGCTGAACCACGCCAGTCTCATCGACGGATGCCGCTTCACCGGGGCGACACTCCGCGCGTTCAAACATAACGACATGAAGAGCCTGGAAAGGATTCTCCGGGAATCCGACAAGGAGTACGACGGCAAGCTGGTCATCGTGGACGGGGTCTTCTCCATGGACGGGGACATCGCCAACCTCCCGGAGATCGTGCCCCTGGCCCGCAGGTACAACGCCCGGGTGATGATCGATGAAGCCCATGCCACCGGCGTTATCGGGGACCACGGCCGGGGCACCCCCGAACACCATCACATGGAAGGCCAAATCGACATCGTGGCCGGAACCCTTTCGAAGGCACTGGGTGGCGTGGGCGGCTTCATCGCCTCCTCGGCCGACGTCTGCAACTACATACGTACATACGCCCGCTCATATATGTTTTCCACCAGCCTGCCCCCGGCCGTTACCGCCAGCCTCATTGCTTCGGTGGAGGTCATCCAGACCCAGCCGGAGATCCGCCAGAGACTGTGGGAGAACATCAGGTATATGCATACCAGCTTGCGGACGCTCGGGTTCGACATCGGCCCGACCCAGACGGCCATCGTCCCTATCCTGGTTGGCGACGATTTGAAGCTGCGTGAGATGAGCCGGGAAATTCACGAAGCCGGGATCTTCCTGAACCCCGTCTACTTCCCGGCCGTGCCGAAACGCCTTAGCCGCCTGCGTCTGAGCCTTATGGCCACCCACACACGGGAGGACCTGGACACCACGCTGAATGTCCTGGAGACTGTGGGCCGGAAGTATAACGTCATTCATTGACCACGGCGGGGTCTATCGGAAGAACACGATACCCGCCAAGCCCGAAAGGCCCAGAACGATCAGCGGGTTTAGGCGCGTTAGCCGGAAGGCGGCCAGGGATGCCACCGCCAGAGCGGCGGCGCGCCAATCGGGGACGGCTGATTTGAAGACCGAGAACGCCGCCACCACCAGCAGGGCAACCACCGCCGGACGGATGCCGGTCAGGAGAGACTGGAGAACGGCGACGTTACGGAACTTCAGGAATAGGTAGGCCAGCCCACCAACAATAAGAACCGACGGGAGAACCACCGCCGTGGTGGCGACGGCCGCCCCTGTAAAGCCATACACATCGCGACCTACATATGTCGCCATATTGATAGCGATGGGGCCCGGCGTTACCTGGGAGATGGCCACGATATCTACGAACTGGTGTGGCGTGATCCACCCGTGTGCGTCAATGACTTCCCGCTGAATCAGGGGGAGCATGGCGTATCCCCCGCCGAAGGCGAAGGCCCCGACTTTGAAGAAAGCGATGAAGAGCGCGATGAGGGTGCTCATGCGCCTTCACCTTGTGACGGCCGCCGGGATGTGCCGGCGCCGGGTTCGGCGCCGCGACGGGCGTCCCATCCATTGACCGCCAGCCCCGCGAGCCCGGCTACGGCCAGAAGCACGATGGGATGCCAGCGGAGGAAAACGACAGCGACCAAACCGCCTAAAGCGACGGACAGGTGAAAGGGGCGCTTCAGAGTGCTCTTGGCGATGGTCCATGCGGCTGTGGCGATCAGGGCCAGGACCGCCGGGCGTAACCCCCGGAAAAGCGCCATTACCAGAGGATTGCTGGCGAAACCGGCCAGCAGATAGGCCACGCCCAGGATTACCAGGAATGAAGGGATGGCGGAGCCGGCGGCGGCGACCACGGCCCCTGCCGCGCCACGGACCCAGTAGCCGGTGAAGACGGCCACGTTCACAGCGATGGGGCCCGGCGCGCTCTGGGAGACGGCGATGATGTCCACGAAGTCCTCCTGCCGCAGCCAACGGTTCTTATCTACCACAGCGGCTTGAATGAGAGGGATCATGGCCCACCCTCCGCCGATGGTGAAGGCACCGATCCAGAAGAAAATGCCGAAAAGCCGCCCCAGGGACCTGGACGCCTGCCCGGGAGGCGGGGATGGCTCAGCAAAAAGGTTTTCGGCCAGATTGACCGGAGAAGCAGGTGTTGGCGAGGCCATGCCAACATAATAACACAGCCTCGTTCACATGGCCGGGTCACTGTCGTCTGGTCGCGTTAAGCCGCGAGGTCCAGCACGATGCGCCCTGCCGCAAAGAGAATGATCAGTCCCAAAGTCCGGCGCAAGGTCACCGTGGGTACCAGGTGGCTGAGATTCGCGCCCAGACGGGCGCCGGGCCAAGCGCCCGCCACCAGGCAGAAGGCCATCAGCAGTTCCACTTGGCCGCTGAACAGCTTCCCGGCGAAGCCGCCCACCGACGACAAGACGACAATGAAAAGAGAACTGCCGATCGTGATGCGGGTTGGTACACCCAGAACGTAGATCATTACGGGGACCAGCATGAACGCTCCGCCGACGCCGACCATCCCCGCCAGACACCCTACCAGCGCGGCGGAGAATGCGGCTAACCCAGGCGAGAACTCCATGTCCGCCACTTTCACCACGTCCCTTTTCTCAGGCACCGGCGCGAACATCAAGATACCGGAAACGGCGGCCACGAAGGCGAAGAGCCCCAGCAGACTGTTGGCGGAGACCGGACCGGATGCCAACCCGCCCACCCAGGACCCGGCTAGACTGGGCACTCCCATCCACAGCCCCAGCCCCCAATGGACTACCCGGCGGCGCCGGTGAGTCAGGAACCCGGACAGGGAGGCCACCATCACCTGGGCGATGGTCAACCCGGCCACTTCTTTCATCGTTAGCGTGGGGACTCCGAGAAGCGGGGGGACATACAGCAGCAAGGGCACCAGGACGATCCCGCCGCCGATCCCCAGGAGCCCGGCCAACCCGCCTCCGGCCAAACCCAACCCCAGCAGGGTCAAAGCCAAAGTCGCGCTCATCTTCCGTCGTCACCGGCATAACCCTATGCCCGCGCGCTGCAGTTCAGGCCGCGCCACATACAATGGGCCGAGGTGACCGCCATGACTCGTCCGTTGGCCCTGGTGCTGTCCGGCGCCGTATCCCTGGGGGCTTACGAAGCCGGAATCGTCCACGAGATTTTGTTCGCCGCCCAGACGTCTTCACCCCGTTTGCGCATCGACGTCCTCAGTGGCTCCTCGGCCGGCGCCCTCAACGCCTGCCTGGCCGCTTTCTGCCTCCACACCGGGACCGATCCTGCAGTGCTCCGGCAAACCTGGGTGGACGATCTGGACATCATGCGGCTCCTTTCCCGCCCGGCCGGATTGCCGGGCCCCCTCACCTCCGTCTTCAACCCGGTGGAAGTACGCCGGATGCTACTGGACCACCTCCGGCCTGACCCGTCTCACGCCCCCGTGTCCTACCCCGTTTGGCTGGGCATTACCCGGACGGACCTGACCGGCCGGTCTCTACCATCGCCCCTTCCGGGTGACGACCTGGCCGTGACTTCTTTCGCCTCCCCGACCGCCTTCATCCTAGAACCGGCGTCGGCGGTGCCATGGGAGGAAATTGCCCGTTCGGCGGCGGCATCGGGCGCCTTTCCGGTGGCCGTGGAGCCGGAGCCTATCGGCGACAGGCGTTACGCGGACGGTGGAGTGCTGGACAATCGGCCCCTTCGCCAGGCCTTCGAGGGAGCCCGACGGCTGGACGGACCCGGCACCCAAGAAGCCCAGCTCCGGGTAGCCGCTGCCCCAGACGCGAGATCCATCACCATATACGCCGACGGGCATCATCCGCCATACCTGCTACCGTCAACCGATCGCGTTTACATCATGGTAGAACCAGGAGCTCCGCAACCAGTGCCAGGCGAACCGCCACGTGACCCCTTGGGGGTGGCGAGCCGCGTCATGGCCGCCTTGACCAATGACGACCTCTTGCGCGATTTACGGGATGCGGCGAAAGTGAACCGGCGCCTGAACGATCTGGCCGACCTGGCCCGCCAGACCGGCATGCCTCCGGCTCTGGTCGAGCAGGTGAGGGCCGTGGCCGACCTGGATGGAAAGCGCAGCGCCAGCCTAGTCCGGGTTGCCCCGGATGACCCCGCGCGGGAGCTGGCGGGGGCTTTTCTGGGGCACTTCGGAGGGTTTCTGGAACGGCGTCTGCGGGAGCATGACTACCGCCTCGGCCGCGTCCACGGGCGGGCGTTCTTGGAGAGGATGGACGTGGGCTACACCAAGGCGGCGGCGAGCGAATACGCCTACGACAAGAGCCTGGATGGAGCCGGCTACAAGGACCTCACGGCCGACGGGCGCCGGGCTCTGGCCAGGGCCATCGGCAACGCCACCGAGGCGGTGGTCGGTAGCCTGCGGCCCGGCGTGGCGAGGCCGGTCGGATGCGTCGCCTGGCTGCTAGCGCTCTGGCTCGTCCGAAGCCGAGCCCGATAAGCGCCGGTCCTGGACGCCGTCATCATCGGCCGAGGCCGGCGCGTAGACCGAGTCGGCCCACGTATACCGGGATAGCACCGTTATCCCATAACGGTACTGCCGGACCAGCACCAGAGGGCCAATCCGCTCGGGTAGGGCGTCGTCGCGGTGGTGCTGGACAAAGACGGTGGCTGACGGATTTAGGGGAGCCCGGTCCCCCAATGTCGCCAGGCGGTCCAAGGTGCGCTGGCACAATTCCCGCAAGTGCGGCGGGGCGACGATGACCAGATCGAACGGGCCGGTCAGCTTCTGGCTGCCCAATACGCGCAGGACATCGCCCTGGATGATTTGGGCCCGGTCGGCCAGGTTGGTCCGCCGCAGGTTCTCGCGGATGACGCTGATCTGCCTGGGGTTCAGCTCCACCAGAGTCGCCCGCCGGGCGCCGCGGCTCAAGGCTTCCACCGAGTAGCTGCCGGTACCCGCGAAAAGATCGAGGAACGAGGCGCCTTCCACCGCTTCTTGAATGATGCTGAACAATGCCGCCTTAACCCGTCCCGTCGGTGGGCGAGTGAGGTCTCCTGGGAGAGATTTCAGGCGCATACCTTTGACTTGGCCGGCGATAACCCTGAGCACGAATAGGCCCTCCTCTGGCTACTTAGGTTCTGCAATCCCACAGCCTAACCTTTCATCCAGCACGGAGGAAATCGCAGGGCCGGCCCGAATTGGAAATCCGGAATCTATTTGTGAAAGCACGCACACCGTTCTGCCCAGCTTGTTAGGCATTTTTGACAAAAGTGATTGGGATTCTACTGGAATTGGAAGGATATAGTCCGAACATCTGGGATTGGGGAAACTGATGGATGTCCGAGGTTGCTGTGAATGGCTGGAAGCTACCAAGCGGAGCAATATGGGAGGATTAGCTTGACACCGAAAAGCCGTGTTAGTGTGGACCCCTTTGCCTTGCTGGACCAGGTCGCCGACCGCCCCCAGGGCATGACCATCGGAAAGCGACTGGCCGATCTGAGCCGCCACTATGGAGTGAGCGACAGCACCATCCGGCGCCTCTACTATACCGCGCGCAAGGCTTTGGAAGACGGTATCGCCCACGACGAGGGACTGATACCGGGCCCGCCGGCCGCGCCCGGCGCGCTGGCGGCAACGCCAGTTACCGCCGCTGGTACCTTACCGGCCGCTTCGTCGGCTCTGCCCGAGGCCGTTTCGTCAATGATACCGCCGGTGGTGGCCGGCGGACCCATTTCCACAGCCACGGTCGCCCGCGAAGAGGTCTGGGACATGGCCACGGCGCCGGCGCTGGTCGAACGGCAACTCTGGGACCAGGAAGCGCGGACCCGGCTGGACGACCTGGCGCGTACCTTGGCGGCGGCCTCCGTTGCGTTGGCCGAGTTGCCGAGGCTCCGGGCGGATAATCAGCGGTTGGCCACGGAGAACGCCCGATTGCAGGAAAGGGTGGAGTACCTGTCGGAAGAAGTGCTCCGCGCCCGCGAAGGCCAGCCTTCCACCGAGCCGGGACCCTACGCGCCCACACGGAAAGCCTTGGACACAAATGTCATCATCGACGGCCGTATTGTGTCGCTGGCAGGCGGCGGTTTCTTAGAAGGGACCATCATCGTCCCCGGTTTCATCCTAAACGAGATGAAGTATCTGGCGGACAGCAGGGACCCGGCGCGCCGTACGGCGGGCCGGCGCGGCTTGGACAACTTGCGGCTGTTGCAGGAGCAGAGCCGGATCCCCGTGGTGACCTGGGAAGACGAGGAGCAGCCGGGACGAGACCTGAATGTGGACAACCGCCTGCTCCGCTTCGTACAGCGGCTGGAGGCTACCTTGGTGACGAACGACCATAACCTGTGCCGCGTGGCCGAGATCCAGGGCGTGGACTTCATCGACATCAACGCGCTGTACCGGGCCGCCAAACCGGTGGTCTCGCCCTTTGAGGAGATCTCTCTGAACATCGTGGAGGAAGGGAAGAAGCCGGAGCAGGGCGTGGGTTACCTTGAAGACGGGACCATGATCGTCGTCGACGACGCCCAGAGGCTCATCGGCCAGCGGGCCAGCGTCATCGTCACCCAGATCCTACCGACAACCTGGGGAACTATCGCCTTCGCCAAACTCAAGCCCACTCCGGGGGCGCCGGTGGCGGCGGGAGCGACGTCCGCACCCGCCGCTTACCAGGTCCAGCAGCCTCCTTACGAGCGTCAGCAACAAAGTCTGGGAAGGTGAGCTAGGAGGACAGTCGCGATGGTGTCCTCCGGGGAGGCAGAGGACACTCCATCAAACAGCAATCCCTCATCTGTCCTTCGTACATCTCGTGGGCGGGCAGCAGGTGGGTCTTGCGGAATCCGGCTTTCTCGTAACACCGGATGGCCCGGGCGTTCCAGGTCTGGGGATCGACGATGGCCAGGGTAGCCTTCTTTTCTTCGGCCAGATATCGTAGCACAGTCCCGACGAGCCGCGCGCCAAGGCCGTGGCCCCACAGTTCAGGCTCGCCGATGAAAAGGTCCAGCCCATAGGCCGTCCGGTTTTCGCCTTGACCCCGGTCCGTTTCTATCCCTAACTCTTTCTGGCCGTCCGGACTCAATTGATAAAACTGCAGGTATCCAACGGGGCGCCCCTGCCACTCCACCAAGCACCTTACCTCATCGGTGGAGGCATCGTAGAAGACACGGCGCACCATGGCTTCGTCGTGCGGGCGGTCGCGGCCCTCGTAGAATTGGAGGACCCTCGAATCCGAAAGCCAGCGCACAAGGAAACCGGCATCGCTTTCTCGTAATTCTCGAACCACGAGACCGGAGTCGTCTACGAGTACCATTTCGTCTCCCGTTCGAGCCTACCAGAAAAGTTTGGCAGGTGTAAGACTAGTGTTCAAAAAACGTTGCACAGGAGGTCGCCCCTTTGTCTACTAATTACGCCTATTTCGAGGGCCGGATCGTGCCGGCATCCGAGGCCAAGGTGAGTATCTCCACCCATGCGTTACAGTACGGAACCGGTTGCTTCGAAGGTATCCGCGCCTACTGGAACCCCGGGCGGAACGAGCTGTACGTCTTGAAACTCCGCGAACACATGCGCCGCATGTCCTACAACATGCGACTACTCCGGATAGCCCTCCCCGAGACGGTGGAGCGCATGTGCGAGATCGTCGTGGAACTCCTCCGCCAGAACGAGGCCCGCCAGAACACCTACATCCGGCCTTTCGCCTATAAGTCGGCTCCCTACATCGGTTTGAAGCTGACTGGGCTGGAAGACCGTCTGGCCATCTACACGCTGGGCATGGGCGACTACCTGGACGTCGAGAAAGGCCTTTCAGTCTGCGTGTCCAGTTGGGTACGGCCGGACGATAACTCCATCCCGCCTCGCGGCAAGCTCACCGGTTCTTACGTGAATGCCTGCATCGCCTCGGACGAGGCCAAGACCAACGGCTACGACGAAGCCTTGGAGCTCTCCTCGGACGGTCATGTCTCCGAGGGCAGCTCGTCCAATCTCTTCGTGGTGAGGAACGGCACCCTGATCACCAGCCCGGTTTCCGCCAATATCCTGGAAGGCATTACCCGCGCGGCCATCTTTGAGCTGGCGTCGGACATGGGGATCCCCTCCGAGACTCGCGCGATCGACCGCACCGAGCTTTACGTAGCCGACGAGATGTTCTTGTGCGGGACCGGCGTACAGCTGGCCCCCATCACCTCGGTGGACCGCCGGCCCGTGGGCGACGGTAAGCCTGGGCCCATTTCGCTCAAACTGCAGCAGGCCTACTTCGCCGCCGCCAGCGGCGAGGTGGAGAAGTACCGCCACTGGCTCACTCCGGTCTACGGTTCCAGATAACGGCGTTAGGGGCGGCGGAGGGAGCGGCCACCACCATGAAGGGAGCAACTCGAGATGCAGATAAAAGAAGTCATGTGCCGCCAGGGAGCAGTGTCGTCGGCCCATCCGCTAGCGACCAGCGTGGGTCTGTCGGTGCT
Organism: Bacillota bacterium; assembly: GCA_021791495.1. Lineage (GTDB taxonomy): Bacteria > Bacillota > Sulfobacillia > JAJYWN01 > JAJYWN01 > JAJYWN01. The sequence goes on from JAJYWN010000008.1 coordinate 95,097, forward strand.
CCAGGACGGCGGGAACGCGGTGGATGCGGCGATCGCCATGGCCGCCGCCACGAGTGTCTTGATGCCACACATGTGCGGGCCCGGGGGCGACGCCTTCATCCTGATCTACGACGCGGCCTCGGGCCGGACCACGGCCATCATGGGGAGTGGCCAAGCGCCGCGCGCCGCCACCAGGCAGGCCATCCTTGACCGCGGTTACGGCCCGAAGATGCCTCTTTTCGGCGCCTTGTCGGTGGCCGTTCCGGGCGCGGTGGACGCGTGGTTCACAGCCCTGCGTCTCTTCGGAAGCCGGCCCGCCTCCGAGCTTTTCGCCCCGGCCATCCGCTACGCCCGCGAGGGGGTTCCCTTGTCGCGGGACCCGGCCGGCACCATTGAGACGGCTGCCGCCAGGCTGGCGAAAAACCCTGCCGCAGCCGCCATCTACCTGAAACCGGACGGAACGGCGCCGGCACCGGGTGACATCCTGGTCGAGAGCGATCTGGGCGCCAGCCTCGAAGAACTGGCCCGCCACGGCCCCGACACCTTCTACCGGGGCGACCTGGCGGCGGCCATCGTCCGTTGCATGGAGGAAGAAGGCGGGCTCATTTCCGCGGAGGACTTGGCGGAGCACAAGACCGAGGTGGACGAACCGCTTTCCGTGAACTACCATGGGTACCGCGTGGTGACGCCCAGGATACCGTCCCAGGGGCTGATCCTTTTGGAGGAACTGGCCATCGCCGAAGGGTTCGATCTGGCGGGCATGGGTTTCGGGTCCGTGGACGCTATCCACTACATGGTGGAATCGAAGAAACTGGCCTTTGCCGACCGCCTGGCCTACGCCGGCGACCCGCGCTTCGTCAACGTGCCCTTGAGTGGGCTCCTTTCACCCAGATACGCGGCGGTACGCGGCTTCCATATCCGCGCGGAAACCACGGTGGAGCGCCTGCCGAAAGCGCCGCACGGGAATCCCTGGGCCTTCGAAGGGCCGGCCGAGGGCGACACCACCTCTTTTGTGGTGGTAGACGCGAAAGGCAACGCGGTGTCCTTCATCCACAGCCTGTCTCTGGTTTTTGGCAGTGGCGTGGTGGTGCCCGGCACCGGCATCCTCCTGAACAACCGGGCCGGCCGCGGTTTCACGCTCGAGCCTGGGCACCCGAATGTCATCGCTCCGGGGAAGAAGACCATGCACACCTTGCTGTGCTACCTCGTGTTAGACGGTGACGGCCGCCCCTATCTGGTGGGTGGTACCCCGGGTGGAGACGGGCAGCCCCAGTGGAACTTCCAGACTATCGTCAATATCCTGTCCTTCGGCTTGTCTCCCGCCGACGCCGTCACCGTGCCGCGCTGGACCAGCTCCCCAGGGACCGACCCCGCCACCTTCGACAGTCCCGTGGAGCTACGGATTGAAGACCGTATCGCGGTCGATACCATCACCGGGCTGACGGCGCGGGGTCACACGGTCAAAGCTGTGGGACCGTGGGCGGCCGGCGGTAACGTACAACTCATCCGCATTGACCCGAAAACGGGAGTGCGCACCGCGGTCAGTGACCCGCGGGGGAGCGGCGCGGCAGCCGGGTATTGAGGGCACGGACCCCGGCAGGGCTGCGCGCGGGCTTCACAACTCACACCACAGAGGTGCTTTGAGCAGTGGCTGAAGAACTGGCGGTCTCCGCCGAACTGCGGAAACGGCTGTTAGAAGTGAACACCTTGCTCTTTGATCTGGACGGGACTCTTCTGGGCTGCGACATCAACGTCTTTCTTCAATACTACCTTCAGACGGTGGCCACCAAGGTCGCCCAGGCAGGTCTGGCCGAACCCAAGGCCTTTATGAGGCAGCTATTGGCTTCCACACAGGCTATGGTGGATAACCTGGAGCCCACCGTGAACAATGCCTCCGCTTTCGCGGGGCACTTCTACCCAGCGCTGGCCATGGAGCGGGCCAAGGCCGAGCCGGTCTTCATGAACTACTACGCCAACGATTTCCCTAAACTGCGAACCCGAACTTACGTGAAACCGGCCGCCCGTGCCCTCCTGACGCTGGCCGCTTCAAAGGGGTACGACCTCGTACTGGCCACCAACCCCCTCTTCCCCTTGGTCGCGATCGAGGAGCGCATGCGCTGGGCCGAAGTTTTCGATTTCCCTTGGCGACTGGTGACGGCCTATGAGTCCATGCATTTCTGTAAGCCCCATGTGGAGTACTACCGGGAAATCCTTGACCTTATTGGACGGTCGCCCGAAGAGTGCCTGATGGTCGGCAACGACGTCGAAGAGGATTTGGTCGCCGGAACGCTGGGCCTGGCCACCTTCCTAGACCCCTCGCAATTGATCCAACGGGGAAGCGGGCCCAGCGGGGCGGACCTCACTGGAAGCCTGGACGATCTACTGAAGATCATCCGTGACCTGCCTGGCCGGAATAGGGTCAGGGCTTACGCTTGAGCCTGAGCCCTCTCAGCCCCAAAACCGGAACGGCAAATACAGATCGGGGACCGGGGGCGATCCGGAGTGTACGAGTATTCGAGTGGGCCCTTTAGAGGTACCGGGGGAGCCCGAGGGGGCTGTAATCCCCCCGACTTCAGTCAGGGGATACATGGACCCCCTCGGAACCTTTTTGGTGGAATCTACTTCCCCGAACACGTGTTCGGTGTTATCATTGATAGTGTGAAGCACGAAGCGTGGAAATCCACTGGGAACTGCGTCTACGAGACATCGTATCACATTGTATGGTAAACGAAGTACCGTCGGAAGGTGCTAACTCCACCCGTTGATGTGGCGGCAAGAGACCTGCTGCAAGAGATCTGCGCTAAGCATGGCTACGAGGTGAAAGGACTGGAGGTGATGCCCGACCACGTCCACCTGTTCATCAGCGTTCCACCGGCCAGGGCGGTAGCTACCGCCGTGAAGCTCATCAAGGGTGCTTCGGCCCGGGTGCTCTTCGTGCGCCTTCCGGGGCTCAAGAAGCGGCTATGGGGCGGGCACCTCTGGAACCCCCCGTACTACGTCGGCACGGCGGGGCATGTCAGTAGTGAAACGATCCAGCGGTATATCGAGCGCCAAGAAAAGGTGGCGGAGGAACAGTAGCGCCTAGGAGGTGATCCGGCAGATGATGCTAACCCTGAAGGCGAAGGTTGTCGCCAGTCAAGAAGCGACAGCGATTCTGCTGGACGCCATGCTCTGCGCCACCAAAGTCTACAATGGCCTCATCTGGCACCTGCGGGACGAGTTCGAGCGCAC
>JAJYWN010000042.1 GCA_021791495.1 Bacillota bacterium
ATGCACGGGAAGGGTGATTTGGACTTCGGCCAGGACCGGGTGGGAAACACGTACGTCGATATCGTCGGGGATCCCTCTGAGGTTCAGCGATTGAATCCACAAGGGCAAGTTCTCGCCCGTGCCCGCCGGGTCAACGCGGTGGACTGGTTCCTCACGCCCGCGGGCGGGCTGTACGCCCTGGACGTGCCGTGGGAGGGCGGCGTCAAGCCCGTCAGAGCCGTGGTCTACCGCGTTCTTGATGAGATATCGGCCGAGGCGATGGGACCCGGACCGGTTACGGGAGTGCCGGCGGCGAAAGGGGCCGCCGCCGGGAAGCCCGAGCCCGGGGCCGGGACGCCGGCCAAGGCGCCGACCGGGACGTTTCAGGCCGCGGGCCTCGGGCTTCCGGTCAAGGTCGTGGTGGAACGCCAGGGCAGACAGCCTTTTGAAATGTCTGACCCGGTCTCTCTGAACAACCTGTGGAAAATCCTGAGCGCGGCGCGGCGAGAGGAAGAACCTGATGCGGCCAAGGGTACGGCGCTCACGAAATGGTTCACGACTTATACCACTGCTACTGGAACGGGGACGGGTACGGGGACGGGAACGGAGGCACCGGGGGAGCCTGGACAAAAGGTGGAATTCTACCGGCGCGAGGCGACGAGCCTGGGCCTGCTCCATCTGGGCATCGGCGGGCCTACCTATCGGGTCCCGGAATCGATCTTGGAGGCCTTGTTGAACGCGGCGGCCAACACGCCGGCGGCCCTGGCCGCGAGGGTGCGGTCGGGGCCGGTCACCCTTGCCATCAGTGACCTTCCGGGGGTGTCGCGGCGGCTGACGGCCGCGGAGGCGGAGCAACTCGCCCAGGTCATCGAGAAGGGCTGGCGAGCCGGGATTTTCGAGCCGCCGCAGCCCTTGGAGCGGCCCTTCCCCCAATACGCCATCACCATCAAGGACGGCGGGGCCGAGACGCATCTGGCCTTGGCCGGGGATGGGTTCCTCTACATGATGTCGCCGCGTTCTCTAACCCCGCCCGGCCCGGACCCTATTGTAGGTTACGGTTCGGAGCCGGGCGTCTTCGCGTCGCCGTACGGTGCTGAGGTTTCGCTGGGGTGTGGGGAGGCCCTTGACCGCCTGGTGCGCGAATGGCTGCCCGTCCCAGCCGCGGCCGCGGGCGATGTCGCCCGGCTGTATGCGGCAACCAAGCTGGAGATCGACACCGGCGCCCAGACCCAGGACCTTACAAGGTGGAAGAATAGCGTCGTCCGCGCGCTCGTGGGCGCCAGGCCGTACTGGAGCGGCCTCACCTATCCGGCGCATACCAAGGTAACCCTTAGATTCTGGTTCACGGCGGATGCTTCCGGCACTCCCGACACGGTGATGGTTGACGCGGGCGGGTTTACCTACGCGGGACGACGATACGCACGACAGAATCTCTTGATGATGATGGGGTCGATGGGCGTGCCGTGAGCTGCCCTTGAACCGCCTTGGGGCTACCCCTGAACCGCCTTGGGCTGAGCCCCTTCGCGTCTCACTCCGTTACCTTACATCTTCCCCGCGGCCATGAGTCTCGCCACGTCGGGCCTGGCGCGAAGAAGCAGCGATCCCAGGGGCGCCAGGAGCGTTCCGGCGCCAAGGACCAGGAAGGCCGGTCCCCACGAACGAACGGCGAGAGGAGAGACGTTACCGTTGAAGTGGCGAAGAACGAGGCCGAAGACAAGGGGGGCGACGATGGTGGCGGCAAAACCGATGGCCGATTGGACGCCAAGGTAGGTGGCGCGCACTCTCGGGTGGACCATTTCGGTCAGGCCGGCCTTGTAGATGGCCGAGTCCGCCACGACCCAAAAGCCGATCCAGGATGCCACAACGACGGTCATCCCTAGTGAGTAGCGGTAGAGGTAGCCGACGGCCAGTTCAGCGATGAGGCTGCAGGTGGAGGCGAGGAGGATGGCCCAGGTCCGGCCGCGCCGATCGGCCACGGCACCCCAGAGGAGGGTGGCGGGGGCGCCGAGGAGGATGATTAAGGCGGCGGCCCGCCCACCCCAGGCGGTGGCGGCAGCCGCGGACAAGCCGGCGCCGGTAGAGGCGGAGGTCGCGGCGGCGGCGCTGGACAGGTAGGGACCGAGCCAGCCCCAGAAAGCGTACTGTTCCCACATGTGGCCGACGTAGGCGATGGTGATGAGGATGGGGCCGGCGAGTCCGGCGAGGGGCCGGGCGGAGGCGGGCGCTGCCAGTGCCGTCTCTCGCTGGCCGTGCAGCTTGTCTGATCCGAGGCCTACCTTCTCCGTCCTTGCCTCACCCGTATCCGCCTTCTCCAACTCCACGCCAGCCGCCCTCTCACGCTCCACCTCCGCCCCGTCCGCTTCGTGGACCGCGAAGTAGACTAGCGCCGCACCCACAAACCCCGGCAGGGAAGTGAAGAGTATCCCCATTCTCCAGCCGTAAACAGCCGCAGTGGGCGCGGCGATGAAGTACCCGCCGGCGTAGGCTGTGACCAGGGCGGCCGTGTACGCTCCCAAGGCCATGCCTCGGCGCGAGCCTGGGAACCAGCGCGATAGCAGGGTCATCCCCGGGACGTAGATGGCCCCGGCGGACAAACCCGTGGCTAGGCGCAAGGTCAGGATGCTCCACTTCCCCGCCGCCAGGACGGAGAACAGGGTCGAGAAGACGGCTGTCGCCAGGGTAGCCCAGAAGACTGTGCGCTTGGCGCCAAAACGGTCCGACAGCCACCCGGTGAGGGGAACCACCACGACGTAGCCCGCTTGGAACGCCGACATGATCATGCCGCTGTCAGTCGTCGACAGGCCGAATTCCTTGGTGATGTGGCCCAGCACGGCCGAGAAGTTGTACCACGGCATGTAGGACAGAGCCATGGACACCACCATCGCCAGGAGAACGGAATTCCGTCTGCTTTCGAGCCTGGAGTCCAGCCTGGGGTTGGGATTCGTCCCGGAGTCAGTGACCATGCCCTTCTATTCGTACAGGGCCAGCCAAACCCTCTCGGCGTTGTCCTTTGGCGCACTTGTGTGTTTTGGCGGATTTGCGTCTTTTGGCCCACTTACGGGGGCTTCGTGGATCCAGTGTCCGGGCCGCGACCCCGGTTCCTGTCGTTGGCCGCGGGAGAGGTGCCTCCGTCACGGGTGCTCACCCCTTGGACGAACCGGTGTATCGTTCCCTCCTTTTCGTAAGGCCCTCGACCGTGGAAGGGCTCTTCCTGCGCTTTCTTCCTGTAGTAGTAGCAGACCTTATCTATGTAAGCGGCGGCGATGCTCTGGGCCGCACCGGCGCGGATGGGCAGCGCGTCGCCGATCTTGGCCACAATCGCTTTCACACTCAGGTCCTCGGTGGTCAAGGTGATGAGGGTGATGCCGTTCCGAGCGCATTGTGCCTCTTTCACCAGGTCTCTGAGCATCAGGTCGCGGAGGGATTTCTGGTCGGGGTATCTTTCGGTGGTGTGGTAGTGCTGGGCGCCGTTGAACTCGATGGCCACTTTCCGTACAGGGTCGTACAGATCCAACTCCAGAGACTGCCAGGTGCTGGGGTTCTTAATCGACTCAAGGCGGGCGTTCCGGATGAAGTTCGGTCTGTCGACGACCACCTCGCAGGTGACTTCGACGATCGTCTGCCCGAGGAGATCCGTGTTCTCCAGCCTGGCTTTCACAGTTTCAAGTTCGGCAAGCTGGTGGGACATCTCGGGATCGATCGGGCGGTACTGGCCCGGTCCCACTATTTCAAGGAAGCCAAAGGACTCGAGGGTTCTGAGGTTCTTCCTAATCGTGGGGCGCGTCGTGCGCAAGCAGGTAGCTAGTTGCGCCTGGGTGATGCGGCAGGGGGCCGTACTGGTGACCGGCTGACCCCGGAACATCGTCAGCACGCCCCACAGGTTCTTGGCCAGCGAAGGAAGATCGGGGGACAGAAGAATCCGGTCTGGTATCCGCGCAATGCCCATAGCGCGGGCCGCCTTTCTCCGTTAACTACTTGGGCTGACCGGATGCCCGGCCGCACGGCTGTCTGCCGAACCGTGTGCGGGCTCCACGGGGAGACTTTGGGGAAAGCCGGCTAGTTCCTTCGGCTGGAAAATCTGTTCGGGCAGTTTTTCGGGAAGCCGGCACCGGAGAAGGGTAGCCGACGGCGGGTGCGCAAAGTCGGCAGTGCGAGCACGCTTTGGGCAGCACCAGCACGTGGTCGGGTGACTCGGGGGCAGGGCGAGTGGAAAGTTGGTTGCCACAGGGCGGGCGAAACAACGGAAAGCAACTTTCCACCGGGCGGCGATCGGGGGCGACTACGGGGCGATTGCGGGGAGGCAAACGGCTGGGGGAAAGTTATTTTCCCCAGTCCAGGGTGCGGCT
>JAJYWN010000019.1 GCA_021791495.1 Bacillota bacterium
CAGGACGGTGAGTTTGGGGCGGTTTTCCGCCAAAATCTAATGGGTGTCTCGTGGCTACCGCTAGAATTTGGCGGAAATCGGCCTCCAATAGTCTGACAAAGACAAAACCTCGCGTTTTCCGCGGGTGAGGGTGCCACGTTTTGGCGGTTCTCCTCCTCTGCCCCCCTCCTGGCGAGCTTCGAAGCCACGACGGTTCACACTGTCGAGGCTGGCGAACCCGGATCGGGCGAGTGGGTAAGGCAGGGGCCAGGGATGCTCCCTTGATTCCCAGAGGATGGTCGAAGCGGAGAAGCAGCTGGAGCGGGAGATTGAGGAGTTGCTCAAGCTGGCCGAACGGACCTACGCCGCGGAAGACGCCAAGTTCGGGAAGGGGCAGTCTGGGGACGACCTGCCGAAGGAGTTACAGCGACGGGAAAGTCGGCGGGCGAAGATCAGAGAAGCCAAGGCCCAGCTGGAAGCCGAAGCCAAGGTTGAGGCGGAGGCCCGAAAGCGGGAAGCTGAGGAGAAGCTGGCTGAACGCGAACGGGAAGAGGAGAAGAAGGGCCGGAGGCCCGGCGGTCGGCCGCCGGCCGTACCGGACCCCGACAAGGCCGTGCCCAGACCCCAGGCTCAGAAGAACTCCACCGATCCCACAACTGGAGTTTTGCAGCGCTCACCCAGGCCCTGTTTCGGTTCACTTCTCCTTTTCCCGGTTGGCTTCTCTTTCCGCGAGGTAGTTCGTGGCCTGCTCGGCGGCGGCGGTGATGGTCTTGAAAACCGTTTCGTCCCCGCCGGCGTCGGGGTGCATCGTTGATGCCAGTGACCGGTAACGGGCCTTGACGTCCTCGACGTTGGCGGGGATTTCGGGGAAGCCGAGAGCCTTGAAGAAGGCCGGTGTTTCCAGCGCCTGCGGGAGGACCCGCATCCCGGCGACCCAGGTCTCGAGGTCGTAGACGCCGCGCTCCGCCATCTTCACCAAGTCCTCCAGGGACAGGACGATCTGGGCGAAACAGTCCGTCCCGAAATGCAGGGAGATGCCGCGGGCGCGGCCCTTGTCCACTGTGTGGTCAAAGCGGTAAAGCTGGCCCTTATATCGGAAGGACACCCAGGCGCCCCAACGGTCGTAGTTCCAGTTGTACTCCGAAATGGCGAACCGCTCCATGACCCGGTGGAGTTTCGCCTCCCAGAGCGCGGCCTCGCCGTACTGTTTCCGCCTCAGTCTTTCGACGTTTGCCAAGCGACCACCCCTTAACTACTTTGCCTCTCTTAGCTTGACCAGATTTGGATGATTCTGAGTGGTTCTGTTCGACTCCGGGCCGCCGGAGGCAGGATGGCGGGCTGTGAGAAGAAGAAGTTCACAGCATAGCAAAGGCCGGAACCCGGCGGACGAAACGGCAAGGATCAGAATAAGGACCAGAGACAGAGGGGAGCGACGGCAATGGCCAGGCGTTCCATGGAAACGGTGGCAGCCCATGTGGGTGAGGACTTGGTTCCGGCGGCGACACGGCCGGTGAGTATGCCCATTTACCAGACATCGGTGTTCGCCTTCCCCGATCTGGACACGGTGGAGGCCGTCTACAAGGGGGACAGCGACGCCTTCCTCTACAGCCGCATGGCGCACCCAAACGGAAGCGCGCTGGAGGCGGCGGTGGCCGAACTGGAAGGAGGCGAAAGCGGGCTGGCGGCGGCCTCAGGGATGGCGGTCATCAACGACGTCCTATGCGGCACCCTGGGACCGGGCGATCACGCGGTGGTGACGGCGGAGTGCTACGGAGGGACTTTCGGCCTGTTCGAGGGACCGCTTAGGCGGCGCGGGGTGACCGTGACCTACGTGGCGGCCGCCGACGCGCCGTCGGTGGCGGAGGCGATCCGGCCGGCGACGCGCGTGGTATATGTCGAGTCCATTAGCAATCCCACCACGCGGGTGGCCGATGTCCCGGCCTTGGCCGAACTGTACCGGGAACGCGGGCTGGTCCTGGTGGTCGATAACACCTTCGCCACACCCTACCTCTTCCAGCCGCTGGCGCACGGGGCCCACGTCAGCCTCTCTAGCGCCACTAAGTTCTTGGCCGGCCACAGTGACGTGACGGCGGGGGTGGCGGCCGGGACGCGCGAGATCATCGGGGCCGCCCGCAGCTACCATACCACGACCGGAGCCACCATCGACCCCTTCGCCGCCTGGCTAACGCTGCGGGGCCTGAAAACGCTGGCCCTGCGTGTGCAGAGGCATAGCGAGAATGCTTTGCGGCTGGCCAGATTTCTGGATGGCCACGGGCGGGTGGAGAAGGTGTTCTACCCTGGGCTGGAAAGCCATCTGGACCACTCGCTGGCGGCACGGCTCCTGCCGTCGGGGAACGGCGGCATGTTGAGCTTCGTGGTGGGAGGGGGCATGGAGGGGGCGAACCGCTTCATCCGTGCCTTGAAGCTGTGTCAGTTTGTCCCGTCTTTGGGCGATGTGGGCACGACCGTTTCCCACCCGGCGCTGACGTCGCACCGGGCCATGTCCGAGGAGGCCCGCCTGCGCCTGGGGATCACGGGCGGAATGGTCAGGGTGAGCGTGGGCATTGAGGCGGTCGGGGATATCCTAGCCGATTTCGAGCAGGCCTTGGCCAAGATTTAGCCAAACATAACCAAGCATAGCCAAGCACACGGGCACAGTCGAGGAGTCGGCATCCGACCCGGTCCGAAGGTAATTCGAAAGAAGGCACGCAGATGAGTCGGAAAATACGGGGGGCCATGGGCGGAGGAGTCTTCTTCGCCTGGATCATCTTTCTCGTTCTCATGGCTTTCGGCATCGCTCTGGCGCTTTTGGGTCTGCTCTTTTTCGTTCTTCCTCTGGTAACCGGAATGGTGCACTGGCCGGATGTGACGCGCGGCCTGGGCACCATATTCTCGCTGGACGTCAAGAAGATTGGGGCCATGGGGTCGGAGGGCCTGTCCGCGGCGGGCATCGTCCTGGGTCTGGGCGGGGCCGTCCTGGTCCTCGTCTTCGGGGCGTTGACGAATCTCCTGAAGAGGACGGGAACAAGGGCTATCACGGTCCAACCTCTCGCCCCGGTGTCGGCCGGGGGTTTCATCATCACGGCCGAGGGCGTCTACACCCGGCAGGTTAAGAACATCCTGCCCGGCAGCACCTGCTACCGCCTGCACTCGTGGAGATCGCTCACCCTGGACCGGGTGAACGAAAAGGCGGGTTACGTCGGGCTGGCCGACGGGAGCGCTCTGCTAATGCTGCGGGCCAAGGAACGCGGAGCCAAGGGGGCCGAGGACTTCGCCCGGATGAAACAGACTATCCAATCCAACCTGTCGGCGGCGGCGATGGCGCCGCCGGCGGAGGGAAAGAAGAAAGCCGCAGCTCCGCGCCGGCGCGGCGGCTTCCGGTGGGTGGTGGCGGCCGCCATGGTGGCGGTGATCCTTGTGGGCGACCTCATCGCGGCTTCGAGCCTCGACCGCGTATCGAAAGGTAAGGCCGGTGACCAGGCCTGCGATGTCGATGGACGCAGCCTGGCGGCGTCGACGACCTTCACCATCATGGTCCCGGACATCGCGGCGATGGCTCTGCAGTATAACCCAAGCATGCCTTACGGTCAGTCCGGAATGCCTTACTCCCCGCCCATCACACCGTACAAACCTATCACCACCGTCATCCCGACGTTCCCGCGCCCCCGCCCCTTCCTGATCATCAAAGACGGTAAGATCGTGCGGGAATACTGCGAGACCCATGGCCTTCTGTACGCGACCATCCATCCCATCGCCGCCGCCTCCGCCACCATGCCGGCGCTGCGGGCGACCTTGAAGGAAAAGGGATTCGGCGAGGCGATGCTGCAATACGGGGGGAACATCGACGCATTCTGCATCTGGTTCATGGTGGCCGCCGTCGTTATCGGGGTGGCGGCGCCAAAGGTTTACGCTTATCGGCAATGACCTCTTGGTTCGAGGTTCAAGGTGAGGTTAGCAGGATGAGCTGATAGGCTTATAGGCTGATAGGCTGGGGGTCTGGCGTTGACAAGGATAACCGAAGAGAACAAGGCCGAGTGGTACGGACACGCCACTCTTTCACCGAGCGACCCCGTGGCGGCGGGTTCGTACGGCACTTGGACGGTGCGGTATGTCGTCGGGAAATACGGCATCGATGACGGCGGAGTCATCAAGGTCGCCTACAAGATGGCCAGTGACATGCCGACTCCCCAAATGACCGACCCGGTGGGGGACGACTATCTTACCGTACGCACCACCGGAAGCGCGAAGCTCAGGAGCAAGTACGAAAACCGCGGCTACCTGCGGCCGCTCTTCCGGACCATCAAGATCGACGTGTACGATGGGTCTCTCGTGGCCGGCGACGAGGTGATGGTCACTTTCGGCGACACCTCCGGCGGTTCGCGCGGGACCAGGGCGCAGACCTTCATCGACGACGATTTTCGGTTCGTGGTGGCCATCGAGGCCTTCCAGACCGGAGTCTTCTACGAAGTACCGGGAACTACCAGACTACGAGTGGTGGGGGCAGAGGCCCGGAAACTGGTGGCTCTGGCGCCCTCGCGCGTCGCCGCCGGTGAGGAAACCTGGGTCATGGTGAAGGCCCAAGACGAATTCGGCAACTTGGCGGGAGGTTACCGGGGGAGCATTATGTTCGGCCCAGACGCGCCAGACGCACCGGACGTACCGGACGCGACGTCTCCGGCCCGCGGCAGTGTTCAGGGCCTCCCGGAAGAATACCGCTTTACCGGGGCCGACGGGGGATCTCACTGGTTCCGCGGCGTCCGGTTCACGGAACCCGGCCTGTACAGGATCGAGGTCGCGGACGTGAGCGGGGGCGGAAACACGCGCGCCGGTGGCCGCCTGGCGGCCCAGACCAACCCAATCGAGGTCGTCGCCGCCGCCGGCGCCTCCACTAAGGTCGACGCCGTAGGTGCCTCCCCGAGCGGGCGTATCTATTGGGGTGACTTCCACGGGCAGACCAAGCACAGCGTCGGCACGGGCACCGTGGAGCAGTACTTCGAGTTCGCGCGAGACCGTTCGGCGCTGGACTTCGCCGCCCATAACGCTAACGACTTCCAGGTCCGGCGGGAGCACTGGCAAGAGATCAAAGACATGACCCGGAAGTTCAACCAGCCCGGCGTTTTTGTCACTTTCCTGGGGACCGAGTGGTCCGGAAGCACGCCGGCGGGCGGGGACCACAACGTCTATTACCCGGCGGACGAGGCACCGCTCCACCGCAGCAGCCACTGGCAAGTACCCGATAAGTCGGACGAGTATCTCGACGCCTATCCGGTGGATGAGCTGTACAGGGTGGTGCGGGCGGACGGCCTGCCCGCCATGGTGGTGCCGCACGTCGGGGGGCGGTACGCGAACCTCAACTACCACGACCCGGCGCTGGAGCATGTGGTGGAAGTGTGTTCGGCCCACGGGCGTTTCGAGTGGCTCCTGCAGGATGCCATCCGCCGCGGCTACAAGGTGGGAGTGGTGGCGAACAGCGACGACCACACCGGGCGCCCCGGCGCCAGTTACCCGACCAAAGGCCACTTCCACGTGCGTGGGGGCCTCACGGCGGTTTTCGCGGAGAGCCGCACCAGGGAGGCCATCTGGCGGGCGATCGAGGCGCGACGCTGCTACGCCACGAGCGGAGAGCGCATCATCCTGGATTTCCGGCTAGGCGAGCACGTCATGGGCGAGGAAGTGATTCTGGGCGCGGCTGGTGCGGGGGCGGATGCCTTAGAGTTCCGCACGCGCGTATCCGGCACGGCGGGGATCTACCAGTGCGAGCTGAAGCGCGGGCTGGAGACTATCTACACCTTCAGGCCGGATTCCGGGCGGCGCAATCCCGACCGCATCCGGGTGGCCTGGGGGGGCGCGCGCTTACGCAGCCGCGACCGGGCGAGCAGGTGGACCGGAGGGCTTTCCCTTGAGGGCGGAAAGATCGTCGGAGTGGAGGGTTTCGCTTTCGACGCGCCGTGGGAGGGTGTGCGCCACTGGGATGAGCATGCGGTGAGGTGGGAATCGACCACGGCCGGAGACATCGATGGCGTGCTCCTTGATACGCGCGCACCGGACGACGCAGTGCTCCGCTTTGAGACACCGACGGCCACCTTCGCCGTGACGCTGGGGGAAGTCAGAGGAAAGGACCTCAGGTTCGACGCGGGCCTCTTGGACCAACATGTATGCGTATCAACGGCGGCGACGCAGCCGAACCCGGCGGACGTCGAGTTCTCCTTTACGGACCTGCAGCCACCCGCGGGCACCACACCCTACTACGTCGTGGTCCTGCAGGACAACGGGGAAATGGCCTGGAGCAGTCCGATTTTCGTCACGGTTGGTCAGGACGTTTCTTGACTTGTTGGCTGACCCCATCATAGGTTTTTCAGACGCGGATTGCAGAAAGATTGCAGTCGGGTCCAAGACATACGAAAACCCCAGTCCCGCCTAGACCGCGGAACTGGGGTTTTGCCTGTCGGGGCGAGTGGATTTGAACCACCGACCTCATGGTCCCGAACCATGCGCGCTAAACCAAGCTGCGCTACGCCCCGAAAAGATACGAACCTATTTTACACTATACGGCGACCAGCGTAAAGTCGCGTGTGGATGGCAGTCGCGTCTGAATGGTAGCGTCCGCGGTTCGATGCGGTAAGCAGCGCTGCCGGCTGCGCTGTGTGTCTGTTTATCTACTTCGGCACCAGCCAAATCAAGAGTTTAACGAATCGGCCGGTCAAAGGCAAGAAAAGAAGTGCACCCAAAAGGTTGAAAAGCGTGTGCGCATTGGCGATTTGCCGTCCGATCTCGGGAGCGCTGGCTTTGACGGTCGAAACCAGCACGGGCAAAATCACCACGGCCATGAACACAGTAATGACGTTGAAAAGCGTATGCGCCCAAGCCGTCCGCCGCGCCGCCGCCGAACGGCCAATGCTGGCGATCTGCGCCGTGATGCACGTGCCGATGTTATCACCGAGCATCAGCGCGATGGCTGCTGTCAGATCGATTAGGCCGGCGCGCGCCAGGACCATGGTCAATCCAATGGTGGCGCTGCCCGAATGTACCAGCATGGTCGCGGCCATCCCGGCCAGGACCGCCCCGGCGGGATGGTGCGCCAGCTGAACGAAGAGTTGGCGCGTGAGTTCACTGTCGCGAATGAAAGCGACGCCGCCGTGTAACACCTTGAGACCGAGGAAAGCTATCCCCAAACCCAGGACAGCCAACCCCACCTCCCCTACCGCCCGCCGCCCCGCCACGGAACGCACCACATAGCCGACCACGACCAGCAAAAGCGCGTAGTCTGTGATCTCGAAGGCCATCAACTGGGCGGTCGCCGTCGTGCCCAGATTGGCACCGTATATGATTCCGACCGCCGACGCCACGGGCAGAAGGCCGGCATCGACGAAGCCCACGGTAAGGACGGTGATGGCGGTGCTGCTCTGGATCAGGGCGGTGAGTACGGTCCCGGCCACGAAGGCCTTGGCCACCGTTCCCGTCAGGGCTTTCAGGACGTGGCGCAGGCCTTCGCCGGCCAGGCGCTCCAGCGCCCCGCTCATGACTTCGACTCCGAACATGATAAGCGCCGCTCCACCCAGGGCGCCGATGATGAAGTCGCGCACGCCACCACCCCAGAAAGGCTATTCGGGGAGGGCGGCGACTAAGTGCGGGGTGGCCCGAATTGGAAGGAGTTGGCTGGACGGCATCGAAGGACTGTGCGCGCCCACGACTATTACTACTTTGCGGCTTTTCGACCGCGCCACCCAGTTTCACCAGCAAAGCTCAGGCCGTTTTCTCCCTGGGGAGATAAACGGAGCGGGTAAGAGCCAAGAGCCGTCTTTTTGCTAGCTCGGCGGCCCGCCGAGGGCTTCCTTGGCCCGCTTCAGGACCTCCAGGGTGTTCTCGTACCCGCACTGGGCCACCGCTTCGTCAAGGGAAACCCAGCGGGCCTCCGTGATCTCCGTCACCTGCGGGGTCAGAGCGGTGGTTTTCGCCTGTACCAGGAAGAAGTGCACGGTCTTCGCGATGACGCCGCGCTGCCGGTCGCGGTAGAAGTAGCTGACTTCGCCGAGCGGCGCCGCCACCTCACCTTGAACGCCCGTTTCCTCGGCGATTTCACGGATGGCCGCCTGTTCGGGGGTTTCGCCCGGTTCGATAAGCCCCTTCGGTAAGGTCCAGTGTCCATAGGCGTCGAGGATCATCAAGACCTTGACGTGGTTCGGATATCGGGTATAGGCTACCCCGCCCGCGCTGATCTCCTTAGGCATCTCGCCGCAAACCTCCGATTTTCTCCGGCCAGGCCACCGCCAAGGCTAACCCGAGGTACCCGCGGGCGGCCGCCGTTAACTGATCGATCTCGGTAAACTCGTCGATAGTGTGTGCCTGGGCTTCGTTCCCCGGGCCGAACCCGATGATGGAATAACCTGGCCTGCCGCCGACGGCTGAGCCATTGGTGCAGAACTTATAGGCGGAAAGCGGGACTTTCGCCGCCGTGTCCGCCAGGCCGGCCCAGGCCAACCCGGCCTGAGCCGCGCGCACCAGGGCCGAGTCGTGTGGTGTCAGCCAGGCATCCAGGAACTTGGTGGCCCGCACCGGGTAGCCGGTGTAGGTGTGGAAAGAAGCTTCCGCCAGGCGTACCGACGCCTTGAAATGGGAATCGGCGGCCGCGGCCGTCAGGCGGCTCAGTTCCTCTTCCACCGGCCGCAGGACAGATGGAGCCGTTTCGCCGGCCAAGGTCCGCCGGTCGTAGGTGACGGCACACCGGTCGGGCACCACCGAGGTGGCCGGATAAGGAGTGGAGATAATGTCCGTCAGTTCCATCACCCCCGCTCCAAGCCATGGGTGCTCGGGTGGCGCCAGGCGCCGCAGGGCTTGAACCGCCTCGGTCATGGAATACACGGCGTTGACCCCAAGGTGAGGGGTGGAGGAATGGGCCGGTACGCCCAGCGTTTCCACCACCAACTCCGCCCGCCCGCGCTGTCCGGTGGCCACGGCGAGCCCGGTCGCTTCGCCGATGACGATGTTGGACGGCCGGGGACGGCCGGTGCGGACGGGGATTTCGTCAAGGACGTGGGTCAAGGCTACGCCCTCCACCATCTCTTCCGCCACACTGGCGACGACCCAGATGTCGGCGGCAGGGCGCCCCGTGCGGACCGCCCGCGCCAGCCGCCCCACACCCTCGACCATGGCGGCTATGGCGCCCTTCATGTCCGATGTGCCGCGGCCGTACAGGCGGCTTCCTTCGATCTGGCCGCCGAAGGGGTCGTGCTGCCAGGCGCTGCGCGGGGTGACGCCGATGGTGTCCATGTGACCGTCGAAGAGAATGGCGCCACCTTGCCCTGTACCCTTGACAAGGCCGACCACGTTCCCCATGGCGTCCACGTGGACGTCGTCGTAACCCAGTTCCCGCATGCGGTCCGCCACGATGCGTGCGACCCCGCCTTCCCGGTTCGATGGGCTTTCCTGTCCCACTAAGGCCTGAGTGAGCGCGACTACCGAGCGGTCATCACCGTCACCCCAGTATTCCGAGGTTCCCAAGACTAACGGCCTCCATTCCGCGGCTAACGCCCGCGCGGTTTGCAGATGTACTCCATCACTTCGGTGGAGAAGAAGTCCTGGCCGTGCCCGGGCTTTAACACCATGGCCGTGTCGGCGCCGCGTCCCGTGCCGGCGATGGCGATGATCTCCTCGCCGTGGGGAACGAGGCCGGCGTCCTTGGCCATGACGGCGATTTCGAAACAGACCTTGGTACCCTGGCCAAAGCAGCGGAGCGTGGCGGAGATGATGCCGCCCGGGTAGAGGCCGCTGAACTGCTTGGTGATGGAGCGTTCCACGTTCGCGAAGATGTGGGTGGTGGTGAGGACGTCCGCCCCACGGGAGATGAACTCGCGGCGCCGCTCGGGGGCGCACTCTTGCACCCCAGGGCTCTTGTGGCCGGTCACATGAGTCACGACGACGATGTGAATCCCCTTTCCTTCCGCCAGATCGAGGAGGATAGGAGGCGTGTTTCCATCGGTGGTGGCGACGACAATGTGCTTGATGCCCAGTTCCACGGCGCGCTGGACGGCCAGTTCGCAGGTGGCGCGGGCGTTCTCCTTGCCTTTTGTAGCGAAGTAAGTCGTCATGGACTTCTAACTCCCTTTCCGGTTCCGGCACGAGGCCGCCGATGTTTAGTGCTTCGAAGGATTTAGGCGCGGGGGGCGCCGATTCCTATCGGACTAGTGTCTGAGACGTCGCCGGTGGTTCCCGGCCCCCGTAGTCGGATCGCAGGATAGCGTACAACAGGAAATCCCGAAACGCCCCTTTCTGGTGCTCGTACTCGCGCAGACGTCAACGTCTCCAAGGGCTCTCCCCCCTTCGTTTCCCCTAACTACCTGGGCGACCGCTGACGAAACGGTTTCCTTTCAGCCAGAAACGGTAGGGCAAGGCGGCGTCGGTGCCGGCGTAGGCGATGCCGACGCGGGGGCCGACGGCAATGTCCAGGGTGGTCGCAGCAGCCGGAGCAGCCTGGGCTGCTGCCGTCCTGAACTGCAGGAGGCGCAGCGGCGGCATGGACAGGTCATGCCCGTCGAAGGTCCCGTCGATGCCCAGGGCCTGGCACAGGATGGCCGGGCCGGAGGTTAGCTTCCGGGGCGCCTTCCTCGGATCGAGACCCAGCAGGGGCGCGGGGTCCATGCCGCGGCGGGTGGCCATGGTTTCCAAACCCCACAGCGGTTCCACCGCCCGCACGAGGACGCACTCGGGAGTTCCGGGAGGGCCGGCCGTGACGTCGAAGCACCACCTGGAATGGATGGCGAAGATGTAGGCCCGCCCGCCGCTGCCCCAGAGTGAGGCCAGGCGCGGTGTACGTCGCCCGCCGAAAGCGTGGCAGCCGCGGTCACCCACGCCGGCGTAGGCTTCGGTCTCCACGATGATACCGGCTGTCGGGCCGCCGGCCAGGTCTGTGGCCAAGACCATGCCCAACATGGCCCTGGCCAGCTCAGTAGCGCCTCTAAGGAAGACGTTTGGGCCGGGCGAGCCAAGGCCCAGCGCCGGCCACGGGTTGTCCCTATCGCTCATCATTTGTGGCTCCACACCGCGTAGCATTCCACCGGGTCAGGGCAAGAGGAACAGATGGTACGAGTAGCCGTCTCTCTGGAGCTCCCGCATGGCGATGACCCTATCCCCCGCTTGATGGATATCGGCCCCTGGTCGAAAGGAGGTACCTTCCACTGGTTGACGGAGCTGCGGAGGGAGAGGTCCAGCTTAGGCTCGACGGAGGACCGTAGGACCTTCCCAGAGCCAGGATCGAGGAAAGCGACCAGATAAGGGCCCGTACCTGAGCTAAAGGTGTTCCCGCTCCAAAGCTCCTCGGTAATGCGGATGGTCCCATCCTCCGCCCGGGCGATAGCGGGGTTCCACTGTTTTTCCTTGCCTGCCACTTTCGAGGGGAGTTCGGTCTGCCACCGGTGGTCATTTCTGATGTCCCACCCATAGACCACACTGGTCTTGATGTCCTTGCTCACCCTGACCTGCACCAGCACGTCGTCCACCAGCGCCGTCTGGACCTGGTCCCACCCTCGGGGTGACACGATGAATCGCCAGGTCCGCACTGGGCCGGCCTGCTGACCCGCTTGAAAAGCAGGGTACCCGACGGCCGGAAGAACTGAGACTCCAAGGAAGAAAACGGCGCCCACCACCGCCGACCATACCGGCACGGCCGGCCTTTTTCGCGCCAAGGGGGGGCCCAGAGCCACTGCCACCCCCCACTCCACGAAAACCGCCACCACCGAGGTGTTGATGGCCTCTCCGAAATTCCCTCCCCGAAAGGGATAGGAGGTACCTCTGGCCAGGACGATGGCCGTCAACAGACCGTGCATCATGAACATCAGCGGGAGAGCGCCCAGGGCCGAGGCGGTGGTGTTACCGCCAGGAGAATACACCAGCGCAGTTGTGCTGAGGACGCCCAGGACCAGGGTGATGAAGAAGACCGCCTCTTTGTTATCCGCCGAAGGTCCCCGTGGAGACAGGGCGAGCAGAGCCACCCCCAAGGCGAAGCCCCAAAGGATAACGGACCGTAGAGAGACATCCCTGGAGAGGAACCGAAACAGAGTCGTGAAGGGTGGCGAAACCTTCATTGCCGGTTCCAAGCCTTGAGCAGTCCGAGCAGTTCCGACAGGTAGCTGATCTCCGCGTCCGGAGTCATCTTCGCTACTTCTCCCTCGTCGCCGGCCTCCGCCACGTTAGCCGTCTCCACAGCCGCGGCAGCCTCCGCCGCATCGGCCGCCGGCCCTAGGAGGACCGCCCGCATTCCGGCGCCATGAGCACCCAGGATGTCCACGAGAAGCCGATCACCGACGAAGACCACCTCCCCGACGTCCAGGCCCAGCCGCTCTAAGGCTGCCTCGAAGGCGCGGGGATGCGGCTTTCGCCAGCCCAGGTCGGCCGAGGAGATGAGGAACCCGACGCGACCGGTTAAGCCGGCCCGTTCTACCTCGAAGCGCAGCTGGGATGAGGGGAAAATCGAGTTGGAGAGCACACCCACACGGATCCCCAGTTCCGGGAGGGCACATAGCAGTTCAACGGCTCCGGGCATCTCCACAGCGTACTCCCGCCAGGGTCGGTGCATGGCCGTCATGAGATCCGCGACGGCCGCGGCCGGAACTCCGCAGGAAGCGGCCCAATCGTCCAGTACACGCGAAAGGTCGAGCTCGCGGCCCTCGCCGTGCGCCGCCGCCAATGGGCCTTTGATGGCAGCGTCCAGACTGCGCGCCAAGTCCGCGGCAGCTGCACCGACGGCATCGGCCTGATGGGCATGGTCGTTGGCCCGCCCGCGGAGAATCACCTGCGCCGCGGCGTTCAGACCTCCAGCCCAGAGGACTTGGGGTGGCTGCGGCCCTTGATGGAGAAGAGTGCCGCCAAGGTCGAACAAAATCCCGCGGATCATCGGTCGTATTTCTTCAAGACGTCGTCTAAGGCTTCACGCAAGAGCGAAGCCTCCGTCCTGTCCGTCTTCCGGGCCAGGGCGGCCAGGCGAGCCAGCTGCCCTTCAGTGTAGTAGTTCGACTTTAGGACCATGTTCCCGGCCCCGGCCAGGCAGACACGGTTCCCACCCTCGCGGGCGGCGCGGTACAGGGCGTCCTCGGTCTTGCGGATAAGCTCGATGGGGTCTTGCGCGTCACGCGGGAAACCGGCCAGACCGGCGCGGACGGTGAAAGGCGGAGAAGTGGCGGCCACGGTCTTCCGGAGTTCGTCCAGGATGACGAAGACCTGCTCCACACTGACTCCGGGGATGAGGGCGCCCACCTCATCGGGGCCGTACGGGAACGTGACCTGACCAGGAGACTTGTAGCGGAGTAGTTCCGCGCGGAGACGCGTCATCACTGTCTTACCGGCTGCCTCACCCTGTTTCTCCACCAAAGCCGCATACCCGTCCACATCCACGAAACAGAGGACAAAGGCCCGTTCCTTGCCCTTGGCCATCTGCAGAGTGAGGATGTCTTCCAGGGCTTTCTTTGGAAGGATATCGGGCTCAGAGGTAGCCGCGCCGCCCAGAGCCATACATCTCACCACCCGGGGTTTGGGACATTACGGAAACCTATATACCTGTTTAGGTTGTTAATTGGCCCCGGACTGGCCATTTCCTCCCAGGATGTGCCGCCTGATCATGGTCGCCACTGGGTGAGGGTCCTCGGGGTCGGCTACCTCATCCGCCGCCCGACGCACTTCATCTTCCGCCCACCCCATGGCCACGCCGATACCGGCCGCCTGGATCATGGGGATATCCGCGCTGCTATCGCCCATGGCCAGTACTTCCGAGGGGTCGACCTGCAGCACGCCACAGATGTCCAGGAGCGCCCTGCCCTTGTTGGCTTCGACGTTGACAACCGTCATGGCACCGTTCTGAATGCCGTCGGGATGGTGAAACATGAAGTCGGCCTTGCCCGCCAGCCGCCGGCTGAAGGCGGCCGCCACCTCCTCCACCCCTTCCGGCTCCCAGATCATGAGATTGGTGGGGCCCTCGGCGCAGGCGACCACCTTTTGCATCACCCCTGGTTCGATAACGACGCTGGTCCAGGCCGGGCGTTCGCCCCAGGCAATCCGCCGGTTAAGGTAGACCGTCTCATCCAGGAGGACCGAAACGGCGAACCCTTTCTCCTCGGCGAACGAGACGATTTCGAGGGAAACGTCCTTGTCTATCGGAGTGTGCTTGAACATACGCCCGGTCCGCGCGTCAATGAGGCGGGCCCCGTAAACCGTACCCACCGGCCAGACAGTTTCCAGCAGCTTGGCGTATTTCTCGGCCGAATTCTGCCAGCGCCGCCCGGTCACGATGGTGACCATCACCCCAGTCCGCTTGGCCTCCGCCACGGCTTCCAGGTTCTCGGCCCGCACCTCCTGGCTGCCGCGGATGAGCGTATCGTCGATATCCAATGCGAGTAGCCTGATCAATTGGTTGCGCCGCCTTCTGCCCAGCGTTGTCTACGAGGTTATAGGTATTCGGTAGAGTGATTCTGGCACCTCCACAGGTACGGCGGGTCGGTCTTCCGTGGACCTGAGCCTGGAAGCCCTGACCACCATCTCGATCACCACGGACACTTTGGTGCGTCGGATTGTCCGGAAATCCGGATGCGTCTGCTCCCGCGGGGGTCAAGACAAGCCTTTTAGCGATGCCACAGGTTACATAACTGCGCTGTTCATCCGGGTTTCTGGATGGTTACTGAGCGGTAAGTGTCCGGCAACTGCAATAACACCACGCCGGCCAGCACCAGACCTGCCCCGACCAGGGCTTCCGTTCCCGGCACCTCACCGAGGACAGCCGCGGCCAGGACCGTGGCCATCACCGGCTCCAGCGATGCCGTGATGGAAGCGCGGCTGGTCTCGATGAGCTTGAAGGCCGATAGGTAGAGCGTGTAGGGGATGACCGTGGTTACCAGGGACGTCACCAAGACCAGGCCCGCCACCGCCGCCGATCCCGCCACCAACGGCCACTGCCGTGCCGCCTGCGGGGCCCATGTGGCTGCCGAGATCACGCTTCCGAAAAGGAAAGTGTGGGCCAGTACCACGGGCAATGGGTGACGGTCCACCGCCAGTCGCCCGGCGACACTGTAGAAGGCGTACCCCACCCCGGCCCCCAGCCCGGCCAGGATGGCCACGGGGTTTCCCGCCAGGCCGCCCCGGCGCAGACCCGCCACCAGCACCACTCCGGTGAAGGCCAGCGCCAGAGCCACCCACTTCTTCGCCGTCATGGACTCTCCGAAAAGCCTGGCCGCGGCAAGGGTCACATACGCCGGAGCGGTGTACATCAGGACCCAGGCCATGGCTACCGTGCCGCGGTCCACCGCGATGACAAGGGAGTTATAGAAGAACACGATGCCGACCAGGCCGTAGACGGTGAAGAAGGGCCAGTGACGGAAGGCGTCCCGGAAGGAGTGCGTGCCACGGGCGGCGTCGGTCCTCCAGGCCCAGAACACGAATGCCACTGCCGCCAGCCCAGCCCGAAATGTGACCAGTGTGGCCGAAGTCAACCCCCTGGCCAGCAGGGCGCGGCTGAACAACCCGAACGAAGACCACAGGAGCGCCGCTCCTACTACCAAGGCGTAGCCCCGAAGCCGTTCTGTCTGCGTCTTCACGCGGCCATTCTACCAGAGCCTTCCTTCACTGGCAACGGCCCGCATTCCGCCGCCGGATAACGGCATATTCCGCCCCGCCACCGCATCTACTTCAATAGCCTGACCACGCCGTGACGTGGGGAAGGGGGAGGAACCATGGTCCGACGCATCGTTGTCCTGCTGGTAATCATCGCTCTGTTCCTGGCGACCGGGTATCTCCAGGATAAGTCGGGCGCCATCGCCGAAAAGGTCCGGGGCCTTTTCACCAAGGCCCCCGCCGGAGGCGGGCCGTCGAAAACAACCACTCCGCCCAAAGCGCCCGAGGGTGCTCTCTATGAGCCCTCGCGCTGGACCAAGGCGGACACCGAAACCATGGTCACGGTGTACTACCGCGACGCCGACGCCATGTACCTTGTCCCCGTATCCCGCAGCGTACCGAAGACCCTGGCCATCGTGAAGACCGCCCTGCTCGAGCTTTTCAAAGGGCCGGCCAAGGACAGCGGGCTCTATCCCAGCACACCGAACATGGAGACGGTCCGGCTGAACCTTAAGACCGACGGGTATCTGGCGATGGACCTGCCTGAACAGTCGGTCGCGGCCAGCACGGGGATGGGTTCAGCCGGGTCGGCCGTAGCCATGGACGCCATCATCGGCACCTTGGCGGAGATCGACGCGGTGAAGCAGGTCCAGTTCCTTACCGACGGCAAGGTCACCCCGACCATCTTCCACGGCGTGGCGGCGGATCGGCCCTTCGCGGTCGCCCCACACCGTTCCGAGAACGGTGAGGCCATCCTTTACATGGCCCTTTACGCCGGAAAGCGGGCGTACCTGGTGCCCGAGAGAGTGAACCTGGGCCTCGGACCGACGCCGGCCGTCCCCGACGCCATGCGGGCGGCGCTGGAAGCCCTGAAGAAGGAAGTCAAGCGCGGCGACTTCCAACTGTACCCCACCGTGCCCACGGACATTCAGTTCAAGTCGGTGTCGGTCAAGGATAGGGTCGCCACCATCGATGTGAACTCCAAACTCCTGACGGTGAACGCGAACGACAAGGCCAAACAGTGCATGATGCTGGATGCCATCATCTTCACCGCTACGGCTTTCCCGCAGGTCGGGAGCGTTCAGATCACGGTGGACGGTAAAGTGGTGGACCAGGCCATCGGGCATGTGAACATCGGCAAGCCGCTGACGCGGCCGAAGTGGATTAACCCCGAGCCGCGACCCATCGGCGGCCAATAGCGGGCTGGCAGCCGCCAGAGATGGCGGCTACCGTGTGCGGCCGGCCTCCCCGCACCAGCGGGGTGGCCGGCCTTGTCACGCCCGGGCACAGGTCCGATCGGCAGAACTGTCAACGAAACCAGTGCGCAGGGTGCATCCGCGCGGCGAGGGCATCTAGGATTTCGGTTTCAGCCTATTGTCCGACTCCGGTCGTTCCTCTGTGCGGAACCGGGTGGCATTGCGCGACCGGTCCCTCGATACTAGAGACCCTGGGTGCCACGGTGTCAGGCGGTGAAGCACGAAGCGGTCCAGCCCCCAGTATCCAGCGACCTTCCAAGCCATGATAAGCAGAATGGCCAGGGTGAACAGCACCGGGTTCGTGCTGGCGCTGCCGGCCAGCATGAAGTTGAAGTTCATGAAGGCGCCGAAGAAAGCGGCCAGGCCCGTGAGGAAACCCAGGATCAAAGCTACGCCGATGAGGGTTTCCCCGATGGCGATGACCTTCGCGAACCAGGTATAGTGCCCGCCGTCCAACAGGGTGATCAGGAAGCCGCGGTACCATCCGTAGGTGATCTGGGGCTTGGCGGGAGCCACCGGAAGGGCGACCGCTTTGGTCCAGAATCCCTTCAGAGCCGTGCCACCATTCATCCAGGCCGGGTCGGTCAGCTTGAGATAGCCCGCATGGACCCACTGCCAGCCCAAATAGACCCGAGCAATCAACCAGATCCAAGACGAGTTTGTGCTGCGGAACAGGTAACGGGTAAAGGGCGGATCCCGCACCAGCGATTCGTTTTCCATCAGACAACCCTCCTTAGAGATAGCTGAACCTTCATGTTCGTATCGTACCCGGACGACGACTGGAACAAGCCACAAAACTCCTGCTAAAAGGCATTACCAAGCGTAACTGCCGCCGGCGGGCAGAACGAGTGCTTCGCGGCTCGATGAGTTGGCTGCCTCGCCAGATGAGCTAGATGAGAGGTTTGGCCGCTTCGGAGAGGAAATGCTGAGTCAGGATGATCCGGACAGACAGGAGATGAGCGGAATGCTAGAACTCTGCTGGCACGGTGGAGCCAGCGTGAGCCTGCGCGTGGGGCGGTCGGACGGACCAGGTACCGCCCGGCTGCAACCCTTGGAACTGGTGGTGGACCCCGCCTTCAGCAAGGCCGGGGACTACGGCCCCTGGTTCGTCCCCAGCCCCCATGCCCCCTCGGTCCGCGACTACCTGCAGTCTCACGATCCGGACTACGTCCTCATCACCCACGGCCACTTCGACCACTTTGACCTTGAGACCGTGAGGAAACTGGCCGCGGGTACCGACGCCCTCTTCGCCGGCAGCGCCGACGTGTGCTCCACCCTTGAAGCCGTGCTCGGTCTTCCCCGCGGCCGCACTATCGAAATGCGGGCCGGCCGCACCATTCTCCTGGGTGGCGGCCCGAAAGCCGTGGTCGAAGTGACGCCGGTGGAGGGAGAACATTGGGTCACTGGTGATGAAGGCCGGGCGGCGGCGGCCCGGTTCGCCGGCCGGCCCGACCGGTACGGCGTCATGCCTTGCGGCGGGCCCATGCTCGGCTACATCGCCGGCGCCGAAGGGCATACCGTCTTCTTCAGCGGCGACACGCACCTGTCGGCCATCCCCAGGCGCGAGGTGGATGTGGCCGTCCTTTCCGTCGGCGGACTCTTGGCCGACCCCCGCACGAAGGAACTGACCAAGGAGATTTTGGATGAGGCGGAGGCGGTGCGGGCCGCCGACGAATACCTGGCTGCCGAGGTGTTGGTACCTATCCACTGGGACCACGACGTCTTCCCTGAGAAGCCACGGATGAGCGTCATTGCCTCGCACCTCGAACACGCGTCCCGAATGCACTCCAAGGTACCGAAACTGGTGGTCCCGCCTTACGGCGAATGGGTGGAAGTGGCATAGGACCCCGCCGGCCACAGGAACCTGGCCCCCGCGGCCGCAGGAACCCGGTCTGCCCGGCCCCCCGAAACCATATCTTCAATTGATGCCGTTGAGATTGTGGTTTGCCGGGAGGGTCGGCGGTGAAAAGCACGAGAATCGGTCGGGTGTGGATTCTCACCATGGGCCGCGCGCAGTTGATCATGGCTGTCGTGGCCATCCTCGCCGTCGCAGGCGGCGCGGTCCTCTTCAACTACCTGGCGGGCCCCCCTCCAGTGATGACCACCATGGGTCCTCAGCCGGTGCGCCGCGGCGATACCGCGCAGGCGGCGGTCTCTCTCATGTTCAACGTCGACTGGGGAGAAGACGTCATTCCCGCCATCCTGGAGATTCTGGAGGACAGCGGGGCCCGCGTCACCTGGTTCATCACCGGCACCTGGGCGCGAAAGAACCCTCAGATGCTGCGCCTGATGTACGGCCAGGGACACGAGATCGCCCTTCATGGCGATGAGCACTCCCACATTCTGAAACTCAGCGACAAGGACCTCAGCACCCTCATCGCCCAGAACGCCGAGACGGTCAAGAAGATCACCGACGTCGCGCCGGCCAAACTGTTCGCCCCACCCTACGGCGAAGTCAACGAACGGGTGGTCAAGGTGGCCGCCGACCTCGGCTACGCCACGATCATGTGGACCCACGACACGGTGGACTGGAAGAAGCCGCCGGCCTCGACCATCGTAAAGCGTGTGGTCGGACGCGCGGAGAGTGGTGCCTTGTTCTTGATGCACCCCACGGCGCCCACGGCCGAAGCCCTGCCGACCATCCTTCGCGGGTTGAAGGCCGCTGGCTATCAGGTCGTCCCCGTGTCCCAGCTATTGCCCCCCACCACGAAACCAACTCGTTGACCGGGTCAAAGACGCGACAAAGATGGCTGAAGGATAAAGCGGCGGTTGGGCCAATCTAGACGGTAGACTAGCAGGAAGGGGGTAAAACCTGTGCCTATCGTTCAGATTGAACTTCTCACCGGAAGAACGCTGGAGCAGAGACGGGCTATGGCCCAGAAAGTAACCCAAGCCATCACGGAATCGCTCAACGTCCCTCCCGAGGCCGTTTCCATCATCATCCGTGAGATGGAACATGACCACTACGCCACCGCCGGCGTGCTCCGGTCCGACCGGGAAGCCAAGAAGTAGCCTCTTCGAAGAAGTAGCCGACGATATTGATGGCTGAGGTGAACCAGTCCGCGAAACAGGTCGGAGCACAGGAGGTTTTCTCCTTCACCGTGCCGCCGGAGGCCGAAGGGGTTACCATCTACGACTATCTGCGCCGCCAATACGGCGTCTCCCGGGGACTTCTGCGACGGTTGCGGACGGGGGGCCAAGTCTTGGTGGACGGCTCCCCCACCCGGCTCAAGACCAAGCTGGCGGCCGGTTCCATCGTCCGGCTGGTTCTATTCCAGAAAGCAGAGACAGGGAAAAGAGACAAAGAGATACGGGAGATGGGCCCGGCCGCCGACAACGGTGAGCTGGGCCTTGCCTTCCCCGCCACCGAGGGACCCCTCACAGAATGGGTCGTCTACGAGGACAGCCACCTCTTGGTGGTCAACAAGCCGGCCGGCGTCGTGGTCCACCCCACACGCGGCTATGCTACCGGGACCTTGGTCCAGATGGCGGCTGCGTACCTGGCCGCAGCCGGGGATGCGGGACATATCCATCCCGTCCACCGACTGGACCGCCCCACGTCGGGCCTTATCGTCTTGGCGAAGGATCCCCATTCCCACCACCGCTTGGCCGGAAAACTCCACCGGACCTACCTCGCCGTGGTGGAAGGTGCCCCCCAGCCGGCCGAAGGCTTGATCGAGGGAGCAGTGGCCCGGGATCCGATGCTTCCCACCCGGCGCGCCGTCGTGGCCGGCGGCAGCGCCGGCGGGCGGGCCAGCGCCACCCGCTACCGCACTATGTGCACCTGGGTCGTGCCGCGGGACGCGGAAAGCGGTGACGGGCTTGGCCGCGGCCGGCTGCTTTCGGTCCTTGAAGTACAGCCCCTGACCGGGCGGACCCACCAGATCAGGACTCATCTGGCCGCTTCGGGACACCCGCTGGCCGGCGACGTCCTGTATGGCGGAGCCCCTCTCGGCACCCTGGAACGGCCCGCTCTCCACGCGTGGAAACTGGCCTTTCCTCACCCCATCACCGGCGCCGAGCTGCGTTTTTCGGTGCCCTGTCCGCCTGACCTGGCCATCGCGCTTTTCCAGTCGCGCTGCCCCATCCTCGCCCACATCTGTTAATGATTTGTTCACAACCGTCTGGCAAGATGGAATGTAGCGCAGAGAACAGCCTTTTCTTTCTTGACCGAGGGGGAAACCGGGCGTGAAATTCTTCAAGAACCGGATGGTTTGGATCGGAGCGCTGGTTGTCCTGATACTTGGAGGCGGATACCTGGCCTATCGGGCCTATGTCCGCACGCAGGTCGCCGCAGTCCGCAAGTTTGAGCGGGAGACTCAGGCTATCACCATGCTGGCGCGGCCCAATCTCCCCGTTTCGCTTACCGCCGAGCAAATCCGCAAGGTGATCCCCGTCCTGGAGGCGCTACAGCCGAAAGCTCAGATCGACGCGGGCATGGCCACACAGGCCACGACCAAACTGGAGAGTCTGCTCACGGCCGATCAGAAGAAGGTCACCGCGGCCCTGGATAACATGCAGCCCGGACAGCGGGGCCAACAGCTGCAGGAACTGGCCGGTCTCTTCGGCGGGGCCTTTGGCGGTCAAGGGGACCAGAGTGGGACTGGTGGCCAAGGCGCCGGCGGACAACGCCGCTCGGGAGCGGGTGGTAACGGTGGAGCCTCCACCGGCGGCGCTGGAGGCACCGGAGGCGGCAACTACCAAGGCGGCGGCTTCACCGGTGGCAACTTCGGTACGGGCATGGGTGGTTTCGGCGGAGGAATGGGCGGCTTCGGCGGCAACTTCGCTACTGGCGCCAATGGAGCCAACGGTAACAATGCGCAGAACCCTCAGCGCCAGCTCCGGCAGGCCCAGAATGCTCGGACCATCGCCGGCTCGACCCTGACGCGGGTCATCCAGCAGCTCTGGAACCGACTGGACCAAATCAGCGCCGGCACCAACTCCACCACTGGCGGTGCGAGCACCGGCCAATAGACCCCAATGGACCCAGCAACTAAACCGCCGAGCGTTTCTCCGCCAGAACCTTTAAGGGTACCACCTGTTCATAGGAGAAGCGGTGCTTCGTCCACGGCCGCTGACCGCAGCCGGAATTGGCCGGAAGGCCGTGGAAGTCCGAGCCGGCGGTGATAATCCATCTGTTGGCGGCCGCCAGTTGGCGCAATTCGTTAGCCTTGTCAGGTCCGCACTTCACGTCGCTCACTTCCAACCCGTCGAGGCCAGCGGGCCGGCACCGTTCGATCACCTTCCCCAGGATATCGGCCCCCGAAACGTCCTTGTAGACCCACGGGTGAGCGAGGATGGCCACACCGCCGGCCGCGCGGATGACGCGCACGGCGTCGGCCGGGTCAGTGAGAAAGAAAGCCCCCAAATCATGACTGTAGGGGTTGGCCATCGAGGTGAGCTGGGCATCTTCCACCGCGTACTTCCGCTTGACGGCCCGCGCCAGATGCACCCTCTCCACGAAGGGACGAGCCGCCCGCGCGTAATCCGCGGTCTCTAAGGGCCAGCCGGCTTCCGCCAGGCGGCGGCTCAGTTCGGCGACCATCGTCTGGCGGTGGAGGGTGATCTGGCCGGTCAGTTCGCGCAGCGCCGGCGCGGCCGCGTTGATGTAGTAGCCGAGGACATGCACTTCGGTGCCCTCAAAGGAGCACGACAGTTCGATCCCAGGCACAAATTCGATCCCGGCTTGCTGGCAGGCCTTGGCGCACGGTCGCAGGCCGGTCACGGTGTCGTGATCGGTCAGCGCCAGCGCCGCCACGCCGTGGCGGGCCGCCAATTCCGGAAGATAGACAGGGGAGAAGTTGCCGTCGGAATAATCGCTGTGGATGTGAAGGTCGGCGAAACGGCCTCCAGCGGCCCGGTCAGACCCCAGCCCCGAGTCCATCCCCACGCTGTTCATCGGGCTACCACCGTGAGATATCCGGTGTAGACGAAGTAACCGGCCAGCCCGATCAGAAAGAGGCCGCATAAGGTCAAGGCGCCACGGTAGACGGTCACCGGAACGACCTTGCGGCCCGCGTAGACGCCCGTCGCGACCAGGGCGTACCAGAGAAAATCGGCGCCAAGGTGACCGAAGTAGAAGGCGGACGGGCCCAAGGGGCCCAGAGCCAGCCCCATCACGGTGTACTCGGCGCCCACCGTGGCCCACCACAGGAACCAGTAGGGGTTGGAGATGCTGGCGAGGATACCGTCGCGCAGCAGGCGCGGGGTGGACACGAAGCTGTGGCTCACGACGGCTGGTGTGCCGGCCGAAGACGCCGCGGTCTCCGCCCCCGGAGCCGTCAGCTTCGGCGCGTCGCGGACGATCCCCCACCCCATCCACGCCAGGAAAGCGCCGCCGGCGAAGCCGATCAGGGCCACCGCCGCTTTCTGCCGCAGGAGTGTACTGAGCCCGGCTACCAGCGCCAAGGCCATGGCCGCCTCCGCTATCCCGTGGCCGGCCACAAGAAGGAGACCGGCGACGGGGCCGCGCCGGACGGCCCGGTCGATGACGACCGTGAGTAGCGGGCCCGGCATCAGCGCGCCGCTGAGCCCGATGACGAACGATGTGGCCAGCAGGCCGGCGAAACCTAGGTGCAAACAAAAGTCCCCCTCATTGGACGGGAAGAGCGAACAGCCTTGGCTTTTTCGACGGAGTGGACCGGGTTTCCTACGCTGCTAGACGTGGAACTCCACGATGTCGCCGTCCTGGAGAACGTAGTCCCTTTGCACCATCTGGCCGTCGAAGGTCTTGGAGCCCCACACGCGGGCGTACTTGAGCTTGTCGGCGAAGTCCTTGTGGACGATGGCCGCCCCCTCCAGGAGCGTCGTCCCGCGGCGAATGACGAAAGGCGAACTGTAGTCTACTTTCTGCCCCGGCGCCTTGGTGTACACGCGGATGCACCCCAGGAGTTCGTACACCTCACGGCGGAGGTTCTCCAGGTTCATCCCCGCTTCAGCGGACACGGGTAGGATATGCAGGTCTTTCGGGCAGGCGTCGCAGAGCATGTCGAGGCGGTCGGAGGCCCCGGGAGCGTCGGCCTTGGTGGCGGCGATGAAAGCGCTCTTGGCGCGGTGGCCGCGTTCGCCCTTGGCCGGCACCATCTGTAGGTTCGCTTCCTCGAACATCCGGAAAGTCGTTTCTACCTGGTCAAGGAGATCATCTGACCCGAGGTCGAAACAGAGGACGACGCCGTCGACCGACTTGATGACCCCCATCAACCACGGCGGCGAAAGGGCCGGGTCCAGGGGCGGAAGGTCTAGCACCTGGATCTGGACGTTCTCGAACTTGACCATGCCGGGCTGGGGGACCTGGGTGGTGAAGGGGTACGGCGCCACTTCCGGTTCGGCGTTGGAGACGGAGGCCAGCAGGCGGGACTTGCCGGTGTTGGCCGGCCCCACCAGGGCGATCTGCCCGGCGCCCTCGCGCTCGACGATGTAGAAAGCCCGTTTCTTGCTGGGGTGTTTCTCCTGCTCATCTTTGAGTTTCGCGATGCGCCGCTTGATGTCGGCCTGCATCTTCTCCGTCCCCTTGTGCTTGGGGATGGTGGCCATCATCTCGTCCAACGCCGCCAGTTTGTCCTCAGGGGTCAGGGCCTGGCGGTAGCGTTCTTCGGCTCTCTTATAGTCGGGCGTCAGGTTTGCCGGCATGATCTCGCCTCCTTTCCGCTTTCCGTTCGGCGTGCCTCCGGTGCGACTAGATTTGCTCCAGGCGTCACGAATCCCTGCCGTGCCTGGCAACCACGTCGGCCTAGTAGAGCGATTCCTAATAGACTCCCCATCATGGGCGGCAGACGCGAGGGACATCACCGACGCCGAGACCGCCACCACGCTACGATCGTTCGACCGACGTGTCGTGGCCGGTGTCAGCAACAGAACGATGAGTTTCCTAACGGAGCAGGTCGCGAAGTGGGTCGCCCCCCGGCGTCAGTCCTGGGCGATAGTGGGAATTGGAACTACAGTGTCCGCTCAGGACACATTTCTGGGGAATCACGTGTGTCTTGAATACACACTTCACCACCGAAGCCGTCGGCGGGCGACCGATGAACCATTGTTCGGGGTCGGGAGTTCGTCCGGCGGGGTAGGAGGAGCAAGACCGGCCAGTCGGTGCATCGCGCCAGGATATGCCGCCGACCGACACCACCCTCATTTACCTGCGGTAATTCGTGTCCATGGGCAAATCGGAGAATGCCTGTCATCCGGGGGCACCCAGCGGCACCCCTCCGGGAACCACCCCGGGGGCGTCATCGGACCCCGATGTTTACTCGGGACACACGCGTTTCGCCAATCGTGTGTCCCGAATACACACACTAGTTCCTCCAGACACAAGCGACGCCGGAACGGTCGAAAGGTCCGAACGCTTATCCCTCTGGCGCGGCGGAAAGTTCGGGAAGCCACCCCGGCCCGCCCCCTCCCCGC
>JAJYWN010000010.1 GCA_021791495.1 Bacillota bacterium
GCCTGCTCTCGCAGGTGGGCACCCTGCCGGAAATCATCCGTTTCCCCATCCAGCCAGACCGCCAGGGGGTCTACTTCAGGTCTCCGCCGTTACTGGGCTCCCAAAACGTTGGTGTTGGCTTAACAACGCCCGGTGAATCACGCACACAGCAGGGCTCGTTTCCGATAGACGGCTTGTTCGCAAACCCTTGCCGCTGTTAATTTTTCCGACTTTTATGATAGCATGCGGCCGAGCAGCCGGGCAAGTACCAAACGTTTCTTCGGCATTACGGTCTAGCTGCGATAACGGCGCTCAAAAGGCGGACAAACCCTGCTCAAACAAGGCTCGCGCTGAATGTTCGGTGCGGCGCACGAGTCGCAGGCAGCGAGCTATTGGCGTTGACCTAGAAGACCCCGGAGCTCGCCGACGGCTCCGATGCCGTACTCGACCATCCGGTCGAAGACGATCTTGCCTTTTTCGGCGCTGGCGCCGGTCGGGTCGGCCGAGGCTCCGTTATCGTAGACCTCATCGCTGTAACGGTAAAGGCCCAAAGGAAAGCCCTGATACTGCACCCTGGTCGCGGAGAGGGTCTTAAGGGCCTCGGTGGTGGGTTTCCTGGTCCCGGCTGCCACTCTGGACTCGTCCACTTGTCCGGGGAACAGGTGCATCATCACGGAAATGGTGGGTTCGGCCCCGTGGCCGAAGGCCTTGGCAGGGTTCTCGTAGAGGTCTGGCATACCACGACCGAGGTGCATCGCCAGGCTCCAAGGGTAGATCATCCCCATGGAAACACCGTGACGATCAAGGATTTCGCGGGCCACGTTGTCACAGGACGCCTCGTTCCCACCGTGACTGTTCACAAGGACCAGCTTCTTGAAGCCATGGCCGATGAGCGCTTCGCAGACATCCCGGACCAGCGCTTCGAAGGTGGAGGGGCGGATGGTGAGCGTTCCGGGGAAGTGCTTGAACTGGTGTGACAAGCCGTAGCAGACGGAAGGCGCGACCACGACGCCGTCGGAGGCGGCGGCCACTTCGATGGAGAACTGGCGGGCGACCACGTAGTCCGAACCCACCGGGCCGGCGGGGCCGTGCTGCTCCACCGTGCCGATGGGGATGAGCACGACCGTGTCTTCCTTATCGAGGTCCCGCATGTCGGTCCAGGACATCTTCTCGATCTCCACTTTCTTCACGCATCATGACCTCCTTCTCACTCGTTCCAGAGGGAAAACATCTACCAGATGAACGGCACAAACATCTTCGTGTGCGTGGCATAGTCGGCATAGGCGCGCCCGAACTTCCGCAGGTTCTCCGCCTCTTCGGCGCGGGCGGACGCCCACGCGGCGGCGGTCGCTACCAGCGCCAGGAGGACACCGGTTGGAAAGAGCTCCTTTAGCACGGCGCCCCACACGAAATAGACCAAGGAGGCGTACATCGGATGGCGGATGTAGCGGTACGGCCCGGACTTGACTAGAACCGTGGTTTTCTCGGGCCAGCCTCGCGGCTTCCCCAAGCCCAGGAGACGGCAAACGGCGTCAACTACAAGGTATATGGAGATGAGCAAGAAGGTCCAGGAGATCACGTGGAGCGGGGTCCACGGGGCAACAAACCATCCCTGGGGCTCCAGCACGACCAATGCCAGGGAAGCCTCCAAAGCAACCATCCTCCACAGGGTCCTCGGGACCGAGCCCATGGCACGCCACGTCCCAAAGGTGAGAAGGACGACCGGAACGGAGTACAGCGCCAGTTCAAGCCATTGACGGCTCGACATACGCGCCCCTCCCCTAGCCTGCGTTCCGAGATGTCAGGACTCGATGGTCTTGATCTTCAACTCCGCTAGCTGCTTCTGGTCCACCGTGGACGGTGCCGCCGTCATCAAGTCCGTGGCGCTGGCCGTCTTCGGGAAGGCAATGACCTCGCGGATGCTGGGCGCGCCGGCCATGAGCATCACCATGCGGTCCAGGCCGAAGGCGATACCCCCGTGCGGCGGGGTGCCGAATTCGAAGGCGTCAAGGAGGAACCCGAAGCGCGACCGCGCCTCCTCCTTCCCCAGACCGATGGCCTGGAAGACCCGCTCTTGCACGTTGCGCCGGTGGATGCGGATGCTGCCGCCGCCCAGCTCGACGCCGTTCAGGACCAGGTCATAGGCTTTCGCCCTCACCGAAGCCGGCTCGCTCTCCAGGCGCGGCAGGTCTTCATCCATAGGTGAGGTAAAGGGGTGGTGCATGGCCACCAAGCGCCCTTCCTCCTCGCTGTACTCGAACATGGGGAATTGGGTGACCCAGGTGAAAGCCCAGGTAGCATCGGCTCCGGCGCCGGCCGGAATGAGGTTCAGCCGCCGCGCCAGCTCCAGGCGCAAGGCGCCGAGGCTCCGCGACGCCACCTCTCCCCCGTTCGCCCCACCCGCGGCGACGAAAAAGACCATGTCGCCAGCCTTCGCTCCCACCCTGACCAGGAGTTCGCCCAGGACGGCGTCGCTAAAGAACTTGGCGATGGGCGAGCGGACAACTTGGTGGTGGCCGCTCCCTTCGCCGCCGGAACGCTCCGCCGGGCTAAGCCCGGCTGTGCTGGCGGCTACAGGACCCCGGCCCCCACGCCCGAACTCGGTGGGGGCCGTTCCCTCCGCCGCCTGAACGCTCCGCCGGGCTAAGCCCGGCTGCGCTGGCTGCTGCAGGACCCCGGCCCCCACACCCCCTCTATCTTCCACGGCCATCCAGGCCAATCCCTTGGCGCCCAGGGCCGCCACGACCGGTGTCAGTTCGTCCACCTCTCGCCGCGAGAACCCGCCGGCGCCCGGCGCCACCACGGCCTTCACGCGGCCCCCGCCTCCCACTGCCGACTTGAACACCCCGAAGTCGGACTGGACGGCCACCTCGGACACGTCCACGATGGGCAGGCCGAAACGAAGATCCGGCTTATCGCTGCCGTACTTATCCATGGCGTCGGTGTAGGTCATCCGGGGGAAAGGCACCTTCAGTTTCACGCCCAGGACCTTCTCGAAGACCTCGGCCACCATCTCCTCGACGATGGCCCGTACGTCCTCTTCCTCGACGAAAGACATTTCCACATCTATCTGAGTGAACTCCGGCTGCCGGTCGGCGCGCAGGTCCTCGTCGCGGAAGCAGCGCACGATCTGGATGTAGCGCTCGAAACCGCCGACCATCAAGAGCTGCTTGAAGAGCTGCGGCGACTGCGGCAGGGCGTAGAAGCGCCCCGGATTCACCCTGCTCGGGACCAGGTAGTCGCGAGCGCCCTCGGGCGTGCTCCGGGTGAGCATCGGCGTCTCGATTTCGATGAAGCCGTGGCGGTCGAAGAAGTCGCGTACCGCCTTGACGATCCTGTGCCTTAGCATGATGCGCCCCTGCAAGTCGGGTCGCCGTAAATCGAGATACCGGTACTTCAACCGCACCGTTTCGTCGGTATCGACGTCTTCGGTAATGTAGAAGGGCGGCGTGGCGGCCGGGTTCAGGATCTGCGCCTCCGCCGGCAGCACTTCGATCTCACCCGTCGCCAGCTTGGGGTTCACGGCGCCGGGCGCGCGGGCGGCGACGCGCCCACGTACGGACAGAACGAACTCGCTCCGTGCCTGGTCGGCCACGCGATGGGCTTCCGGCGCCTTCTCAGGGTCGACTGTCACCTGGACGACGCCGCCGCGGTCCCGCAGGTCGATAAAAATCAGCCCGCCAAGGTCGCGCCGGCGCTGCACCCACCCGTTTAACACGACCTCTTTCCCGACATCGGCCGCAGTCAGTTCGCCGCACCAGCGGGTCCTCTTCCAACCGGTTGCCCCGGCCTTCTCTGCCGCCTTCTCCCCTGCCTTGCTCATCTTGACGAAAGCCTCCCCGCTACTCCCGCGGCGCCAGGGCTCTCCCCAGCTCGGCCGCGTCCAGCCGCACCTCACTCTGCTGCCCGCTGGCCATATCCTTCAATGTTACGACGCCCTTGGCCAGTTCGTCGTCGCCGATGATGGCCACGAACCGGGCGCCGAGGCGCCCCGCGTACTTCATCTGGCTTTTCAGGCTCCGGCCCAGGTAGTCTGTCTCCGCCGCATACCCGGCGTGCCGCAGCTGATACAGGATTGGCAACGCCGCGTCCACCGCCGCCGGCCCCATGGTGGCCAGAAAGACGTCCACCGGCGCCGCGCCCGGAACGGCCTTCCCCAAGGCTTCGAGGTGCAACACCAACCGTTCGATGCCCAGCCCGAAACCGACTCCCGGCACCGGGTCGCCGCCCATCATCTGCACCAGACCGTCGTAGCGCCCGCCGCCACACACCGTGTTCTGGGACCCCAGGTGCGGGGACTGAATCTCGAAAACCGTTTTGGTGTAGTAGTCCAGGCCACGCACGATCCGCGTGTCCACCACGAAAGGCACGCCGAACCGCGCCAGCAGTTCCCGCACCCGCTGGAAGTGGGCGCGGCAGTCGTCGCACAGGTGATCCAGCATCCCCGGCGCCTTGGACGTCACCGGGTGGCAGTCGGGGTTCTTGCAGTCCAGCACGCGCATGGGGTTCCGGTGCAGTCGTTCCCGGCAGGTCTCGCAGAGCTCATCGGCGTGCGGCTCCAGGTAGGCCACCAGCTTCTCGCGGTAGGTGGCCCGGCACGTGGGGCAGCCCATGCTATTGATGTGAACGACCAAGTCGGCCTCGGCGGCGGCCGCGTTCGCCTTGGCATCCACCTTGGCGCCGGGTTTCCATTCCGTCAGTCCAAGCCGCGAGAACAGCTCCATGGCCAGCATGATGACTTCCACATCGGCCTCGGCCCCCGCCACGCCGAAGACCTCCACCCCGAACTGGGTGTGCTGGCGCAGCCGCCCCGCCTGCGGCCGCTCATAACGGAAAATCGGGCAGATGTAATAGACCTTGGTCGGCTGCGGCTGGGCGTAGAGGCCGTCCTCCAGGAAGGCGCGCACCACCGGCGCTGTCCCTTCCGCCCGCAGCGTAATGCTCCTGTCTCCGCGGTCGTTGAAGGTGTACATCTCCTTCTGGACGATGTCGGTAGCCTCGCCCACGGCGCGCGAGAAGAGCTCAGTATGTTCGAAGACGGGCGTCCGGATCTCGGCGTAGCCGAACTGGTGGGCCAGCCGGCGCATGACCCCTTCGATGTAGTGTAGTTTCTCGACTTCACCGGGCAGGACGTCGGTCGTCCCGCGCGGGCGGTTCGTCAGTAACTGCATCGGCATCGCCCAAGCCCCTCCCCACTCACACGCATAAAACCCCTTCTATCTCGCACGAAGCCCGACCGCCCGACCTTCCGGCCGAAGGACTCCGCTGCTAGTCCATAGAATACCTGTTTCACCCTCTTTTGTCGAGGTGACCCAAGGTCCAGATGTCCGCCTTTCATCGCCCGGTCATCCGCCTGCGGCGCGGACTCGTCCCGTCGGCGGGGCTTCCGCCAGGGCAGCGTTTTCACAACCCCGTGCCGGGCGTTGTGCGCCTGGCCGTCTTCGCTTTCCTGATCGCTTTCGCAGCCATGCTTCTCTTCGTGTTCTCCCCCGGCAGCCTGGGCTTCACCAGACATGAGTATGTGAACTCTGAAGTGTACTCCTTTAAGAAGTTGGACGTCCGCGGCACTTTCCTTCACCTGAGCGTCACTGATGGCCTGCTGATTCCCACCTATCGTGGGAAGCAGGTGTCGGGCGCCGTGCTCTTAGGAGCGGGCAATTTTACCTTGGACCTCCCGGCGGAGGTGGCGGACAAGGTGGCGACCGAACTCGGAACGGCGGCCACCACGGGATCGGCGGCGCCATCGGACACTTTCAAGACAGCCTACCTGCCACTCACCTACGAGAACCTGGAGACACTGAAAGACGACGCCAATGCCCAGAAGAAGGTGGACCCGGGAGATGCGGTCGATCTGGCGCGGCGCGTGGTGGAACAGAATCAGGCCGGCCGCGGCGCCGTCAAACTCTTCGGTGTCTCGCGGCAATTCCACGCCGCCCAGCAGGATGCGGTGGTCCTGTACGCCGACAAGCTGGGGCAAGTGCGGCTGGTGGAGGCGGAGAAATCCGTCTTGTCATTCTCCGGCGGCATGGTGGCCGCGAGCGGTGGGGCCGGCGGCCAACCGAACAACCAGCCCAGCGACACCGAGCACGTTTTCACCTTTGTCAATCCGGGAGCCCGCACGTCCTTCTTCCACCTAGGACGGGCTAACCAAGGGAACGTGGTCCTCTCGGTGATCCTCTTTGCCGCCATGGCGGCCTTGCTTTTCTTCTTGGTTCTTGTCCTCACCATTGACTTGGAGGCTCCGGCCGTGCCGGACCCGGGCCCTCTGGTCGATAATCCGTGGGCCATCCTGGCCCTGGTGGGAGTGGACATTGCCCTGATGGCCACCGTGCAACTGCTGAAAGCCGGGCGCGTGGCCCAGGCCGCACCCGGCGTCTTGGTGGCAGGCGGCGCGGTGGCCCTCCTTTACCGGGCCGGGCGCCGATACCGCCGGCGTCACCCTTGGGCCATGGCCGTGGGTTTCCTCGGCCTTACCAAGGCCAACCTCTGGCGCTCCCTCTTTGTGGGGCTTTGGCTGGGCGTTCTGTCCGTCACTGCCGGCGCCGTCGCCTTCCCCGCGGGCGTGCAGGCTCTCACGGCGAAGCAGGTGTTTGCCAGCGCGGCCTGGGCTTTCCTGGCGGTCGGAGTGGGCCGTACCGGGTTCTACCACGGCTATGTCCAGAGTTTCCTGACGCTCCGGCTGGGGCCGAGGCAAGCGGTGTGGGCGACGGCCGCCATATCCGGGCTGGCCTACATGGTCCCGCGGCTGGCAACGGCTGGGGCCCTCACGCTCCCGCTGCTCCTCGAGACCATCGTAGTGGTACCGGCCACCACTGCCTTGAACGGTTACCTCTTCCTCCGCACGCACAATCTGGCGGGGCCGGTGCTGTCGCGGTCGTTGCTGGAGTTCTTGCCGGCGGTGCTCAAATACTAGGCAGTCCGAATTCCCGAGGCCCTATGTCTGCGTTCCGGCGGCCGCAACCCCGCCCGCGTGGGTTCGCGCAGCACTAGCTCCCGAAGTTTCTTGAGCCTCGATCCGGCGCAAAACGTGGAGGACACCCGCGCCCGCCAAGCGTATGCCGGCCAGGGTGAGGAAGGACCAGAACCAGCCCAGCTCCGAGAGGATGGCTACACCGGCGATGGGCGCCAGCATCGCCGATATGTTGGCGATAGTGGTATGATAGGCGATGAAAGAGGTCCGTTTCCCTTCGGGAGCCACTTCCAGCAGGTAATTCAGGAGGCAGAGGTTGAGCCCCGAGAAGAACCCTTCGGTCACAAGGCTGCTGAGCGCGACCTGCTGGATGTTCCGGGAGAAAGCGTAGGCGACGGGTACCAGGAAGATGCCCGTACTTGACATGGCCAGGGCCCAGAGGTTCCCTTTTCGCTCTGCGAGCCGCGCCCAGATATACCAGCCGAAAAGGCTGCCGATGGTAGCCATTAGGTTGACCATGCTGATCCAGAAGTTGTTAGCCCCAAAATGCTTGACCTGTCCGAGGGTAAGAACCGGCCAAGAGGCCTGCCACATGAAGTAGAAGAGGAACGAGGCCACGACGAAACGGACGAACCGCTTCTCGGCCCGGATTTCGCGGATAGATTCGGCGGCCGCCGCCAGCATACCCGGACGACCATGGCCGTGCTCAGTAGCGGGGGCTGGCCCGGAGGCTGGCGCGGAAGCCGGTGCGGAAGCCGGTGCGGCCCCGGTCGTGGAGCCGGCCGGGCCGCCGGCGGCCCCGGCGCCCGCTGAGGCGATGGCGCCGGCGCGCCCCTTGGTGGTATCCGCGGTCGTGCCTTCACTTATCTTCGAGAACACCCAAATCTCCGCCATCCCGAGGACGAAAGCTGTGGCGAAGACGATCTGGTAGCCTACGGGGTATCGGACGATGTCCAAGAAACGGCCTGCTATCAACACCATCACGGTGCCAACTACCTGCATCAAGCGGCTGCGGGCGGCGAAGGCCGCGGCGCGCCGGTCAGGCGGGATGACGCGGGCGATCAGGGACTGCCAAGCTACGATGCTGGCCGACCCAGGCAAGTTCATGATAGCGACCACGGCGACCAAGAGCCAGGCACGCCGGTCTGGCGTGACAAAGGGGACCGCGGCCATGGCCAGCCAGAACACGCGGTTCGCCAGCATGAGCAGCCCCGTGATTCGCTTCTTCGTGGGGAATCGGTCCACCATCCGGGCCACGGGGATCATGGCCAGAAGGCTCATCACGGCTGGGAGGGACGAGAGTAATGCTACCTGGAAGTTCGTGGCCCCGATGCGGACGGCGAAGATGCCGGTGAACGGCTGGACAAGGTTCGCTGCGGCGACGGAAATGGCGCCATGGGCGGTGTTGATCCAGATGTTGCGATTGAGCTGCGATATCTTCGACGGCCCCAGCCGGCTCCTAAGGTCAGCCGGCGGGCACCACAGCGATAGCATCGACGGTTCCCCCAGGGGCACAAGTCCTTGAGGCATTATAGCATATTGTGCCAGCTAAGAGTGCTCATGGCCTTCCGATTTCGGTCAGTTGCCTTCCGGCAGACTTGGCCTCTCCGGAGGGGAAAGGGACGACGGTGCCCATACAGAATGCTCAGTGAGAAGACTGAGCATCCCGCTGGACCACTCCACCATCGTGGGATGTCGAGCACGATGATAGGGTGATTACCATGACCCAACCGGAGGGGACCGGTGCTCTGCAGGTGTCTTTCGCCCGGCGTACCGCGACACGCGAGCAGTTATCCGAGGTGGCACGGGGCCTTCTGAACCGATTTCTGGAAGAGCAGGGCCTAGAGGGTGACAGCGTGCAGGTCGCGGTCAAGGGCGGGGTTGCCATCGCTTCCGCAAGCCTGAGCTACTCGTCCCCCGATGGCGAGTCAGGGGTGGTTCTTGTCTGGTTCTTCGTAGAGAAGAAGCGTGGAGCCCTTGTGACATACAATCACCAAGGCGCCGGTGATACCCAAGAGATTGAAATGGTCGTGCAAATAG
Organism: Bacillota bacterium; assembly: GCA_021791495.1. Classification (GTDB taxonomy): domain Bacteria; phylum Bacillota; class Sulfobacillia; order JAJYWN01; family JAJYWN01; genus JAJYWN01. The sequence continues at coordinate 8,930 of JAJYWN010000010.1, forward strand.
TGGATTCAATTGCTTTTGACTGATATTCCGTTGGCCCAGATCCGTGTCACGCGGCTTTGGCCAGCGGGTCCGATGGCAGTCTAGTCCAGGTAGGGATTGGTTGCCCGCTCATCGCCGATGGTGGTTTCGGGGCCGTGGCCGGGGATAACGTCAAGGTCGTCGGGCAGCGGCAAGAGCTTCTCCTTGATCGACCGGATGAGGGTGGTATGGGAGCCCCCCGGGAAATCGGAGCGGCCGACAGAACCGGCGAACAGGGTGTCGCCCGACAACAGTGCCAAGGGTCGGGGCAGATCGCCGGCTGCGACCTCGGCCGCCTCCAGCACCAACAAGCATATGCCACCTCGCGTGTGCCCTGGGGTGTGCAGGGCCTTCAAGACAAGATCGCCCACCGGTACTTCGTCGCCGTCAGTCAGCAGCCGGTCCGCCGTTGGGCCCTCATAGGGTTCGCCGGTGAAGAATGACAAGTTTGCACCAGCGTCGGTGAGCATGCGGGCGTCATCCTTGTGGATCATCAGGGGGCACCCATACCTGGCCTTCAGGGCGGCGTCGCCGCCAATGTGATCTATGTGGCCGTGGGTGTTGATGATGGCCGTGACCTTGAGCCCGCGGCGGGCGACTTCCTGGTGTATGGCCTGGTCATCGGCGCCAGGATCCACCACCACGGCTTCTTTGGTGGCGTCACTGGCGACGATAATGCAGTTGGCGCCGAGCGCGCCGACAGGCAGGACGCTTATCACGTGACCACCGCTCCAATAAGGGTTTGGACGTGACTCAGGCTATTACCCCCTTAGAGGGCTCTAAGCCACAGTGCACGTCTGTTGTCCTTCTCAATGGCTACCCGGAATTCCCCAAAGTCCCCAGAAGGCAAGAACTGCCCTCTCTCACGCATCTTGACAATAGCGATGTCTGCTTGTCCAGCGGTGAGAACTCCGATCGTCACCGCCTTATAGAGTACCCTTCGCCAGCGCCTCCTCGACCTCAACGTGGACCCCCAGGTTCTTTCTGGCCTCGTATAGCGCGCTCTCCGACACGCAGATTCGACCACTGAACATGACGCGCAAACTATCGAGAATTCCTCCAGCGACATGGTAAGAGAGAGGCCCCGCGTCTGTAATCAGTGTGCTAGATGACATCCCCGACCTTCGCGGGATGCTTAAGGTCTAGCGTCTCAGCTCGCATCCCAATCCTTAGGAGAGCAGCGGCCAGCTTCTGATAGGTAACTCTTCCCGACTCGTAAGCATCCACCCATAACGCGCCGTACTCGTCTGGGACCTGTAGAGCCTGATCCGGTTCATAGAGTTCCGTGGGGAGCCCCCACCGCTTCGCGAGTTGCACCGGAGACTCCTTGGTCCACTCCTCAAACTGCCCCGTGGAGAGAACCGACAAGGCCTTGAGCTGGAAGAGCGCTGCTTTGTGGCTCACCCCAAAAGCCTGCTCCAAACGGAGAACGTCGTGAAGCGACGGTGCTTCGGGCGTGAGGGCGCGGTTGTCCAGCCACCAATCGACAGCCACCTTAGGCATCAGGAATTCTATGGCGAACTTATCCGCGAAATCCTCGAAGGCGCTGTCCCCATTACTTGGTGGTTCAGACGGGTCGCAGGTAAAGTAGAGGCGGTCCCGGTGGGCCAAGTAATGGCTTAGTTCGTGGGCGGCCGAGAACCGCTGGTGTCCTAGCGTCCGTGCCGAGTCCAAGACAACGAAGAAGTCCTCCCTATGCCGGCATAGCAGCGCAGACGTCTTTCCGGAGAACCTGAAAGGGTATCTGATTACTCCGATACCACTTAGCTGAATAGCCTTGAACAAATCGGATATCGGGAGCTGTGGGCTGACGCCGAGTTGCTGACGAGCTTGAAATGCTAAGCTAGAAGCTCGTTGAACCATCGGCGTTCTCCATGAGGTCTCTAATCAGGGCCCAGTCAGTTAGGAAACCATGTAGCCAACTGAGCTTAAGGCGGTCGTCTTCACTCAAATCCTTTGACCGGAAGAGAGCGGTGACTGAGTCACTATTCTCTGCCACAGCGAAGAAGTGAGTTACGGGGTAGCCAAGAAGAGTGGCCAGCTTCTCCAGCTCCGGAAGATTGACTCGTCTTTGTCCGTTCTCTATGTTTGAAATGACTGGTCTTGTAACACCCAAGTGAGCGGCCACGGCATCCTGGGTCAGGCTTAGCCGCTCTCGTGCCTGTCTTATCCGCATCCCGATCTCATGCCATTCTGGAGCACCGTGCCGGGGACCAGCCATGGTCAACCCTCCTCGCTCTACGTTCACTTTCCCTACGTTGTCCTCTGCTATTATACTACCATGTCACTAAATCTTACAGAGCGCAGAGGCGATATTTGGAGAGGGGTAGCTAGCTTAGTCAGACGGCCTGGCCGGTGAGCAACTGGATCTCTGAGCGAACTTGTTCGGCCACAGCGGCTGCCTCCTCGTCACTGGCAGCCCACTCCTTGCCTTCAAACATTCTTCGAAGGACATCCAGCCCGTTGGAGGGCATGCCGGGAAGGCGCGGGATCACGTAGAAGTGGACATGCTGGACCGATTCGCCAAAGGAGCAAACGTACGTCTTGGCTGGCCGTAGAACCTTCTCCAAGGCCGTGCAGGTCAACTTCAATGTGGCAGCGAGGGCTGCCATCTCGTCTCCTGTGAGTTCAGACAGGTTCTCACAGTGCCGCTTTAGCTTTGCTATCAGGAACCCTGGGAACAAGACGGGGCTCATGGAATGGTCGACTACCCAGTAGGTATCCTCGTAGATGGTCCCACCGGGGGCACTCCGCTTGCCACGGAGAATGTCACAAGCCATGCAACCGTCCACGAACACGGAATCGAACTCCCTTGCCAATCCTTCTAGAAAGCTTTCTTAGAGTCCATCAGAATCGTAACTGGCCCGTCATTCGCAATCTCCACAAGCATGGTCGTGCGGAAAACGCCTGTCGCTGCTGTGACGCCGAGCCGCCGCAGGTTTTCCACATAGAGGTCGTACAGGCGCTCGCCTTCTTCAGGCCGCGCCGCCCCGATGAAGCTGGGCCGCCGCCCGCCCCGCGTATCCCCGCACACCGTGAAGTTCGAAACGGCCAGAACCGACCCGCCCGTCTCCAGGACGCTGCGGTTCAGCTTGCCGGCCTCATCCTCGAAAATGCGGAGGTTGGCGGTGCGTTCGGCCATCTGCCGGGCGTCGTCGTCGGTGTCGCCCACCGCCACGCCAAGGAGGACGGCCAGCCCCGGCCCGATCTCCCCCACCGTTTTCCCCTCAATGGTGACCCGACCGCGCGCCACCCGCTGAATCACTGCTCGCACCAGTGGAGACCTCCTGTTGACACGCCAACGTTTTGGAAATGGGGCGCCGCGAAGGTTACCCTTGCGCCCGCCCCTGGCCGGCCCGCCCCTGCTCTGGGGCCACCCGGTTCACCGCCAGCACGTCGCGCACCCGGGCGATCTTCGAAATGATGTACCTGAGCTGCTCCAGATTTCTGATTTCCAGCACCAAGGTGATGGTGGCGGTCCGGTCCTTGTGCGTCACCGCGTTCACCGAATGCATGTTGGTGCGGGTGTCCGAGATGGCGTTGATGACCTCCGACAGCAGCGCCGGCCGATCCAGGGAACTTATCTCCAAGGTCACGGGGTAGACGCCACCCTCTCCGCCCTCCCACGACACTTCGATGATGCGGGGGTCCTTCGGGTCCAGGTGGACCACGTTCGGGCAAGTCCTCCGATGAACGGTCAACCCCCGACCCCGCGTGATGTACCCCACGATGGGGTCGCCCGGAATGGGGCTGCAGCAGCGCGCGAAGCGGATTAGCGGGTTCTCCACGCCCTCCACATGCACGCCCACCGCCGGCGCCGACCGCCGCGCCTTGGCCTTGGCCTCCTCGTTGATCCGCTCCAGGTCGATCTCGGCCAACACCTTGTGGACGCGGTTGTACTCCTCGCGGAGCTTGTTAACGATGTATTGCGGCGTGACCGTGCCGTCCCCCACCGCCGAGAACAAGTCGGCCGCGGTGGCCCAGTTGTGCTTCTTCCCGAGGTCGGCCAGCCACTGGGGATCGAGCAGGTCCGGCGGCTCAAACCCCTGTCGCCGCGCCTCCTTCTCCAGCAAATCCTTCCCCCGCTCCTGAAACTCCTCGCGGCGCTGCACCTTGAACCACTGACGAATCTTGCTCTTCGCCGAAGACGTCGTGACGATGTCCAGCCAGTCGGAACTCGGCCCGGAGCTCTGGCGGCTGGTCAGAATCTCGACGATGTCGCCGGTCTGAAGCCTGTAGTCGAGGGTGGCGATGCGTCCGTTTACCTTGGCCCCGATGCAGCGGTGGCCCACGTCGGTATGGACGCGGTAGGCGAAGTCCAGCGGCGTCGCCCCCGCGGGCAGGTCGATGACGTCTCCCTTCGGGGTGAAGACGAAGACCTCGTCGGCGAAAAAGTCCAGTTTCAGGGCCTCTAAGAACTGATGGTCGTCGGGCGAGTCCCGCTGCACCTCCAGGATGCGGCGCAGCCAGGAGAGCTTTTCTTCAAAACTGCGCTCGGAGGCGCTACCACCACCCCCGGCTCCACCTCCACCGCTACCACCAGCACCGGCGCCGGCGCCGCCGCCCCCTCCTCCGCCTCCGCCCGGTCCGCCCGTAATACCCTCCTTGTACTTCCAGTGGGCCGCCACACCGTATTCCGCCGTCCGATGCATGTCCCAGGTGCGGATCTGGATTTCGAAGGGCTCGCCGCCCTCGTGCCCGATGACCGTCGTGTGCAGCGACTGGTACATGTTGGGCTTGGGCATGGCGATGAAGTCCTTGAAGCGGCCCGGAATGGGTTTCCACAAGGAGTGGACCACACCCAGGGCGGAGTAGCACTCGCGAATGTTATCGACGATAATGCGGATGGCGATGAGATCGTAGATCTCGTTGAACTCGCGCCCCTGCACGAACATCTTCCGGTAGATGCTGTAGAAGTGCTTGGCGCGGCCCTGGATGTCGGCCTTGATGCTATGCCGGTCCAGTGCCTCTCGCATGGCGCCGATAACTTGCTGGGTAAACTCCTCGCGCTCCTCCCGCTTCTTCGCCACCAGCTGACGGAGCAGCATGTACTTCTCCGGCTCCAGGTAGCGCAGGGACAGGTCCTCCAGTTCCATAACCCAACGGAACACGCCGAGGCGGTGGGCCAGCGGGGCGAGGATCTCCAAGGTTTCCTGGGCGATGTCCACCTGGCGGTCGGGCGGGAGGAACTCCAGTGTCCGCATGTTATGGAGACGGTCGGCCAGGCGGATGTAAATGACGCGGAGGTCGCGGGCGACGGCCACGAACATCTTGCGTAGGTTCTCCACCTGCTCTTCCTCGCGCGACCTCATTTCAAGGTGGGACAGCTTGGTGACGCCGTCCACCATCAGCGCTACCTCGGCACCGAACTCCTTTTCCAGATCGGCCAGAGTCCTGCCCGTATCTTCCACCACATCGTGGAGCAGGCCGGCGGCCAGAGTGGCGGTGTCCAGTTCCAGTTCGGCCAGGATGGTGGCCACGGCGACGGGGTGGTTGATATAGGGCTCGCCGGACACCCGGTATTGGCCCTCGTGGGCCGTCCGGGCATAAAGATAGGCGCGCTCCACGAGGCCGAAGTCCGACCCGGGAGCGTAACCCGCGACTTTAGTTCTCAGTTCGTCCAACAAGCGCGGCTATCCGCCTTTCAGGGTCATCCCAGCCCAGCTCGGCGCGCGGGCGGGCGCCCGACCTGGCCGGAGGCGCCAAGGCGCCGCCCACCTTTCACCCGTCTCTACTAGAAGGGGTATTCTATCAGCGATTTCACCTGGTACTTCCCTAGGCGCTTCCGCCCGCCCAGCTCGGTCAGTTCGATGAGGAAGGCCACACCCACGACTTCTCCGCCCAGCTTCTCCACCATCTTGATGCTGGCCTCGATGGTGCCGCCGGTGGCCAGCAGATCGTCTACCACCAGGACCTTGAGGCCGGGGCGGATAGCGTCCTTGTGGATCTCCAGGCTGTCCTTACCGTACTCCAGCTGGTAGTCGCCGCGCAGGCACTCCGCCGGCAGTTTGCCGGCTTTCCGCACCGGGACGAAGCCGAGACTGAGGCGGTAGGCCAAGGCGGCGCCGACGATGAATCCGCGCGCCTCGGGCCCCACCACCACGTCCGCGCCCAGTCCCGCGCATTGCTGTGCCAGGGCGTCGATGGCTTTGGCCCACGCCGGCCCATCGGCCAAGAGCGTGGTGATATCCTTGAAGCTGATCCCCGGCTTGGGGAAATCGGGAATGACCCGAATCTTGGCTTTCAAATCCTCCATGCTCAAACCTGTCCCCTCCCAGTTCCTTGCCCAGTTCCTCTCCCAGTCGCACCTCGGGGGCCGCTTGGCGATCCGCCGGCGACCGCACTGGCCACTTTGCCCGGACCGGCTATCCCTACACTAACTTCCACAAGAGCCTGCCGTACTTCCTCCGGGGCAGCCTCTAGGACGAAAGATGCGTAATTCCGGTACTGGCGGACCAGGTCGTGGGCCGCACGGAACGTCCGGCTGGCCTCCAGGTCGAGTTTGCCCGGTGGGCTCGGCGCCAGACGGAGAGACCCGTTCTGAAGCAGGCCCAGGTCCCGCAGGACTTGCAGGCCGACCTCCACGCGCGCCTTGGCGGCTACCCGGATCACCAACGTGGGCGCCGCCCCCGAGGCTGGGGCCGCCACCGGGGTCATCGCTTCGAGCCCGGCCAGGATATCACCGGGCGCCAGTTGGGTCTGCCCCCTATTCTTCTCACGCAGAACCCGGTACAGCCGCACTAGGAAATCCCGGTCCGGGCAGACCGCCGCCAGAAATACCTCGTTGGTCGCAGCGTCGTCTTCGTCAAAGGCCAGCCAGACTTCCTCGGCCCACGCCGAACGGGCGCACAGGTCGGCCAGAGAGAAGCCGGGGTGCAGATGCAAGACCGTGCGGGCGCGCGCCGACTCGTCACCCGGCATTCCGCCTGACTGTCGCCGTAGAGCCGCCACCTGCCCGGCGTTCCGTCCCCGGCGGGCGTCCATGATGGCCACCCTGTCCAACGCCGGCACATCCCCGAACCCCGATCCGGCCTCGGCCACGATGGCGGCGGCCGCCTGCCCGGCCAGGGTCTCGCCGGCCGTCCACCGTTCTCCGCCTGCGCTGGCCCCGGTCAGCGCCACCGGCGCCCCGGCCGGAGTGATGTCGCGCACCACCAGCCGCAATCGTTCCCGGCCTTGCCACGAATCTATCTCCGGGTTGACAGCCAGGTAAACTCCGTCAGCGCAGTTCTTCAAGGCTCCCTGGTATTGCCCCAGGCCAAAGGCCACGGTCTCCAGTCGGCGCCCGCCCGTGTCCGACACGTCGATCCGGAGGTGCTGGCCCGATTGCCCCAGGGAACTGACCCTAACCACCTGAAAAGGCCCCGCAAGGAACACCGGTGACGGGTTACCGTAACCGAAAGGAGCGAGGTTCTGGATCTCCTTGATGACCTTCTCCTCCAGGTCCGCCGCCGCCAACCACCCATCCGCTTCGGCCGAGGCCTGCCCCGGAGTAGCCCCTTCTACCGCGGCCACCGCCGCACACGCCTCCTCGATCCGGCGGGTGAACTCGCCGATGTTCTGCTCAAGGACCGTAAAGCCGGCCGCCTGGTGATGCCCGCCGAACCTCACAAGGATGTCCGCCGCACCGGCCAAGACCGTATAAAGGTCGCACCACGGTACGCTGCGCGCCGATCCCCGCCCCTCCTCCTGTTCCCCGTCCAAAGCGATAAGGAAGACCGGGCGGTGGAAAACCTCGGTCAACTTCGACGCGACGATGCCAATAACCCCCGGGTGCCACCCTCGGGCCGCCAGCACCACGGCCGGCCTGGTATATGCTTCAGGGGCGCCCGTCATGGACAGCGCCTCCGTTAGAATCCGCTGCTCCGTGGACTGGCGTTCGCGGTTCCAGGCATCCAACTGCGAGGCCAGAGCCGCCGCTTCGCCCTTGCGGCGCGAAAGCAGCAGGTCCAGGGCGGTCTGGGCCGTCCCCATGCGCCCGGCGGCGTTTAGCCTGGGGGCCAGGCCGAAAGCCACTTGGCCCGCTTCGATTCCGCCCCCACCGGCCCCGCCGCGCCCCGCGGCCGCGCCGCTCCCGCCAGTCCCCACTGCCTTGCCGGCCCCGCGCCCAGGCTCATAGCCCGATACGGTGCAGAGCGCGGCGATGCCGGGACGGGCGAAAGCGCTAAGAAGCTCCAGCCCTCTCTTCACAAGGTAACGGTTCTCTCCCAGGAGCGGGACTACGTCGCCGATCGTACCGAGGGCGACCAAGTCCAGATAGGACGTGGCTTCCGGTATACCGCCCCGAGGGCTGCCGGGGCCGTCCGCTTCCGGCCCGGATGCACGCGCCAGCAGGCCTTGCGCCACTTTGTAGGCTACGCCCACGCCGGCCAGGTCCTTAAATGGATAAGGGCAGTCTGCCCGCCGCGGGTTGACCACTGCCAGACACTCCGGGAGTTCCTCGCCAGGGCGGTGGTGATCGGTGATAATAAGGTTCAGCCCCAGCTCGTGGGCCCGCCGGGCCTCCTCAATGGCGCTGACCCCGCAGTCCACGGTCACCACCAGCCTGGTGCCGCGCCCCCGGATTTCCTCCAGCGCCGCCGCGTTTAGTCCGTACCCTTCGTCCAGCCGTCCCGGAATGTAGTGGTCCACGACGGCACCCAGGCTACTTAGGACCTCGACCATCAGGGCCGTGGAGGACACGCCGTCGACGTCGTAGTCGCCGTAGACCGTGATCTTCTGACCGGCTTGAATGGCCCGCCAGATCCCGTCCACCGCCTCGGCGAGGCCGGCCAACCCACGAGTGGTATCCATTGGGTCGTGCAGAGCTTCGTCCCCGCCCCGCCAGAAAACCGTCGCTTCTATGGGGTCGGTCAGCCCTCGCAGAACGAGGGCGCGGGCCGTGAGGGGCGAGACACCCAGGGCGGAGGCCAGCTTTCGCACGCGATGCTCGGAGGCCGGGCGGATACGCCAGCCCCGGCCGGTGAGGGAGAGAGCGAGTTTCACCGCCTTGGTTCGTTTCCCCGGGGAGCGCCGGACGGTCCACGGAAGCCGGGCGCGGAGCCGGCGGGGGACGAAGGTGCGGCGGCGCCAGTGGAGCTGATAGAGCCCGTGGAGCCGGTGGAGCCAACAGGAGAAGACGCGGCGGCCTCCTGTTTGGACCGGGCTTCCATGTCCTTGTAGTTCCGCAACTCGCCTTCGAGGCGGCGAACCTTGCCCCGGAGTTCACGCACCTGCCAGAAGCCGCGGAACTGCCTCGGCAGGAACAGCACGGCGGACAGGACCGCCCCCGCGACCGCCGATATGACGATTACCAGCGACAAGGGGGCCGTGGTCTTCCAGACCATGAGGTTGACATCCACCGGAGAGGCGTTGAAGGCAGCAAAGAAGGCTATGAGCAGGGCGAAGACAAGGAAAACGATCCACACCACAGCCATCCATCCTCCTTCTGGAGGCCAGTATTTCTCCCGGACCGGCCCTAAATCCTGCCCCGGCGGGGGCTCTCTTTCGACAGGGCCGATGGCGGCCTAGGTGAGCGCTGCAAAACCCCAGTTGTCTAGCCAATCTGGAGAGTTCTTGGGACGGCATGCTGTCGGGCGCGAGTTAGTGCCAGAGGAGTACAAGGTTTCAGGGCAAAAGGTCGGTTTTCCGGACACTCGGGTGCACCAAACCGTCCGGAAATCCCGACACTTCTCCCCCCGCGGAGGTCAAGACAAGCCTTCTAGCGACGCGGCAGGTTACATAACTACCGAATCAATCCGGGTTTCCGGATGGTTACTAAGCGGTGAGGATCCACTTTTCCGACCATTCATGTTTTGAGAGCTCTGACACAGGGCATCGAACTCTCAGAAACCGCTTCTGCAGCGCTCACCTAGGGAGGAAGCAGGGGCGAAAGGAAGAAACTCGTGGTATTCCCCTTCCCCATGTGCCCGTCCCGTTACCTTCATCTGACCAAGTTTGGTCCTTGGGGGAGACACAGGCATGAAGAATCCGGACTCGAGGCGCCGGCCGACCGGCGCCACCCTGGCCCTATGCCTGCTCGCAGGCTTCTGCCTTCTCTTTGCACTTACCTTTGGGGGTTTGGATTTCGGACTGAAGACCGAAGCGGCCGGTAGCAATCCGGCCGGCAGTGGTCCGGCCGGGAGCGGTCCAGCCGGAAGCATCTCCAATGGGGATGGGCCGCTCGCCTTTTCGCGAGCTGTGGCCGAGGAAGTGATCGGGGCCATGGTGGATGCCCTGGTTAAGGGCGATAGGGCTGCATTCCTGGCACAGCTGGATCCGGAAGCCGCCAGCACGGATGACCTAAGCGAGTTCAGTGAACCCAACCGGCAGCTCTTCGCCTCAGGCATCCAATGGGAGGTGCAGGAGACCTCCACGGACCCGCCGTGGGCCGTGGTGTCTATGAGCGGGAAAGGGTGGTCCCTCCTATACCGGATGTCTTTTCGGGCCCTTGGAGACCGCTGGGTCATGACCGCCTCCAATCCAGTCCAGGTGGTGGCCGAGGGCGAGTATGAGCTGGACGTCACCATTACCCCGGAAGACCAAAACCTCAAAGTGACTGGCTCCTACACTTTCCGGCTCAACCGTTCCGTCCCCTCGCTCAGCCTATCGCTCTCTCACGGGCTGGCTATCAGCGCCCTGGCCCTGGATGGCCAGGATCTCCTAACAAGCCTCACAGAGCAGGCATCGGGTGACATTGGCGTAGTGTCCATACCGCTGGTCGGCAATGTGACCGGTCGGAAACGGCTGTCCTTCACCTACAGCGGTCCCATGGCAGTACGTAGTCAATACGGATGGTACTCGGACTACATCGGCCCCGAGGGGGCTTATGTAAGGTATGGGTCGGGTTGGTTTCCGCGTTTTCCCTCAGACCCGTGGGATACTCTCACGCGGGCACGGATCACGTTCCACGTTCCACTTGACTGGACGGTGGCTTCCGTCGGAGAGGAGATCTCAGAAGAGAGCGACCCCAGCGAGCACACCATCACATTCCTGTCCAAGGAAACCGATATCCTGAGTTTCACCGCCGGTCCGTACCGGGTTACCACCTCTACGGCGGGCGGTGTCCCGATTTCTGTCTTCACTCTGCCGGCCAACAACACCGATCCCGACAGTGTGATGAAGATGGCTCGCGATGCTGTCGAGATCGAGCAAGCTATTCTTGGGTCTTACCCGTCCCGGTCGCTGACTCTGGCCGAAACACCGGACACAAACGCTTCTGGACACGGGGATATTGGCCTGCTGATCCTCGCTCCTCCCAAACGGGCACAGGTCTATGACGAGTTCATTGCCCATGAACTGGCCCACCAATGGTTCGGTCACGCCGTGCACCCGCCCGTAGGAGGGACTGGTTCATGGTGGCTTCGAGAAGGGCTCTCAAACTACGTTGCCGCATTGTACCTAGAGAGAAAGCATGGTAGACAGGAACTGCTGAACGCGCTCGGCCGTTTCGAGGAGAAGTACCTGGCCGCTAAGAAGCGGTCCGCCGAACCCGAACCCAACCTGCTCTTGGGCGGCTCTTCCTCCCCTCTGGCCGAGGCCGTGACCTATAACAAGGGCGCCTGGGTCTTCCACCAGCTACGCCTGTTCGTAGGCGATGACGCCTTCTTCTCCTTGCTCAAGGATGTCGTTTCGCGTTACTCCGGAAAGTTCATGACCCTCGACGACTTCTTTTCCATGGTGACGGAGAAGGGAGGTGTGGCGGCCACCGATTTCTTGAAGACCTGGTTGACGAAGGTGGGACAACTTGACCTTGCGTTAGAGAATGTCAATCAAAGCAGGAATAACGATAGAACGTACCGGACCACCTTCAAGCTGGGCAACCGGGGAGACTTGCCAGCACCCCCGACGCCGGTGCGCCTCGACTACTACGGCGGGTCACTTACTTCGGTAACTCGACCCGGCGTCCCGTCCATCTGGGACACCCCCGGCCTGGTCTGGCGGATCGAAATCGACCCCGGCCACGAGGTGTGGGACCAAGACCGCCAGAACAACCTGCTGATCCTTCATGCTTCGCCGCGAACCCGCCTGGCCATCTGGTTGAGCGGGGCGGTCGTCGCCCTCATCGCTACACTCTTGGCGATTGAGACGCCACGGGCGATGGTGTTTCGGATCCCGCGTGCGTTCCGGAGGTCTTCCATCCACGGGGCGCCTCCAGACAAATGAGGCACCCCTGGTCGATCGCGTGGATTGTATAGAAAGGAGAGTAAGAACACCAATGATCGCCATTAAAGGGGCTAGGGTCTGGACCCTTGGCCCTCAAGGCACCCTGGAGGACGGCACCATTCTCATTGAGAACGGCAGGGTCAAGGCAACCGGCACCCACCTGGAAATACCGGTCGACGCCACCATCATGGACGCCACTGGGTTGACGGTGGTTCCGGGCTTCGTCGATGCCCATTCCCACCTTGGCCTGTCCATTCAAGGGCTGGGCGCGGAGGACGCCAATGAACAGACAGAGCAGATTGGCCCCCAGTTGAACGTCCTTGATGCCCTCGACCCCGTTCACCCCACCCTGAAAATGAGTTTGGAGGGCGGGGTCACGACATCGGCCATGTTGCCTGGGGCGGCCATGTCCTTCGCCCAAATAGTCGAGAACATTACCGTCATGCCGGGGATGGCCTCGGTCCTGAAGGTCCGGGCGACTTATCCCGAAGTGTTGCGTGAAAAGGCCGGCATAAAGATGGCCTTAGGTGACCAGCCCAAACGCGCTGTCGAGGAGAAGAAAACCTCTCCGACCACGCGTATGAGCATCATGGCCATGATCCGCGAGAATCTCAGGGCCGCCCAAGTCTATGCCGGGCGCCGTGCGAAGGGCGACGGTGGCGGTATCGGCGGCGACCTTGGTGGCGGCATTGGCGGCGGTGTTGGCGATGTCGGCGTCGTTGGCAGCGGCTCGGAAGCCAAGGACGCGAAGAAAGAAGCCCTGGTCGGCCTTCTGGAACGTCGCTACCCAGCCCACATCCACGCCCATCGCGTGCGCGACATCCGTCTAGCCCTTGAGTTGAAGAAGGAGTTTGGGTTCGACCTGGTGCTCCACCACGCCACCGAAGGTTACCTGATGGCGGACGAGATCGCCGCCGCCGGGGTGCCCTGCGCGGTCGGTCCCCTCCCCTTCGCCCGCCGGGGTAGCGAACTGGCACGGTTGTCGCTGTCCAATCCCGCCGAACTGGTGCGGGCGGGCGTGAAAGTGGCGCTCATCAGCGACTTCCCCACCTTCCCCGGACACTACCTCCCCATCCACGCGGGCATGGCCCACCGCGAGGGTCTTCCCTATGAGGAAGCTCTCCGCTCCGTGACCATCAATGCCGCGGAGATTCTCGGCGTGGCCGGCCGCGTCGGCTCGCTGGAAGCCGGCAAAGACGCCGACCTTGTCGCTTTCGCCGGTGACCCGCTAGGTGCGATGAGCCGGGTCAAGCTGGTGGTGGCGTCGGGCGAGGTTGTCTTGGACCGGACATCCGGTGTGGCGGCGGCCGGCAAAGGAGGTCGGGCCTAAATGCTGGCCATCCAAGGGGGCCGGTTCTACAGTATCACCCGCGGGACTTTCGATGGTGGCATCATGTTGGTGGACGGGGGGAAGATCGTGGCCCTCGGCCATGACGTGACTATTCCGGCCGGTGCCCAGGTCGTCGACGCCACGGTCAAGTCCATCGCCCCAGGATTCCTCGATTGCCACTGCCACGTCGGCATCGTCCCCGAGGAAGTGGACTGGGAGTACAGTGACGTCAACGAAACCACCGATGCCGTTACCGGCCACGTGCGCGCGGTCGATGGCATCGACTTCGACGACCGGGGTTTCCGCGACGCCATCGAAGGCGGCGTGACTGGCATGCTCATCCATCCGGGTTCATCCAACGTCATCGGCGGTACAGACATTGCCGTCAAGGCCGCCGGGCCCATGGAGCGCCGCATCATGCGCGACCCGGCCGGCATGAAAATGGCCTGGACCGCCGGCGGCAGGGGCGGCACGCGGAAAGGCGCCAAGTACCCGTATCCGACAACCCGCATGGGCGTAGCCGGGATTCTCCGGACGCAGTTGGAACGGGCGAGTCAGTATCTCAGCGATAAGGCCCGAGCCGAAGCTCAAGGCAAAGAACCTCCAGCGATAGAGCCGCGCGAAGAGATGACCAGGGAGATTCTGGCCATGGTTTTGCGGCGAGAAATCCCCGCTCGCATCCACTCCATGACGCCGGTCGATATCCGGTCAATCCTTCGTATCAAAGAGGAGTTCGGTTTCGATTGTTCGGTGGACCATGGTGATGAGGCCCATCTCATCGCCGGCGAACTGGCGGCGGCGGGTGTACCTGTGGTCTACGGACCCTTCATCGGGGACCGCTACGTGCCCGCGTTCAGGAACTGCACCACCGACGCCCCGCGGCTCTTGGCCGAAGCCGGAGTGCTGACCGCTTTCCAGACAGACCACCCCGTTTTGTCGGTGCGTGACCTTCGACTCCAGGGCGGCCTTACCGTCCGCTATGGGACGTCAGAGGACATGGCTATGAAAATGCTAACCATCAACGCGGCGAAGATCATGGGCTTGGAGCGGCGACTGGGTAGTTTGGAGCCTGGCAAGGACGCGGACTTCTCCATCTTCTCCGGTCACCCGCTGGAGGTGCTTTCAAGGGTGGAGGCCGTCTACATCGATGGCGAGTTGGTTAGCCGGTGAAGATCAGGTATGACGCGATGGTGCGGCTTGAAGGTCAGGAGGGTGACGTCCTCCCTGGCTCACCTCCAGGCGCTTGAAACGCTCCTGGGCGACGATCTGGACCATTTTCTCTTTCTCCAACTCGTCTAGGATGTAGAGCGTGCCGCGCGCCTCCCGCACCAGGCCCTCCAGGAAGAGGCGGTTTGGCTCCAGCCCGATGCAGGCGAACTGAACGCGGTTGGCGGCCACGGCCTGCGCCGCCTCGCGCGCGTCCCGCATGGGGTCCACCGACCACTTCGGTACCGTCGGAATGCCGTCAGTGATGAGCACCATCAAGGGGTTGGAAACGCGGTTCTGCATCAGGTAGTTGAGGGAGGTGTCCAGCCCGTGGGCCAAGGGCGTCAGACCCAGAGCCTGCACCCGCTTGAGGCTGTTCTCCGCCCGCGAGTAATCGCGCGTGAACGGCAACCACAAGAAGCTGTCCCGCTCCTGGAAGACCACCACCGCCACCCGGTCGCGCGTGGACAGCAGGAGCTGGGTGGCCAGGAACTGGGCCGCCCTTAGCCGCCGCCCCGCCATACTGGCGCTGGCGTCGATGACCAGGCAGAGGTCGATAGGCTGGCTCCGCTTCCGCTCGTAGAAGTGCAAGTCTGGGACGCCGATGTGCAAGGGTGACCGCCCGAAGTGGCACCGCTTGGCGGCCGCCAACACGGTCTCGGGAACGGCGATGTCGCCGCGCAAACGGCACCGGGCTGCCGGTACGGCCTTGATAGTGTCCGAACCGGCCTCTGGACCCAGGCGGGTGGCCCGCGAAGCGGCGCGGTGGCCTCGGGCCAGGTTACCGCCGGTGATGGGGACGGAACGGGCCATGGCGCGCAGGCGCATCTCCACCTCGCGGTGCCGCCGGCGCAGGTAGTCTGCCAGGGCCAGTCCCGATGGGGTCAGGGACGGCCCGTGAAAACCGTCGTTTACCAGCCCGCGGCGCTTGAGCTTCGGCAGGGCGCCGGGGGCGGGTCCCAGGCGGGTCAGCTCAGGCTTAAGCTCCCCCCACCCTTTCCCCTGTCCGAGCGCTTCCAGGTAAGCACGGGCATCGTCCAGGCTGGCGAAGTCTTCCACCAGGGTGTTGGCCAGCTGGAGCATCCTGGCGTCGTTGGCGGCCTCACGGCCCAGCCGCCCCCCGTCCACGCCGGTACCGCCTCCCCCAGCGCTCCCTGATTCCTCATAGCCCTCTCGGCCTGATAAGCCACCGGCAGCACTGGACGCCCCAGGCGCTCCCTGGTCCCCCTGGGAGGTCACCGATCTGCCTTGGGAAGCGGGCGCCGGATCGGGCGGAGGGGGCGCCACGCTCCATGGGCCGCGTCCCGGCCCCTTGAGAAATGAGTCCGTGAAGGAAGCGTAGGGCGAAAGGTCGGCCGGCTGCCCCCCTCCCGATAGGGAGACCTCGTTCCGGATACGGTCAATGCGGCGGAGAGAGAGTCCTTGGGCGGTGATGGTCCCTTCCACCGCACTTACCAGGTAGAACAGGAAGACCAGGTCGGCATCGTCCAGCATCACGGCCAGGTGAACGTGGTTGAGGTGCGCCCGCCGGAGGCTTTCCTTAGTACCGTAGGCCAGCAGGCCAGAGGCGCGCCCGCCGCCGGTCCCGGTCTGCACGTCGATGAGGTCCCGCAGTCCGAAACGGCCGAAGCGGTCGGCGGCCGCCACACAGGCCCGGCCCACGCTACGGTGGTCCACCTGACCGGCGTCGTGGAAGATGTCCGCGTGCACGACCTGGTCCGGTTTGGGGCGACCGTAGAAGACCAGGCCGGCATCGGCCGCCGCCACGATCTGGACTTCGCCCGGCAGGCCCGGGATGAGTGTGTGCAGCCTGCGGCTGACGACGGCCGTCTCGCCCAGGCGGACTCCGCCCCCCCGCGTCAGTGCCGTTCCGATCTTGGCCGCCGCCGCCTCCCAGGCCCGTCTAGCTCCGCTCAACGGTGGAACAGTTCCTCCTCCGTACGGACCAAGTTCTCGGGACTTAAGGCCGACAGGGGACGGGCCACGTGCGGTGGCACCTCCACACGGTATTCCAAGGGATTGGCGATGCCTCCGCCCCCCCAGACCCCGCTTTCGGGGCCGGCGTGGCCACCGGCGCCCGGGACCGGAACCGGGACGGGTTCATCGATGTTCCGGCCGGGCCCCGGATCGGCCGGTTTTCCCGCCAGGTTGCGGGACGGCACCGTGCCGGGCATGGGCGCAAGTGTGGGCAGGCGGCTGGGGTCCTTGATGCGCGGGGGTTCGCAGGAAACACCCGGAACAGCGGTGTTCACGCTGGCCCGACCGGCGGGCCCCGACGGGTCCTGGGGCCGGCCGGCGATCCATTCTCTGAACCTATGGAAAAGGTGACTCCAGTCGAAGGGTCGTTCGTTTGTGGTGGACCCAGCCTCCGGTGGCATGCCGGTTTGGGCCTGGGGCGAAGCGGATGCGGCCCCGCCGGTTGCGCCGGCCTCGGCGGCCACACCAACCCCGCCGGCAGCCTGCGCTGGACTCGCCTGCCGAGAGGCGACGGTCCCGGATGACTGAGGCGCCGCGGCCTTTCCCGGCCCTTTCATGACACCGGGCACACTGGTCAAGGCCTCCTTGGCGTTGGCCGCCGCATTTCCGCCCGTGGCGCCCGCAGTGTTCTCTGCTCCCGTAGCCGCAATTCCGCTGCCCTCCGCGCCCTCGGCTCCTTCGGCTGTCTCCTCATCCGCGCCCGCCCGCTCCTCGGCGTCGCGGTTACGGCGGTCCGCCCTGGAACGGATCTTCTCGCCGATGTGGTCGGTGATGCGGGCCAGAGTGTTTGTTTCCACACGGTGCTGAAAGGCCAGGGGAACGATGAAAGCGATGTCGTCGTAACTCACGCGTTCCCGGCGGTCCAGGGCGGCACAGGCCCGCGAACCGTGGAACACCGCCTCGATGGCGCGAAGGCTCTCCAAGCCGAAGTCCACGTAGAGCCGGGCCAGGAAATCCTGCATCGGCCGGGAGAGACGCACGCGCGCCAAGGATTGAGCGCGGCTCTCTTCGATCACGTCGGCACTGCCGGCGTCCACTTCCGACACCGTCACGGTGGCCCCCGCGACCACCGCCCCGGCCCCCCCGGCCGCCACCATGGTCCCCGCGGCCGCCGCCCCGGCCCCCGCAACCACCGCCTCTGCTTCCGCCGCGGACGAACTGGATGTCGCCGCGGGGGCGGCACCGGCAGCACCGGCGGCACCGGCAGCACCGGCGGCACCGGCAGCACCGGCGGCACCGGCAGCAAAACCGAGGGCCGGGCCCGCCAAAACGACGGTCGAAGTGGTGACGGAGGTTCCTACTGAGGTGACCGTCGCGGTGGTGGCTGGGGTGACCGTCAGGCCGGCGCTGGGGCCGGCCGTCACTCCCTGTCCTACCGTCTCGGCCTGGGCCAATATCCGCCGCACCGTGTCCACTTCCGACGGTCGCGACACCGTGACCACGAAATCGAAGCGGTCCGATAGCTGCCGCCGGATGGTCTCCAGGGGACCGGGGTCCTCATCAGGATTACTGGCGGCCCAAACCGATACGTTCACGGGCATCTCCACCGTGGGCAGGCCCGACTCCTCGATCTGGATCCGTCCCGGCTTGGTGCCCATGACGTCCAACAGAATGTCGGCCAGCTCCGGCGACGTGTCGGCCAGCCGGTTGATCTCATCCACGAAGATGATGCCCCGGTGCGCCTGGGCGATGGTCCCGGGCAGAAGCGCCGCCACCGGGTTTGACGGGTCGGAAATGCGGGCCAGATCGATAGTGCCCACCACCGTGCCCGTCTTAGCCGAGTGGGAAATTTCAAGGAACGGGAGGGGCACTTCCTCCACACCTAGCGCGGCCACTTCCGCCGCGCCCAGCCCGACATGGGCCGGGCAGTGCGGCCGCTGGGGGTCGCAGTTACATAGGCAACCCTTGATGCGTTTGATCCGCGGGAACAAGCTCCGCGCACTGCGCAAGATGGTGGTCTTCCCGGTCCCGCGCAGCCCCTCTACGTGCAGGTGGAGCGGAACCCCGGCCAGGGTGGAGAGGACGGAGGCTTCGATGGCCCGGAAGAGTGCGGAGTTCCCCTGGTGGCGGATCAGGCGGCTGTAGGGCTTCAAACAGATTCCTCCCGCTCGTGGCAGGCGGCCGGACGCCGTCGCCCGACGGTGACGCCGCCGCGAGCGGAGGGGCCGGCCAGCCATACGTGTAGCTTGTCCGCCGGCCCCACCCTTGATGCCGCCTGAACCGGCGAAAGCACTTCTCAGGCGCCAGCGGCGATAGCCGTGACTAGGCTGAACGAAGCGATGACGATCGACGCCACGACCCGGACGGCGTATCCGGCCAAGACCAAGCCCAGACCGTAGATGCCCTTCATCATGCGGCGGGCCGGTTCGAAGCCGATGACGATCTGCCACAGCAGGTAGCCGAGGAGCGCCCCGGTGACGAGGCTGGTGAAAGTGAGCGCGGCCAACCCGCCGCCCACCACGCCGGGGTCCATGACCCGCCGCGCCACCGCGCCCGCAAAAGCCTTGCTGCGCAAATAGGCCTCGGCTCCCACCGCGGCTAGGGCCGTGGCGCCGGTGGCGATCATTCCTGCCATCCGGATGCTTTCGGCGCCGGGCAGAAACAGAAAGAGGAAGTAGGCTCCGGCCAGCGTTATCCAAAGCCCCACCCGGCCGGCCAGGATGGAGACTAACACTCCGGCGATAATGAGGATGGCTGCCAAGGCTAACACTGGTTCTTCACACGCCTCATTATTGTCCCGTTGGGCGCCGTCCATGCGCCGGCCAATCTGAAGGTAGGCCGCCCCGGAGGAGAGAAAACCGTGCCGTGACAAGTTCTGGGGGAGGGGTTTCCGTGAAAGTCGACACTGCCCCGCGCGGCGGTCAGGACTGGGAGGACCATCTAAGAGCGGTGGCCCGCGAGCGGTCTGGCGGCGCCGACCCGGCCCACGACTACCTTCACGTCCTCCGCGTGACGGCGAACGCCCGCCGCATCGCGACGGCCGAGGGCGCCGACGAGGATGTCGTGGTCCCCGCCGCGCTGCTGCACGAGATCTTCAACTACCCGAAAGACCACCCGCTGTCGCACCTGTCTGGTGACAAATGCGCTGAGGAAGCGGCCGCGGTCCTGGCCGGGGAGGGTTGGGCGGCCGAGCGTGTGGAGGCTGTGGCCTACTGTATCCGCGTCCACAGCTTTTCGCGGGGTATCGTGCCGGTGACCCTTGAAGGTCAGGTCGTGCAGGATGCCGACCGCCTGGACGCCATCGGCGCCGTGGGTGTGGCCCGCTGCTTCTCCACCGGAGCCAGCTTGGGCCGTCCCTTCTACCAGCTAGAGGACCCTTTCTGCCGGAGGCGGCCGCCGGACGACAAGGAGTGGACCGTGGACCACTTTTACCGCAAACTACTGCACATCCCCGAAACTCTTCACACGGCAACGGCACATCGGCTGGCTGAGGAGCGAATGATTTGGATGAAAGGCTTTCTGGCACAGTTCGAACGGGAGATGGACTGACACCGGAAGGCAGGATCAGCGCCGACAGCCGCCGGTGCCGCCGACAGCCGCCGGTGCCACCGGTGCCGCCGGAGCCGCAGGCCGAATAGCGAGGAACCGGCCTCTCCCCTTCCCCGTCTAAGCGGATGGAGGTGCTCGGTAGTGAAAAGACTGATAGCACTCTTACTCGTTCTCTTCGTCGCCGCCACCGCTGCCGGCTACGTCGCTTATACAGCCCTGGCGCGTGCCTCGCTGGCGGAAGCATCCAAGGGTAAGGTGCCCGACACGACCGGTCCGGACAAGGGTGCCGGCCCGATCGGTGACTCCGGTCCCACCTCGGGGTCGGGTGCCGCGGGTCTTAACGTTCAAAAGATCGAGACGGTCACGTTGGAGACCGCTCCCGCTGTCATCCAGGACTGGGTGCGCAACAGCCTTCCGTCGAAGTTCGCCGGGTACAGGACGGTGGGGAAGGACCTTTATCTCCTGGTGACGGCCGGTCCGCAGCCTACCACCGGCTACGGGGTGACGTTAGTCAGCGCCGGGGAGTCCAACGGCCGGTTGGAAGTGGTGGTGCGGTTTACCTCGCCGGCCAAGGGGACCGCGCAGGGCCAGGTCATCACCTACCCCTACGCCCTGGCCAAAGTCCCCGCTTCGACCGCCTTCAAGACCGTGGAGTTCGTGGAGGAAAAGCCGCGGTAATCGCAGTCAGGTCAGGCGCCGGCCCGTTTGACTCCCGGCTCGACTCCGGGCTTGACCCCGACCATCAGCCTGGTGACCAGACCGAACCGCCCGTCCGTGATGGCAAAGGCCTCCTTCTGTGCCGGCCCCGCGCCGGCCAGAAGTGAACGCAGCTCCGCCACCCGGTCGGGCGGTGTCTTTGAGCGGGCCACCCAATCGTCGAATTCAAGGGGCAACGTCCAGGTGCGGACCACCCGGAAGTCAAGCCCGGCGGCGTGACAGAAACCCTCCCATTCACCCTCGGACCATTCCTTGACGTGCGAAGGGTCGCGGAGCCGCTCGACGTGGTTGATCCACTGGTCCAGCTCGCCGTTTTCCGGGGCGGTGTTATCCACCACCACCAACCGGCCGCCAGGGCGCAGCGTCCGGGCCATTTCGCCCACAGCCACCTTTGGCCGGCGGAAATGGTGGGCGGTGTAGCGGCAGGCCACGATGTCGAAGGACCCGTCAGGGAAAGGAAGCTCCTCGGCGTTGGCGACCTCGGCCGTGAAATTGGCCAGCCCCGACTGCCCCGCGTTGCGGCGGGCCGCCTCCACCATGGCCGGCGTGACATCGATGCCCACCACCCGGCGGACCAGCGGTGCCAAAGCGAAGGCCGTGTAACCCGCCGCCGTCCCTACATCTAGGGCGTCCTCGTCCGACCGGGGGGCCGCCGCCTCCACCAGCCAGCGCAGGTCCTCGCCGTCACTGAAGATGGCGCTCGCCGTGTAAGCTTCGGCAGCTTGCCCAAACTGCTTCTTCGTACGACCGTACTCAGCCACATTCTGGACCTCCAACATGAGGTTAAGCAAAGGCGCCGGGTGAGGGCCACCCGACGCCCAGCATCAGTTCCAGTGCACTGTCTAGCGGCGTTTCTTGCCGCCCTTGCCACCTTTGGCGCCGCTCTTCTTGGCGCTCTTCTTCCCGCCTCCCGCGGCCCGCGCTGCGCCGGTACCACCACCGGCTGCGCCACCACGTCCGGCTCTGCCCATGCCACCGTTGTCGCTTTCCTCGCCGGATCCGGCCAGAGCCGCGGCCGATTGCACATTGGATGCGCCGGCACCCGCCGTCGCCAAACCGGCCGACCGCGCCTGACGTGCCAGCCTGGCTTCGCGGGCCGTCTTGGCGGCTTCTTCCTTCTTCGCTCCGGCCTGGCGTGACTCGTGGTTCCTCCACATTAGCCAAATCGGGCTGGCGATGAAGATACTCGAGTATCCGCCCGAGACGATGCCCACCAAGAGGGCCAGGTTGAAGTTACGGATGGTGGGTCCGCCCAGGACGAACAAAGCCAACACGGCGATGATGACCGTGGCCATGGTGTTGATGGACCGCATCATAGTCTCAGTGATACTGCGGTTTACCAGATGCCTGGGATCCTCTTTCCTGGACAGCCGCAGGTTCTCACGGATGCGGTCGTAGATCACGATGGTGTCATTGATCGAGTAACCAAGGATGGTGAGGATAGCGGCGATGAAGGCGCTGTCGATCTCCAACCGGAAGATGACGAAGACCGCGATGGTGAGGAAGACGTCATGTAGCAGGGCGATGATGCCGGCCACAGCGAACCGTATCTCAAAGCGGATGGTGATGTAAAGCAGCATGCCGATGGACGCCAGGACTACGGCGATGATCGCCGACCTTACCAGATCTTTCCCTATAACCGGGTCCACGGACTCGATGCGGTTGGTCTGGAAACTGCCCAGGGACTTCTGAATCGCGGCGTTGACGTCGCGCCGCTGCGCGTCACTCATCGGTTTGGTACGGATAAGCACACTCTTCTCGTCCTGGCCGGCCAACTGAATGACGCTGTCCCCGTAGCCTGTCGGGACTAGGGCATTCCGGACCTCGCCGGTGGTGACGGCCTTATCGAAATGCAGGTCCATAATGGCGCCACCGGTGAAGTCGATGCCCTTCTTCAGCCCGAAACCCGGTACAAAGAGGAGCACCAGGCCGAGCAGGATGATAGCGACGGAGACACCCCAAGTGTACTTGAAGGCCCCCATGAAGTCGAAGATTCGGCGTTCCTTTGGTTGCTCCAGCACGGTGTCTCCCCCCTTATACCCCAAAGAATACTCTGGCGTTCTGCATCAGCCGGGCTCCCACCATGCGCATCAGCACCCATCTGGTGATGACCACAGCCGTCAGCATGGAGATGATGATGCCGAGGCTCAGGGTCACGGCGAACCCGCGGATCGGTCCGGTGCCGTAGAAGTACAGTACCACGCCGGCGATGATGGTCGTCAGGTTGGCGTCAACGATGGTGCGCATGGCTTCATTGGTGCCCACCACCACGGCCGACCTCGGAGTCAGCCCTTTGCGAAGCTCTTCCTTGATGCGCTCGTAGATGAGAACGTTGGCGTCCACGGCCATGCCGATCGAGAGAATAAAGCCGGCGATGCCCGGCAGGGTCAGGGTAGCCCGCAGGGATACCAGAGCCACGATCATCAGGAACGCGTAAATCGCCAAGGCGAAATCGGCCACGCCGCCCGCCAGGCGATAGAACGGCAGAAGGTACAACACGACCAGAACCGCGCCGACCAAACCGGCCTTCAGACTCGACTGGATGGAGTCGGCACCCAGGGTCGCGCTGACGGTGCGGTTCTCGACGACGTTGAGTTTGACCGGAAGGGCGCCCGAATTGAGGATGATGGCGACGTTTTGGGCGTCCTTAAAAGACTCGTAAGGCGAGATCTGGGCGCTGCCGCTATCGATCTCCTCGCGGACGCTGGGGTTCTGCACCAACTCACCATCGAGGTAGATGCCGATGTTCTGGCCCACCAACCGCTTGGTCGCTTCGGCGAACTTCTTGGCCCCCGCATCATTGAACTGCAGTGATACGGTGTTCTCGCCGTTTTGAATCACGGCGTCGGCTTTCTTCAGATCGGCGCCGGTGACGATCACCTTGCCGTCCGGGTCCTTGAACTCCAGTAGAGCCGTGCGTCCGATAGTTTCGATGGCCTTGTCCGGGTCTTTCTCTCCGGCAAGCTCGACGATGATCCGGCGCGCGCCCTGCCGCTGGACCACGGGTTCCTTGATGCCCAGCTTATTAACGCGTAAGTTGATGATGTCGGTGGCTTTCTTCATGGCCTCGTCGTTGACCGGCGCCTGAGGGGTGTCGACCGCTTCCAGGACCACGTGGATGCCGCCCTGAAGGTCAAGGCCCAAGTTCAGCATCTTATACAAGGGCTTTACGGCGAGGAAGTAAGTGAAAAGACCGGCCACGACGGCGACAAAAACCAGGAGCCAAGCCAGATTCCGGTTGGGCACGGCAACTCCTCCTTAACAGCGTAATTATATCGGCGGCGGAAAAAGCTTGTCAACGAACTGCCCCATGGTGGGACCGCCGCAGGGGGATCTCCTTCAGGAAGAAGGTCGCTACCAAGGAGACGGCGACGGCCAAAGCACCCGCCCAGAACACGTCGTGTAACGAGACGGCGATGGCGTGGCGTACGCCCACCATCACCTGGTCGAATAGCGGCGCTAGGGCCGGCGAAAGGTGCGCCCTGGCTTGGGCCAGGGCAGCGGGGTTGATGAGCGCCTGAGGGTCCAGTATCCCCTTCAGCTGGTCCGCCGGCACCATCGCCTTTAGCTGCGCCGGGATGGCTGTGGCCAGTTCCCGCTGCATGCTTGAGGTAAGGAAAGTGCCGAAGACCGCGACGCCGATGGTGCCGCCGATGCTGCGGAAGAACTGCACGGCCGCGGTGACGATGCCGAGTTTGCTGTAGGGAACCGAGTTCTGGACCGTGATCATGAAGAGCGGCATGGTGACCCCCAGCCCCAACCCGACCACAATCATGTTCCGGACCACCAGGCCGTAGGTGGCCGCCTCCGTCATCCGCGACATCAGGAACATCCCGAACGTGAGAATGGCCAAGGCCACCACGGCCACGCCCTTGTACTTCCCGGTGCGCGAGATGATCTGCCCGCCCACCATGCTGGAGAAGACCAAGGCCAGCATCATCGGGGTGAGCATTACGCCCGAATTCGTGGCCGAAGTGCCGATGACCGCCTGCATGAACAAGGGAATGAAGGTGATGGCTCCGAACATGCCGGCGCCGGTCAGGAACACGACGATACTGGAGACGGAGACGATGGAGTTCGAAGTAAACAGGTCCACCGGCAGGATGGGCTCTTTAGCGCGCCGCTCCACCAGCACCAAAGCTACCCAGGCCAGGGCGGAGAAGGCCAGGAGGCCGACGATGGTGGGCGAAGCCCAGGCGTACTCCGTACCCGCCCAGGAGAGGGCCAGGAGCATGGGGACCGTGGCGGCGATCAGCATGGAGACGCCCAGGTAATCGACGGAACGCCGCTCGGTGAGGCGCACGCGTGGCATGGCCCAGAGCAGGATGAAGAGGGCGATGACGCCTACTGGAAGGTTCACGTAGAAGACCCAGCGCCAGTTCAGTTGGTCGGTGATGTAGCCGCCCAAGGTCGGTCCGATGACGCTGGACAGTCCGAAAACCCCGCCCATGAGCCCTTGGTAACGGCCGCGTTCGGCCGGTGGAAAGATGTCGCCGATGATGGCGGCCGCGTTGGCCATCATGCTGCCGCCCCCCAGGCCCTGCAATCCACGAAAGACGATCAGCTGCGTCATGTTCTGGGCCGCGCCGCACGCCATGGATCCGGCCATGAAGAGCGCGAGACTGCCGAGGTAGAACCACTTACGCCCAAAGAGGTCGGAGAGCTTGCCGAAAACCGGCACCGAGGTGGTGGAAGCCAGCATGTAAGCGGTGAAAACCCAGGAGTAGTAGTCCATCCCACCCAGGCTGGAAATGACGCGGGGCATAGCGGTCCCGACGATGGTCTGGTCCAGTGATCCCAGGAGCATGCCGAAAAGGATGCCGACCAGCACCCAAATCCTCTTGCCGGTGAGAGGACCCTGGCCGGCTGCGCTGTCGCTATGGTTGACGACGCTGTTGCCGTGGGGTATGACGCTGGCACCGTCGTCGGCGACGGTAGTTTCTGGGCTGGTCTTGGCCTGCCTGGATAGTGCCACGGAAAGTCCTCCTCGTACACCAACAACCTTTAATTTTAATGCTATCAAAAACTGCCGTCAACCAAAATACGAGCTAAATCAGGTGCTAACACTAGAGTCAGGTGACGAAAGGAGCCGTCAAGCAGGCTGTGCCCAGCCCATCCGAAGAACTGAAACTGCGCCTGAAGCGCTGGTTCATCGGTCGTCCCAAGCGCACCGACCAGCAGAATGTGGAAAGGCTGTCGGTGGCTTCCGGTCTGGCCGTTTTCAGCGCCGACGGCATCTCCAGCGTGGCTTACGCCACCGAGGAGATCATGTGGGTGTTGATCGGAGCGAGCGCGGCGGCGGCTGTCTATGCCCTTCCCGTGGGTGTTGGTATCGTACTCCTGGTGCTCATCGTCGCGGCGTCTTACACCCAGACCATTCGGGCCTACCCCGCGGGTGGCGGGTCGTACATCGTATCCCGGGCCAACTTGGGAACCGTGGCCGGGTTGGTAGCCGGGGCGTCCCTGCTGATCGATTACATACTCACTGTCGCTGTTTCGACCGCGGCCGGTATCGCGGCGGTCACCTCGGCCATCCCGTTTCTGCAAGGACATGAAGTAGTATTGTGCCTTGTGGCCATATGGTTCGTGGCGTGGGTTAACTTGCGGGGCGTGCGAGAATCGGGGGCCATCTTCTCCATCCCGACCTATAGCTTCGTGTTCAGCATCTTCCTGATGATCGCCGTGGGCGTGTACAAAGCTCTGCACGGCCTCTGGCACCCGCCGGTGAGTCCTGGCGCCGGATTTGGTCTGGTCGGTCTCGGTGCGGGGGGTATGGCGGCGTTTCCCGGACTGGCCAGCGGCGTCACAGTCTTCCTGCTGCTGCGGGCCTTCTCCTCGGGTTGCACGGCCCTGACCGGGTTGGAGGCGATCTCCAATGGCGTGGGTGCCTTTAGGGCGCCAGAGACGGTCAACGCGGTGCGCACCATGAGCCTGGAACGCACCTTGTTGTACACCATGTTCGCCGGCATTACCTTGCTGGCGTTCGGGTTCAGCGCCCTTCCTAAACCCAACGAGACCGTCCTTTCGCAGATCGCCCGCGACGTCTTCGGCGGGACCAACGTCTTCTACTACCTGGTCCAAGCCACCACCATGCTGATCCTGCTGCTCGCCGCGAACACAGCCTACGCCGACTTCCCGCGCCTGGCCGGTTTCATTTCCCGGGATGGATACCTGCCCCGCCGCCTCTCAAACCGCGGAGACACTCTGGTCTTCAATTACGGCATCACCCTCCTCGCCGCTCTGGCCTCCGGCCTGATCATCCTCTTCAGGGGCAGCACCCACCTGCTCATCCCCCTCTACGCGGTGGGAGTGTTCACGGCGTTCACCTTGTCGCAGACCGGTATGGTGGTCCACTGGATTAAGGAAGCCCGGCAACGCGCCGAGCCGGTCTGGCGGCACTGGTGGTCGCTCTTCCTGAACGCTCTGGGGGCACTCCTAAGTGGCATGGTCCTCATGATCATCGCCGTTACAAAGTTCAGCCATGGCGCCTGGATCGTCCTGGTTTTGATACCGGGGATCTTGTGGTACTTCCTCTGGGTTCACCGCTACTACGAACGCTTCAGCGAGCGTCTAAAAGGCCTCATTCACGAGCACATGACCATCGACGACCCGCCCGCCACCAAGGTGATCCTCACCCTTGGCAAGCTGAGCCCCGTCATCGATCACTCGCTGCGGGTGGCGCGGCGGATGTCGCGGGACATCACCGCCGTGTACGTGGCCGTCGATCCTGAGGTCGGCGAGGAGTATAGGAGGAAGTGGGACTTGCGGCGGCACGGTGGCGTGCCCTTGGTGGTGCTGCCTTCGCCCTACCGTGACGTCGTGGGTCCCATGCGTGAGTACTTGGAGCGGATCAGGGCCGAAAACCCCAAGACCTTGATTAATCTGGTGGTCCCCATCGTCGCCACCAACGAGCCCTTCGACAGTTACCTGCATAATGGGACGGCCGACCTGATCCTGCGCGAGCTCCGTTACACGGAAGGCATCGTCATTTCGGTGGTGCCCTTCTACGTGGACATGAGCAGCCACGCCGAGCGCGTCATCTGCGCCTGGTGCGGGCCGGAAGGAGAAGAAGGTCTGAAGGGCACCGGGGGGACGGCCGGAGAGCCGGCCGGTGAAGGCTCACTGGCGGGGCCACTGCCCGAGGCGCCGCAAGTGCTGCCGCACAGCCCGCGTCCGTGACCGGGCAAAGCCGCCGGTACGTGGCGGGTGAAAAGCCCTAGAGCAGCCTCACTTCGTTTATGGAAAGCTCGAAATTGCATCCCAGGAAAGACGCGGCGCGCCGGCACATGACCATGCGGGTCAAGAAGATTTCGAAGTACTCCATCACCGGCGCGATCTTCGTGTCGACCGTGAGTTCAAGGGTAATGGTCTTCTCCTTCTCATCTACTCTGACGAAGGACTTCTCCGCGGCGTAGTTCACGCGGTCGTGGATGTCAAAGGTGGCGGGATCGATGTTCCGGACGCGGGTACGGTGGACGTCTGACTTGTCTCCAAGGAGGATGGCGGCGCTGATGCGGCTCACCGGCTGCCCGACGTCGTCGTCGTGGTTGCCGATGGCGCCCATGACCTGGGCCACTTCATCGATGGGCAGACCCATCCGGCGCAGGATGTCTCCGGCGATGACCGCCCCGATCTGGCCGTGGTTCAGGCGGCTCACCACGTTTCCGATATCGTGCAGGTAACCGGCCACCGCCGCCAACTCCGCCTCCCGCTGCGGGTAGCCGAGGTGCGCCATGATGTTATGGGCGATGTGGGAAACCAGGCCCACGTGGCGGAAGCTATGCTCGGTGTACCCCAGGGCGCCCATCACCTCGTTGCTGCGCTCCAGGTATGCCATGACCTCGGGGTTCCTTTTCACGTCCTCAAGGCTGATGACCTTGGCCACAACGCGTTCCCCTTCCGTTACCTTCGCACGGCCGGGCCGGCCACCCGGGTCTCTCCCTGGCGAAGGGTAATCCCACATCGATCCAAGTATTCCAGCAAGGGCAGGGCGTACTTCCGCGTGGCCCCGATCAGATCGCGGAAAGAGGCCACCGGTAGTTCGCGGTTCCCGGCAGCGAAATAGCCCACCACGAGGGCACGGGCCCTCTCCACGGCGGCCGCATGGAAAGGCATTCCTTCCAGGCGGACCACCCGGCCCTGGGCCGCCAGGGCGGCCAGGACGTCCTCCAGGTCCGGTCCGGAGAGGCCGACCCGCGCCGCCAGTTCGGAAGTGGCCGGGGGAGCCAGGCCCGCTCCGGCCACGGCCTCCTCCACCCGCGTCCAGACACGGGACGCCTGCTCGAACCGGCGCCTCTCCGCGTCGCTTTCGCGGTTCAACGCCAGCCGGTCGCGGTCGCCCTGAATGAGACCGGACCGCGCAAAGTGATCCAGAATGGCCGCGAACCGGCGTGGTTCCAGCTTTCCGAAAACCTTGCTGCGCACATCTTCGCGATCGGCGCCCAGGCCGTAGGGGTGCTTCCTGTAATAATCGTTCAGATAGTCGCTGAGGTGGCCGGCGAGTCTGGACAGGCCCGCGGGATCGGCCCAGAACTCCGGTGCCTGGCCTGTCGAAGGCCCGACCAGCCCGACGGCCGTCCCTTCCGATGTCAGACCGGCCAACAGCGATGGCACGGTGGGGTCGGCCAGTTCCATCCCAATAGCCTGTGCAAGTCCGGCTGCCTGCGCCAACTCGGCGGCGGTGGCCGGCTTTCCTCCGGCGGAGACCAGCGCCCGCCGTAGGTGGTCAATAGGCCGGCCCGCCTCGGATGACCGCAGGTATTGCCCCATCTGGGCACGGTTCTTGACCCTGGCGGTCAAGTCAGGCTCCAAGATGATGCCCCCGCCGACGGTGGTCACCGGGGAGTAGGACCGGATGATGAAGCGGTCTCCCCGGGCCAGGACGACGGGCTCTTCGGCCCGGAACCCGACCAGATCGCTGTCACCGGGCCCGAGCGTCTTACCGGCCGTCAACAGAGCCCGCGCCACCACTTCGGTAGTCCCGGTATGGAAATGGACCGGCGCGCCGTCGGACAGCTCGTAGGTGGCGCCACCGCGGCGGGGCGGTGTCATGGTCAGGCGAGCACCGAAGTAAGCCGTTACCTTGTAAGTCCCCGGGGCCGCCAAGGTATCGCCCCGTTTCACCTGCTCATGGTCCACTCCAGCCAAATTCACCGCCACGCGCTGGCCGGCCCCGGCCCTTTCCACCTGGCCGCCGTGGACCTCCAGCCCGCGCACCCGAGCCTGGCGGCCGGCGGGCAGGAGTTCCACCGTGTCTTCACGGCGGAGGCTTCCCGCCACCAGAGTCCCGGTGACCACGGTTCCGAAACCCGGCAGTGTAAATACCCTATCTATAGGGAGGCGGGCGGGCCGGGACACATCGCGCCCAGAGGGGCGGGTCAGCTCTTTCTCGATAGCCGTGACCAACTCACCAAGGCCGGCATGGGTTACGGAAGACACCGGCACGATGGCGGCTCCTTGTAGAAAAGTGCCGGCCACCGCCGCTGCCACTTCGCCGCGGACCAGTTCCAGCCAGTCGGCGTCCACCAGATCCGACTTGGTCAGGGCGATGACTCCCCGCGAGAGCCCCAGGTGCCGCAAGATATCCAGATGCTCCAGGGTCTGCGGCATCACCCCTTCGTCCGCCGCTACCACCAAGAGCACCAAGTCCATACCTGTAGCCCCAGCCAGCATGTTACGGATGAAACGCTCGTGACCGGGCACGTCGACGATCGAGGCGGAGCGGCCTGACGGCAGTGTGAAACTGGCAAAGCCAAGCTCGATGGAAATGCCCCTGGCCTTCTCTTCCGGGAGACGGTCGGTGTCCTGTCCGGTCAGAGCCAGGACCAGGGCGGTCTTGCCGTGGTCCACGTGGCCCGCCGTCCCGATGATGGCGCCTCCGGCCCCTCCGAATCCAACGGCCCCACCGACCGCCGCGGCCCGCGGGTCGGGGGTGGCGTCGGCGGCTTCCTTGTTCAATCGCCGCCCCCTTCGCCGCTCCGGGAGAGGGCGTCACGGAGGGCCTGGACCACGTCGTCCTCATCACCTTCCAGGATGGTCCGCGGGTCCAAGAGGATCTGATCTTGGCGGATGCGCGCCAGCACCGGCGGTTGCGAGAGGCGGAGCCGTTCCTCAAGGGCGGCAGCGGAAACGCGGTTACTCCGGATGGCCACCAGGCGAGTCGGGAGTTCAACCCCCGGCAGCGCCCCGCCGCCCGCGGGCGATGTGCCCTCGGCTACTTCCACCGTGACATCGCCTTTCTTAGTCACTCCCGAGACACCCCGGCGGATGGCTTGGGCCAGGGAACGGGCTCGCGCCTCGAGATCGGTGGGACTGGCGGTGAGCATGGCCAGTACCGGGACGCGGGTGCGCGCCTCGCCTTCGGCGTAGAGGCGCAATGTGGCCTCGAGGGCGGCAAGCATCACCTTATCGAGGCGGATCGCCCGCATTAGGGGGTTCCGCCGCAGGGCATCGATGAGTTTGCGACGGCCGACGACCAGGCCGGCCTGGGGCCCGCCAAGCAGCTTATCACCACTGAAGGTCACCAGGTCGGCGCCCGCCGCGACGCTGGCCTGAGGCGTGGGCTCGCCGGGGATGCCGTAGGCCGTAAGGTCGATCAGGCACCCGCTGCCCAAGTCGTCGAGGACCGGAATGTTGTAGCGCCGGCCCAGGCCGACCAGGTCGGCTGTGGGCACATCGGCCGTGAAACCGACTACCTTGAAGTTGCTGGTGTGCACACGTAACAGGAGATTGGTGGCAGGGCTGATGGCTTCTTCGTAGTCGGACAGGTAGGTCTTGTTGGTGGTGCCCACCTCCACCAGGTGGCACCCGCTTTTCTCCATGATGTTGGGCAGCCGGAAAGACCCGCCGATCTCGACCAGTTGACCGCGGGAGACAATGGCCTCACCGCCCCGCGCGAAAGTGTCCAGGACCAGCAGAACTGCGGCGGCGTTGTTGTTCACCGCGATGGCCGCTTCGGCGCCGGTCAGCTTGGCCAATAGACCCTCCACATGGACCAAGCGCGAGCCGCGCTGGCCCGTGGCCACATCCAGTTCCAGGTTAACGTAGGACGCCGCCGCCTCTACGGCCGCCTCCTGGGCCTCACGGGCCAGCAGGGAGCGCCCCAGGTTCGTGTGAAGCACCACGCCGGTGGCGTTGATTACCCGCGTCAAGCTGCGCTTGGCCTTGACGCTCAGGTGGGCGTGGGCGGACCCGAGGAGACTCTCGGGTGATAGGTCCAATTCGGCCAGGCTCTCCGCCCGCGCGGCATTGATTCTCTGCCGGGTATCTTCGATGGCTTCGCGGCAGGCCTCGAGAAGGAGGGGACGCGGCAGGGCGCGTTCCTTGGGCGACAAGTCCTTTTCGAAGAGTTTTAGAAACTCGTCCACGGACGGCAGTTGCCGGAAATATTTCGCGCGGTCCTGGCGCGGACGACGGTGGCCGCGATTGCCGCCGCGCGAACGGCCGCGCTTATTAGACCGGGCTCCAGACCCGCCGGATGCGGCGCCGGACGTAGCACCGGACGCGCTGCCAGCCGGGCCGCTGGACGTGGCGCCTCCGTTGGCCGGCTTGGGCTGCTCTTGGTCATTCTCAGTCATCAAATCACGCTCCGCAACTAGTCGTTCCTGGTATACCCGGCCATGGTGGGCCTATTCCCCCTATAATTCCTGTCGCATCGGGCTCCTTCCTCCCTACTCCGCGCGGGGAACCCGTGCAGCCAGAGGGAACGGGTGGAGGCTTGATGTGGCGGCCTCCGTATCGCGGCGCCGGTTGGGTGATGGGTAGCGGCTCGCGTCCCCTTTGACCGGTGTGACGGTAGCGGTTCTTTGCGGCATTTTCGAATCCGTGACCGGCGTCAAAGAAAGGCCGACGCCGGCACGATACGATGAGAGCGAAAAGAGATGCGAAAAGGAGGATGGAAAATGGAAACGGAACGTTTGACCAAGCCTGTGCCTGCCGTCCGGCCCGACCGGGTCGCGGAAGACCTGGAGGAACTGCGCGCCTCGCTCGAACCGGGCCACCCCATCGACACGTTGTACCGTGAACACGATGAGATCCTGCGGTTCCTGGACCTCTTGGAGGAGGTTAACCCCCGGATCCAGCGCCTCGCCGCTCACGAGCCGGGAAACCGTGATCTGGCTCTGTTGAAGCACTTGGCCGAGCACTTGGTGGCCGCGGAAAAGCACCACGCCCGCGAGGAGGACGTCCTTTTCCCCGCTCTCGAAGCCCGGGGGCTCACCGGTCCCACCAGAGTCATGCGGGTTGAGCATAACCAGTTCCGCCCGCGCAAACACCGTCTGCTGGTCTTGGCCGAGAATGCCGCCACTGCTCCCGACTTCGCCGCTTTCCAGACCGAGGTGGACGAAATCGCCCGTTTCATAGCCGAGAACCTGCGCGAACACATCTACAAGGAAAACGCCGTCCTCTACCCGGCGGCGCTCCGCCTTATCACCGGCGACGCCGACTGGGAAGTGATAAAGGAGAAGTGCGATGCCATCGGTTATTGCTGCTTCACGCCGGGGAAGGGGACCGGCCACTAGCATTCGGAACGTCGTCGCTGTTGGGGCGGCACACGCTTTTCGCGCGGCACCCGCCGCGTGGACCCGATACCCGTCGCCGGCGCGCTCCAGCCTGGTATAATGGGCTTGGACGAAAAAGACAAGCCGGCGACGGGCTCGCCCCTCAGTTTCCCACCGGCGCACGCTGGTGGCCGTCTCGGGGTGACCCGCCCGCCCTGGGGGGAAACCTTTGGAGACACCATCGGCCACACTCTGTCAGCGCTGCGGCCGCCACTGCCTGGGGACCATCTCCATGTTCGCGGCTCTGCCGGACGCAGACCTGGAAGCCTTGGAAGGCTTGGTCGCCCACCGGCGATACCACAAGGGGGACGATATCGTCCGCGAAGGCGACCCGGCCGACGCTCTGCATATCATCCACGGTGGGGAAGTCAAACTCTACCGGCTGCGCCCCGACGGTGGTGAGCAGGTCCTCCGCATCCTGGGCGAGGGAGATTTCTTCGGTGAACTGGCCCTCTTGTCCGGCGCCCGGGCCCCCTCCACCGCCACCGTGGTCAGTCCCAGCCTGGTGTGCGCCGTTCACCAGCGTGACCTGCGGAGGTTCCTGTTGGAACATCCGAGGACCATGTACGTGATCTTGACTATCCTGGTAGGCCGGTTGGCGCAGGCCGAAGACATCGTGGAGAACATCGCTTCCTTTAATAGCCGCCAGAAGGCGGCCGCCCTTCTTCTGACCCTGGCGCAGCGGCAGGGCCGGCAGACCAGGCAAGGCACGGAGATCAAGCTCTCGTTGAACCGGGCCGACCTGGCCAGCATGGTGGGACTGACCCAGGAGACACTGAGCCGCCGCATCTCGGAGTTCAAGGAGCAAGGGTGGGTTCAAACCAAGGGGTACCGCCACCTGTATTTGACAGATGAGGTGGCGCTGGCCCGGCTACTGGACGAGGCACCGGTGTAGGCCACCCGGAAAGAGGCCGCCCGGCAGAGGCCTGTGACGCACCTGCCCCGTCCTTTCTGGAGAAGAAGCCGGCCCGTATTCTCCGAAAGGGGGATTCAAAAATGCAGGTGCGTTCCGGGCTATGGAAACACGGCCTTCTGATAACGGCCCTCGTGGCCATGAGTATCTTACTGGTTGTGGGCCTGGGGAGCTTTCGCCAGGTCCCGCCCATCCCGGCCACCGTCCGCTCGGGTGACGGGGCCGTGGCCTTCACTTCCTCCGACATTCTGGCCGGTCAAGCCGTCTATCAGCAGCACGGGTTGATGGACTTCGGATCGGTGCTGGGTGATGGGTCGTACCGCGGCCCGGACTTCACCGCCGAGACGCTGCGGACCATGGTGGAGGCCATGCGGGATTTCGAATCCCAGGCCGCTTACCACTCGCCGTACGCCCAACTCGCTCCGGACCAACAGGCCATCATCTCCGCCCGAGTGGCTGCGGAAATAAAGACAAACCGCTATGATGCTTCCGACAAGGTGCTAACTCTGACGTCCGCCCAGGCTTATGCCGCGGCGCAGGTCGAGCGGCATTGGCGCGACTTCTTTGCCGCCCAGGCCACGGACCTGGGCCTGCCGCCTGACTACGTTGCCGGTTCCAGCCACGATGTGGCTTTGGCGGCCGGTGTCGGCGCCGGCGCCGGCGCCGTCTCGGCCGGCGGCGACCAACTGACCTCCCTATCCCGGTTCTTTTTCTGGACGGCCTGGCTCTCATCCACCGACCGTCCGAACGGAAACTATTCCTACACCAATAACTGGCCTTACGAGCCTGGCGCCGGGAACAGCCCCACTCCGGCGGCGGTGGTCTGGAGCGCCGTCAGCGTAGCTCTCCTGGTCGCCATGTCCGGCCTGGTGGTCTTCCTGTTCTTCCGCCATCGCCTGCATTGGGACGCGGAGGCCGGCGCGACGGCGCCCGACCCGCTGGCCCTGCCGGTCAGTCCGTCCCAACGGGCCACGGCCAAGTTTATCGGTTTGGTCATGGCGCTCTTCCTTGCTCAGACCCTCCTGGGTGGTTACCTCTCGCACGCTTTCGTCCAACCGACCTTCTTTGGGATCGACCTCCGGGGACTGCTCCCGTTTACCGTGGCACGCACCTGGCACCTCCAGTTGGCCATCTTCTGGATCGCCACAGCCTGGGTGGCGGCGGGTCTCTACGTAGCCCCACTGGTCAGCGGCCGCGAAATCCGCGGCCAGCGCACCTTGGTGAACATCATCTTCGGCGCCCTGGTGGTTGTAGCCGTGGGTAGTCTGGGGGGCGAATGGCTGGGCGCCAAGGGCTACCTTGGTCGCCTCTGGTTCTGGCTGGGCAACCAGGGATGGGAGTACCTCGAACTCGGTCGGGTGTGGCAGGCGCTGCTCCTTGGCGGACTGGTCGTCTGGTGGATAGTCCTTTACCGCGGCATCAAGGGCGCCCTGGCCCGGGAAAGCGACCGCGGCGGGCTGACCCACCTCCTCCTCTACGCCGGCATCCTCATCCCCTTCTTCTACGGATTCGGCCTGTTCAACACACCAAGCACCAACTTGACCATCGCCGAGTACTGGCGCTGGTGGGTCATCCACATGTGGGTGGAAGGCGTATTCGAGATGTTCACCGTGGTGACCGCCGGTGTCATGCTCACGACCATGGGTCTCGTCACCCAGAAGTCGGCGCTCCGGGCCGCTTACTTCCAGCTCATCCTGGTGGCGGCCAGCGGCATCATCGGCACGGCGCATCACTACTACTTCGTCGGCCTGCCCGAGATCTGGCTGGCCCTGGGATCAGCCTTCTCAGCGCTGGAAGTCATTCCGCTGACACTGATGGGCATTGACGCCTATGAACACTACCGCCTGATCAAGGCCCAAGAGAGAGACGGCCGCGTCTTCCCGTACACCACCGTCTTCTACTTCTTGATGGCCACCGCGGTCTGGAACCTGGTGGGAGCGGGTGGCTTGGGCTTTCTGATTAACCTCCCGGTGGTTAACTACTTCACCCACGGGTCGTTCTTGACCGCGACTCACGGGCACGCGGCCCTGGCCGGAGTGTACGGCAACCTGGCGCTGGCTCTCGGCCTGTTCACCCTTAGAGGTCTAGCCGCAAGGGACGGGTGGTCCGAAAGAGCTGCCCGCCTCGGTTTCTGGGGAGTGAACCTGTCTCTAATGGGTATGGTCGTCCTCACCCTGCTGCCGGTGGGGTTGGGTCAAATGGCGGCGGCTTTGGGCGGCGGTTTCGCGGCGGCGCGCAGCCAGGCCTTCTACAGCACCGGTTGGGTACGGGGCCTGCTCATCCTGCGCAGCGTACCGGACTCGGCCTTCATCGGCGTCGGCGTAGTGCCTCTGCTCTACGTGGCCATCCGGGCGAACCTGAAGTCACGTCGGGCCAACATGCTGCCGGAGTAAGGTTACTGGCGCCAGCTAGGGGACACCGACAAAGAAACATCAGCCAAGAGGCAGGATGGCGGCCGCTCCGTCCAAGGGGCGGCTGCCAGTCTATTCGCCGCGGGGCCGTTGCATGTGCGGAGACCATGTCGTTTTCTTCATCGGTTTCTTTACTAGTTTCCATTGACTGGAAACACAAGAGGTGTTAAGCTTCTCCACAGAGCCCCAAACCACGAGACGG
Organism: Bacillota bacterium; assembly: GCA_021791495.1. Taxonomy (GTDB): domain Bacteria; phylum Bacillota; class Sulfobacillia; order JAJYWN01; family JAJYWN01; genus JAJYWN01. The sequence continues at coordinate 45,894 of JAJYWN010000010.1, forward strand.
TCGACGAAACTCCCCCCGGGGCGCGGTTTTCCCCTTCCTTGTTCCCTATGGTCGGCGGCTTGGTCGCCGTCTGTGTCCGACGTCATGGTTTACCTTGGTGCCGCTCCGCCCCTTTTTAGCACGCCCTGTTCGGGAGAAGGGAGGGACACTTCCATGAAGCGGGTTCTCTTGACCCTTTTGTCCGCCATGCTGATCGCGGCGGGCGTGGCCCTCCAATTCGGAGGAGGGGCCACCGCCGAGGCCTCGGCCGTGACCGTTCAGGTGAATTCCCTGGAGCAGATCACCTTGACCATGGGCAACCCCACGGTGGACTTTGGTTCCATGCAACCGGGCACCGTCGTCACGTCGGCCACCCCGGTCGTGTTCACGGTGAGCAGCAACGTGCCCTATGACGTGAGCTACTCGGCCAGCGGACTGGACGTCACACGTGGCTTTCCGCTATCCTGCCTGAAATGGGGATTGGCCGCCGATGGTTCGGATGCCGCCCCCTTGAACCAGACGGGAGCCTTCCTGGCCAATGAACCCAAGGTTACGGCCCGTTCAATTACGCACTACTACACTCTGGACATGCCTTGGTCCGCGTCGCCGGGCGCCTATGCGGCCAGCGTCATTTATACCGCGGTACCGCACCAGTGAGGGTGACCGGAAATCGCCTGCTATCGTCCGGGAGCCGGACGGGCCAAAAATAGACCCGTCCCGGCCCCGGCGGCAGGCTTGGTGGGGGTGTATCCTTGTGCGAAATCTTCCCTGGCGCAGCCGTCCGCCGTCTCGCCTGGCTTTCGTGGCTTGGGCCATCGCGACTACCATGGCGGTAGCGGCACTGTTCTTCTCCTCGACACCCGCGGCGGCTTCCGTCGCCCTAGGGGCCGCTCCGACCAGGTTCGACATCACCGTGGACCCCGGAAATACCAGCGCCCATGCCATCTGGGTCGTCAACGACGGCCAGGAGTCTTTATCTATCAGGTCCTACGCTATGGACCGGAATCTGGGCCGCGGTGTTCAGGAATTCACCGCGCCTGGGAACAAGACCGACTCCGCCGCCGCCTGGGTGAGACTCGACCCAGAGAGCTTCGACCTGCTTCCGGGCGGGAAACGGCAGATCAGTTGGAGAGCGGAGGTCCCTGAGGACGCCACCCCGGGGGACCACCTGGCAGTCATCTTCTTCGAGACCGCACCCGCGGCCGTACCCGGCCGCCTGGGCATCGGCGCACGGGTCGGAGCCATCGTCAACGTCAGGGTGTCGGGGACCGCTGTGGAATCGGCAAGGTTTCTGGGGGCGTCGCTCGGCTCATCGGAAGAGCCGAAGCACGCTGGCCGGGAAGGCAGCCGGGCCCACCTCTTTCCGCTAGGTCTGGCCTTTGGAAGGGAACCTCTGACCGTGACGGGGAGGTTCCAGAACACCGGGAACATCCGCATCCCTCTCACGGCGGAGGCATCGGCCAAGGGGCTCTTCGGCGGCACGGTCAAGCTGACCGGCGGCGAGTCCGGAACCCTCTATCCGGGGGAATCCGGCGACATATCTCTCCGTTGGGCTGATACCCCGCCGGTGGGAGTGCGTACCGTCCGCATCCGGTTCCAGGCGGGATCGGTGCAAGCCGACGTGGGGTTCCTGGTATTCTTCGTGCCAGAAAGAGGCATCTCGTCATTAGTCCTCATTGCTGCCGGCCTCTGGCTGCTATCCTACGTACGAAGGTTGCGCCCGGCCTTGCCGCCGGCCGCCCGGCCGGCTCCGGAGGACTGACTGCCGTCAAAGGTGCCTGACCCCGGAGAGTGCCACCTGTCATCTTGGGGAGCCGCTTACCGATGCCAGAAGGGCCTGGAGTTCCGGATCGGTGGAGGCCGCCGGCGCAAGCCTCCGGCAGGTCTCAGTCAGGAGTGATCGGCACGCCACGGCCAGGCCGGCCAGGAAGCGGACCTCGCCGGCCTCGGCCCCGGCCAGCTCGACGGCTAGTTCCAGGTGCCGGACACTCTCCTCGGTCCATCCGTGGCGCGCCATGACAGCCGCCGCCACCCCTAGGCCGGTGGAGGTGAGAAGACCGTGCGCCTTGAGAACGTCTGTGAGCGTGGGGCCCCCGCCACTGGTCACTACCAGCGGAACAAGCCCCTCCAAGGCCCGCTCCAGGGCGCCGGGTTCGGTCGCCGCTCTCGCGAACAGGCCGATGGCTTCCTCCCGTTCCCCTTTCAATGCCGTGATAGTCGCCAAAGAGCAGAGGGCCTTGAACCCGCCCGTGCCCGCCATCACCGTGTACTTCCGCCAATCCGCGGGTCCCCGACGGATGCAGAGTCTCAGGAGTTCGGCGGCCCGTTCGGAGGCCCCGAGTTGAAAGTGGGCCATGGCCGACAGGTAGAGAAGGTCAGTGTAATCGGGGTACACTTGGACCCCCCTGTCCAGCAGATCGAGACAAGCTACAAGGTCGCCCGTGTTCAGGAGGGCCAAGCCGTAGTAGAGGAGGAAATCGGGTCGGGATGCCAGACCGTCCGGCGATTCGGCCCCGGCCTTCGCCAGAAGGACGCAGGCGTTCGCGTAATCGCCGTGGATGCACTCCTCCACCCCCATGGCGAAGTCGGCTGCGCCACCGACCGGCGATATTCTCTGCCGGATGACATCGCTCTTCCACCGGCGGCGCTGGGCCACCCTTTCCGGTCCCGCGGCGCTGTGCCAGTGGCCGATGATCACTTCCACATCGTCAACCCCGACCACATTGGCCGCGGCGGACTCCCCAGCCACGGGCAGCGGCGACTCGCCGAGGGCCTCCGAAAACCGATAAGCCCCTTTCCGGACGACGCGACAGGAAGCCGAAAAGGATGATTCCGCGGGGGAGAGACGGGCATCAAGGAAAGTCTGCACGCATAACCGGAGGGCATCGCCCCGCGCCGACCGGAGAACGGCCGCCAACCGCTCCCGGCCGGTGTCGGAAAGCACCTCGTCGGCGTTGAGGAAGAGGACCCATTCCCCGCTGGCCTGGTCCAAGGCGAGGTTCCGGGCGGTGCCGAAGTCGCCAGGCCAAGAGAAACGGCGTACCGTGGCCCCCATCTGGTGCGCGATAGCCGGCGACCGGTCGGTGGAACCCGTGTCGACGTAGACCAATTCGCTTCCCAGTTCAGCCCCGCTTTGCAGGCAGTTTCCCAGGAGAGCGGCCTCGTCGCGACCGATGACGCAGACGCTGACGCTGACTGGAGGGCACTGCGCCCTCTTCAAGCTCAGGGCTTCCGCCTTTTCCAGAAGGAGCTGAGGAGCCAGTACCGGAGACGGTGTTTCCTTCGGATACTTGCCCTGGGGGTCCGTCATCTCCTGATGGCGGGCGAGGACGGCGGCGGCCTCCGTGAACCGACCACAGTCGAAGTGGCAAATCCCCTCCAGCAGTAGAAGGTCCCTGAAATCCGGGTAGACCGTACGGTAGTACGCTATCTGCTCCAGGGCGTCCCGATAGCGCTGCAGATCGATGAGCGTGGTGATCGTCCTTTTGACCAGAACCGGGGCGAAAGCCTGCCCCGGTCCGGTGAGCGGTAGCGCACGGACAAAGGAGGCCAGGGCCTTGGTCTTCTCTCCCAATCTCAGGTATTCCACCCCGAGGTTGTAGTGGAAGAACCCGTCCCGGTCCTCCTCCGGATAGTTCTCGAGTATCCGAAGGTTCCGGCGGATCTTGGCCCTGGTGTTCTGAGTCCTGGCGTCATACCCGTAATGGAGGATGCGGGCCCCGCAGTGGCCCAGCGCCCACACCCCCCGGCCGGCCAGGACCGCCGCGGCTATCTGCTCATGGATGCGGCCGTGGAAACGGTGCTCGGGGCGGTTGCGGAAGACACGGACACTGGAGTGCACCAGCTCCGGGCCGTTTTGCGTAAGGCTCACTACCGGGAGATGGAAGGCCTCAACCCCCGGAGGCGCTGCCTCCAAGGTCCGAGGTAGTTCGGCACGGGTTGCCCCCTCCAGTTCCTCGTCGGCGTCCAGGAAGAGGATCCAGTCGCCGCTGGCCCTTTCCAGCGACGCATTGCGCGCGGCGGAGAAGTCCTCCGTCCACACGTGCTCGAACACCGAGGCACCGGCCGCCAGAGCCACTTCGACCGTGTCGTCCACCGAGCCGGTATCCACCACAATGGTTTCGTCCACCGTTCCGGCGGCGCTCGCCAGGCAGCGCCCTATGTTCTCGCCCTCGTTCCGTGCAATGACGCAGAGGCTGAGACGTGGCCTCATGGTTATCACTCCGCCCTCCGCCGCGTGGCCAAGTTGGTGGCTTTGGCCCGCAGAGTGGCCGTAGCGAAGACCAGACGGCGCAACTCAGTGTTTTCGGGCTCCAAAGACAACAAACGTAATCCCAGTTCCTGGCAGCGCGTGGCCAGCCGCGCCAGCGCCTCGACTGGCGCCGCGGCCCGTACCAGGGCCGACGCCTCGGCCGGTGCCTCGCCTCGCCGGTCCGCCACTCCGGCCGGCCGTCCCGCCGCCGCCGGTCCGTCCCCCACCGAGACGGCCGCCAACACCGCCCCCGCCTCCGCCTCGCCCAAACCAAACAGGTCCCTCAAGCAGCGTCGCATGGTGGCTTCGTCAGATCCGGTGGCCCTCATGAACCCGCAGGCCCTGGCCAGCACGCGGCCACCTGGCATGCGCCTGTCCCCTCCTTCTCGCGCACCACCGGTCCCCGGAACGACCTCTGGAGCGGAGCCCCCGACGGCATCCCAGGTCCTGCCCAGAGCCTGCAGGGCCTCCTCCAGCCGGCCCTGCCTGGCACGCACCTCCGCCAGGTTCTCCCACGCCATACTCGTGATCACCTCTTCCATGGTGGTGTACTCCGGAGGCACACGCCGGAAGTGAGTGCATTTCTGGAAAAATGCTTCCGCCTCCGCCAAAAAGCCTAGTTCCCAGCAGACTTGGCCCTTTATGAAGTAGAGGTCGGGGTAGTCCGGGTAGATGGAGAGTCCGGCGTCGCAGAGGTCAACGGCTTGGTCATACTCTCCTAGAGCCTGCAGGCATAGACTGTAGTTTCGGTATAGACCGGGGAGCGCCTGGTCTCCCATCCCGGAGAGCGCCTGCCGGAAGTGCGCGGCCGCTTCGGCGGGCTGCCCCAGGTTCATGAGGCTCGTCGCCAGGTTGAACCGGCTGAAATGGTCGCCGGGGTTCTCGGCCAGCACCAAGCCCAGAAGGTCGGCGTTGCGCCGGCTCTTGGTGGCAACGCCCCCCTCGTCCCGGCGGTAGCCGTGATGGAGAATGCTCAAGCCCGAGTAGCGAATGGCGCCGTCCGGCACGCTGGTGTTGGCACTGGCGTCGGCGCCGGCGTCGGCCCGGAGAAGGCTGGGCCTGACCTGCTCATGGACGCGCCCCTCGAACCTGTAGCAAGAACGGTTCCTGAACATCCGCAGGTTCAGGTTCCTCGACGTCAGCCTCTCCCCGCCGATGACCACCGGACTGCGGATAGTGAAGGTCCACCCCTCGACACTGTTCTCTCCCGCCAACGCTCTCAAACGTTCCGCCGTCTCCGGCGGCACTTCCTCGTCGGCGTCCAGAACGAGCACCCATTCGCCGCCCGCCAAGTCCAGACTGGTGTTGCGCGCTCGGGAAAAGTCCGACTCCCAGACGATTTGGCTCACCCTGGCGCCGAACCCGCGCGCCACATCCACCGTGCGGTCGGACGAACCCGTGTCGACCACCACGATCTCATCGACGTGAGCGGCGATGCTTGTCAGGCAGCGCCCCAGGCTATCCTCTTCGTCCCGGGTGATCAGGCAGACGGTGATCGCTCCCGCGCCCAGAGTGCCCCCTGGCTCCGGCTTCCGCCCCGACGGTCCCAGATCCATCGTCATGCTGTCCCCCATATCCATGACCAGATTATGTTTTCATGTTATGAAGGGAACCAAGGTTTGGCAGCTGTTCTCACATTCTGTAAACTAGCCCATATAATGAACCGGCAGAAAGGAGGGATTAACCGATGACCATCCGGCAAATCTGTGTCAACTTGGTTTCCTCGGCCGCGGCCACCTACTCGAACGTCGTAACCTGCACCAACCCGGCCCACACTCCCACCGGACCAGGGACCGATAACCACGTCGTCCTGTTCAACGTCGCCGCGAACTATGGCGCTTCGCCACCGACGATTGCGTTCTCGTACTCCTCGAACATGGAGTACACCTGGACGCAGGCTGGCTCCACCTTCGACGCCTACTGCGACGTCCTGGGTTCCAGCGGCTCAGTGACGTTGCCCAGCGGCTCCGGCACGTGCTGCGGGATCACGCCCAGCATCACCTACTCCGCCACGATCGGCAGCATCACGACCACATCCACGATGGTCCAGGGGACGGTGAGCTTCGCCTTCACCGTGACCAACCTGTGCTCGCCCACCATCATCTGCGTGGACGACACGACTTGTCCCAGCTAGCCGGCCGGCCCACACCTCCCCGGTCTGCCGCCCGGCCACGCGCGGAAAGGGCCACCCCTTTTTCGGAGGTGGCCCTTCCGCCACTCACCCAGCCCTTCGGTCTGGCGGCAGACAGTGCTACTTAATGCCTAGCTCCTTGCGGGCTTGGTCCATGTACTTTAGAGTAGCCCAGCTGTCCATCGGCTTGTTAGGAACGGCGCCCGCCTTCGAGAGGAAATTGAAGGTGTCCATGACCGTGTCCGCGGTCATCAGTCCGTTAAGCGGATAGGCATCCATATCTTTCAGGACCGTGTAGAGTTCCTTAGCCACGTTCTGGTCGAGGCCATCCACCTTCTCGGCCGCCAGTTTCAGCCATTCCTCTGGCTTCTCCCGGAACCACTTAGCCGCCTGTAACTGGGCCTTGGCCACGGCTACGGCCAGGTCCCCGTTCTTATCCAACCACTCTTTCTTGGCGCACCACATGTCATCGTGAATGCCGGGCAGTTCCTTCGGGACTGTGGTCAGAGTCGGGAATCCGGCCGCACGGAGCTTCAGGTAGTTGCTGCCATACGTCCAGATGGCGTCCACCTTTCCGGCCACCAGGGCCGCGGCGCGGGCTCCGTTACCGCCGATGGAAACGTGTTTTACCTGTGATGCCGGAAGTCCGTTCTTCTCCATGACGGCGTCGCTGATGACGTTTACCGCCGAGCCCGGGTCGGCCTCACCGATCACTTTCCCCTTGAGATCTGCCATGGTTTTGATGTTCTTCTGCACCACCATGGCGTAAGTATTCTTTGGACGACTCAAGGCGAAAGCGACCAGGCCGCCGTTAATCACGTCGTCCAACTGGCTGGCGCCTATGTCGGCCTGGCCGGCCAAAATGGCCTGGACGGCTTTGGAACCGCCGTCGGCCAGAGTAACTTTGACGTCGATACCTTGCTCTCTGAGGATGTCCACCATTCGGTAACCAAACGTGTCGATGGCGTCGGGGGCGGCGCTGAACACGACCCTCAAGGTCTTCCCTTTCACGTTGGCGGACCGACGGCATCCTGCAACCGAGAAGATGGAAAGGACCAGGACCAACAGGAGTGCCGAAGCCAAACAATGGCGGGCAAAACTGGTGGCCCGCCGTGATAGGTTGGGATTCTCATGCATTGCGAGGGCAAACCTCCCTTCATTTGCCCCAGCCTATGCTATTGTCCCGCCCCGACGTGACAGGAGCCCAGACGTGGTCCGATTGCCCATCCCCGCTTCGGTTGAACGCCGCGATATAACGGGCCATGACCTTCTCCTTGGCAAACTGAGTGACCGCGTGGGGACGGACCGGGCGGTCCACCACCAAGTTCACCACCTGCTCAAGGTGGAACGGCGCATAGAGGTTGTCCGGATGGACGAATTCGGGGAAACAGAGAGACCGGGGGGCGGCGGGGACCAGGCCAAGGTAAATGGCCTCCAAAAGCGCGACCGGCAGGTTATCGCAGAGGGAAGTAGTGATGACGACACTGGCCTGCGCCAAGCGGTGGTGGTACTCGTCTTTGGTCGCGTTGAACACGAAGTCCAGGCCCACCGCGCGGCCCGCGCGTAGCAGGCGTCCCAGGTCGGGGCTGCGCGCGGCGATCCGGGACTCCGGCTCGCCGGAGAGCTGCCGCACCCGGTAACCCTTCTGCCCGAGGAGCCGGGCCAATTCGATAACCAGGGACGGAGCCCTCTCCAGCGCGAACCGCTGGTTGAACACCACCAAGTCCTGTTCTTTCGGCGTTTCGCGGTACGGGTCCAGCTTCCCGTAGTCCATGGGAAACCCAGTGATGACGAAACGGTGGGCGTGCTCCGGGTAGGCCCGCATGGCGTTTTCGTAGCTCCAGCGGGAATTCAGGAAGAGGCAGTCGTAGTACCCGAAGCGGGTTTTCTCCTTAAGGTCCACGCCCGCCAGCACCGCGGGTTCAAAGGGGAAGCAGCAGAGTCCGTGGACATGCCCGCACTTCAGACCGGGCTTGTGCTCGATCAATTCGATGAGGGGATTCTGGGCCCAGGCCAGGAGCCACACGTCGTCGACCTTCGAACGAATGTACTGCACTTCATTCAGCACCGTGTGGCATGAGGGAGAGAAGTAGTCCACCACAATCTTGCGGTACTCCAAACCGCACCTGGCAAGCTCGGACGTCACGGCCTCGTTATACATCCCTTGCCAGTGGCCCTCGGACTCGGGATAAGTCAGGAAGTAAATCATCTCTGTTGCTACCGCCCCGCGTTGCGGCGGCGGCGGGCCGTTTCGTAGACGGCCCAAAGTACCGTGAGGTGCTCTTCCCAAGTGCGCTCGCGGAGCACCCTTTCGCGGCCGCGGGCACCCAGGCGCCGCCGCAGTCCGCTGTCACGTAACACCTGCTCCAGGGCACGGGCCATGGAACTCCCGTCGGCCGGTGGCACCATGACCCCCGTGTCCATCTGGTCCAGCATGTCAGGAATCCCTCCCACATCCGTGGCCACCACGGCTTTCGCGGCTAGCTGGGCTTCCATGATGGCCAGAGGCGTGACTTCCTGCAGAGACGGCACCGCCAAGACGTCGGTGCGCGCCAGGATGGCCGGTACATCGTCACGGCGCCCGAGGAAGTGGACCACCGTGTCCAGTCCCATCGCGGAAACAGCTTGTTTCAAGGAGAGTTCCAGGGGCCCGTCGCCCACTATCAGACAGACGGCTTCGGGAATGGACCGGTGGAGTTCGGCCATGGCCTCCAGGAGGTAACGGTGGCCCTTCAAAGGCACGAGCCGGGCGATACAGGTAACCACCGGACGACCGGATAGATCAGGCAGGCCGACGGCCCCTCCCCCCAACCCCGCCCTCCGGTCGAAGTCGGCCACGTCGATTCCGTGCGGCAATACCACGATGTTCTCCGGCGACAGACCGAAGTGTTCCACATACTCCCGTTTCATCCAGTTCCCCGGAACGATGACCCTGTCGGCGCACTCCAGGCCCAGTTTCTCCCGAAGGAATACGTAGCGCCATTCCAAGGACTCCCCACCCGCGACCCGCCCCTCCACCAGCCATTCGTAGGCGGCCAGACCGTGGGCGCTGGTCACCAGCGGGACCTGGGGGACTAGCCTGGCAAGGGCCCGGGAGGAGTACACATCTTGCGCGTGAATGAGGTCATATTCCCCGAAGCGACCAAGCTGCAACGCCCCGACCTCATAAACGTATTGGTCCTCCTCCCTGGACAAAACCCAGTTGGACGGGTGGTAAGCGAAATGCGTGAAGTGGTCCCGGAACCCCGGGATGATCAGCGGCCAGATGGTCCGAAGATCGACTTTGCCGCCGTTGTCCAGAAGCCGTAGCTCGTCCCAGCCGTTGCGGGCCAGGATATCCACCTGATGGCCGGCCTGCCGGAGCTTGCTGCTTACCAATCTTAAGTAGATCTCTATGGCCCCTGTGCTTGGGTAACTCCAGTAGCTCGCCAGCAGTATCCGCAAAGGCCTTGCTCCTCCCGTCTGGTGTCTGGCACCGTTAGGTGATGATCTCATACTATGTTTTAGCTGCGTAGAGGCGTTCAGGAAGAAGAGAGGACCGGTCGGATGCGTTGTGCCGTGATAGGTATGGGCCGAATCGGTGCGTCGGTGTACCAGGACTTGGCGCCCCGCCTGCCTTCGATTATCGGGCTGGACATTGATGGGAAACGAGTGGCGGAACTGGCGGCCCAGGGATTCCGGGTCACCACTGATTTTCAAGACTGTACCGATATCGACGTCTGGATCATCTGCACCGCCACCGGCAGGAACATGGAGACGATCCTCTCCCTCGGCGCAGCCCTGACTCCCGGCCCCGGGTCCCTCGTCTCGGTAGAATCCACCCTGCTACCCGGAACCATGGGCGACTTGGCCGCCCGCTTCGCCTCACGCGGTTTCCGGGCGGGACAGGACTTCTTCTTGGTGCACGTGCCCCACCGGGTCATGCTGGGATGTGACGCTTCCACTCTGTCCATGCCGCGGGTAATCGGCGGAATCACACCCCATTGCCTGGACAAGGGTATGGCCTTCTACCGCCCGTTGGTCTCGGACCTCGTTCCCGTTACCGATATCCGCGTGGCCGAGCTATCCAAGATCGTCGAGAACTCGCTACGGTTTGTGGACATCGCTTTCGCCGAGACCGTGGCCGCCATCTGCGCCGCCGCCCAAGGCCTTGACTTCCAGTCTCTGCGCCAGGCCGTGAACAGCAAGGGGAACGTGAGGCTCCTCGACGTCGATTATGGTATCGGCGGCGAATGCCTGCCCAAGGACATCGGGTTTCTCAACCGCGTCTTCCCCTCACCCGTGCTGAGCGGCGCGGTGGAGGCCGACCTCCGCTATCGGGAAGACCTCCAGGGGCGCGCCCTGGCCGCCGCTCTGGCTGGGGGACGCTCCGTACTCGTGGACGGAGTGGGGTACAAGCCGGGGATAGCCGACCTTTCTTTCAGCCGGGCCGTGGAAACCGCCAAAAGCCTCCAGGCCGCCGGGGCCCGCGTCTTCGTGTACGACCCCCTCTTCCCAGATGAAGTGCTGAAAAAGGAGGGGTTAGTCCCTGTGGCTACACCCGAGGGCCCGTACGACCTGATTATCCGCCGGGGAAGGTTCCTCACACCCCAGGAGGCGCAAGAGGTGCGGGGGATGCGGGAGGTGCAGGAGGTGCACAATTGGCCAGAATCCTAGTGACAGGGAGCCGGGGAACCATCGGTCGTCCGTTGGTCCAGGCGCTGAAAGCCCAGGGGCACGAGGTCTGGGAAATGGACCTCGGACACGCGGTGGGAGACCGTTACTTCCGGGCCGACGTAAGTTCTTTTCGAGAGTTGGAAAAGGTGTTCGACCAAAAGTACGATTTCGTCTACCACTTGGCCGCCGAGTTCGGACGCCAGAACGGCGAAGAGTACTATGAGTCCGTCTGGCGGACCAACGTCATCGGGACCCGGAACATCCTGGAATGGCAAGTGCGCAAGGGCTTTGAACTGATCTTCACCAGTTCTTCCGAGATCTACGGGGAAACCCGGGCCGACTGGCTGGACGAAGCCTTGCCCGAAAGGCAACCCGTTTTCCCGCATAACGACTACGCCCTCTCCAAATGGGTCAACGAGATCCAGATCATCAATTTCGAGAAGCGCTACGGGGTGCCCGTCCTCCGGCTCCGTCTCTTCAACGCCTACGGCCCCGGCGAGTTCTATCACCCTTACCGGAGCGTGGTCTGCCAGTTCGTGTACCGGGCGCTTCACCACATGCCCTACACGGTATACCAAGGTTACCACCGTGTTTTCATGTACATCGACGACCTCATCCCGACCCTGACCCGAGCCGTGGCCCGTTTCGCCCCCGGAAGGGTCTACAACGTGGGCGGGCGGGACTACCGAAGTGTGGAGGAACTGAGTGATCTGGTCCTCGCCTGCACGGGAGGCGACCCCGGACTGGTCTGCTACGCTCCCCTGGACCGCCATAACACCACCAACAAGCGGCCGGACATCAGCTTGGCCTCGCGGGAACTGGGGCACGACCCCAAAACTACGCTGGAAGAAGGGGTTCCCAAGACCGTTGCCTGGATGAAGCAGGTCTACGGCAGCAACGGTGGCGGCGAGGATGGCGGGCGCGACGATGGCGACGGCCATGACGGCGGCGACGGCCATGACGGCGGCGACGCGGGTGGCGGCGGCGACGCGGGTGGCGGCGGCAGCGAGGGCGAAGGCGGCAGCGAGAATGGCCGCGGCCGCGACGACCCTGGTGAAGCGGCGCAAAAGGGTCAGTGGGGGTGATGTTATGGGTCAGTGGTATTGGGGTGGCCAACTGAACGATCCGTCGTTGACCGGCTTCCGGGCCGTGTTGGAGAGACTTGCCAGGATGGCCTTCGCGCCAGTCATGGGGATTCACGGGCCCCTGGGGTCCTTCCTGAACCCGTCCTCCCCTATCCTTTTCCGGCTACCCATAGCCGTGGAGAGAGCCTGGGAGCCGGTCTTTGCCAAAGCCCCGTCGGGCTATCACGTGCCGGACCTGGAGCTCTGGCAGGCCCTGGTCTACACAGTGGTTCCCGCGGCCCCCAGCCTGCCACGCCGGCCACCGCCCGCCTGAGGTCGATCAGGTGGTATCTACTGCGTAATCCAGAATCCGCACCGCCACGACCACGGACGCGGACGGCGACTCCGCCGTGGCCGCAGCCGCGGCCACAGTTGGGAATTCGTGCAAAACGCAGTTTGCGAAGGTACATTTATTCCTCATGGGGCTTCGGGGAAGTGGGCCCGGCAGGGGGCCGAGGTCTATTGGCAGCCCAAAATGGTCACTGGAATGGGCTCCAGCAGATCATCGTTAGCCATTATGGTCAACTCGACCGGGGCCAATCGCGCCCGGGCTCCCGAAATGGGGAAAAAATGCCCTTTCCCAAACCGCCACATGCAGAGATTCCCACTCCGGCCGTACCCGGATTGTGCCCAGGAGAACTGAATCGTCGCCTCAAGACGAACTCCTGGAGAAAAGCGTGTGTCCGGAGAGGACATCGGTCGCTCGGGGGGCGTCTGCGGGGTGTCTGAGGCGTCGGCCCATGCGCCGATCGCCGGCTCCGGATCAGCCCTTCCTGTTTCGCTACCAGTATTACCGCAGATAGACGACGTTACCCTCGTCCGGGCTTCTTTGACAATCGCTTGCCCAACCCCAACCGTTGAACAATGAGTTGCCATCAAGCACCCTCGCCACACCCCATCCAAACACGTTGGGGGTTAGTAACGACCCGGTGTCTCCTCCGGACACAAGGCCACGCTCCCATCTGTGTCTGGAGACATCAAAACAGTCGTAAGTGGCACAATCCCGCGGAAGCGAGGCGAGGAGGATCCGCAAATATCGGTCGGGGCAGCTCCGGGTAACCAGCCATGAGAAACCGGTCTCTTCGCCATCAAGCTACACTCCGGGCCGCTTGACGCGGCCCGGAGTGTATTGAACTGCTGTTCTTCGGTTGTCGGTTCCGCATAGGCTTCCGCTTTACCGGGACGCGGTACCGGCGGTGCGGTACCAGCTGTGCGGCACCGGCGGCGCGTTGCCAGCGGCGCGTTGCGGCAGCTAGTCGCCGCGCGGCGTGCACCGTGTGGCGCGCCCGGCATGTTGGGTAAGCCGGTCAAGAGACCCAGCAGGACACCAGGTGCCCCCCACCGCGGTCGGTCAGTTCGGGTTCTTTCTCCGCGCACTCCGGCTTGGCAAACCGGCAACGGGTCCGGAAGTGGCAGCCGCTGGGCGGATTGATGGGGCTGGGCACATCGCCCTCGAGAATGATGCGCTTGCGCTCCTCCTCCACCGACGGGTCGGGGATGGGGATGGCCGACAAAAGGGCCTGGGTGTAAGGGTGCGTCGGGTGAGCGTACAGGTCGAAGCCGTTGGCCAACTCGACGATCTTCCCCAGGTACATCACGGCCACCCGGTTCGAAATGTGCTTCACCATGGCCAGGTCGTGGGCGATGAATAGGTAGGTCAGCCCCAGCTTTTGCTGGAGGTCCTGAAGCATATTCACCACCTGGGCCTGGATAGATACATCCAGGGCCGAGATGGGCTCGTCGCAAATGATGAAATCGGGCTCGGCCGCCAAGGCCCGCGCCACGCCGATGCGCTGGCGCTGCCCCCCAGAGAACTCGTGCGGGAAACGGCTGGCGTGCTCGCGGTTAAGGCCGACCGTTTCCAGGAGTTCGAAAATGCGGTCCTTCCGCTGGTCCTTATTCTTGGCAAGATGGTGGATGTCGATGGGCTCACCGATGATGTCGCCCACGGTCATACGAGGGTTCAGAGAGGCGTAAGGATCCTGGAAGATCATCTGGACCTTGCGCCGCGTCTCTCCCATCTTCGCCGCCGACGGGATCAGCTTCCCGTCGAAAAAGACTCTCCCGGAAGTGGGTTCGTACAGGCGGGCCACCGTACGTCCCACGGTGGTCTTCCCGCAGCCGCTTTCGCCCACCAAGCCCAACGTCTCCCCGCGGGCGATCTCGAAACTGACGTCGTCCACCGCCTGCACCCATTCCCGCTTGGCCACAAGGCTCAGGCCCGCCGCGGACACGGGGAACCATTTGCGCAGACTCTCCACCTTGACCAGCGGTTCCGCACCGGGCCGGGCGGCTTCCCCGAGGTCGTTGATGCTCGCTTCTGCCCTCACGCTCATGCCGTCACCGCCTTCGGGATCGCCGAAACTTTCGGGGCCGCCGGATGCTGCAGCCAGCAAGACGCTAGGTGCGTGCTGCAACAATCAGACGTGAAGTAGGGCGGTTCCTCCGTCTGACAGATCTTCATCGCGTAGTCGCACCGGGGGTGGAAGCGGCAGCCGGTCGGGGGCTTGAGCAGGTCGGGTGGCTGCCCGTAGATTGGCACCAAACGCTGCTTGTCCGACTCATCTAGCCTGGGAACGGACTTCAGTAGGCCCCAGGTGTACGGGTGACGCGGGTCGGCGTATATCTCTTTCACCGGCCCATACTCCACGATCTTTCCGGCATACATCACAATGACCCTATCGGCCAGGCCGGCCACCACCCCAAGGTTATGCGTGATGAGGATGATGGACGTCTTCGTCTCCCGGGCCAACTCCTTCAGGAGCTCGATGATCTGCGCCTGAATGGTCACGTCCAGAGAAGTCGTCGGCTCATCGGCGATGATCAGTTTCGGGCGGCAGGAAAGGGCCATGGCGATCATGGCGCGTTGCCGCATACCGCCTGACAGTTGGTGAGGATATTGGGCCAGGCGTTTCTCCGGACTGGGGATACGCACCATTTCCAGGGACTCGATGGCGCGCTGCCGGGCTTTCGCCTTGTCCACGTTCTCATGCCGGACCACCGACTCCATTAGCTGATAGCCGATGGTCAGAACCGGGTTCAGGGATGTCATGGGGTCCTGGAAGATCATGCTGATATCCTTGCCCCGGACCTTCTGCATCTCTTTCTCTCTTAGTTTCAGCAAGTCACGGCCCGCCAGGATGACCTCGCCGGACATGATCTTCCCAGGCTCGGGGATCAAGCGCTGGATGGACATGGCCGTCACGCTCTTGCCGCAACCGGATTCGCCCACCACCGCCACCGCCTCGCCCAGGCCGACGTCGAAGGAGACACCATCCACGGCCTTGACCTCGCCGGCGTAGGTGAAGAAGGAAGTCTTCAGGTTCTTGACGCTGAGTAGGGTTTCCATCGCAGTCCCCACCTCCTAGCGGCGCAGCCGCGGGTCAAGCGCGTCCCGCAGACCGTCGCCGAGGAAATTGAATGCCAGCATGGTGATACTGATGGCTAGAGCCGGGAACAGAGTCTGCCAAGGGTAAGAGGTCATTCCCCCCACGCCCTCGGACGCCATCACGCCCCAACTGGCGGCCGGGGCCTGAACGCCCAGGCCGATGAAGGAAAGCCAGGCCTCAGTGAAGATAGCCTGAGGAATGCCCAGGGTGAGAGTGACGATGATGGGGCCCATGGTGTTCGGGATGAGGTGGCGCAAGAGCAACCGCCACTGGCTGGAGCCCACCATCCGGGCCGCCAGGACGAACTCCTGCTCTTTCAGGCTCAGGACCTGCCCACGGACGATACGGGCCATCCCCAACCAGTAGACCAGGCCCAGGGCTATGAAGATGTTCCATAAGCTCGAGCCCATGACCACCATCAGGAGGATGACCACCAACTGCAAGGGGATGCCGTAGATAATATCCACCACGCGCATCATGTAGTTGTCCACGCGACCGCCCGCCAGTCCGGAGATGCCGCCGTAGAGGGCGCCGACCCCGATGCTGATGACGCTGGCTACGATACCGACCTCGAGGCTGGTGCGACCGCCATAGAGCAGGCGCGTCAGTTCATCCCGTCCCAGGTGGTCCGTACCGAAAAGGTGGCCCTGCTGCCCCGGAGCCAGGTTGGTCTGGTCTAGGTTCTGACTGTAATAGGTATGTCCAGTGAAGAAGGGCCCGACGAAGGTCAGCAGTAGCAGGACGATGATGGTGTAGAAGCTGGCCATGGCCAGGAAGTTCTTCTTCAGCCGGCGCCAGGCGTCGGCCCAGTAAGTCGTCGGGGCGCGGACGATGAGGTTCTGCGCTTCGGGGATCGGCCCGACGTACTGGAAAGCGTCGCTGGGAAAATTGGTGACATTGTGTTCAGTCATCATCTGGTCTTCCCCCCTATTCCTTATGACCCGTCAGTTGAATGCGCGGGTCGAGGAAGCCGTAGACGATGTCGACCAACAGGTTCATCATCAGAAGGAAAGCCCCGTAAAAGATGGTCAGACCCAGCAGTACGGTATAGTCACGGTTGGTCACGCTCCAGACGTACTCGCGACCAAGACCGGGGATGGCGAAGATCTGCTCGATAACGAAGGTGCCGGTGAGGATACCGGCGATGAGAGGCCCGAGATAGGTCACCACCGGCATAATGGCGTTCTTCATGACGTGCCGCCAGACAACCTGAAGCTCCGAGAGCCCTTTCGAACGGGCCGTCTTGATATAGTCCTGACTGATGACGTCGAGAGTGGAAGATCGCATCAGCCGGGCGAAAGTGGCCAGCGGCAGCAGCGCCAAGGAGATAACGGGCATGACGGCCTGCTTCCAGGTCATACCCCACATGGCTGCCGGTAGCCAGTGCAGCTTCAGAGCCAGGACGTACATGAGCAACGGGGCTACAATGAAGCTCGGCACCGAGACCCCGATGATAGCCACAAACATGGCGGCGTTATCTTGCCACTTGTTCTGCCTGAAGGCGGAAATCACCCCGGCGGGAATCCCCACCAAAAGGGATAGGATGATCGAAAGAATACCGATTTCCGCGGAGACCGGGAATTCCCGGCGAATGAAATCATTGACGGTTTGCCCCTTGAACTTGTATGAAGGGCCGAGGTCCAACCGTATGACATTCCCGAGGTACCGGATGTACTGCTTCGGTAGGGGCTGGTCCAAACCGTACTTCTGCTCGAGGTTCCTCAGGATAGCTTCCGGGACCGCTTTCTCAGTGGCGAACGGTCCACCCGGAACAGCGTGCATCATGATGAAAGTGATGGTGATCAGCACCCAGAGGGCGATGAGTGCGGAGAAAAACCGTTGCAGGATGTAGCGGGCCAAACCCATTCCTCCCCCCCGTAGCGCCATAGGAGGCGGCGCAAGCCCCGAAAAGGGCCGGCGCCGCCTCCTTGTGACGCTAATCTAGGGTTACTTAGTGCTTGGCAATCCAGGCGTGCACGAAGTCCGTGTTGCCGATGGTGTTGATGGCCACCGACTTCACGTAGGGCTTCTGCAGGACGATGTGCACGTAGTAGTAGATCGGCGCGATGACCATGTCGTCGACCAGGATCTTCTCGGCCTTGTGCATGTTGTCCATCCGGACCTTCTGGTCGCCGGTCTTCTTCGCGGCGTTCAGGAGGTCATCGTAGGTCTTGTTGGCGTACTGCGGGTCGTTGTTGCCGTTGTCGGTCATGAACATGTCAAGGAAGGTCATAGGATCAACATAGTCACCGATCCAGCCGGCGCGGGCAACCTGGAAGTCGTGAGTCTTCGTACGGCTGGAGAGGTAGACGCCCCATTCCTGGGAGTTGAGCTTGATCTTTTCCTTCGGGATGTTCAGGCCCTTGGACCACATCTCCTGAATGGCCTCGGCGATCGTCTTGTGATTGGGGTTCGTGTTGTAGAGGATCTCGATGGTCGGGATCTTGCTCCGGTCCTTGTAGCCGGCGTCGTCTAGAAGCTTGTTGGCGGCGGCCAGGTCGTTGTCCTTATAGAAGTCGCCACCAGTCTTCCGGAAGTCGCTGCCCGCGGTTGCATCGGGAATTCCAGGCGGGACGAAGGCCAAAGCGGGAATCTGGCCAGCCTTGAGAATCTTGTTGACAATGTCGCCGCGGTTGATGGCCAGCGAGAACGCCTGACGGACTTTCGCATTGTCGAAAGGCGCCTTCTTGACGTTGAAGCTATAGTAGTAAGTCCCGAGGTACGGGAGGATGGTCAGCTTGTTTTCCTTCTTCAGCCGGTCGATTTCGGCGGCAGGATAGCCCTCGGTGAAATCGGTCTGGCCGCTCTCCCACATGGTCAACTCGGTCTTGGAATCGTCGACTAGGGCGATGGTGATCTTCTTCAAGACGACGTCCTTGGCGTCCCAGTACTTCGTGTTCTTCTCCATGGTGATCATGCTCTTGTGGGTCCAGCCCGTCATCTTGAAGGGGCCGTTGGTCACGAAGTTGGCCGCCTCGGTGGCCCACTTGTCGCTACCCAGCTTCTCGACAGTGGCCCGGTGGACCGGGAAGTAGGTCGGGAAGGAGGTGAGGCCGAGCCAGTAGGAGGCCGGCGCCGCCAGGGTGACCTGGAGGGTATAGTCGTCGACGACCTTGATACCCACGGCGTCGAGGGCAGGCTTGATCTTAGCTTCGTCCTTCTTGGGGTCGAGGGTGTTGGCCGCTTCGGCGCCTTTGATGTAATACATCTGATAGGCGTACGGGGAACCGGTCCGCGGGTCGATGGCGCGCTTCCAGGACCACTCGAAGTCCTTCGCGGTGACGGGGTCGCCGTTGGTCCACTTGGCGTTCTTCCGGAGGTTGAACGTGTAGGTCAGAAGGTCGGCCGACACGGTCCACTTCTCAGCCACACCTTGATAGGGCTGGTTCTTATCGTCCATCCTGGTCAGGCCTTCGTACATCATTGTGGCCACGTTGAACTCGGCGACGCCTTGCTGCATAGCCGGGTCCAAAGTCTCGGGTTCAGAAACACCCAGATCCATCTTCAGAGTCTGGTCCTTGGCCAGATCGCCGGTCACCTGAGCGGGCTTCTGCGCGCAACCGCTGAGGATGAGGGTGGCAGACATGACCACGACCAAAAGAATCAGTGCAAGCTTCTTCATTAAGCTTACTCGGCCTCCTCTCAAAGCCTAAAACCACGACACGGCATCAAACGAAAAAAGGGCAGAACGAAAAAGGCGCCAAAGAGAAGAACTGCTCCGGTTTCACCCCCCTCAGAAGAAACGGGAACATCAGTTTAAATGATGGTATGGTCCGTTCATTGGTGAACCAATAGCACAGGCCTCGCCGAGGTACTAATAATTCGCGAACGACTTGACAGAAATCCTTCCGTTTCAGCGAGCAAGATGAACAATAATCTTGCCCTAGCAGGTGTATTATGGGCTGATTACCTCGCCTGGCTGGCAGATGCCATTTCCAGGATTATCTGCGCGTCAAACTCGGCTTCTTCCTTGGTTAACAGAACGGGGTCTCCGGATTCCTTCTAACAGTGCCTGACTGCCGCCTAACCGCCGTCTGACCGTTTCTTTCGTCTATGGAAGGGAAACTATGGAGGATGCCGAAGCCCCTAGCATTCGTATCATCCGAACTCACTCATCCTTCGCCGCAGCACCTTCACCCAAACCCCAGGCAACGGGGAGGCCTGGGTTGCAGTCTCCGAACGACGCCCGCCGGAAAGGCCGCATAAACGGACGGCCCGGCGTCGACCGTGCATGCGAAGATGCAGGGGGGAGGAACGCGGCAGTGGGTGCTGGGGGGGTCGACTCAGGAACGGAATCGCTCTTCTTGCCACTCGTGGACTCCATGCCCATCCCTCTCGCCTTGGCCAGCTTTCCCGATCTCGTCCTCGTCTTTCTTAACCCGGCGGCTCTGGCCCTCGCCGGCGCGCTGGCCGGAAAGAAGGTGGAGTTAGCCGACCTGCTGGGCCGCCCGGTCCTTGAGGGGCTTCCGTTCATGGACGGGAAGGGGCTCATGGAGTTCTTCTCCTCTGTGGGAAATAGCGGCGTGGCCGGCAGCATCGGGCCCGTCGAGTTCCACCTGCCTGGAGGAGAGACCCGCTGTCTGAACCTGCAGGTCTATCCACTCACGACCAAGGACGACCACGTCACCCATGTGGCCGGTACGGCTTTCGATGTCACCGCTGAGGTGCTGGCCGACCGCGAGAGATTGGCCGCCCTGACCCGTGAAAAGGCGGCGCGCGAGGAGGCAGAGCGCCAATCCGCGGAGATCCGGGCGCTGCTGGCCAGCCTCTCCGAAGGAGTCACCATCCGCGACGGGGAAGGACGCCTCGTGTGGCGGAATGAGAAAGCGGCGGAGATCACCGGGGTCCCCTACGGGGACTCCACTCTATACAGCAAGCTCCGGGAGGAGCGCTTCAGTGAGGTGGACGGCTCACCCGTGCCTCCCGAGCGCCGCCCTTTTGACGCCCTCCAGAGAGGAGAGGACCTGGTTGACCGGGAGCTGTTCTACCACAGGCCCTCGGGCGAGCGGCGACGCCTGACGTTTCATGGTGCCAGCATCAAGGATGGACAAGGGAAAGTTCACCTCACCGTGGCCACCTTCCATGACGTCACCGAATTGCGCCAGTTGGAGGCCGCGAAAGATCAGTTCATGCAGGTTATCGCCCACGAACTCCGCAACCCCTTGGCCGCGGCCATGGGACTGATCCAGTTGGTGGCCCGCGGCAGCGACATTGGCGACATCCCCCGGCGCCGCCTAGAGCAAGGCATGACCGAACTGAAGAAAATGGGTGCCTTGATCGACGATATTCTCACCGGCTACCGGGTGAGTTCGGGCCGGCTGCCTCTGCAGCTCAGCAAGATGAATTTCGTCGACGCGGTGCGCGAATCGGTGGACTCGTTCCTCAGCGGAGGGGCGACCGACCACCGCATTGCGGCGGTTTACTCGGACCGGCGGACCATTCCGGTCGATGGGGATTCCCGGAGACTGATGCAGGTGATCACCAACCTCCTGAGTAACGCCGCCAAATACTCACCACCAAATACCACGATCAGCCTGACGGTGGACCCGCGGGCAGATCATGTCATACTAAAGGTCGAGGACCAGGGAATTGGAATCCCTCCGGGAGAACTGGAGGCGGTTTTCCAGGGGTTCTACCGCGCGACCAACCTGTCCGACCGGCAGGGCGGCGGTGTGGGGCTGGGGCTTTATATCAGTCGCGATATCGCCCGCCGGCATGGGGGAAACCTCTGGGCCGAAAACCGGCCGGCCGGGGGAACCAGCATGAAGCTGAAACTGCCGCTGGTGAAGAATGGACCGGTCACATAGCTTACAACCAACTTCCGGGCACGGCCCGTCGATGCCCTGGTCCTTTGGAGGAGAGGTTTGGTGGAGCTACCCGAAAGTCTGCGGGCGGCCCTGGAGGACGAGCTTTCGTCGTTAGCCCCGAAGCGAGTCGCCGCGCTGACCGCAGCTCTTTCCCAACGCTATCGCTCGGCGGCGTCGAACCTGGCCACGTCCACCGGGAGCAGTTTCGTACCATCTCCCGGAGATGTCGCCGCCTACGCCGCCTACCGGATACCGGCCACTTTCGCCGCGGTGGCGGCGGTCCTAAAGGAAGTACGGGAACGGCTGCCGGGCTGGGAGCCACGGAGCTTGCTAGACGCCGGGGCGGGACCCGGGACGGTCGCCTGGGCGGCCGCCGCGGTCTGGCCGGGCCTGGCAAAGGCGACCCTAGTGGAACGCGAATCCGGAATGATCGCTTTGGGGCGCCGGCTGGCGGCCCGCGCGGCTTCGGACCTTGTCCGTGACGCTACCTGGCTCCAAGTGGACCTGACCGGCTCATGGCCGGACGTCTCCCCCCACGACTTGGTGGTGCTGTCCTATGTCCTCGGCGAGATCCAGCCGGGACGCGCGGAGGCCCTCGTCAACCAGTTGTGGGAGATGACGGGTGGCGCGCTGATCCTCGTGGAGCCCGGGACCCAATCCGGGCACGCGCGCATCCGCCAGGCACGGGAGTGGCTTGCGGGGGCGGTGATCGGGGCTACGGTAGTCGGGGCTACGGTGATCGCCCCTTGCCCGCACGGGGGACCCTGCCCCATGGGTGCGGACGATTGGTGCCATTTCGCCCAGCGCGTAGCACGCTCCAGGCTCCACCGCCAGGCCAAGGGCGGCGAACTGTCCTACGAGGACGAGAAGTTCAGCTACGTAGCGGTATCACGCCCAGGCTTGCCGGCCGCTCCGGTTCGGGCACGCGTCCTTCGCCATCCCCAGGTCCGGAGTGGGCATATCCGTCTTGAGCTCTGCTCGGCTACCGGCGGGTTGACCAGCGAGATCGTCACTCGAAAGGACCGTGAACGGTTCAAGGAGGCGCGCGACTTGCGGTGGGGCTCGGGCATCCAATGGTCTGAAGCGGGCTGGTAGCCGGCGCCGGCCGTCAGACCCCTTTCAAGCCTCTCTCCAGCCGCTCTTCCAGGTTCGCCCGCACCGCCGGCCATTCCTCGGCCAGGATCGAGTAATAGGCCGTATTCCGTACGCTGCCGTCGCTGGCCGCGACATGAGCTCTGCGCACGCCCTCGAAGACCGCGCCAAGCCGTTCGATGGCTGCGCGCGAACGGACATTCCGGGCGTCGGTCTTCAGCGTGACTCTGATGGTGTGCCAGGAGTCGAAAGCGTGGCTTAGCATCAGCAGTTTGCACTCTGTGTTGACGCCGGTCCGTTGAGCCGATGCGGCGTACCAGGTGCTGCCGATCTCGGCCACGGTCGGCGGGGTGGCGTCGGAGGGCGACGGTCCAGTGGCGACCCCAGGCGGCCAGGGCGGCGGCCACGAGAAGACTTGCAGGTCAAGGAAGCGAGTGGTACCGACGACCCGCCCCGTCTCCAGACGCCGGACCACAAAGGGCAGCGCCCGGCCGTTGGACAGGGCGGTCAAAGCGCCCTCCACATATCGCCGCATCTCGTCAGGGCCGTCCGGCACATTGGTGTAGCTATAGGTCGACCGGTTCTCCGCGGCGGCCAAGCACAGGTCATCGATGTGGTCGATAGTCATCGGTTCTAATCTGACGAGACGTCCGTGGAGCGTAACGCGAGTAAGCATGGCATCACAGCTCTCATTGCGAGATCGCGGATCTCCGCCTCAAGTTCGCTTCGCCGTCCCGAAAACCTCTTATGACTGGGTCGACCTGGCGGGGCTCGCCATTGCCGCCTAGTGGGTGGGCCCACAGGCGCCTCAGGCACCTCTGTCAACAAGCTGAAAGGGTGCCGGCCCAAAAGCGGTCTGGGCCGGCACCCTTTTGGAAATGATTTGGCGGGAGTATGTGAGAATCGAACTCACCAGTCGCGGGGTCGCCGCGACGCGACGGATTTGAAGTCCGCGAGGCCCACCAGGACCCATCTACTCCCGCATAAGACACCGCCGGGCCGGTCGGGCCTTATCAGGCGGCCGCCAGTCCGGCGATGTCAAACTAAGTCTCAGCGGCAAATCCAATTCTAGCACGACGGCATCGACGTAGTCGATGCCAAGCTGGCACGCCGACCACGCACTTCTGTCCGTGCGGCGATCGCGCGACGGCAGTGTGCGGTGCGCCCAGGCGCCCGTCGCTGTTCTACAGTATGGGATCGAGCCTCTTCTTAAGCTCTTCTTTCGGCATGTACCCGATGATCTTCTTGGCGACTTGGCCGTCCTTGAAAACCGCCAGCGTCGGGATACTCATAATCTGGTAACCTGAGGCCGTGTTCTGGTTTTCATCGACGTTTAGCTTCACAACCTTGAGCTTGTCCCCATACTCGCCGGCCAAAGCTTCCACCACCGGCGCCACCATGCGGCACGGGCCGCACCAGGGGGCCCAAAAGTCCACCAAGACCGGCTTGCCCGACTTCAGAACCTCGGAATCGAAATTCAGGTCCGTGACTTGCGAGATACTAGCCATCCCTTGCCAAGCTCCCCTTTCTCTTATCCTCCTGCCCTAAGCTTCGTTTTCCTCGACATACCTCAAAGCTTGTTCGGCCGCCACCGCCCCATCGGCCGCCGCCGTAATCACCTGCCGGAGCCCCTTGACGCGGAGGTCCCCGGCGGCGAAAACTCCTGGTAAAGAGGTCTTGGTGTCTTCTCCGGCCACCACATACCCATGCGGGTCCAACCCGACCTGGCCCTTCACCAAGGCCGTGTTCGGATCGTAGCCGACGTAGACGAAGACCCCGTTCACCTTAAGCTCCGTCTCTTCGCCCGTCTTTACGTTCTTCAAGACCAAGTGGTCCAGTATTCCCTCGCCCTCAACGGACGTGACCACCGAGTTCCAGGCGAACTTCACCTTCTCGTGGTTGAAGGCCCGGTCCTGCAGGACCTTGGCCGCCCGGAGCTCCGCCCGCCGGTGGATGACGGTTACTTCGGTGGCGAACCGGGTGAGGTAGAGGGCCTCGACGATGGCCGAGTCGCCGCCACCCACCACCGCGACCTTCTTACCCTTGTAGAACGCCCCGTCGCAGGTGGCGCAGTAGGACACCCCTCCCCCGACCAGGTCGTCCTCCCCCGGCACGCCCAACTTCCGGGGATAGGCTCCCATGGCCAAGATGATGGTGCGCGCGGCCCACTCCTGGCTGCCGCTCTTAACCTTCTTCGTCTCGCCGCCCAGCTCCAGCGCGTCGACATCGGCCTGGACCACTTCGGCCCCGAACTTTTCCGCCTGTTGCTGCATCTGCGCCATCAGTTCCGGTCCCGCCACCCCGTCAGGGAAACCCGGGTAGTTCTCGATCATGTGCGTGGTGGCTGCCTGGCCCCCGGCGACACCCCGTTCGATCATCACCGTGGAGAGCCCGGACCTGGCGGCGTAGAGGGCTGCCGTCAAGCCAGCCGGGCCGGCGCCGACGATGGCTACGTCATAGATCTGGCTGGTGGGATTGTCGTCGTCCACTAGAGCTGCACCGCCTTTACGAGAACTTTAGGAATATCCTGATGGCCTGCTCGATGCTGGCCCGGCAGGATTGTCCGCCGGCCATATCCTGGCGCAGGCACTGTTCCATATAACCGCCGATGATGGCCATTCCGACTTTGTTGATAGCTTCCCGCATCGCCGCTAGCTGCATGACGATATCTTCACAGCCGCGGCCTTCTTCGATCATCCGCTGCAGCCCCCGGGCCTGTCCTTCGATGCGTTTCAACCGTCTTACCAACGCATCCGCATCGTTCACGGCGGGCTCCGTCATGTCCATAGCGCGCGCCTCCTTTTATACCCTACGGGGTATCATCAGAAGCATGGTAACACTTTGGTAAAGCGGTTGTCAATTGGAATACCCCCCGGATGCAATCCCGCGCGTCCCCGGTTCAACGCCCCACGGGTTGCCGGGCCCGGTGGATGGCCGCCTCGTGAGCGATGGATTCGATGGTGTCGTCAAGTGGCTTCAACTGGGCCTCCCCGTAGCGGCGGCGCAGGGAGGCGCCAATGAGGTAGTCGGTGAGGGCCGGGTTCTTTGGCAGCAGCGATCCGTGCAGGTAGGTGCCGATGCAATTCCTGTAGACCGCGCCTTCCATGCCGTCTTCGCCATTATTGCCGAACCCCAGCAGGACGCGCCCCAGGGGCCGCAGGCCTTTTCCCAGAAACGTCTTGCCCGAGTGATTCTCGAACCCGACCACGGTATGGTCGCTTCCCACCCTGACCAGGTCCGACGATATTACCACGTTGCCGATGAGGCGTTTCCGGCCCGCCTCTGTCCAGGCATCCAAGAGACCGATGCCGGGGATCTCCTCGCCGGTCCCGGTCCGGTAGTACTTCCCAAGCAACTGGTAGCCACCGCAGATGGCCAGCAGGACCACGCCGTCCTCCACGGCGTCGGAGAGAGCGGCGCCTTTGACCTTGGTGAAGTCCATGCAGATTTGTTTCTGTTCTTTGTCCTGCCCGCCGCCCACGAAGAGGATGTCGAAGTCGCGGAAATCCACTTTCTCATCCAAGGTGATCCGGAGTAATTCCGGCGCCAGCCCATGCCACTGGCACCGCCGGTAGATGGCGATGACGTTGCCGCGGTCGCCGTAGAGGTTCATGAGGTCGGGGTAGAGGTGGGCGATCCTGACGGCTAACCCGCCGGCCACAGAATGGTCACCTTCTTCTCTATGCCCCCAGCGTCGGGAAATCCGCTCCCGCCTTATAGTTCTACTCATTACACGCGCCAGAAGTGCCGCGTGTAGCCGCGGCGGCGGATGATTTCGCGCACCTCTAGCATGGCGGTGTAGGTGGGTAGAAAATACAGCGTTTCGCCGTGATCGATGCGGGCCAGCCCTTCCTGCAGCGCGTCGTCCAGGCTATTCTTGATAGTGATGCGGCGGGCCGGGTAACCGGAATATTTCAGCCTGACGGCCATATCGGCCGCCCGGATGCCCGACGTGATGACACTCTCCGGCGGGTGGTCCGAGGCCGATAGGCGTTCGAAATCTCCGTCCCAGAGCCACGATATGTCCGTCCCGTCGGCAAACTTGTCATTGATGGCGATGACCATGTGGCGGGCGCGGCGGTCCTCCAGGACCGTGCGGATGACGGCGTCGATGCCGGCCGGGTTCTTCACCAAGGCCAACAGCACGCGCTTACCGTCGACGCGGATGACTTCCATCCGCCCGAAGGAACCGGCAGATTTGGCTAGGCCCGTGGCGACGGTGTGGTCGGGGATGCCCAGGCCGTGGGTGACGGCGGCCGCCGCGAGGGCGTTGTAGACGTTGTAGAGGCCTGGGAAGGTGATGTTCACCTTGAAATCGCCGGTATCGGTCCGGAGGATCATATCGCTGCCCTCGACACCGCGCAGGGCCACCTGCTGCACCGACACGGTCGGCGTCGGACGGGTCTGGCCGCAACTGGGGCAGCGGTAGCGGCCCAGATGGGCGTAAAAGAAGGAATCATACTTCAAGGTCGCGCCACAGGCCTGGCAGGGCTTGATCTCGCGGGACTGCTCCGAGATGGGCGACGCGTAGTGGCTGTCCTCGATGCCGTAATACAGGATGCGTTGCGGCCGGCCGGGGCCCAGCCCGGCCACCAGAGGATCGTCGGCGTTCAAGGCGATGAGGGCGTCGTACGGCGCCCGCGACAGACCTTCGCTCACCAGCTGGACCGTGTGGTCCAGCTCGCCGAAGCGGTCCAACTGGTCACGGAAGAAGTTGGTCACCAGGACGGCTTTCAAGGGTAACTGGTCCACCACTTTCCGGACTGTCCCTTCGTCCACCTCTACCAGGGCGTAGTCGGCCCGGATGCGGCCGAAGACGTTGGCGGCCTGGACGAAGGCGGCAGCCACGCCGTATATGAGGTTGGCTCCCGAACGATTGTGGACCACCCGGTAGCGGGCCCGCCGCAAGATATCGGAGACCATTTTCGACGTAGTGGTCTTGCCGTTAGTGCCTGTGACCAAGATGGCGCCGCGGCGGCACTGGTACGCCAGCTTGCGGATGACCAGAGGGTCAATGGCCAGAGCCACGCGGCCGGGCACGGTGGAACCGCCGCCGCCCATGGCCCGGCTGAGCCGGACGGTCAGCTTCCCGCACCAGATGGCGAAGAGCAGGCGCAGGTCCATGGTCTCTAGGGGCCTGCGGCCGGCATTTCCGCCGCCTGCGCCGCCGGGTCCAATACCGTCAGAACGTAACCCTTGGCTACCAGGTGGTCGAGGATGAATGGGAAAGCCTCCAGGGTCCGTTCGTGCCCCGCCGCATCGTGCATCAGAACGATGGTCTCCTTTTCGCCCAGGCGAGTCCGAGCCTCCACTCCGGACACGACGTTATCGAAAATGGTCCAGGCATCGGGCGCGGGGACCGCCGTGTCGGCCGCCGAGCAGTCCCAACCGACGACGCGGTAACCGGCGGCGCGTAGAGCGTCGCGCAATTCCGGCGCCAGCAGCCGCCCGCCTGGCGCGCGTACCGCGTAGGTGCGACTCCCGGTGTTCGCCCGGATGATCCCCTCCGCCCGCATCACCGAGTCCCAGAAATCCCCGATCCGTTCAGTATAAATATGGGCGTAGTCGTGGTCGTAGGTATGATTCCCGATCTCATGTCCTTCTCGGGCGGCCCGCCGTAAGGTGCCCGGAAAGCTAAGAGCGCGCGTGCCGACGACGAAGAAAGTCACCTGGACCCGGCGGGCGGCCAAGACGTCCAAGAAGCGCGGTGTGAGGAGCGAAGGTCCGTCGTCCATGGTCAAGTAGACGGTGCCCACCTTGGCACCCGCACCGCCAGTTTCCGTCTGGCGAAGGCCGGTGGCCGGGGAGAACTGGTCGGCGCCGGCCGCGGGTGGGGGAACTTCCGCGGGCCCGCGCCGCCGGAAAACGGCGATACCGCGGGCAGCGTCTACCTGCGACTCCAGACCGAAGAGCGCCGCCACCAGTTCGGGCGGGACCCACAGTCTCCCATCAGCCAGTGTAGGCGCGTCGGGTAGGAGGGCGTAGCCTCCGGGCAGCCGGGCCAGATAGGAGCCGGCCTTGGCCTCGCCCGTCCACTGGCCCATGGTCACCCGCGCCTTTCTCTCCAGGCCTCTCCATTCGACCTGAGCTCCCAGGGCTTCGGCCACGGCGCGCAGGGGCAGGAGGAGCCGCCCGCCCGAGCGCGGCGGTGGCGACTCCAAAGCTATGGGGGCGCCGTCGATCACGATGGCCGGCCCCGCCAGGTCGGGCGGTACTGGTATTTCAGCCTCCGGCGTCTGGGAGTCATGTGCGTCCGGTGGGGACGCCTCTGAAGGCTCGTTTGGTGGAGCGGACCCGCCTTTTGATACCGTCCAGTCGGCGGGTGGCGCGCCGGGGTGGTCCGACGCCGCCAGGGCCCAGGCGCCCATGGCCAGTTCCCGCCCGTCTGGCAGGATTGCCCGGTACCCTTCGGGCAAAAGGACCGAGAGGCTCCATGACGGGGCTGGTGGTGATGGCTGGAAAGCGAAATCCGCCAACCGGAAGCCCACCGGGTCGGCGCCGGAAATCAGGCGCTGGTACACGGACGGCGATAGACACCCGTCCACCGACACAACGGCCCGGCTGAACCCGGCCGGGAGGTGAAGGACCAGTGGCGGTTCAAGCCGCCTGGCTGTGGCGGGCGCGCTGACCGCTCCCGCGGCCGCATCGCCGGCTTCCGGGGTCACCCTGGGGACCCCGGTCACCTTCACGCTCTCCGGCGTCCAGGAACCGCCGGTACTCAGGGCCAGCGTGAGCGGAGCGGCGGCGGACGCCCCTTCCGCCTGGACGATGGTGGAGACGCGGACTTGCGGTCCCTCGCCGCTCAGCCAATAGAAAACAAGGGAAAAGCGAAGGCCGCCCACCCCGGCGGCTCCGTTCGGCACGGAAGTTTCGGCCGGCGAGGATGCCTCGGCCGCGCCGACCGGGGAGGGCGGCGCCAAAAGAAAGATGAGGCCGGCCGCAAGCCACAGAGAGGTCAGCGCACGTAGGACCGGGTGACGGCGCAGAAGCGGGTGCCTCACGTCTTTCTCCTTGTAAATGTGTTTGCCTTTGGTAGCTTATGCCAGCTAGGTGCCGCATATACCTCCAGGGAGGACCTCTTGGGTCAAGCCTGGGTAGACAAGGAGTGATGGTCCGGTGGCTATGGTGG
The DNA here is from genome assembly GCA_021791495.1 of Bacillota bacterium. Lineage (GTDB taxonomy): Bacteria > Bacillota > Sulfobacillia > JAJYWN01 > JAJYWN01 > JAJYWN01. Next base: position 75,453 of record JAJYWN010000010.1, read on the forward strand.
ACCGAGACAGCGCGGCCGGCGGGGAAGACGGGCGGCGCCGGAACGCGGGCGGATCGTGGGGCCAGGCTCTATGGTCCTTGCTCCGCAGCCTGGTCGCGGCGGCCCTGCTCCTCGCCTTGGCCGGTGGCGCCAGCTATGCTGTGGTCACCTGGCGCCTGGGGGCCGAGGGAGACCGGCTGAAAGCGGAGTGGGATGCCCAGTGGGCCGAATTCCAGGCCGCCCACACCACATCACCCGAGGCGCTGGCCGCCGAAGTGGCCGATCTCAAGAAGGTTTTGCAGGATTACCGGGCGGCCGCCGAAGCCCGGCTTTCGGCCCTGGAGAATGCGGCCAAGGCCGCCGGCGAGGGCCGTGACCAGGCCGTGCGGGTGGGCCGGGACCTCAACCTCCGCGCCACCCTGCTCAAAGCCGAAAGCGAACTCACCGCCGCCCGCCTCGAGTTTGGAGCCCAGAACCGGGGACGGGCCGCCGCTGAGCTGGAGTTGGCCGACCAGACGCTGACGGCCCTGGCGGCTGGCGGTACGGTGGGAGGCGCGACAGGCGCACTGACGCCGGAGAATCTAAAAAGGCAACTGGACGACCTTCTGGCTATCATCCGAGCGGCGCGTCTGGACCTGGCGACCGGCCTGCCCACGGCCGCCGACCGCATCAGCCTCGCCGGACACAGCGTGGGAGTCATTCTGGCCGCTTTCCAGGCCCAGGGCCCGTGAACTCGCCGACGTCACGCCGACGTCAGCGGAGGACGGCTGCCCCCAGAGCCAGCGAACCGACGACCACCAGGGCCGGGTGGATTCCGACGTACTGGATGAGGACCCAGGCGGCCGCCCCGATGGCGGCGGTGGTCCAGTTCACCACGGACTTGGGCCACATGTCGGTGATCAAGGAAAGCAGCAACACGATGACCACCGGTTTGACCGCCTTGACCGCGCCGGCCACCGCGGGCACGGCTTTGAAGGCGCCGAACACGTAATAGAGAGCGACCATGGCCAGCACCGTCGGGACGACGGTGCCGATGAGCGCGGCCACGGCGCCGGGCCATCCGGCTACCTTGAACCCTATGTAACCCGCCATTTTCGTAGCCAGCGGGCCGGGAAGAGCGTTGGCCATGGCCAGCACTTGACTGAAATCGTCGGTACTGAGCCACTTGAAGTTCTTTACGACTTCGACCTGAATGAGAGGAATGGTGGACGGCCCGCCACCGTAACCAAGCAGGGTAGCCCGTGTAAATCCTACGAACAACTGCCACATCGCTTGCAGCATCGAGGCCTCCATGGTTTGGCTGGGATAACCCCGGCTATTTCGACCCATGAAGGACAAATCCTGCCGCGCGGAAACGTCCGGAAGCTCGCGGAATGGCTTCTGGCAGATGTGCCGTACGCGCCGCCCGCGCTCTAGAAAGCCAACCGGAGCAGGGCCGCCAGAAGAACTCTCGTTCCCGCGGCGATGTCGGATGAACTGCACAGCTCCCTGGGGCTGTGGCTGACGCCGCCCTCCAGCCCACGGACGAAGATCATCCCCGCCCCGGTCAGGCCGGCCATAATCATCGCGTCGTGGGCGGCACCGCTGGGCATCTGATGGACGGGCACGCCCGCCGCGGACGCCGCCTCTTGGAGTAATCCCAGCATTTCTGGGGAAATGGGGACCGGGTGCTGATGGTGGGTCTCCTTCAATTCCCAGCCGATGCCGCGTCGCGCGCAGACCTCGGCGATGGCCGCCTTGACGCCGAGGACCGCCTCGTCCCGCGCGGCCTCGTCGATGTCGCGGAGATCGAAACTCATCTCCACTTCCCCTGGGATGACGTTCACGGCGCCGGGGCGGACGCGCAGGCTGCCGACGGTGCCCACCGTGGTCCTGACCCGTCCCGAGTCGCGGCCCCGCCCGCCGCCGCCGGCGTCCCCCTTCGCCAGCCGTTCCGCCGCCAGCACCAGCTCCGCCGCGGCGCATAGCGCGTCGCGCCGCAGGCCCATGGGCGTAGCCCCCGCGTGATTAGCCTCTCCGGTCAGCTTTAGCTGGAGGAATACCGGGCCGGCGATTCCCGAGACCAACCCCACCGGCAGCCCCAGACTCTCCAGCACCCCGGCCTGCTCGATGTGCATCTCCAAGTAGGCCGCCACCGAGCCCGGCTCGCGCCGCGCCTCCTGGATGCGGCTGGGGTCGAATCCCTGCGCCGCCATAGCCTCCGCCTGCGAGAGCCCCTTGGCGTCGCGCCTGGCTTCGAGGTCGGCCGGTGTCCACAGGCCCGCCAGAGCCCGGCTGCCGAAAAGGCCGCCGCCGAAGCGCGATCCCTCCTCGTTGGCGAAGATCACAACCTCCAGAGGGAGTCGGGGCTTCTCCGGAAGGGAGGTGATGACTCTCAAGGCTTCCAGTGCCCCGATGACACCGACCGCACCGTCAAAACGGCCGCCCTCCGGAACGGTGTCGGTGTGGGAGCCGGCCATCACCGCCGGCAAACCCTTGATCTGCGCTCCGTCAGCATGTCCGGCGGGCTCCACCGGGTCCGCGACTGTTCCAAGGTAGCGGGCGATAACATTCCCGGCGGCGTCGAACCGCACCCTAGCCCCCGCTTCCTCCAGCCACCGGGCCACCAAGCGCTTAGCTTCCAGGTCTTCGGGCGTGAAGGCCAGGCGGGTCACACCTCCGCCGCCTTGACCGCCTTGACCGCCTTGACGGCCCTGACCGCTCTGGCCGCCCACACTGCCCACCTTGGCCAGTTCCATCAAGTCGTTCCAGAGGCGGCCTTCATTCACCTGGGCCAGGATCTGCCGGGTCCGGCCGGAGTCGAGAGCAGCCACGCCAACACCTCCTACGTAATCCCCTTGCGCCCGATTGCTTCGCACGCGACTATCTCCCTCTCTCCCTGACGGCCAACATGGCCGCCCATCCTACGACCAGGATGCCGGCGGCCAAGTAGAAGGCGGACACGAAACTTCCCGTATGGTCCACGATGAACCCCGTGATGGTGGGGGCCGCCACCATGGACACGGTGGAGGCGAAGTTCAAGATGCCGAAGGCCGTGCCGTACCCACCGGGCGGCGCCACGTCGGCAACCAGGGAGACCAAAAGCGGGTCGATGACCAGTTTGCCGCAAAACCCGTAGAGAAGGAGCATGAGGCCCAGGGACCAGACGCCCGGCAACAGGACGATGCCCATCAGGGAGAGCACGGCGAAGGGAGCCAGGAGGACGATGACCGGGCGCCGGCGCCCCAGGCGGTCCGACAGCCGCGCCGCCAAGAGGCCTCCAGGCACCGAGGCCAGGGGCATGAGCGTGGAAATGTTGGCCGCCAGGCCGCCGGCCATACCGCGGGCGGTCTGCAGGTAATAGGGCAGCCAGGTCAAGATAACGTAAAAGCCGTACATGCTGCAGAGCGCGGTGGCCGAAGTCAGGACCAAGGTGCGCACATACCCCGGTGCCGCCGCGCGCGGGGATGCGGCCGCGGCGCCAACCGACGCGCTGCGCGCTACCGCCGCGCTAGCCGCGACCGCCGCGACACCCTTGACGTCGTTTCCCTGGACGGGCGGCCTTTCGCGCACCACCGCGGCCATCAGGGCGCCGGCCGCCAGGGTAATGGCGCCCAGGAGAAGCACGGGCCACCGCCAGGACAAGGACCAGTCGTAGACCATGGTCCCGGAAAGCCACAGGCCGAGGATGATGCCCCCCGCCATCCCACTGTTGATGATGGCCGTCCCCAGGCCGCGGTGCTCCCTGGGGATGGCTTCCGCCGCCAGGGCGTACTGGGCGGAGTAGTAGGTCCCCTGCCCCAGGCCGGTGGCGGCCCGGATGCCCAGAAAGCTCTGGGCCGCCGGCGCCAGACCGGAGGCCAGGGCGCCGGCCCCCTGCAGGAAGAAGCCCGGCAGAAGGATGCGCCGCCGGCCGAGACGGTCGGCCAGCACACCGGAAGGGATCTGCATCAGGGCGTACATCAGGAAAAAGACGGAGTTCAGCAGACCTAGCTGGGTGTTATTCAGGTGCCACTGGTCGCCGAGGACTTTGAGGAGCGGCGACAGGACAGTGCGGTTGGCGTAGAGGAGGACCCACCCGAAGAAGAAGAGGGCCACCACGGTCTTCCAGTATGTCTGCCTCTCCACCGTTCTTCGCCGCATCCCGTCTCCCGTCCCGTCTCCCGTCCTGTCTCTCATCCTGTCTCCCGTCCTGTCTCCCATGGCGCCAACCCTCCCAGTCAGAAGGCCCCGGCGCTGGCCGGGGCCTTGGTCAAACCATCATTCGCTGTTGGATAGAGTCCGACCTTCCCGGTCGCCTTCCTGGGGCTAGATAAAAAGGGCTTCAGCGGGGTTCTCGGCCGGGATGCGGCGCAACTTGCGGAAAAGCGCTTGGGCTTTAGTGGACAGGTCGGCCGCTTCGGCTTTGTCAGGAGTGATGGCGGCCAGGTTATACAGAGACTCCGCCAGGACGCCGTCGGTCTGGGATCTGGAAGCCTGGGGCGCGGCCGCGATGGCCTTCCGGAAATGATCCGCGGCCGGCTCCATCACGCCAAGGGCTTTGTAAGCGCAGGCAAGGATGTAATGGGTGTGCGACTTGACCCAGGGCGACTCGATTTTCGGCAGAAGGTTCACTGCTTCGTGGCAGTTGCCGAGTGCCGCCTCGTTTTGCCCGAGCATCATGAGGCAGGCCGCCGTATTGGTCAAGGCAACCGTTGTGCCCTCGGCGTCGCCGACGACCTTGGTCATTTTCACGCCCCGTTCGAAGTTCAACAAGGCTCCGGAGTAATCGCCGCGAAGCGTGCAGTGGGTCCCGAGGCTGTTCACGCCGGCGGCCATGACCAGAAGGTACCGTTTCGCATCGGAGATGGCTTCCGCGTAGGTGGCGAACTTGGCGGCATCGGCGGAGTTGCCATCGATTTCAGCCTGATTGCTCAGGTCATAGTACATGCCGGACAGCCCTTCCAGGTCACCACTGCGCTCCGCTTCCTTAGACAGCTCGGCGTAGAAAGCGTCGCCCTTGGCCGTCTGGCCGATCTGGACATAGGCGGTGGCCAAGTTATGCAAGAGGGTGACCCGGAGACGGGGACTGACGCGGCCCTCGAGATTGGCCAGAGCGACCTCCCAGGAGTTGATGGCCGCCACCCGCTCGCCTTTCTGCCAGAGAGCGCCGCCGCGTTGGATCTCGACTTCCGACACCATGTCGTGGTGGGCTTCCGGAAGCTTGGCCAAGAACTCGCTGCAAAAATCGAAGGCTTTCGGGTCTTCTTTCGTGAGAAGGATACGCGCCTGCAGGACCTTGGCCAGGAGGACCAGGCGCTCGCGGGGAGCCTCCTCATTCATGATCTCGTCCAGGAGCTTCTCGGCCTCTTCCAGCCGTCCGGCATTGAAGAGGTAGCGGGCCCTGGTCATGCGGATCTCCGCATCGGCCGCCTGTTCGCCCAATAGGGCCGACACGGGCATGTTAAGCCTGGCGGCAATGATGCTGAGAGTCTTGAGGGACGGTTTTAGGATACTTCTTTCCAGTTGACTCACAAAGGCTGAAGTGAAATCGTTACCCGCCAACTGCTGTTGCGTCAAACCGAGTTCCTTGCGCCGGGTACGGATCTTTTCCCCTAAAGTCATTGCGCTAACCCTCCTCAAGCAGGCCAGTTGCGTATTTGGCACCTAGAAACCCATCGCTTTGGCGGTGTGGTCATTCTTCGTCTAATCCGGAATCTCCTGCCTTAAGTAAATGTTTAGAAGCTCATCATTGAAGGGAAAGTTGCAGGGGCGCTTGAAGCAACATTCAGGGTGGCCCTGTCGAAAGGGAGGGGAAGACAAATGGTTCTGCGGCGAGGTGACCGTCCCAGCTTCTCGGATCGGCCCAGACTGTACTCTCTGTGCTGCTGGTGCACGCTGTTTGAGGATTACATGGTTTACTCTCCCCCGCCCGGGGAAGAGGAAGCTCCGGAGAAAGGCCTGTAGTTTCTGAATGGCAGGGCCACCCTCATTTCTTCCCCTACGCCAAGATCCAGAAAAAAACAGCGAAAGTTGGTCTATTTGCGATGCAGCTACGTTTGTCCCGGTATTGCCTGGTCCTCGATGACGTGGCCGAGGACGGGCGGGTGGTGGTTCACGACCTTCTGACCGACACGGGCGTCCTGGTCAGGAAGCAGGTGGCCGAAGATCCCGGCCGGGCCCTGGCCGCGGGAGACCCCGAAGCCGCCGAGATTCAGAAATGCGGGATGCTCTTCGACGTGGATCAGGATCCAGATGGCGACCGTTGGCTGGCCGAGTACTGGTTGAGCAAGAGGCGCCTCGGGTCGGCCACCGCTTTCTTCACTTACGTCCTGACTCTCCACTGTAATCTAAAATGCACCTATTGCTACCAGGCCCCCATCAGCGAGAGGAGCCGCATGACCCCCGAACTGGCGCAAAAGGCCGCGGATTGGTCCATCCGGGTGGCGCGGGCCAACGGGGTCCATGAACTCATCGCCATCTACTTCGGTGGCGAGCCCATGTTGGAACCGGAGATATTGCAGACCATCTCCGGCCGGCTGAAGGCGGCCGCCGTCACGAACAGGTGGAGTTACCGGGCCAAGGCCGTCACCAACGGCACTTTGCTCACGCCGGAACTGGTGGACTCCCTGGCCGACGCCGGGCTTTCCGCCCTCCAGGTGACTCTGGATGGGCCCGCGGCCGTCCACGACCTGCGGCGGATCGGCGCCGGTGGGCAACCGACCTACCAGCGGATTCTCGACGGCATCCGGGCCTGCCGGGGGCGTCTGCAGGTCACCATCCGCGTGAACGTGGACCGGCAAAACCTGCCTGAACTCAGCGGTTTCCTGGAGACGCTGGGCCGGCTGCGGGCCGAGGGCTACATCGCCAGCGTGGACCTGGCTGGGGTGATGGACCCCGAAAACCAGATTCCCCACTGCCAGCAGTACGGCATTGCCGAAGCCGATTACGCCTCGTCCATCGAGCCTCTCTACGATCGGGCCCAGTCCCTGGGGCTACCGCCCGCAAACCGTGTCCTGCCCGGGCCTTGCCCGGCAGTCTGCGACGGTTCCTGGGTCATCTCGCCCGCCGGCGAGCTCTACCGGTGCCACCACCTCCTGGGAGACCCGCGGTGGTCGTGCGGAAACATCCAGAGTGGCGAACCGAACCACGTTTACCACCAGTTCGTCTCCGTGAACCCGCGGAACAGCGGGTGCACCGACTGTCCGTACATGCCTGTCTGCTACGGCGGATGCCGTTATCGGGCCATCGTCGAGGGGCGGAAACTGGACGAGGCCAGCTGCTACCGGAAAGACTATGACCACGCCATCCCTGTGTTTCTGAAAACCTATTACCGGCACGTGCTGGAAGGCAAGATCGCCGGGTAAGACGCCAAGGCCGGTTACGGCTAAAGGGTGACGGTGCGCGCCCTTCCCGATGCGCGGATGGCCCCCACGGCGTAGGAAGCGACCGCCAGGTCTTGGATGGCCACCCCGGTGCTATCGAAGAGGGTGGTCTCGTGGGGCGACTGGCGGCCCGGTTTCTGTCCGGAGATGACCTGGGCGATTTCGGCGTGAACGGACTCGGGCCGCAGGAGGCCCAGCCGGTAGGCGTGCTGGGACTCGCCCAGTTCCAGGCATTGCGCCAGGTTGTCCACCACCAGCTTGACCCTGGCCACCAGCGCCGGATCGTGTTCCTGTTTGCCTTTGGTGTCCGCCCCCATGGCGTTAACGTGAGTACCCTCCCCTACCCAGTCGGACATGGCGATGGCTTTGGTGCTGGGAGTGGCGGTGATGACCACGTCCGCGCCGCGCACGGCCGACTCCGCGTCGTCGTAACCCTTGGCGGCCACTTTTCCGCCACCACCTGTACCGGCGGCGACGGAGGCGGCGGAGGCGGCAGTGATTTCGGCCGCCAAGGAGGCGGCTTTCCCGGGGACAGGGTCGTAGATACGGATGTCGTCCACCTGGGGAAGGACGTGCCGCGCCGCCTGCAGCTGGGCGCGCCCCTGCACGCCGGCGCCGATCAGGCAGAGGCGGCGGCTGTCGGGCCGGGCCAGATATTTGCAGCCGATGGCCCCCAAGGCCGCGGTGCGGACCATGGTGAGGTAGTTGGCGGCCACCAGACCGTTGGGCATGCCGGTGGCGGGGTCGAACATAAGGATGGCGGACTGGTGATTGGTGAGGCCGCGTTCGCCGTTGTTTAGCCAGAAACCGCCGGCCTTGAGGCCCAGAGCATCCAGATGATCGATGTGGCCCGATTTGATGCCGAAGGTGCCGGCGTGCTGGGGCACGGCCTCCCTCACGACTGGAAAGGCGCGGCTCTGCCCCGTGAGCAGGCCCCTGAAAGCATCCTCCACCAGGCCGATGGCCCGGTCCAGATCCACTACGCTTTCCACTTCCTTATCGCTGACGATGACCACTTCTGCCACTGGGATATCCTCCTCCGGTTCCTGGAGCGCGAACGACGTTCAGAAGTTCTTACGCATCTAATATGCCGTCCTCTGGCTCCCCCCTGCCGGCCCCCAGGTAGAACTTTTCAGGCATAACCCGGCAGCGGAAGACCTACTATCTTGTCGAGGTGCGTCGATGAGGCATGTTGACTGGCCCGGCCGGCCGCGCCACCACCACCGGCGACGGCGGCGGTCGCCCGCAAGGTTTCCGATGGCCGACGCCATCCCTGGGGCTGCTGGGGTCGCGTTGGCGGTAGCGGGACTGGTGCTGGTACTGGCCTTGGTGTCCGTGCTGGCGCCGGCGTCGCCTTTGGCTAAGTGGAGAATCGGGCTTTTGGACGGGCTCCGCAAAGCCCCCTCCGCACCGGGGCCGGCGGCCGGGCCGCAGATCGACCCTGACTCAGAGATGAGCGCGGGGGCGGAACCGGACGCCCCGCCGTACATTGTTCCCCCAGAATGGCGCGGGCCCGGCGACGGCGGTCCCAGCACCATGGGCCGGGCCCGCGAGGCCCAGTTGGCTGAGATGGCGAAACAGTACGGTCTGAAGTTGGTCAGCAGCTACAGCACGAACTACTACCACGCCATCCCGTCTCAGGAAAACAACATCGCCCTGACCGCCGACCGCCTCCGCGGCACGTTACTGGAGCCCGGCGAGACCTTTTCGCAGAACCGCCGCCTGGGCCCGTACACGAAAGAGCACGGCTACGGCCTGGGACGGATGTTCGTGGGTGACCGTATCGTCCCGTCCATCGGAGGCGGCGTGTGCCAGATCGCGTCGACCTTGTATAATGCCGCTCTGCTGGCCGGTCTGCAGATCGTCGAACGACACCAGCACGGCCTGGTGGTGCCCTACCTCACTCCGGGGCGGGACGCCACGGTAACCGATGTCGGGAACGATTTCGTCATCCGGAACAGTACCGTAGGGCGGGTGCTTATCTGGGCCTGGGCCCGCAACCGTTGGCTGACCATCCAGATCTACGCGGAGAAAGAGCCTCCGAAGATCGAGATCAAGACCGAGATTCTGAAGGTCTATCCCTTCCAAACGATCACCACCGTCGACGCTTCCGTTCCCCACGGGCAGACGGTCGAGGATGCTAAGGGCCAGGACGGGGCCAGGTCCCACACCTGGTTGGTGATCCAGACGCCCGAGGGCGGGCAGGTCACCAAAGACCTGGGCATCAACGACTATAAGTCGAGCCCGAAGATCCTCCGGGTGGGTAAGTGAAGCCGTGCTGCTATTGGTCGCCTACCTGGCCGTAGCCGGGCGGGTGCTCTTCCTGGCCCTGGAGCGGGCGGCCATCAAGCGCCTGGGGGCGGGGGCACCGCCGATGGCCACCACCCTGGTGTTTTTCGCCACCGCCACCCTGTCGCTGACGCCCGTCTCCGGTCACGCCCTGGCCGACTACTTCCGCAGCACCGCCTGGGCCAGCCAGCCGGACCGCTGGCAAACCATGGCGGGGGTGCTGGGTATGGCGGCGGCCGTCTACACCTTGGCTTTCATGAGCTACTCCGCGGCGCTGTCGGCCGGCGAAATGTCCGTGGTGGGTCCGCTGGCGCATGTCAACGCCCTTTTCTTACTGGTCTTGGCCTTCGTCTTTCACCACGAACCACTCACACCGCTGCGTGTGGCCGGCACGGTGATGGTGGTCTGGGGCGGGGTCACCCTCGGACGGAGAGGCGGCGGGAGGGCGCGAAGGACCGGGAGGAGAGCGGGAAGGATCGGGAGGCAGGGCGGGCGCCGAGGCGATGGACGGGCGGCCGTGTTCTTCATCTTGGCCTATGCCTTCTTCCTGGCGGTCGGCCGGATCATCGACAAACACGCCACGGTCACCCTCGACATGCCGAACGGAGTCTACACCATACTGACTTACGCGTCGGTCACCGCCTGCCTGGTCTTAGTCTGTCTGGTGGGCGGCACGCTGAAGAACGCCGCGCGCCTCCTCCTGAACCGGCCGAGGCTTTCGATTCTGGCCGGCACCTTTACCGCCTATGCTTTCTTCTTTCTGGTGGTGGCCATCCAGCGCCTGGACTTGACGGTAGTGGAGCCCGTGTCCGGTCTGGCGGCGCTGGTCAATCTGTGGTTGGGGAGCGCTCTGTTCAACGAGAACCTGGTAGGAAAGACCGCTCCGTCGGCGCTGATCGTCCTGGGGTCGTCGCTGATTCTGGTATAGTGAGGGAGGAAGGCCGGCCATGTCTCATTCCGGTCCTGAGCTGGCACAAGGGTACACGGTCACTCTCTCCGACGAAGACGCACTGTCCCTCAAGGTCGGGAAGGGCCCCGGACGGCTGGCCATCGGCCAGCGCGAGTTCGCCGTGGATTTCCGGGTGGGCGGGCCACCTCCAGGTCAGTTGGAGGTGCCTTTCCTCCTTCTCCGGGCCTCCCCGCTGTTCGTCAACCTTGGGTGGCCTCTGGGGTTATTCCGGGCACGACGAGCGGCGGGGAGCGCTGATGGCGTTGGAGGTGCCGACGCCGGCGGGGGTCCCGAAGACGGGGCGGTCCATTTGGGACCGGTGGTCGGAGTCCTGGTCGGAAGCCCCCCTTCGACCCTGGCACCGGAGGAATCCTACTTCCTGCGCCTGTTCCACCAGGAAGCGGCGGCCAAGGGTGCCATCGCCTGCACCTTCCGCCCGTCCGATGCCGACCTCACCAGGAGGACAACGGCGGGGTTCTGGCCCTTGGCGCTGCCCGGCGGCGCGGTCGCCGCCCCGCCGCCGGCCTTGTGGAAAATGGCGGATTTCCCGTTGCCGGATGTGGTGCATAACCGCACCACCCTCCTGGCTCCTGAGCACAAGCCCGCCTACGGAAACGTCCTCTGGCACTACGCCGGGGCCGAGAAGGGTGCCCCTCTGTTCTTCACCAAGGGCGGACTCACGAAGTCTCACGCGCTGGACCTGATGAAAGCCCATCCGGTCGCCGGACCCTTGGTGCCTTCCACGCGGGTCATCGAGGCCGGCCCCGGCCGGGAAGCGACGGACGAGGAAGCCCGGTGGGTCGCGACCATTTTTGACTTCCTTGACGAATACGGCCAGGCCTACATCAAGCCTCATTACGGCTCGCAAGGCGAAGGGATCTTCCGCGCCACCGCTCTCCACACGGCCTTCGCCACCGGCCTCCAACCGCGCGGCGAAGGCTACCTCATCGAGTACCGCTCCGGCCAAGATAATGTGGCCATCCGTTGCGACGGCCGGGCCGCCGTGCTGGCCCTTTTGGGCCCTTCCCTGGCCAAGTCGCCCTACCTGTGCCAGAAGGCCATCCCCCGTCCGGAGGTGGACGGCTTCCCCGTGGACTTCCGAGCCTACCTCACACGCGACGGCGCCGGCGGGTGGCAGGTCGCCTACTTGTGCGCCCGTCACGCCAAAGGCGGGGCCATCTGCTCTCACCGGCGGTACGGGGGTGTGGTGACCCCGGCCGCCGGCCTCTTGGCAAGGGCTTTCCCTGACCGGGTAGCCGCCGTGACCGATGCCATGGCCGAGTGCGCCTTGGCCGTCGCCGACGCCGTTTCCGGCCGGCACGGCGGCGACTGCTGTGAACTGGCCGTGGACATCGCCGTGGATACCGGCGGCAGGCCGTGGGTACTCGAGGTCAACGACTGCCCCAATCGCCTGCCCGCGGACGATGAGTGGGTCCGCCGGGCCACCGCGCGGGCAGTGGCCAATCTGGTGGACTATCTCATCCTGGCCGCCGGTGCCGGGAGCCGAAGCGGAGCTGGTGCCGGCTCCGGCCCCGAGGGCCGCCGCTTGGTCCGCCTGATGCCGACCTGACAGAAAGCCCGGCCCGGCCCACTCCAGCCCGGTCCCTCCTCCTCCTCCGTCCGCCTACTCCAGCGGGTTGGCGGGATGCAGATAGCCGGCCAGGAAACGGTAGATCTCGCGGCGCGACTCTTTGGCCAGCTTCGTGTCGATGCGGTTGAAGATGTGCCCGCCCGGCGCGTTCTCGTATATCTTGTACTCGAACTCCTTCCCCGCCGCCTTCAGGGACTTGATCAGGTGTTCGACTTCGAGGCAGTTGACATCTTCGTCGTTGGTGTTCGTGTGTATCAGCAGCGGAGTCTGGAGCTCGGCGGCGTGCCAGGCCGGCGAACGACGGCGATACTCCGGGACGTTCTCCCGCGCCGGCTTGCCGATGTGGTAATCGGCGGCGAACAGTGATTCGTAATGGGGTCCCTTGTAGCCCATGCGGGCCACCAGGTCACTCACGGGCACGCCGGCATAGGCCACCTTGTACTTCTCGGGATACCGGAAGATGTTGAACAAGGTGATGAGGCCGCCGTGACTCCACCCGAGGATCCCGATGCGGTCGGGGTCGACCAGGGGCTCGTTCTCGACGAACCAGTCGCGAGCGGCCAGAGCATCTTCCACTTCCAGCCCGCCGTAGTCGATGAGCTTATAGAAGCCCTCGCCATAGCCCGTGCTACCACGGTAGTCGGGTGAAATGACGGCGTAACCCTGCTGGACAAGTTCCTTGATGATATGGTCGGAAGAACTGGAGAAATTCGCGTGCACTCCGCCGTGGACATACACCAGCATGGGGAGCTTGGCCCCGGGAGCAACGTCCTTAGGAAGGAAGGTGTAGGCGTGGACCTTGACGGGATTCCCGCGCTCCTGCGGAGACTGGCCCAAGGTGTTGGCCGGCGGCGGCCCGCAGAACACCACTTTGTCCAACCGGGCCACATCCTGCATCTTCTGGAACCACAGAATATCATCGATACTCTTGTGCAGCGCGGCAAAACCGTGTTGCATCCCTGCTTGCGCCCTGGTCAGTTGTTCCAGCTGCTTCTTAATATCCTCGTCCAACGGACACCCACCCTTCCTTTTGATTTGGTGGTGGCCGCTCCCGCCGCCTGAACGCTCCGCCGGGCTAAGTCCGGCTGCGCTGGCGGCTGCAGGCCCCCCCCCGCTAACCGCGCAGCAGCCCGTGGCGTTCAAGCCACCCGGCCAGGCGCGGCCCCAAACGCGGTATCATCCGGAAGTCCTCCGCCTCCAGACCTCCGATCAACGTCAGCACCACAAGGTACAGGACGGCCGCCACCCCGATGGTCACGAGAGTGGCGACACCTTCGGCGACACGTTGGGGTGCCCCTTCCGTAACCCCCAAGGCGCCGGCGAACCAGGGGAAGAAGAGGGCTACGAAAAGCCCCATCACCACAGCGGCGGCCACCGGCCGGGTCACAAAGGATTTGAACGAGAAACCTACCCCAAGGTGTTTGCGGACGGACAAGACATTCAAGACAGCGCTGACCAGAAAACCGACCGATGTGGCGAAAGCCGCGCCGTTGATCCCGTAAGCCTTGTTGGCCGTCAGTACCCAGGTCAGGATGGTCTTCACTACCGCCCCGGTCAGCAGGTGTTTGACGGGCAGGTCGGTCCGGCCGATGCCCTGCAGGGCCGCGGAAGTCGTCTGCTGCAGCCCCAGGAACAGCAGGCCGGGCGATAGGACCGCCAGGGGCGCGGCGGCGCCGCGGTTCTCGTTCGTGTAAATGAGCGCCATGATGGGTTGGGCCAGCATGATGAAGCCCACTGCCGCGGGGAGAATCAGCGCCATGGTGATGCGGATACCCGTTGAAAGCACTGCCCGCGCGCGGTGCATCTTCCCGAGAGCCACAGCCTCGGAGATGCTGGGGACCAGG
>JAJYWN010000059.1 GCA_021791495.1 Bacillota bacterium
AGGCCAACCAGTCGCCGGCGCTGCCACCGGCTACCCAGGCAGCTTCCAGGAAGAGGACTGCCTCAACCCCTTCGCGTACCACTGAGGCGAAAGCCAGCCCAGCCAACCCCCATCCGGTTTGGGCTGCGTCCGTTCCGATGGCACGGTCGGTTTTCGCCCGGACGCGGGCCGCAACCCCGCGAGCCTGTTTCTGCATCCAGATGACCGTATAGGAAATCAGGGCCACCGTAAGGAGCATGATGGAACCTTCAAAGAGTTGCTCGCCGCGCCCTTCGAAACCACCTGTGAAAGTCTTGAACAGGTAGGCCACGACTGTGCTGGCCAGGATGGCCGTCCAGACTCCCATCCACACCCAACGGCGCAGGTGGGAGGGCTGTCCAGTCTTAGAAAGGTACCCGAGCATGATCCCTATTACCAAGCTTGCTTCGAGAGCCTCGCGAAATCCGATGATGGCAATGCCGGCCATGATTTCTCGCCTCCTTCTAATAGTTAGGGCTAGCTTGCAATGTTTTTTAGGCTATCCTAATTTTAAGCGACTGATCAAGGTTCAGCAAGGGACAACTGTCATGGGCGCTGGTCCTGAAATGGCGTGAGAGGAAAGGCCCGCTGACGTGGACGGGCGGCCCTTCGGCCGGGCCGCCCGATCGCACGGAAGTCTGTTTGCCTCTATTGAAGGTCTACACTGGCGGCCGCCGGATGTTGGTGGCCCCCGAACTACATGACCAACGCCAGAATGGCTTTTTGCGCGTGCAGGCGGTTCTCAGCCTGGTGGAATATGACGCTGTTTGGCCCGTCGGCCACCTCGTCGGTGACCTCCTCGCCGCGGTGGGCGGGCAGGCAGTGCATGAACAAGGTGTCCTTCTTCGCCGCCGCCAGCAGTTTGGCGTTCACCTGATATCCCTGGAGGGCCGCCACCTTCTTATCGTGTTCGGCCTCCTGTCCCATGCTGGCCCAGACGTCCGTATAAATGATGTCGGCGTCGGCCACGGAGCGGAAGGGGTCGCGGGTGACCTGAATCTTGGCGCCCGTGGCCTTGGCGTCTTCCACGGCACTCCGGAAGACGGCCGGGTCGGGGTCGTAGCCCTCCGGGCAGCAGATGTCGACGTCCATGCCGACCTTGGCACCGCCATACATGAGGGAGTGGGCCATGTTGTTGCCGTCGCCCACATAGGTGAGCTTGATCCCTTGTAGCCGGCCCTTTTTCTCGTAGATCGTCAGGAGGTCGGCCAGGACCTGGCAGGGGTGGAGCAAGTCGGTCAGGCCATTGATAACCGGGATGTTGGCCGCCGCCGCCAGGTCCACCACGTCCTGGTGGGCGAAGGTGCGGATCATGATGCCGTCAAGGTAGCCCGAAAGGACGCGGCCGGTATCGGTGATGGTTTCACCGCGCTTGAGTTGCATGTCGTTGGAGGAAAGGAAGATGGCGTGGCCGCCCAGCTGGTTCATGCCCACCTCGAAGGAGATGCGCGTCCGGGTCGAAGACTTAGTGAAGATCATACCCAGAGTCTTGCCCACCAGGGGCGTGTAAGGCTGGCCGGATAACTTCAGCATCTTAATCATCTCGGCCGTTTTCACTATCTGCCACACCTCTTCGGTGGACAGATCGTGAATAGATATAACGTCCTTGCCCTTCATGCAGACCGCCACTACCTGTCGCCTCCCCCAATTCCTTTGCCCTAACTCCTAGCCGCGTTGCCTACACTGCCTTTCGCCGGTTCTGACCCGAAACCTTCACCCCGCTACGACTTTATGCAAGAAAATGCATTAACTTTCATTTTCTCCGCTACCGGTCCGTCCCGATACCCGCCGGGACGGCCGGCGTCGCCGCTCTCCACTCCTACTACCAGGGTTCCGGCCTCGTCTCTCAAAGCCTGGAGCGCTTTATGCAGACTGGTGATGATGGCCCGGCGCCCCCCCGCCTCGACGAACCGGACCGCCGCTTCCACCTTTGGCCCCATACTGCCCGCGCGGAAATGTCCTTCCTTCATATAACCGCGGGCCTGGTCCACAGTGAGGCGGTCGAGGTCTTCCTGGTCGGGCCGTCCGAAGTTCAGGGCCACCTTCTCAACGTCGGTCAAGATGAGGAAGGTGTCCGCCCCGACCTCGGTAGCCAGGCGCTGCCCCGCCAAATCCTTGTCGATGACCGCTTCCACGCCAGTGTAGGCGCCACCGTCCCCGCCGGCGGTTAGGCCGGCCATGGGTCTAATCGGTCTAACCGGGATCCCGCCGCCGCCGCAAGAGATGACGATGGCCCCGTCGGCGATCAACCGGACGATGGCGTCTCTCTCCACGATGGCCCGCGGTTCGGGAGACGGCACCACCCGCCGCCAGCCGGCCGGTCCGACTTCCTTCATAACGTAACCCTTTTCGGCCATGAGCCGCTGAGCCCGCCGGTCGGTGTAGAAAGGCCCCACCGGCTTGGTGGGATTGGTGAAGGCGGGGTCGTCGGCGTCGACGACCACCTGGGTCACCAAGGTAACCACAGGCTGGCCGCACCCGGCGGCGCGCAGTTCGTTGCCCAGAGCCTGCTGGATCCAGTACCCGATCTGGCCCTGGCTCTCGGCGCCGCAGACGTCCAAGGGCATGGCGGGGACCGTCCCCCGTCCTTCCTCGTTCTGGATCAGGATATTGCCCACCTGGGGGCCGTTACCGTGGGTGACCACCACACGGTAGCCGTCGAGAACCATGTGGGCGATGTACCTGGCCGTCTCGGCCACGTTCGCGTACTGGGCCTCGCATGTCCCTTGCTGCTTAGGCTGAAGGATGGCGTTCCCGCCAAGGGCCACGACGATGGTCTCTTTGTCTTCGCGAACGAAGTTCTGGCTCACGCACCCGACCCCCGTGGACGGCACGGCGCCCGCGCCTGCGCCACCGCCGCACCCTGTGATTTGCGCCCCGTTGGGGGACGTTCCCACAGTATGCATTGTTGCATATCGCTGCCACCTTAGCAAGTGTACCCAGGGCGGCGACGTCGTCCTCGGCCGGCTCCGAACCGCAGCCGCGGCGTCGCTCCGCAGGAGATGGGAAATCGCTTTGCGAAACAGTCAGGACCACTCACATTTGGGAGGTCTTTTCCTTGAGGATCGCGGTCGCTGAATTCTCCCATGAAACCTGCACTTTCTGCCCCGACCCCACCACAGTGGAGCGGTTTGAAAGGGGCGGCGTCCAGCGCGGCCGGGCCGTGCTGGAACATTCAAGGGGTATCCCCTGCTACATCAATGGGTTCATGCGCGTCCTGGAGGCGGAGAAGGATGTGGAGATCATCCCCATTATCGACGCCCCCATGCCGCCGGGGCCGTACACCAGCTGGCTGACCAAGGAGTGCTTCGAGAAGTACACCGGGGAGATCGTGGAAGGCGTGAAGGCGGCGACGGGCGGGGCCGGCGGCCTTGACGGCGTCCTCCTGGCGCTTCACGGCGCCATGGCCGTCCGCGAATTCCCGAAACCCGAGGCCGAGATCGTGCGGCGCGTCCGGGCCGCCGTGGGGCCGAAGGTGCCCATCATGGTCACGCTGGACCTCCACGCGAATGAAGACCACGAACTGACCGACGCGGCCGATGGCGTCTTCGTGTTGAAGACTTACCCGCACGTAGACTCCCAGGAAACCGGGGAGATAGCCGCCCGCTGCATGGTCGATGCGGTGCGCGGGAAGTTCCACCCGGTGCAGGCCATCCGCAAGCCGGGCATCATTTGCGCCTCCATTTACCAAGGTTCCGAGCAGCACCCCATGAAGGACGTCTATGACCGCTGCCGGGCCTGGGAAACGCGGGAGAAGGACGTCTATTGCGTGTCCGTGGCGCCTGGGTACGCCTACTCCGACGTCCCGGATGTGGGCATCACGGTCATCGCCGTGACTAACGGCGACCGCGAACTGGCGGAGCGGGTGGCGCAGGACGTGTCGGACTTCATCTGGAGTCTGAAAGAGTCCTATAGCCGGCCGCTGCCGAAACCGAGGGAAGGCGTGGCCCACGTCCTCGACCTGGTGGCCAAGGGAGTGCGTCCGGTGGTCATCGCCGACCACTCCGACCGCACCGGCGACAGCACCCACATCCTAAAAGAAGATC
>JAJYWN010000058.1:0-48248 GCA_021791495.1 Bacillota bacterium
TGAGGGTGCCACGTTTTGGCGGTTCTCCTCCTCTGCCCCCCTCCTGGCGAGCTTCGAAGCCACGACGGTTCACACTGTCGAGGTTGGCGAACCCGGATCGGGCGAGTGGGTAAGGCAGGGGCCAGGGATGCTCCCTTGATTCCCAGAGGGTCCTTCAGTTCCTCAAGCAAGTCCGTTGTGCAGGCTTACAACGTGCAAGCGGTAGTGGACGGCGAGGCGCGGGTAATCGTGGCCGCGGCGGTGACCCAGCAGTTGCCCGTTCTCGCCGTGGACTTGCCGTGACCTTCGGCGTGACGGTGAAAAGGCGGACCATAGTATCGCATTGTGTTAATAATGGGTACCCCCCGGACGATATGATTGATGTATACAGGGTCTTTAGTGCAAGAGGAGGAATGCGACAGAGGAAGAACTCTGCTCTGGGAGTGTGAAGCTTGTTCTGGATGGTGGCGTCGCTGATCGGCGGTGTAGCTTTCGGCTTCGCTAGGCGCGGCAGCCTGTCGAACCTTGGCCGAATGGTGCTTCGCGGCACCTGGATGGTATGGGCGGGTCTCGGCCTGCAGATCGTGGCCTTTTCCCGCATCGGGGCCGCCTGGCCGGAATGGGGGCGCACCGTGGCCCACCTGGGCTCCTACTGTTTCCTGGCCTGGTTCGGCTGGGTCAATCAGCGGGCGCCCGGGCTCCGCATCTTCGTTATGGGGATGGTCGCGAACATCCTGGTCATCGGGGCGAACGGCGGATACATGCCGGTATCGGCGCAGGCGCTGCACCGGGCCGGTCTGGACCGCGTGGCCGAACAACTCCAGAAAGCAGAGGCGGCCAACAACTCCGTCCTCATGGGGCCGTCGACCCACCTCAAGTGGTTGGGTGACGTGTTCGCACTGCCAAAGGGTTTTCCTCTGGCCAATGTTTTCTCCGTCGGGGACGTGCTGATGGGGTTCGCCCTGCTACTACTCATCTCCCAGGGTATGGTGGGTAGGGGCTGGCTCGGCAAAAAGCGTCAAAGAGCACGGCGAAGCTAAAAGGAGATTGGCGGTTTTCCCAGAATCTGAAAAGCTTGAGAGCGGGTCTGCTCGCGTTCCGTCCAGGTCTCTCAGGGGTTCCGACTCCGTGTAGGGATTTGACTCCGTATAGGGGGTTTACCCCACCCGTACGGGGGGCTGCCCGAGAGGGCGCGGGAGGTGAAATAGCGGATGAGGTGGAGAATTCTCGGTTTCCTCACGACGATTGCTGTTCTGCTCCTGGCCAGCGGCGCGTTCCATAAGTGGGACTAGGCCCACAAAAGAAACCTAAGCAAGGGGGGCAGACCCGCCCTCATTTTTGACCGGAGGACCACATGTCCCAGATGCCGAGGACGGCGCGAATTTATGTTGCCGCCGTCATTCTTGTCGGAGCAGCCCTCTTTGCGGGCGTCTCCCCCGATTGGCTGAAAAACACAGATTTCTTCGGTGTGCTGCTCTTCGCCGCTGCCACTGTCGCCGCCGAACTGTACCCGGTTGCGCTGCCCGACTACGGGATCATCTCCATCGTGGCCGCTTTCCATCTGGCTGGCGTCTTGTTGTTTCCTATCGGCGTGGCGGTCTGGATCGGCGTGGTCGCCAGCACTGTCGCCGACGTGACGACTCACCGCAAGCTCTATAAAGTGGCTTTCAATGCCGCTCAGTACGCCATCTGCATCGGCGTCTCCGGTTGGATCTTCCACGCGGCCAAGCTCAGTCCAAGCGGTATCGACCTCTTGTTGGACGGGCCCGCGCTTCTGCTACTTACCATCGTCTATTATGTCATCAATGTGACCGCCATCTGCTTGGTGGTGGGGTTGACCTCGAAACGCTCTCCCTTCACCCTGTGGCGGATCCACTTTCGGAATGTGGCCTTCCTCTACTTCGCATGCGCGGCGATCGGCATCCTCGTCGCGACCGTGTATCTCCTAAAGCCGGCCGGCGTAGTGCTGATGATCCTCCCGGTGCTAATCATCCATTACGCTTTCCGCAGCTATACCGGCTTGCGCATGGAGACCAGAGAGACGCTGGAGCTTCTGGCCGACCTCATTGACCAGCGGGATGTCTACACCTACCAGCACTCCCAGCGTGTAGCACAATACGCTGGGGAGATGGCCCAGCGCATGGAGATCGAGGAAGACCAGCAGGAACTGATCGTCCAGGCCGCCCGCATCCACGACCTGGGCAAGATCGGTGTTGATAACGCGGTTTTGCTTAAGCCGGGGCGCCTGAGCGAGAAGGAGTGGGAGTCCATTCGCCGGCATCCGGAAGCTGGAGCCGATGCCGCCGGCCGCTTGCGTCTCTACCAGAAGGGCGCCGACTTGGTACGCTACCACCATGAGCACTTCGACGGCACAGGCTACCCGGGCGGGCTGGCCGGTCAGCGGATCCCGCTGGGGGCCCGGATCATCGCCGTGGCCGATGCTTTCGACGCCATGACTTCGGATCGTCCTTACCGGAAGGCTTTGACGGTCGAACAAGCCGTGGCCGAACTCCGACGCTGCCGCGGGACGCAATTCGACCCTGCTGCCGTCGACGCCATGACCGCTTGGACCACAGAGCGGCAGTCCCAGGCCGTTAAGACCCAGTCTGAGCAGCAGGCGGCGGTGGCCGGTGAAGCTGCCGCCGGTATCGGCGAACCTCACTAGCGGCGGAATCCCCTCGACCTTTGCCCGGCCGGCATCCCGACCTGACAGTCGCCCCCCGTTTCCGGGGGGTTTTCTCTTTTTCCCGTCGGAGAGTGAAACATATGACGGCGGATGTCGCGAACGGAAGGAAAGGGACACCGGGACCGAGAAAGCAGAGAAAGCCGTTTTCCCCACTTGAATGAAGATTTCACCATAAGAAACTCGCCCTTAGAAAGTCGACAGAGGGATATCCGGAAAGACCGCCCGGATCGAACGACAGTTACAAGGGATAAGGAGTGTTCTCATTGATCAAGGGTATCTTCGCCCCCATCCCCACACCCTTCCAGAACGACGAGATCGCCCTGGACAAGCTCGGGGAGAACTTGGATAGGTGGTCGCAGACAGATTTGACCGGACTGGTCGTTCTGGGCTCTAACGGCGAGTTCGTGCTCTTGACCGAGGACGAGAAGGTCAAGCTGGTGGAATACGTGCGGCGCCACTTCCCGGCGAACCGTCCTGTCATCGCCGGGACCGGGTGCGAGTCCACCCGTGATACCATTCGCCTTACGAAGCGGGTGGCGGACGCCGGGGCCACGGCCGCCTTGGTTGTCACGCCGAACTATTACAAAGGGAGCATGACCGAAGCGACCCTCAAGCGATTCTTCTACGATGTGGCCGACGCTTCGCCCATTCCGGTAATGCTCTACAATATGCCCAGGAACACCGGCGTCAACATATCGGCCTCGCTGGCCATCGAATGCTCCAAGCACCCGAACATTGTGGGCTTGAAAGATAGCGGCGGGAACATCGTCCAGATCGCCGAGATCATCTCTGGCACCGGGCCCGATTTCGCCGTGTTCGCCGGTTCGGGGAGCTTCCTCTACGCCACCGCCGCCCTGGGTGGGGTAGGCGGCACCCTGGCCGTGGCCAACATTCTGCCGAACATGTGCGCCGCCATCCAGCGGGCCGCCGAGGCGGGCGACCATGCGAAAGCCAAGGAGCTTCAAATGAAGATCATGGCCGCCAATGCCGCGGTCACCAACCGGTGGGCCATCCCCGGACTGAAGGCCGCCATGGACCTGATCGGGTATTACGGCGGATCGCCGCGCCGGCCTCTCTTGCCGCTGGCCGAGCCGGCCTTCGGTGAGCTGAAAAAGATTCTGGCGGAAGTCGGGGCGATCTGACTGTGCCGGCTACCATCGTGCGATCGGTGGACAAGGCCCTGTCCATCTTGGAGTACATGGCCTCCAGGGACGGAAGTGCTGGGCTGACCGAAATCGGCCAGGTGTTGGAGCTGAACGCCAGCACGGCGCACCACCTGCTCAGCACGCTCCGGCAGCGCGGCTTCGTGGAGCAGGACCCTTCGACCCACCGCTATCACCTGTCCCTGAAATGCCTGGAGGTGGGCCAGGCGGCCAGGTCCCACTTGGACCTGCGCGCCCTAGCCACGCCTCACCTGCATTCCCTGACCGCGCAGACCCGGGAGAACTCGAACCTTGCTGTTCTGGACGGGCACGAAGTTGTCTACTTGGCTCAGGCCGAATCCGGACGCATGATGCGCATGTTCACGCGGCCTGGAGCCCGGGCGCCCCTCCATGCAACGGGGGTGGGCAAGTGCCTATTGGCCTGGTTGGATGAGAAGGAAAAGGTGTCCATCGTCGACGAGTTGCCCTTGACACGCTATACCGGGAAGACCATCTGCCAGAAAGACCGGTTCCTGGCACACCTGGACGAAGTGAAACAGCGCGGCTATGCTCTGGATGACGAGGAAAGGGAAGAAGGCGTCGTCTGCATCGCCGCACCTGTGCATGATTATTCTGGACGGGTCGTGGCCGCCATCAGCATCTCCGGGCCGGCCGGCCGGACTAGGGGCGGAAATCACCGCGCTCTTGTGTCAATGGTAAGAACGGCCGCGTTAGGGCTTTCCGGCGGGTTGGGCTGGAAGCCGGACGAGCCTGCGGTCTAGAAACGACATAAAGGAGAAGAAACCCATGCCAGAACTGATCCCCGAACGCAAGCCCACGAACCGGCTGCTCCTGGGCCCCGGCCCGAGCACCACTGACCCGCGTATCCTGCGCGCTCTGTCCGAACCCACCGTGGGGCACCTGGATCCCGAGTTCCTGCGAATCATGAACGAGACCATGGCGATGCTCCGCTACGTTTTTGAGACGGAGAACAAACTGACCATGGCCATGTCCGGCACCGGCAGCGCCGCTCAGGAGACTCCTTTCCTGAACCTCCTCGAACCCGGCGACAAGGCCATCGTCTGCGTCCACGGCTACTTCGGTGAACGCATGGTGGACATGGCCGGGCGCGCCGGCGCCGATGTCACTGTGGTGGAGAAGCCCATGGGCCAGGCCATCGACCCAGAGCAGGTGGCCGACGCTTTCAAGAAGGCCAACGGCAAGGTCAAACTCCTTTCCATCGTGCACGCGGAGACGTCGACCGGCGTCCTGCAACCCCTTGATGACATCGTTAAGATCACCCATGACAACGGCGCCCTCATCGTGGTGGACACCGTCACTTCCCTTGGCGGCGTGTCGGTGGGGACCGATCGCAACCACTACTACTTCGTGTACAGCGGGACGCAGAAGGCGCTGTCCTGCCCGCCGGGCCTGGGGCCCATCACGGTGAACGAGGCGGCCGTGAAAGCCATCCAGGAGCGGAAGACCAAGGTGCACAGCTGGTATCTGGACCTCAGCATGATCATGCGGTATTGGGGCCAGGAGAGGTTCTACCATCACACGGCGCCGGTCAACATGGTCTACGCGCTGCATGAAGCGCTCCGCATTATCCAGGAGGAGGGTCTAGAGGCCCGTTTTGCCCGTCACCGCCTGAACCGCGACGCCCTCATCGCCGGGTTGCAGGCCATGGGCTTGAAGCTAGTGGTGGACGACGGTTACCGCCTCCCGACCCTGACCACGGTCTACGTGCCAGAAGGGATCGCCGACGCCGCGGTACGCGGTGCGCTGCTAAACGACTATAATATCGAGATTGGCGGCGGTCTGGGCGCTCTAAAGGGCAAGATCTGGCGCATCGGGCTCATGGGTTACTCGAGCACGAAACGGAATGTGCTGACGCTCCTGACCGTCTTGGAGACGATTCTCGGCGGCATGGGTTACAAGATGCCCCAGGGGGCCGGCACGGCGGCGGCCACGGCGGTCTACACAAAATAAGATAGCGAGCAGCTAAGATAGCGAGCAGCGGCGTCACCGGACCTGGCGGGGTTTTCTAGGCTCTGTGCTGGATAACTTAGGACCGTGGACGCTGAAACGACTGACAAGAGAGGAACGGGGGCGCCCGTTCCTCTCGTCATATTGGTCACCGCGGCCGACGGCGGTATCCGGACACACGTCACCAACCTCGTGCGCGCGCTGGACAGCGAGGCTTTCGGTCCGGTATGGGTTGTAGGGCCGGTGGGAGAGGACTGGGAGGCGGAGTTGACCCTGGCGCGGCCCGGGCTCCGCTTGGCTGGGCGGGCCAAGCCGGCCTGGATGCGGAAGTTGGGAGTGGGTTGGGCCGCGGAGTGGGCCGCCGAGGTGCGTGACGCGGCCATGGCCTGGGATTTAGCAGCGAAGGGCGGGATCATCCACGCCCACGGCGCCAAAGCCGCGGCCGCGGTAGCGTTGGTTCTGCAACCGGCTGTCTGGGCCGGGTCGACGACAGGAAACGGCAACCACCCCAGGAGGGATGGGGGAGACGTGGGCTTCGTCTTCACCGCCCATGGGTTCGCCGCGGGACGCACCGGCGTCTTCCTGCACCGCCTGGCGGCTCTCGGCCGGCCGCGGGTGGTGGCGGTGAGTCGTGCCGTGGCCGATGAGTTGAAGCGGGTCGCGCCGCGGTCCGGCACTCCCACAGTGATCATGAACGGAGTCGACGCCCGCCTCTTTTCCATCCCGCGCACCGTTGCGCGAGGGGTGGCTGAGCCCTTGGCCGCCTCCGCCGGCGGTTCGGCGGGCGCTCCTTACCGTTTCGGCGTCGCCTGCCGCCTGGCCCGCGAGAAGGGGCTCGATGTACTGCTGGAGGCGGCGGCCTTGTTGAGTCCCGTTGGAAGCGCGCCGGCCGGGGGCTGGGAGATCCATATCGCCGGCGAAGGTCCGGAAGGTCCGGCCCTGGAACAGCGGGCGCGGGAGTTGGCCTTGGCGGGACGCGTTTTCTTCTCGGGTCGTGTCGGGGACATGCCCGCATTCTACGGCCGTTTGGACGCGTTGGTGCTGCCGTCCAGACGCGAGGGGCTTTCGATGGCCGTCGAGGAGGCCATGGCCGCGGGGCTGCCGGTGGTGGCATCCCGAGTCGGGGGTGTGCCTGAGTTGGTGGAAGAGGCCTGCTGCGGTGTGCTGACCGAGCCCGGTTCAGCGCAAGCCTTGGCCGGCGCGATGGACGGCCTCCTAAGCGGGAAGGTGGACGGGAGAGCCCTGGGTGCGGCGGGGCAGGCTTTTGCCCGGGAGAACCTGTCCGTGGAGCGCATGGCCCGCGCCACCGAGGAGGTCTACCGCCAGGCTCTGAGGAGTGGCCAAAGTCAGGCGGAGCTGATCCGTCCGGATGGGGTGGGGGTGTGAAGACGTACCAGAAGCGCGGGCGACGGCTCTTCCTGGTGCTGGCCCTGGGGGGGCTCTTGACTGTACCGCTCCTCCTCGTTCTTGGGGTGCCTCTCGCCTCGCCGGATCGGGCCGGGTCGTCCAACGCCCTCGTGGCGGGTGACTCCTCCGGAAGGGCGCCGTTGCCAACAGACCCGGGCGGCCAAGCCGGAACGGAGAAGACGGAGGGCAGGCTCCCGCGGGTGGTGGTGGTACTCATGGAAGGCGTCACGGCCGCCGACTTCCTGTCGGCTCCGGACCGATCCTCGGGGCCACCCGCTTTCGCGAGTCTGGAGCCTTGGGACGATTGGGCTTTCGCCCTGCTCAACATCAGGACTCCCGATGGGCGGCCGGGGTCGCAGGCGGCCACTGTGGGCGCGGGTACCCGGGCCGCCGGCGCCTCAGAGGCCGGCCTCCTGCTGGAGCCCGACGAGCTTTGGAATGGCGTCACCGCCCGTGCCTTCTACCAGCTGGCCACCGGGCTGGCCGCGCCGGAGGGCGCCTTGGTGCATCTGGCCCTGCCGGCCCTCCAAGCCGCCAACGCGAAGCTGCTCTATCGTTCCGTGCCGGGCCTACTGGGCCAGACCGCGAGCGCGGCCGGCGTGCGTACGGCGGCGGTGGGGAACTCCGACCTACCGGGAGAACCGCGCCGGGTGGCCGCCCTGATGGTCATGGATGAGCGTGGCCTGGTGGGTGGGGGAGTCGTGGGAGAAGAGACTCAGGTGAAGGACGCCGCGGCTCCCTACGGCGTCCGCACGGACTGGGCGGTCGTGACCGCGGCGGTTCGGGAGCTGCTATCCGGAGGGGCGCGCCTGGTGGCGGTGGAAGCGGGGGACACCGCACGCGCGGCTCTTTTCGCCACCCAGGCGGCACCGGAGGCAGCCGTGGCCCACCGCCGGGAGGCCCTCCGCCGAGCATGGATGGGAGTGGAAGGCCTGACTTCGGTGATTGACCTGAACACCGATACCCTCCTGGTGTTGACCACCGGGGCGCCCTCCCAAGTGTCCGGGGAGTGGCCCGATAGCCAAGGGTTTGGCCTGGTGTTGGGGAGAGGGCGGGGTTTCTCCCCGGGGCCGCTCTGCGGCCCGACCACCAGGCGTGCCGGCCTGGTGTCGAACATCGACGTGGCCCCGACCATCGCCGGCCTGCTTTCTCTGGACCTCGGACCCGAGGCTCTTGGGCGTCCTTTCGGTCCCTCAGCTCCCTCCGGCGCCGTCCGCGACACGATTTCCCGCGGTGTCTCCGGGTCGGATGCCGAAGCTTGCACGCCGGCTGGCCTGTCGGGGTTGGCCTCATTCTACCGTGATTCCGTGCGGGCGGACCTCCTACGCCCGCGGGCCATCCAGGTCTACGTGACCTTGGATGTTCTGGCGCTCCTCGCCGCGGTGGCGCTGTGGTGGAACCGGGCACTGGCCGCCAACCCGAAAGCCCGACATCGTGGCGGGCCGCCTGCCCAAAGACCACTGCGCCTGGCCTTTTTAGTCCTGGCGGCGGCGCCCGCCGCCTTTCTTCTGGGCGCGGCGCTGGAGCCCATGTTCTCCCGTGTGTCCTTTCTGAGTTGGCGGCCCCAGGCTCCTTATCTCCTGGGTTTCGCCTTATCGGTCTTGCTGCTGGCAGGGGCCGGCTCCAGTCTGGCAGTCCTGACGAATCGTCCGGCGGCAGCGGCGGCCGCCATCTGCGCCATCACCGTCGTCGCAGTCCTGGCCGACCTCTCGACTGGGGCCAGGGCTGCGCCCGACTCCGTCTTCGGGTATTCACTGGCCAGTGGCTCTCGCTATTATGGGATCGGCAACGAGTACGCCGGCCTGCTGGTCGGTGGCGCCCTGGCGCTGGCCACCTATACTCCGAACCCTGCTCTCACCGGCACGCTCTTCCTCGCGGTCGCCGCCGCCGTGGCCGCACCCGGCGCGGGGGCGAACCTCGGGGAGGGCCTGGCGGCGGCCGTCGGTTTCGCTATCTTCTTCGGACGGACTCTCCGCTGGCCTTGGAGGCGGTCCACAGCTTGGATAGCGATAGCCGCCACCACGACGGCCACCCTGGTCGCCGCCGCCGACCTTTTCGGCAACCAACAGGCGGGGACGGAGACCCACATCGGTCTGCTCGTCTCCCGCATCTCCCATGACGCCTCCATCCTGCCCCTGACGGTGGCCCGCAAATTGACCATGGGCCTCCGAGTCCTGCGGTATACGGTCTGGACCAAAGCCGTCCTGGCCTTCCTGGCCTTCGTGACTCTGGCCACCATCCGACCCGCCCGCCTCCTCCAAGCCGCGGCCGCCCGCACTCCCTCCTTGAGGCCCATGCTGGCTGGCACTCTGGGAGCAGCCCTGGCCGGCCTGCTACTGAACGATTCCGGCGTGGTGGCGGCGGCCACCACCATCATCGGCCCTACGCTTCGTCTCTTTCTAGCCATCGAGCCGGGGGCCGCCGCCGGGGAGGAATCACCCCTCCTGTCCCGAACAAGCTAAAGGGAAGATCCGCCAAGAAAAAGGCCTGCCAAGACATCTGGTAAAGGAGACGATTCGGGGTGCGCTGGGTCCGTTTTGCCGCACATGAACATGAAGATGAAGTAGCCGCGTACGGGAAGCTGGACGGGGATACCGTCCATGAGTTGACAGATGCTCCCTGGGATGGGGGAACTCCCACTGGGAAGGAGTACCCGCTGTCGGGAGTGCGCCTCTTGGCCCCCGTGGTCCCTTCGAAGATCGTCTGCTTGGGCCTGAACTACGCCGAGCACGCCGCTGAGGGCGGCCACGGCTCCGCGCCGGGCACGCCGCTCATTTTTCTGAAACCGCCCACGTCCGTGATCGGGCCGGAGGACACCATCATCTGGCCGCCGATGTCCGAAAGGATCGGGTACGAGGCGGAGCTGACCATCGTCATCGGACGGAAGGCCAAGGACGTGCCGGAAGCGGCCGCCGGCGATTTCATTTTCGGCTGGACCTGCGCCCACGATGTCAGCGCCCGTGACATCCAGAAGAGTGACGGCCAGTGGGTCAGGGCGAAGAGCTTCGATACCTTCTGCCCGGTCGGCCCCTGGATCGAGGACTCGATTCGCGTGGCGGATGTCAAGGCCGGCCTAGCTATCCGCGGCTATCTGAACGGCGAGAAGAAGCAGGACGGCAACACCGCGGACCTGGTCCATCAGGTTGACAAGCTCGTTTCGTTCATCTCGCAGGTCATGACCCTCCTGCCTGGAGACATCATCCTGACCGGCACGCCGTCAGGAGTCGGCCTGATGCAGACCGGCGATGTGTATGAGGTCGAAATCGAACGCATCGGAAAGCTCAGGAATACCTTTATCAAGGCCTAGTAAACGGAGCCGGTTTTCTTGACACACGTTCCTTTTCTGCTACAATTCTATTTGATTGCTTTCTGGGCTGGAAAACAGCTAAATCGGGCTGATCACCAAGGGGGTTGGTCTCTGATGAATGCACTGGGGCGTCACGTCCTGGCAGAGCTCTACGGATGCCGGCGAGATGTTCTCAACGATGTGAAGAAAGTCCAGGAACTGATGGTAGCCGCCGCGATAAAAGCGGGTGCTGAAATCAGAGAAGTAGCCTTCCATAAGTTCAGTCCGCAGGGTGTGAGCGGAGTGGTGGTTATCTCCGAGTCACACCTTGCTGTTCATACATGGCCGGAGTATGGCTACGCCGCCGTGGACGTGTTCACTTGCGGCGAGCGCGTGGACCCACGAACGGCCGCGGATTACCTTGTCGAAGGGTTTTCCGCCGCCAGTTTCACCACTCAAGAGATCCAGCGCGGCGTCTTCGACACCGAAAGCCAAGCGGCGGCCAGCGATTAGATTTCTAGCGCGGGAAAGTGAGCGGTGCGCCAGAAGCCCACACAAGCCCGGGGTTCGGTTCCCCGGGCTTCGTTATGGGTTCGCTATGGGCAGGAACAAGGGCCGCCAGCGCGGAAACAGGATAGGGTTTTCCTTCCAGGGGCGGGGAAACTAGCGAAAACCAGCGGCAGTCACCAGTGGGAGGTAGGAAATCATGGACGACCGCTTGCACATGCTCCAAGAGCTTTCCGAAGTCCCGGGCGTCCCCGGGTACGAGGGAGAGGTCCGGAAGGTC
This sequence comes from Bacillota bacterium, assembly GCA_021791495.1. Taxonomy (GTDB): domain Bacteria; phylum Bacillota; class Sulfobacillia; order JAJYWN01; family JAJYWN01; genus JAJYWN01. Next base: position 11,277 of record JAJYWN010000058.1, read on the forward strand.
ATCCGGAAGTACGTCGATGGATTGGCCGAGGTCAGCCAGGACCGCCTCGGCAGCATCATTTGCCGGAAAGCGGGCCGGGGCGACCGGCCCCGGGTCATGCTGGCCGGGCACATGGACGAAATCGGCTTCATGGTTTCCAGCATATCGAAGGAAGGCTTCCTCCGGTTTCAGACCCTCGGCGGCTGGTGGGAACAGGTCATGCTGGCACAGCGGGTGATAGTGAAAACCCACAAGGGTGACGTCCCCGGCGTGGTCGGGTCCAAACCTCCCCACATCCTTTCTCTCGAAGAGCGCAAGAAGATGGTGGAGAAGAAGGACATGTTCATCGACGTCGGGGCCACCTCCGATGAAGAGGCCCGCGAGGTCTTCGGCGTCCGGCCGGGCGACCCAGTGATTCCTTTCTGCCCGTTCCAGGTCATGGCGAACCCCCGCGTCCTCCTCGGAAAGGCGTGGGACGACCGCCTGGGTGTGGCCCTTTTCATCGAGGTCCTCCGCGAACTCCAGGGAAAGGATCACCCGAACACGGTTTACGGCGTGGGCACGGTCCAGGAAGAGGTGGGCCTGCGCGGCGCAACCACCAGCGCCCACGAAGTGGACCCCGACGTGGCCATCGCCCTGGAAGTGGACATCGCCGGCGACATGCCGGGAGTAAAGGAGCACGAGGCCTCGGCCAAGCTCGGCAAAGGCCCCAGCGTGCTGCTATATGACTCGTCACTTATCCCGAACTTGAAACTGCGCGACCTAGCCATCGACACCGCCAAGGAGCTTGGGGTCCCCCTCCAGCTCACGTCCATGGCGGGCGGCGGCACCGATGCCGGTCGGATGCACATCAACCGGCGCGGCGTGCCCAGCCTGGTGATGGCCGTCCCCACCAGGTACATCCACAGCCACGCGGGGATCTTCCACCTGGACGACTACGAGAATCTGGTGAAGCTCCTGGTCGGAATGATCATGCGCCTGGACGCCGGGACGGCGGCGGCGCTGGCGGAGTAGAATCGGCATCGAGCAAGTCCATAGAGCAAGTTCAAACCAAACGGCATCGTCACAGGAGGAGGACCCAGGTTGAAAGTAGATCCCGAACGCACATTGGTACTCATCAAGCCCGACGGCGTGCAGCGCGGCCTCGTGGGACGCATCCTTGGCCGGTTCGAAGATGTGGGCCTGAAGATCATCGGCATGAAGATGGTCACACCCACCCGCCAGCACGTGGAGCAGCACTACCCGAACACCCCCGAATGGATCATGGGCATGGGGAATAAGACCCTGGAGAGCTACGAGAAGAACGGCGTCGATCCCATCGCCGAACTGGGGACGAAGGACCCCATGGCCATCGGCGAGATGGTCAAGGGTTGGAACATCGACTACCTTTCCTCCGGCCCCATCGTGGCCATCGTCTTCGAGGGGTATCACGCCATCCAGGTGGTCCGCAAACTCTGCGGGCACACCCTGCCGCTGAACGCCGATCCCGGCACCATCCGGGGGGCCTACTCCTCGGGTTCGCCCATCGTAGCGAACGCGAAGAAGCACGCCATCCATAACCTCATCCACGCTTCCTCGACGGTGGACGAGGCGAATCACGAGATCGCTCACTGGTTCCCCGAGGGCAAGCTGGCCAGCTACGACCGCCCGGACCTCAGCGTCATCTTCTGATCGAAGAACAGGGTGGGGGGGTGGCGGCACCCGGCCCCCGCGCGTTAGGCCTGAAGGAACTAGGCCCAGAGAGCCTGGACCCCAAAGAGCTGGACCCGAAGGATTCAGACCCGAGGGAACTGGACTCGTAGAACCTGACGGAGGCCCCCGGCCACACCGGACGCCTCCGTCAGTCTGTTGACGAGTGGTTGGCGGATCACAAACCACCTCATCTCAACAGTATCTTCGTCGGCCGAGAAGGTGCGTGTGTGGTCTGTATCGCGGGGTTGGGGGGTATCCGCCGCCGTGGGGTCCTGGGAGTCAATTCGGGATACTCTTCCAAGACCAACAGGGTATCTTGGGTTTACCCCAGGCTTACCCCAGGATATTGTGCTGGCTTTCACGAGGAGGCGGCACGTCTCTGGAGGCGAGGGACGGACGGCCTTGCCTTCCTTCCTGCTGCTAGAAAGCATGAGTCCGCTTTCGCGTTGGCGGACGGTCGGACAATCCGGGGCATGAGTGGGTTCCGACGGGGCCCGGGTAGGTTTCGACGGTTAGCAGCGGAGGCTCAAAGGCTTTCCCGGTACCCCATGGAGTCCTCCAAATACTCCCCTGGGGTATAGCTCCACGGCAGGGCGTAAACCCAAGACACCTCACTGTCGAACGGAAAGTATCTGGGATTTACTCCACCCTTGCTTCTTCCAAGCCTCGGTCGAAGCCACGTATCGGAATAGCACTCAGGGGCCAAGAGTCCGGAGGAACACCGGGCCTGACCACGAACTTAGGGACGGGATTCTAGAACGGGGAAAGGGGACATCGCCCATGATTCTCGTAGGGACCTGCGGCTACTCCTACCCGGATTGGCGGGGGACCTTCTACCCCGAAGATACGAAAGATAACCAGATGCTGACCTACTACTCCTCGCAGTTCCCCGCCGTGGAACTGGACTTCACCTACTACCGGATGCCGGCCCCGCGCACCATGGAACAGATCGAACGGAAGACCCCCGCCGGTTTCGAGTTCGCCATCAAGGCCTTCAAGGGCATGACCCACGAGATCCCCCAGCGTCCCGAGGACGCGCGCGAGATGTTCGCCGCGTTCCGCGAAGCCCTTGAACCTTTCGTCTCCACCGGCAAGCTCGGGGCCGTCTTGGCCCAGTTTCCCTTCGCTTTCCGCCCGGGGGCGGGAAACCGCGCCTACATCCAGACCTTCCGCGAACTGCTGGCGGACACGCCCATCGTGGTCGAGTTCAGAAACCGCGAGTGGGTAACCCAGGAGACCTTCGATTTCCTGCGCCAGAACGAACTGGGGTTTTGCGCGGTGGACGAGCCGGCGCTGAAGGGGCTGATGCCGCGCGTGGCGGCGGCAACTTCCTCCGACCTTGCCTATCTGCGGTTCCACGGGAGGAACGCCGCCAAGTGGTGGAAGCACGATGAGGTGTGGGAGCGGTACAATTACCTGTACACGGCGGAGGAACTTGCCGAATGGCTGCCGCGCATAGAGGAAATGGCGAAGCAAAGTAAGAAGATTTTCGTGCTGTTCAATAACTGCCATGCCGGGCAGGCCGCCCGGAACGCGCTCATGATGAGCGAACTCCTGCAGGGAGGGACTGGCAATGGATGAGCCTCGCTTCAGCGGATACGTGGAGGAACTGGACTATTTCCTGAGGCACGTCAGTGCCATCGTGCGGCAGCGCGGACGGTCCATCCTTTCCGACTTCGACATCACTCCTCCGCAGTTCAACGCTTTGATACAGCTGCGCGACGGTCGGAACCTGACCATGGGTGAGCTGTGCGAGAAACTCTTCCTGGCGTCCAGCACCGTGACGGACCTCATCGACCGCATGGAGAAGAACGGCCTGGTGGAACGGGTCCGCGATCCTGAGGACCGGCGGGCCATCCGCCTGAAAGTGACGGACAAGGGACGGGACATCGTCAAGCGAGTCATGGCCGCCCGCCACGTCTATCTGACCGCCATCATGGACAAGGTCGTCACAGGAGAGAGAGAGAACCTGCTGGTGGCCTTGAAGCACTTGTATAACCTGATGCAGGAGGAAGCCCCGGGCAAGTAGCGACTTCCGTGAAGCGAGGACTTCCGGGGAATAGGAATGTCCCAAGTCAGCCACAGCTCAGCCCCTGGTCAAACCCCGGGGGCTTTTCCATGCTCTCCCACGCCCATCCGCACCCTCTTGGCAGGTCTTTCCAGATGGTTTCAGGCCAGCTTGGAGGTTTTCTAATGGGCCTTTTTCCTTGACGCTTCCAGGGGGCGATGCTAGACTTTAGGAAGTGATATAGTTCGGGAAACTAACTATCTGCTAATTACTGGTTCCATGTCTGCACACGAGGGATGCTTCTAGATGGTCTCCGCCGGCCAACCGAACGGCTCAGCTTTAACAAAAAGCCTAGCTAGACCAGACAGCGATGCCCGCGACAGACTCGCCGCCGCCGAGGAAACGGCCGCCGAACTGTCGGAAGACCTGCAGATAGAGCCCCCCCTATCAGAGCAGATTCAGGAGAAAGAAGTGGGCCCCGCCGGCCGGCGGCGCATTTCGGCGGTCGGCGAGGGCGAACCTACTCCCTCCGCCATCCGCAACAAAGTCGTCCAGCTAGCAGGCCCGGCCCTGGTCGAGATGATGTTCTCCAGCCTCATCCAGGTCACCAACATGATCATGGTCGGTCATGTGGGCCCGGCGGCCGTGGCCGCAGTGGGCCTGACCAACCAGCCCGTCTTCTTCGCCTTGTCCGCCTTCCAGTCTATGGACGTCGGAGCGACGGCCCTGGTGGCCCGGTTCATCGGCTCGAAGAAGTACGATGAAGCCAGTAACGTCACCCGTCAGATCCTGATTCTCAATGTCCTGCTGGCTTTGGTCCTCAGCGTGGTGGGATACTACTCCGCCCGGGACGTCCTCATCTTCATGGGCGCCGAACCGGACGTGTTGGCCGAAGGCACGCGGTATTTCCAGATCATCATGATGACCCTTTCTTTCAACACCCTGTCCATGAGCCTGACCTCAGCCCTGCGCGGGGCAGGGGACACCCGGACGCCGATGCGCGTGAACATGGTGGCCAATATCCTTGTGGTGGTCCTGGGCTACCCCCTCATCTACGGGAAACTCGGTTTCCCGGCCATGGGCGTGTTGGGCGCGGCAGTGGCGGCCGGAGCGGCCCGCTTCATCGCCTTCTTGCAGGTGCTCCGGGTGGTGACCAGCGGCCGGTTCGTCATCAAGATCGGCCTGCGGGACAAGTGGCACTGGCGCGGTGACCTCATCAAACGCATGATCCGCATCGGCCTTCCCTCGGCCGGGGAGCAGTTCGTCATGCGGGGCGGCGTGGCTCTGTTTACCAGAGCGGTGGCCGGCCTGGGGACCGAGATTCTGGCCGCCCACCAGATCGCGTTGAACGTTCTGAGCCTGTCCTTCATGCCCGGCCAGGGTTTCGCTATCGCCGCCACGGCCCTGGTGGGTCAGAACCTAGGGGCGAAACGCCCCGACTGGGCGGAGAAATGCGGCTGGGAGACGCGGCGCTTAGGGCTGTACGTGGCCTCCATGATGGGTGTGGTGTTCTTCGTCGGAGCGCCTCTTCTGATGCGCATCTACACCAACGATGCCGTGGTGATCGCCGCCGGGGCTGTGGCTCTGCGGATCACCGCTTTGGCCCAACCGGGGCAGTCGACAGCCTTTGTTTTGGCCGGCGGCCTGCGCGGGGCGGGGGACACCACCTGGCCCCTGGTGGCGACCTTTATCGGAGTCTGGGGGTTCCGGCTGGCCCTGGGCCTGATTTTCGTGGAGTTCTTCCACTGGGGCTTACCGGGCGCCTGGGTCGCCATGTTCATCGACCAGCAAGTGCGTTCGCTGGTCATCTATAACCGCTTCAAGAGCGGGAAGTGGAAGCTGGCGCGCGCCTAGCCTCCCGGATATACTTGTGACGGAGGTAGGCGCCTGATGACTTTTCGTGCCGACTATCACGTTCATCCTGATTTCTCCGTCGACGCCGACGGGACCATTGACGAATACTGCGGGCGCGCGCTGGACATCGGCTTGAACGAGATCTGCTTCACCACCCACTTCGACCTCTGCCCGGAGCGACTGGCGACGGACGGTTTCGTCTGCGTCGAAGGGCAGCGGGTTCCCGTCACGTCGGACTGGCTACCGCGTTACCTGGATGCCATCGAAGCCGCCAAGGAAGAGTGGGGGCGCCGCCTCACCGTACGTGCCGGGCTGGAAACGGACTACCTCCCGGTCATCGAGGGGCAGCTGCATGCTATTCTGGAGGGCCCGCTAGGCCGCAGGCTTGATTTCGTCATGGGCTCGGTCCACTGCCTGGACGGGCTGGCGCTCACTCTGTCGGCGGAAGGAGCGGAGCTCTTCCGGCGGCACGGTGAGAAAGGTGTTCTGGACACTTATTACGACTTGATGGCGGGGGCCGTGGAAAGCAGGCTCTTCGACGCCATCGGTCATTTCGATATCTATAGGAAGTGCCGTAGCTGGAACGGCGATGGTAGCGGGGGGGACGATGACCTCTTCGGACCCGCCGCCGGGCTGGCCGAGCCAGTTTTCCGGCGCATGGCCGAGCTGGGCTGCGGGCTGGAGGTCAACACCGCCCCCTTCCGCAGGGGAATCAAAGACACCTTCCCTGGAGCACGCCTTCTGGCGCTGGCGCGGCGGTGCGGCGTCCAAGTGGCCACCACCGGTTCGGACTGCCATCACCCGTCGGTCCTGGGGCGCGGCCTGGATCTGGCCACGGAGCGCCTGGTGGAGGCCGGTTTCGACGCGGTCTACACCTTTCAGCAGCGCGAGCCGAGGGCCCATCTCCTGGCGCCGGAGCTGGAAAAACAGCGCCAGGACTAGGCCGGGACTAGGGACGGCAGGCGTCAAGGAACCCCTCTGAGAGCAACCCGATCCGCCACACCGCCACTCCCTTCAGGTTATAGGCGATGGCCAGATCCCTTTTCTCCTTCACCGATTCCGCTGTCTCGGCGTAAGCGTTCACGCCCAGGTAAAGCTTACTCGGAGCCGCCAGAGCCGCGGCTTCGCGCACGGCTTTCTCCACCAGCTTGATGGGCTGGGGCTGGCGATCCGAGGTGTACTCGTAAGCCATGATGACGAGACCGTCGGAGTTCGCCGCCAAGGCACTATAGTCGTACCCGGGGTAGGCACTGTTGGTTGGGTGGACGGCCAAGTAGAGGGTGAGCCCCTTGACCCCCAGTAGGCGGTGCAGTTCCGACACGTAGCGCGACAAACGGGCCCTGACAATCGCCAGGGCGGGGCCCTCTTGGCCCCAACCAAGACCTTCGAAATCCAGCGTCACACCGTCGAACCCCTGCTTCTGGACGAGGTCTAACAAGGAGGTGTTGAACTTGGCCTGCGACGCCAGATCTGCCAGGAAGGCGCTGAGTACTCCGTCCTTATCCCCTGAGTAGACCATGAGGGTCCGGCCCACGCCGGCGGTCTTCGCCGACTGCAGTAGTTCGGCGGGGCCGTACTCCCGCGGCAGACCGTCCGGTCCGCTAATGGTGGCCGTGGACGGCCAGTAGAAGTCCTGGCCTGACAGGTCCAGAGTGCCTCCCGCGGCCAGGCGGGCCCAGCCGAAGGCGACCTTGTTGAAGGACGGGACGGCATCGCGCTGGTCGAAAGCCTGGATGGCGTAGAACCCAAAGAGGTCGTTTCCGTAGGAACGGCCGCGCACGGCCTGGCGGAACACGAGGGCCACTCCCTGCTCCCAGGTGAGTTTGTCCTGCGGTCCGAATTGGCCGCCGCCGTAGCCGCCGACGATGCCGTGGGCGGCGGCGGTAGCAACCCAGGCTCTGGCCCAGTGGTCGGCGGGAACGTCGGCGAACGGACTGGGCAGGGCGGGGTCCGGGGTCACCCCGGCCATGCGGAGAAGGAATGTGGCAGCCTCGGCGCGAGTCAGAGGCTGGTCTAGGGCCAAGTCTCCGGGAGCGCGGCCTTTTATGAGTCCGCGCTCCACCGCCACCTCGATGACCGCGCGGTCCACGTCCGGCAGGTAGCGGGCTGCGGCGCCGGTCAGGTGCCCTCCAGCGGGCGGCAAGACCTCACCGGCCCAACCCAGACCCCGCAGGACGAGAGCGAAAAACGCCCACCGTGTGATGGAGTCCTTGTAGGTGTAGGAAAGGGTCAGACCCAGTTCGGCCAAGCTCCGGTACTCGGTGGCGGCCCACGTGTCCTGCAGGACCCCGGTCCAGTCACGCCCGGAAGTCGGGTCGGCGAAGGGCTGCATCACTGTGAGAGTGTCTCGCTCCCGCACGATACTCGGCGGGGGGATGGGCACGAGGCGACTGTGCCGCACCGCCGCCGAAGCCAGTTCGCCGTGCCAGTCGGGAAAGGCCGCGGCGAAGTCGACTTGCACCACGCCATCGGGGTTGGCTTTGGTCCACTGCACCAGGGCCTCGGGAGCGGGGGTAGTAGATCCTTTCACCAAGCCAATGACGGCGAACGTCTCGTTCGGACGGGCCGTATAGGCCGTGACCTTGGTAAGGAGCGGCCCGTCACCAGAGGAATCAGTGGCGCCGCTCGTCGTGGCTTCAGCCCAGACAAGTCTGACCGGGAGCCCCGCCGACACTAAGGCCAGCACCAAGATGAAAGAGAGCAGCAGGACGGCCACCGCCGGCCGGAGGCCTTTGGACTCAGGGTTCATGGGTCCGCTTCAACTCCTATGGATTGACTGTGAAGCGCCCCCAAGGTTCCCCCCGCCGCCGATGCGCCGCCCTCTCGCCGTTGACCTGTTGCTACAGCTCGACCTTTCCGGCCCCCGCCTCGTAGTGGATCGTGGTGCCGAAAGGCTTGGACAAGTCGGCCAGGCCGCCGATGATCTTCTCGGCCAGCGCGCCCTTGGCCAGTTCGGGCCGCCCGCGTTTCGCCCGGGTCCCCCCGAAACCGAGCGTCAGCGGGTACAGGGTGCACTCGGTCATCTCGTCGTCCTCAAAGGTGCAGATGGCCAGGACGCTCTCCCAGAAAGCCGCTTCCGACGGGAAGCTCTTCGTATCCTTGCCGGTGCGGATGTCGTAGAGGTCCGCCGGCGTGTTCTCATATCCCAAGCCATAGCGCTCGTAGACGTCGGCCGGCAGATAGCGCACCGATTCGTTCTGGAAGATGAAATTGCCCAGGCTGTAGAAAATGGGCTTCCCTTTATATACTTCGATCCCGCGGAGCACGTGTGGTCCGTGGCCGATAAAAGCCGTGGTACCCGCATCAATGCAGGCCTTGGCGAAGGGCTGGATGAAGGTGGCTGGGATTTCCTTATCCACATTGGCTTCGTGGGCGTGCAGCGAGAAGAAGACCCAGTCGGCCTGGCGGGCGGCGTCCCGGATGAACTTCAGGTTTCCCTCCATGTCGCCCTTGTGCGGCGTGGTGCGGATGCCGGGCTTGTCCCCGACGACGAACTTCATGGGCCCGAAACTGTAGCTGCTCGGGTCGCCGGAGCCCTCGAACCCCATGGCCACGCGTTTCTGTCGGAGATACTCCAGCCCCAGATCCCCGGCCATCTTCTTCACCTGGGCCATCTCCTCGGCCGTCACCACATAGGTGGTGTCGTAGCGCAGGGGGTTCAGACCGGGACGGCCCGGCATATCGGGCCGCTGGTTGCCGGCGCGGCCGAAGGAGGCGAAGGTGGAGGAGGCGGAGAGCAGGGCGGCGCGCCCTTTGGCGAAGTCAAGGTAAGCGGGGGAGCGGGCCTGGGACAGGTTCGGTCCAACCCCGGCGTGCACCAGGCCGGCCCGGTCGCACTCGCGCGACGTGGCGGAGAGGCCGCCGTCGGACCAGTCCAGCGAGTGGTTGTTCGCGCGCGAGACCATGTGGAAACCGGCCCACACCAGTTCGTCGGCCATCTGCGGCTCGGCCACGCAGTAGGTGCCACCGCTTTCGGCCGCCGGGAAACCTTCGTACCGGTGCAGGAGCATTTCAAGGTTTGTGAAAGCCACGTCCGCCGACCGGATGAGCTTCAACATGTCCAGGAACTCGGGATCCTTGTATGGAGAGATCCTCCGGGTGATCAGGGCATCGCCGGTCGCCGCCAGAGTGAAAGTGCCTTTGCCAGCCACGATTGTCCTTACCTCCTTATTTCGCTCTACTTCGAGGACAGTTCTACCAGCTTCAGCTCCGATAGGAGCTTGTAGAACTCCATTAAGTAGCCGGTATCGCGCAAGCCCGTCTCCAATTCCACCAGGTCGGCGATCTCGGCCACGGTGCGCTTCCCGTCTGTCCAGTACATGGCCTGGGTAGCCGTGCGCCCGCCGGCTTTCCGCTCTTCCTGGACTCGGCGCCATTCGTCCCGTCGCCCCTCGGAGAGAAAATGCATGTAACCGCGGAGGCTGATGGGGCCGGGATAGAGGCGCCGCGGGACCACCGTGGCAGCTTCTTTGTCCGCCGCCGTGGCCGGTACGGAGGGCTTAGCTTCGGGAGAACCGCAGTCACGGCAGGCCGCCAGGTAAGCGCGGGCCGAGGCACGGGCGCGGCACTCTTCGTCGCTGACGGTCGCCAGCATCTCGGCCTCTAACTCCTTGGCGTACTGGGAGAAGGCCGCCTTCTCGGCCGGGGCCAGCAGGCGGGTCAGGGAGTTGAGGTCCAGGAGTTTTCGTTCCAGACGGTATTTCAGAACTCGCCCGGTCTTTGCCAGGGCCTCGTTCATGGTCTGGGCCGGCGACGTCGGCGTCGCGCTCTGGCCGCCCCTGGCCACAGGGGACGCACCCGAGGCGGCTACTGCAGCCAGGTAGTTCTCGCGGGCTATACTATGGGCTTCGGCGGCGAAGGAAGCCGCCATCTCGCCAGCCAGCCAGACGGCCGCCGGGTAACCGGCGGTGGCCACGAAGTACAGATAGGTGGCGGTCAGGAGCCCCACCTTGCGCAACATCTCCGGGTCCACCTTGTCCAACGTGTCTTCGCTGGTGTGGTAGAACTTATCCGGCCACTGGATGAGCATAGGGCAGGGCACGCCGACGGTGGGGTCCGAGAAGATGTAGTGGTCGCTGCCGCCGGAGAAGTTGGTCACCGCCCAGCGGAAGAGGGCCATGGCCGAAGTGCCGGCCAGGTTCTTGGCGTCCTGGGCGACGTCCAGAAGGATCTTTTCGAACAGGTCCCCGGTGAAGTCGGGCATGGCGTGGGGCGGCCGCTCCACTTGGAAAATGCTCTTGCACAGGTCCTGGTTCTCGCCGACCATGTCCAAGTTCACCGCCGACACCATCTTCGGGATGTCGTTCTCGTTCGAGGCCAGGTAGGCGTAGGTGCCGGACATCTCGGGGACCAGGAGGAACCGGATGGTGCGTTTGGGGCGGGGGAGGGCTCCGCTGCTGATGAGACGCTGCAGGGTACGGGCCACTTCAAGGACGACGCCGCTCCCGGAGGCGTTGTCGTTCGCCGACCACTGCGGGTGGCAGAGGTGGGCCACGGCCAGCACCTCTTCATCGGTCTCACCCTTGATGGTCGCCGTTACGTCCTCGATGGCGCCGGGGTAGAGGTGGCTGTCCACGCGGGCATAGAGGCGGATGGCTTCTGCGGCCTTTCCCTTGGCGGCGGCCTCCTTCTTCAGACGGGCATCCAGTTTGCGCAGGCGCTCACCGGCTTTCGGGGAGAGGACGAAGCCGAAACATCTCTTCTCATCCTTCTCGCCGCTCCACCAGAAGGACGTGTACTGGATGGCGTCGGGGATGTCCATGCGGGCCCGGATGGGTGGAAACTCGTTCAAGTGGTCGGTGAGAAGGCCGACGGCGCCGCGCTCCTCCACCGCCAGGCGTTCCACACGGGTGATGTCGCCGGTGAACATGACGATCTTACCCTTGACGTCCACGCCCTCGTACGAGCCCGGCTCGTCGGCGCGGTCCAGCACCACCAGATCGCACTCAACTCCCTCGAGCGGCGTGGGCGCGCTGCGTTGGATGATGGAAATCTTGGTTTCCTGATAGTTCGCCAGGAAGCGGGCCTCGCCGGCGGGCGTCACCAGCTTCAATACGGCGTCCTGGCAATCCCATTCGTCGAACATGGGATTGGCCCAATAGCGGGTCCCGGGGTCGGATTTGTAAGAAAGGACGCTCGGCGAGAGGCCGGACTCCTTCAGGGCGGTAGCGGCGTAGTTGGCGGCCTGCCGGTAGCCGGGGCTGGCCTGGATGCGGTGGTAGCGGATGATCTCGGCCACATGACGGTGAGCGATGCGGCCGGAAAGCTCTCCTTCAACGGCCTTCAAAATGTGTCTGAACATGAGTTCGACCTCCGTTGGAAGACCTCGATTTCCTTCTCTTTGTCTCTGTCTCTGCATCCCTTCGCGCCGCCAAATGCCCATTCCTTCCGGGGCCTTTCGCGGGCCGAAGGATTGCGGCGGCCGAAGCCGAAATACGGGCAGGGGGCAAAAGCAAAGTAGCCAAGGACGCGAACAGGGAGGCTTCGGGCTTGAACTCACAAGAGATCATGCAACTGGCATTGGACATGGTGGGGTTCGACGGCATTCCGGCCGACAGCGCCATCCAGGTGCCGGGGAAGGACATGAAGCGGGTGCTCTTCGGCATCGACATCGGCGTGCCGGAGCTGCTACTGGCCAAGGAACTGAAGGTGGACGGCGTCATCGCCCACCATCCCATCGGCCTGAACATATCCCCCATCTACGATAAGCACATCGACCAGATGGCCTCCTTCGGCATCCCGCGGGAAGTGGGGGAGAAAGCTGTGGCGCCCATCAAGGAGGGCACAAACCTTTCCTTCCTCTCGGGCAACTTCGACCACGTGGTTTCCGTGGCACGGGTGCTGGGGCTCCCCTTGATGAACATCCATAACCCCCTGGACGAGGTGGGTCGGCGCGTCATGGACGAGGCCATCAAGGCGCGGCGGCAGGCGGTGGAAGGGACAGGAGCGGGTGAGGGCGCAGGCCAAGGCCGCACCTTCACCGTGGGCGACGTGGTGGATGCCCTCCAGGGTATCCCCGAATTCAGTCGCGTGCCGACCCGTCCCCAGATCATGGTGGGTAAGGCTGAGAATCCGGCCGGCAAGGTGGCCGTGGCCCACGCCGCCGGCACCAACGGCCGCTACGCCGTGGCCAACGCCTACTACGAGCACGGCGTGTCGACCGTGGTTTACATCCACGTGGACGCCCCGGGGCTGGCCAAGCTGCGGGCGGAGAACAAAGGCAACCTGGTGGTGGCCGGGCACATCGTGGCCGACGCCGTGGGCATCAATCCCTTCATCGACCTCCTGCGAGAGAAGGGGATGGAAGTCATCACCATCAGCGGGTGTGGCCTCTAGGTCAGGGAAAGGCCACTACTCTCTACGGGGTGCGACCAATGATTGCAGGCGCCTTGTCCGCAGGTGTGGGCCGGCGAGTCCGTGCCTTGATGTTGGTCGCGGCTGTGCTCGTGACGGCGGTGTCCACTTTGGGCGGCTGTTCCCTGTTCAAGCTGTCCGGACGCCGGACTGGCTCCGAACCCGGATCCGCTTCCGGTAGCCCCTCGCCACCGACGGCCGCACCATCGGGGGTGGGGACGGGCATCGCAGCGGGAACCGTGGCGGTGCCTGGGTTCAAAGTCGTGCGTTCCTTCCCGACCGACCAGGAGGTAGACGTGCCTCTCGACTCCGGTCTTATTCTGGAGTTCGACGTCGATGTGGACAGGGAATCCCTGGCGGGGGCGGTGCATCTGGACCCGCCCCTCGAGACCGGAGGCACGTGGGTGTCCTACGGTAGCCAGCGCGCCTACGCCTATCGTCCGAGGTCTCCGCTGAATCCGTACACCAAGTACCGGTGGACGGTGGGCCAGGGGCTGAAGGACACCGGTGGACGGGCCCTTAGCGGAGCCTTCTCCATCTCATTCCGTACCAGACCGGCGACCGATCCGGCCTACCTGTCGCCCGCATGGTCTCCAGACGGCAGATACCTGGCCTATTACCAAGTGGGTTCCAAGAATGGGCGCGAGCTGTTTGTGGTTGACGCCACCTCTGCGGACACCAAGACACTGCTGCGTGGCAGTGGTGTGCTGACCGACGGTCCACCGGCGTGGTTGGACAACGGCACCTTGGCCGCAGTGGTGAAGCGACAGGTTGTGGGTGGTAGAACCGTCGAACTCGGTGTCTACGCTATCCCTCTGGCGCAGGCGCCGTTCAAGCTGCTGGTCGATGGCGCCAACTTGGGAAACCCCATAACGGTGGCGCTGCATCCGTCGCCCGATCGGAAGACCCTTGCCATCGAGGCCGGCTACGGTACGGCCGATTCCCATTCCGACGCGATGCAGGCCCTTTACCTTGTCGACCGGGATGGATCCGACCTGAGACCGGTCGAGGGCCGCCGGCAGACGCAGCGTTTCCTGGGGTGGGACGAGGCGGGGGACGATCTGTTCTTCCTGGACACCCACGGGAGCTTGAACAACTCGCACCGCTTCGGCTACGACCTGTGGTCCGCGGATCTCCGGGGAGAAGCGGCGCTTCAAGCTACAGGACCCGATGGAGGGGCCTTTCTGACCGACGTCGGTGGTGTGACCTGGTATTCCGGTCGCGCCGGATCGGGCCTGCCGGGCGGACTAGTCTGGACGTGGAAAGCCGTAGATACAGCAAACCACATCCTGCACCAACCAGAAGCGGTGTACGATGTGACTCAGACTAGGCCCGCCGCCGGAGGCACCGCCGCGGCGGAAAGAAACTCCTGGTCGGCGACTCGCCTGGACTTCGGAGGGCCTGCACGTGACCTGGCACTCTCGGCCGACGGTCAGCGTATCGCCTACGCGGTCAACCTGGCCACCGGGGACTGGGAGATCTGGGCGCGTCCAGCCCCAGACGCCGACGTTGCCGGTGGTCCAAGCACTCCGGCCCGACTGACCACCCGCGCGTCTGAAGACCTGTCACCGGCTTGGTCCCCCGACGGGGCCTGGCTTGCCTTTACTTCCTCCGGAACGAGCGCGGCTGGGGTCTGGGTCGTTGGGGCCGACGGTCACGGGCTGCGGCAGTTGGTCGGCCCCTAAGGGTGATTGGGCAGGAGACTCGAGTAGTGCAAGAGAAAACGAGTTTGATCTGGTCTGTCCCTTCCCGTTCAGTCCCGGCTCATTCCTTGGCATCCTGTTCCGTCCCGTCCGTTCCCTCCGTGCCCCGTCGGTAACCTGTGAAAAGGGCCCAGAAGGAAGGCTTGTCCATGAGCATCGCCCCTCGATGGCACAGGTCCGCGTGGAAGGTTTCCGCCCTTGCCGTGTGCCTTTTCCTGGCCGTCCTCACCGTTGCCGGCGCCCCAGGGACTGGGCCATGGGCCGAGGCCGCCGGCCTTCCGCCTGCCTTCTCGCGGGCTGTCGCCGAGGAGGTCATCGGGGCTATGGTTGATGCCGTGGTCAGGGGCGATAAGGCCGCGTTCCTTGCTCAAGTTGACCCTGCCGCAGCCACTTCCGACAACCTCAGCGAGTTCAGTGAGGAGAATCAGAAGGTCTTCTCCCTGGGTATCCAGTGGCAGGTGACCGGGGTCACGACCGACCCTCCACAAGCCACGGTACTTCTCGCCGGAGTGGGATGGTCACAGCGCAGCCTTATCTCTTTCACGTCGTCCCGGGGGCGCTGGGTAATCCAGGACAGCAGACCGGCCCCGGCTGTCCCGGAAAGCGACTACCAGCTCGATGTCACCTTGCACCCGGAAGAGCAGACTATCGAGGTGGCGGGTTCGTACACTTTCGATTTGGATTACCCGGTGGCCTCGCTGGGTCTGGTGGTTTCGGGGCGCCTGAAGTTCACTAACCTGAGTGTTGACGGCCGGGACCTGTTGGCGGACTTCCCGACAACGACCATCAACGGGGCAGCCGTTGTGCCCTTGGCCGCCGATGAAGCCGGACGAAGGACCGTGACCTTCCGTTCCGCCGGTTCGATAGCCGAACCCGATAACCACGGTCGCTATCTTAGTTACATCGGCCCCGAAGGAGTGTTTGTGCCACAGGCATCTTGGTATCCGAGATTATCCATGTCCTCGCCCGGCACCCGCGCGACGGCCCGAGTCACCTTCCACGTCCCAGCAGGATGGAGCGTGGCGTGTGTGGGTAAAGAGGAGTCGGCGGTGGACGGCCCAAGTGGACGAACCGTCACTTTCCTCACCGATAGTGTGGATGCCATCGGTTTCACTGCCGGACCTTACCGCCGCCTCACCTCGGAAGGCCCGGTTCCGGTCTCGGTCCTCACTCTCCCGGCCAACGGCGGTAATCCCAACAAGGTCTTGGCCATGATACACGATGTGCTGAGAGTCGAACAGGAACTCCTTGGCCCCTATCCGTTTCCGACCTTGACCTCGGCCGAGGAACCCGAGAACACCGGCTCGTGTTATGCCGTTCCGGGGCTGTTGATCATGGCGCCACAGAGCGGTGGAGGTGTCTATGATAAGTTCATAGCCCACGAACTGGCCCACCAGTGGCTGTGCTTCCAGGTGCAACCCGCCGGCAGCGAAGGGAAATGGTGGCTGGTGGAGGGTCTGGCGAACTACGTCGCCGCACTGTACTTTGAGAAGAAGCAAGGTCCCGAGGGACTCCGCGCGACCCTAGGCCGGCTCGCCGACCAGTACCGGACCACCAAAGAGAAGTCCTCGGAAGCGGAGCCCAACCTTCTCGTACCGAAGTCCTCTTCCCTGCTGGCCGAGGCCGTGATCTACTACAAGGGCGCCTGGGTCTTTCACCAGCTCCGCCTCTTCATGGGCGACGGCGCCTTCTTCTCCTTGTTAAAGGGAGTCGTCTCCCGCTATTCCGGGAAGCAGATGGACCTCA
This sequence comes from Bacillota bacterium, assembly GCA_021791495.1. Classification (GTDB taxonomy): domain Bacteria; phylum Bacillota; class Sulfobacillia; order JAJYWN01; family JAJYWN01; genus JAJYWN01. Next base: position 27,612 of record JAJYWN010000058.1, read on the forward strand.
ATGATTTCCTCGCCATGGTCACGGAAAAGGGTGGACCGGACGCCACTGAATTCCTGAAGACCTGGCTGACGAAGGTGGGGCCATTGGACGTCACCTTAGAGGATGTGAAGCAAGGCCGAAGCGCCGACGGGAACTACGAGACTACCTTTAGGTTGGTAGGCTGCGGGGACCTGCCCGCGCCCCCCACACCGGTGCGCATCGATTACTACGGCGGTGCCCTAAGGACCGTGGTCCGGCCTGGGATCCCGTTTACGGCGGCAACTCCGGGCGTGGTCTGGCGGATGGAGGTCGATCCGGACCATGAGGTGTGGGATGTGGACCGCAAGAACAACCTCTTGGTCCTTCATCTGCAGCCGCGCATTCGCCTGGTTATCTTGCTAGGCGGCGTGGCGGCCCTCATTCTGGTTGCGGCGTCCCTAGCTCTTCGGCGATGGCGAAGAGAGACGTCTACTTGACCGCCGCGATAACCTTCCCCAGGAAGTCGTCGAGGCGGTCACGGTTGATCCAGCGCACCACGACCACCAGGTCGTGTTCGTTGTCCACCCACACCACGTTGGCGCCGTTGCCCTCGTGCATGTAGCATGTCTCCGGGCAACTGGGAAGCAGCTGGCGGCCCGTGTTCAGCATCCAGTTCATATACCCGTACCACGTCTGGTTCTCGGCCGGTATGGAGTTGCGCGCTTTCAAGGGGTACTGGTCGGTGATGCGCGTGCCGGTGGGTGTGGTCGCCCGACCGATCCATTCCTCCGAAAGGAGCTGTTGACCCTTCCAACGGCCGTCCCGCAGGCACAGCAGGCCAAAGCGCGCGTGGTCCCTGGAGCTGATCTGCATGCCACCACCCCAGTGCCCGCCGCCGGCCACCGACTGCATCATCACGCCGTCGATCTTGACCCAAGAGTTCTCATAGCCATGCCACTGCCACGTCGGCGAGGCGCCGATGGGGTCCATGATGAGCTCCTTCAGAACCTGCGGCAAAGGTTTGCGCCATATCCTGAGCAGGGAAAGCGCCAGCCGGTTGACGCGGACGTCGTTGTACTTCCACACGGTCCCCGGCGCGTTGCGTTTGCGGTAGGGTAGTTCGCCGTAGGGACCCTCGGGCCGGTCGGCCCAATCAGGCTTACCCCAAAGGGTACCTTCCCAGTCACTGGTCTGGTTGAGCATCTGGTGCCAGGTGATCTGGCTGTTGTGTGGTGAGTCGAAGCCGCCGTCTCTAACGTAGAGCCCGACCTTGTGGTTCAGGTCCCTGATGAGGCCCCGGTCGAAGGCCAGGCCGGCACAGGTGGAGACGTAACTCTTGGTGGCGCTGAAGGTGGTGTCGACCCGGTCCGTCTCGCCCCATTCGGCCATGATGTAGCCATGCCGCAGGATCACCCCGTTGCACGCGCCGCGCTCACCGATGGGTCCGATCAGGTCGTCATGGGGCTCGAAGACGTTCAGCGTCCTCTCGAGCACCAGGTCCTTCGGGGCTTCGGTCTCGTTCTTGATGGCGAAGTCTATGGCTTGCCGAACTACCGTGGAGTCCATGCCCACGTCCTCGGGCTGCCGGGTTTCCCATTCGGTGAAGTGGCCGGGATAATAGAGCTCATTCGTGCTGGGCAATTCGTTCGTCCCCTCCAAAACCTGGTTCGCTGGGCTCCTCAATCGGTCTCTCCGGCCCTTTCCCTTACGAATTGGTCGAAGACCAACTCCAGAGGGGCCTCATCCACTACCCTTGCCACCGTGGGTTCCACTGGTCCACTATCGGTGACAGTTGCGGCTTCTTCAACCCAACCCTTGAGCCCTGCTTCGTGCCTGGTGTTCCGTAGCAAGAGTTACCTCGGATGATGGAGATCTCGATCCTGAGAACTCCGGGCCGAGAATGGTAGGTAGTGGGAGAGGATGGGTGGAACTAGGTGAGAGGTCCCGTTCTTTTCTGACATAAACCTGTGGAACCGGAGTCCCCTGTCCCTTCGTCTCTTATCATGAGAGAGTCTTCTGCCCGCTGATTCGGACCCTTGCTATCCGCAGAATGGTTCCCGGGGAGGTTGAACCTTGACCAAGGGACCCCCTGTTGAAGAACGAGGCCGCAAACCGGAGCTCGCCGATACACCGTTGAAAACCCGAAAGGCACCATTCGCAGGAAAGGCTATCCTGTTCCTTGCGCTTATTGTCTGCCTCACGTTCACAGGGTGTAAGCCGAGGAACGCCCTGCTAGACAAGACAGGGATCGCCACGGCTACGCAAGTCACCTATAGAGAGACCGGTCTCCCAACACAGTACCCCAAACTAAGAGACGTCCTAAGAGTACTAGCATCATCAGAGCCCGTCGACGTGCGTCCGTTCGATTACTACAGTGGATACCAGGGAGAACTCGTTTTCACTGTTGCTCCCAAGGACGGGTCGGTTTCCATTCGCTCAAAGGTCTTTGGGGACACCGCCTACCTATGTTTCCTGGAGACACAGATTACAACCACCCCACACATGGGGGCTACGTTACTTGGGACGACAACACCGAGGTATTTCTCTCTTCCGTTCTCGCGCTTCGCTTCGGTGGTAAGGCTGGACGGCTCTTCTTCGACGACCGCAATCCCGCCAGAAGCTGGTAAGACCGCTGATGAAGAACGGGCAAGACCAAGAGCCGACCTGGCGATACTCTTAAGAGGTCTCTTCCCGCAACTTGAGGGTTATCACCTTTTTCCGTCCTGGGCGAATGCGGGCGAGAGCAATGCACCTTACACAGACCGGTTAGCTTCCTTTGTCGACGACCAACTCCGCACCTACGGGCCGTCTGATGATAGGGAGTCGGTCTTATTTGCCAATGTTGGCGTCAACCGAGTGGCGGTTGGGATTCTGAAGAGGGAGAAAGCCTTTCTGATCACTGGTAAGAAGATGCTTGACACTGCCTTGGGCGAGACCTGGAATGTTGAGAGCAGGGGTGAAGCCAACGTTCCCTCACTGCCAGTGGAGAAGGGTACTCGACGCATAGGTGAACTACGGGCAGTGCCGGCGCCCAACCTGCCTCTAGGTATGGATAGCAAGCTGCGCGGCGGACCGAACGACGGCGTCGAACTCCCTGAGAGATTGCCTTCGCCAGGATACATCCTCTTGCCGAGAAGCAACGGAGACTTCTATCTCGTGGTTTACGGCTGGAACAGTGCTGGACTTGGACTGCGGGTCAGCGAGGTCCACTACCTACCCGATGATAGCATCGCGGTCTTCTGCAACGCGTCAGATGCGGTTCTGTCTCCACGTGCAAGCCTACTCGTCTCTGGCAACGCTCGAGTTGCCAGGGTGGTAATCGGTGATATAGACGTGCCGGAGATCAAGCTCCCGAACCGTTAGCCCCGAACAACGAACTTTGCCCCCGATTCTGGTCTGTGATAGCCTCGCGCCAAGTCCGCCTCCGTCCCTTGGCAGAAGGTACGTTTTCCCTTCCCAGCGAAGCTTGTCAGGCAGCAGACCTCACCGGAAGGGAACGAGAAGCATGCCCACCGTTGGACAAGTCATCGCCGACCGCTTAGCCACAGCCGGAGTGCGCCGAGTCTACGGGTACCCGGGCGGCGAAGTCCTGGACCTGATCGAAGCCCTGCGTCAGCGCGGGTTGGAGTTCATCTTGACCAGGCACGAATCGGCCGCCGCCTTCATGGCGGGCGGGGAAGGGGAGATGACCGGCGTTCCCGGCGTTTGCCTTGCCACCCTCGGCCCCGGCGCCACGAACCTGGTGAGTGGGGTGGCTGACGCGTATCTCGACCGTCAGCCCCTTCTGGCCATCACCGGCCAGCTGCCGGCGGACCGGTACGAGATCAGCCCGCACCAGCGGATCGACCTTGGGTCGCTCTTCCGTCCCATCACCAAGCTCTCGGCTCGCCTCACACCCGGCAACGCCGCGAACCTGATGGACAAGGCCCTGGCCACGGCGGTGGCGGAGCGGCCCGGCCCAGTCCACCTGGAACTCCCCAGTGACGTAACGACGAAAGAGGCGGCGGAGCGGCCCCAGGGGGGCCCATTCGGCCTGCCGCAACCGATGGAAGGGCCCGCCCACCCCCTGGCCCTCGACCACGCCACCGAACTGCTGAAGCTCTTCCCGAAGGCCGTGGCTCTGGCCGGTCCCGGCGTCATCCGGGCCGACGCCGCCGGGCCCTTTTGGAACTTCGCCCGCGCCTGGGGCCTTCCCGTGGTGGTCGGCCCGAAGGCCAAGGGTGTCTTCGACGAAGACCACCCCCTTTTCACCGGGGTCATTGAGGCCCTGGGCACCAAGGTCCTCTTCGACTTTATCCATAGCGCCGAGATGCTGGTCACCGTGGGGTTCGACCCGGTCGAGTTGGACAAGGCCTGGCTCTACGACGGCCCCGTCCTGCACATCGACCGGGCCTCGAACATCGACGAATACTGGCACGCGGCGGCCGAAGTGGTGGGCCGGCTGGGAGACACCTTGGATACTTTGGCCTGGCGGGCGCCCAAGCCGACCCCGGAATGGGGCGAGGAGGCGGCGACCAAGGTGCGCGAGGCGCTGCGGTCGGCCATCGACGGGGCGCCGGTCTGGTCGGCGGAGGGTGTGCGGGTCCGCGAGCTTTTCGAAAAGGTGCGCCGGGTCATGCCCCTTGAAACCGTGGTCACCTGCGACGTCGGGGCCCACAAGTTCGCCGCCGGCCAGCTCTGGCTGACGATGCGCCCCGGCACCTTCTACATGTCGAACGGCCAATCGTCCATGGGTTACGGTCTGCCGACGGCCATGGCCGCCTCCTTCGTCTACCCCGAACGCCCGGTGGTGGCTTTCATTGGCGACGGCGGGCTGGGGATGTATCTGGGCGAACTGGAGACCATCGCGCGCTACGGGCTAAAGCTGGGTATCGTGGTGCTGATGGATGAGAAGCTGAGCCTCATTCGCATCGGCCAGGAACGGCGGGGCTATCCCGAATACGGCGTCGGATTCGCGAATCCGGACTTGACCCACCTGGGCAAGGCTTTCGGTATTAAGACGGTGATGGCGAAAACCGCGGCCCGAGTCGCTTCCGCCCTCAAAGGGCTACCGGCGGACGGGCCGGTTTTGGTAGGCGTCCCAGTGGACCCCGGAAGTTACAGGGTCTAGGAGGGTGCCGCAGTCCCGGCACCAGCGGCAGGCGCCGGTCGCCGTCCCGCCTACTTCCATAGCTGCACCAAATCGGTGCCCTGATAGTAATAGGCGACGATGTCGGCCGCCTTCATGCCCTTCTTGGCCAAGGTGAAGGCGCCCCACTGGCACAAGCCGACTCCATGGCCCCAACCGCGGCCCGTGGCGTAGGCGTAGGAACCGCTGACGGAAAACGTGTCGACCAAGGTGGACCGGACCAAGTCGGACCCGAACATGCTCCGGAGGTTCGCTCCGCTGAAAGTCCGGCCCCCGGCCGTCATCTGGGTGATCCGCCCCGATGGACCGCGGGCCGTGATGCGCAGGTCGCTCACGGCACTGGTCGCCTTGTCCAGGAAGGACCCGACGGCCCACAGCGGCAGGCGGGCCCGCCAATGGTACTCGACGTCCGGGGCGAACTCGCCGCATGGGCAGGCTACGCTCTTAAGGTATGGGGTCGGGGGCTCGCTGGGGTAGCTTTCCTGAACGTCCGCCGTCCGGCCTCCGCAGCAGGAGGCGAAGACGGCCGAGGCGATCTGGTCTCCGTACATGAGAATCTGGCCCCGCGTGGCCGCCACGGCGCGCTTCATGTCGGGCGTCGCGGCGATGGGGCGGTACGCCTGCAAGTGGGACGGGGAAGTGCACACGTCCGTGCGGTGGAGTTGCCATGGCGTGCCTTTCTCGACGATGGCCTTGATGGCCGTGGTGCGGGCCACGATGGCCTGCGCCGCGAAAGCTTCGAGCGGCGCCCGCGGATCCATCTCGCCTCCCAACACTCCTATTAGGTATGTTTCCATGGGCAGGTAAGTGGTGGCGCCGGTGTCATCATGGTAGACGGAGATCATTGGCTCCGACGCGAACCGCTTGGCCAAGGCCGCCGGCGGGCTGACCATGGGCCGGGCCAGCCTGAGCGGCATGGGGACATCGGGGATGGGTTTGCGGGCGTAATCCCGCGGCACGGTGAAAGAACCGCTGACGACAAGGATGACCACCAGCGCCCCCGATACCGCAGCAAGGGTGGACTGCCGGAACCGCGGCATGGAGAAGGCTCGCCCCAACGTGCGGCGGTAGGTACGGCCGGTGAAGGCGAAGGCCTGCAAGGCAGTAGGAGATAGTCGTGGTTCGAAGACCGTCCGCCGGTAGTCGGCCAGACCGCGGGAAGCGGTCGACAGATATCCTGAAAGGGCCGTGCCAAGGCTTTTCTCAAGGTATCTGCTGGCTCGGCCGACGTATTCCTGGGCCCGCCGGCTCCCGCGTCCAGACTGCGCCGCAAGCCAGGTGCGCACAGCTCCCGCGGCCGGACGCAGCCTGGCCCGCAGCTTCCCGCCATCGGAGACGGTTTGCCACCAATGTTCCGATAGATTGTGGGAGGCCGTCTGCGACGTCTGCCTCATCCAGGGCCCCACCACGGCACGCAAGCGCCGCCCGCGCTCGGCCGCGGTCGACCAGAAGGCGGCCCACCGGCGCGCCACCTGGTCCGTCCAGTCTTTTCGCAAGAAAAGGCCACCTCCCGTCGGATTAGTATTGCCTGCCAGACACAAGGCATGGTTTTTCGCGGGCGACGCCGAAAGTGTCAGGGACGGTCCCAAACTGGCGCCGGTAGAGCGCCGGGTTGGCGCCAGGTTAGCGCAAGCGGATCAAGAGCTTAGGAGGTGTGGGATTGCCGTCGTTGGCCGTCACACCGTTCGCTGTGGAACGTTGGTTCGGGAAGTACGAGTTCACGACTGAGATCAACATTGCTGAGAGCTGCGTCCAGCCCATGACGCCGGACGAACTGCTGGAGTTGGCCGGGCTGGGGGAGGCAGAGCGCCGCGAACTCTTGGGCCGCGTGAGGTTGGGCTATACAGATAGTTTGGGGCTGCCGGAACTTCGCGAAGAAGTGGCGGCCCTGTACCCCGGCACTCCAGCGGACCAGGTCCTCATCACCGGCGGTGCCATCGAAGCTAACTACCTGTTGGCCAGGGCCTTGACCGTCCCCGGCGAGGAGTTTGTGTGCCTGCACCCGGTGTACCAGCAGCTTTACCAGGTCGCGGCCGACCTGGGGGCTCGCCCGGTTTTCTGGCGGCTACGCTGGGAGGACGGCTTCCGACCCGACCTTGATGAATTGGAGCGATTGCTGGAGGCGCATCCCGGCGCCCGTCGCCTGGTCATCAACTTCCCGCACAACCCTACAGGGGCGGTCCTGAGCCCGGACGAGATGAAGCGGCTGGCCGACATCGTGGTGCGGCACGGCGTCGGCGGTGGCGGCCTTTTGGTGCACGCCGATGAGGTCTACCGCGGGCTGAACCTTGATCCGGCGGCGGCGCCGTCTCCCACGATCCGCCAGTTCCTTCCGGACGCCGTGGTCACGGGCAGCCTTTCGAAAGCTTACGGCCTGCCCGGCTTGCGCATCGGTTGGATCGTGGGGCCGCGCCCGGTCATCCAGAAATGCTGGGAGCTGCGAGACTACACTTCGATCAGCGTTTCGGCCCTGGGTGAAACCCTGGCCTGGCAGGCCCTGGCCCACCGCGAGGCGGTCCTGGCGCGGAACAGAGCCATCGCCCGGCGTAACCTGGCCGTCCTCAGCGCCTTCGTCGAGGAGAACAGCGTCTTCCTTGAATGGGTGCCGCCGAAAGAAGGAGTGGTAGCGTTCCCCCGGCTGTTGCCGGCGGCCCTTGGCCTTGGGCGCGGCCCCGCCGCTCCCGGCGCCGGCGGTGACCCCAGTGACCGGAGCGTCAGGACGTCCCGTTTCCGCGACTCCGAAGATATCTGTCGCGTCCTGGCCGAAGAACACGGCGTGCTGCTCCTCCCCGGCACCTGCTTCGACGAGCCACTCCACTTCCGCCTGGGCTTTGGCTACGAGACCGACCGCCTTCAGACCGGACTGGCGAGGCTGGGGGCCTTCTTCCGCGGCCTCTGAGCGCCGCTCGACTCACCCCGGGACACGCCCCGCGAAGCGCCCGCGCCCCGCGACTCGAACCGCCGGAAAGAGAAGTACCAGAAGAGGGCGGCCGTGGCGTAAAGCGTCGCCGTCCCAAAGTAAGGTAGGGACAGGCTGATGTGGTCCATCACGTAACCGGAGACAGAGACGCTGATGGCTTGGAAGAGGTTGGAGGCCGCCTGGGTCAGGCCGTTGGTGGTGGCCCGCCGCCGCTCGTCCACGATTTCCATGGTGAAGGCGCCCGAGACGGGTCCGCTCATGTTCATGAACATGTTCCGAAACCAGAAGGCCGCCGCCACCACCCAGTAGTTTGGGACCAAGGCGATGATGAGGAGCATGGGGATGGAGGTTAGCTGGCTGACGGTGACGGACCGGATGCGCCCGAGGTAGCGTACCAAGAGGGGCGAGAAGAGGGTGGCGACGCCGAGGGTGAGGCGCGAGCCGGTCATGACAATGCTGACCTGCTGCACACCGGCGCCGAAGCGTCTCATTAGAAACAGATTGGACAGGGGGATGACCAGACCGGCGCCCAGCCCGATGAGGGAGCTATAGACGATTAGGCGCTGGGCGGCGTAGGAGCCCAGAGTCGCCCGCAGTTCCCCGACGATGCTGCCGCTTTGGGCGGGGCGACGGTTCTCCTTGATCAGGCTGATGGGGATGAGCGACAGCACGAACAGCGAGACCGACGTGATGAGGGTGAGCTTCAGGGGGTGGGTGTCGGCGGCCAGGTTCCACCCGAAGGCCTGAGCGATGGCGACGGGCAGGAGGCCGGCCAGGGCCGCCCCGGCCGTCCCCGAGATGCTGTTCAGGGACGAGTTCACACTGAAAAGGTGGATGCGTTCCCGCGGCCCGCTGTTCTCCATCAGGAATGGAGCGGATAGGGTAGTCTGGAAGGTCGTCGCCGCGCCCCGCATGAACCCGAGGACCAGGAGCATGGCGGCGCTCCCGGTGAGGAAAATCTGCCCAAGGGTCGTGACGATGGAGAGCCCCACCGCGACCAGGAGGCTTTTCTTCCTCCCGAGGCGGTCGCTGAACATCCCGGCTGGCAGGGCGGTGACGGCCGTCCCCAGCATCTGCATGGTGGCGAAGACGCCGATGACGGTCAGGCTGTAACCGATGGCGGCAAGGTAGAGGTTGAACACCACATCGAAGATGGCCAGGCACATCTGGGTGATCGAAATGGTGGTCAGGAACAGCTTGGCGTTGGGCTGGAAGTTCCGTATGTGTTGTAGATAAGAGGCCTCCGGGGGAGCTCCGAGGCCGGGCCGCGTCTCCGTCTCCGTGTCCATAAGCTGCAGCTTCTTCGGCGCGGCGGGGCGTTTTCCTTTGCCGTTGGCGACGTTCCCAGCGGGGAGGATTTCCCCGCCGGGTCAAGAATCGAGAGCGCGGAGGTGCCCACATGTACGTCCCATCGAAGAAAGAGATCGTGCAGGTCCGGCGCGCGGCGGCCGGGCAAGAAGCCAAGATACTCCGAGAAACCAAGAAACTGGTGAACATCGATTCGCCCACCGGGTACCGGGAGGGGCTTTCGAAAGCGGCGGAGGCCTTGATGGCTAACTGCCTCCGGCGCGGACTGCAGGCCGAATTGCTGCTCCAAACGGTCCAGGGGGACCACGTCCGGGCCACGCTTCCCGGCGGCAAGGAAGGGCGGATCCTCCTCCTCGGCCACATGGACACCGTTTTTCCGGTGGGAACGGCGAAAGCGCGGCCTTTCACCCTTGATGGCGACCTGGCCCGCGGGCCCGGTGTGGAAGATATGAAGACCGGCCTCGTCCTGGGTCTGGCGGCGGCGGAACTCTTCGCCCACCTGTACCCGGCGAACGAGCGGAAGACGCTGGTCTACCTGTATAATACCGACGAGGAGATCCGTTCGCCCAGCTCACGCGCTACCATAGAGGAAGAGGCGCGACGTTCCCAGGCCTGCATCGTGCTGGAGAGCGGCCAGGCCGAGCCGGGCAGCGGCGTGGTGCTGACCTCGCGCAAGGGCAGTGCCAAGTACACGGTGGAGGCGCTCGGTAAGCCGGCGCACTCCGGAGCCAACCACAAAGACGGCCGGAGCGCCATCGAAGAGATCGCCTGGAAGGTCTTGGCCATTCAGGCCCTGACCAACTACGAGAAGGGTACCACGGCAAACGTGGGCGTCATCCGCGGAGGCATCGGCTTCAATGTGGTGCCCGAGCATGCCTCCATCGAAGTGGATTTCCGGATGACCACTGTGGACGAACAGCACCGCATCGTCAGGACCATGGAACGGCTGGCCAGGGAGACGCGCGTTCAAGGAGTAAAGGTGACGATGACCGGCGGCATCACCCGTCCGCCCATGCCGCGCACGGAGGCGAACGCCGCCCTCTTCGAGCAGGCCAAAGCCATCGCCAAGGCCATGGGTGGCCCGTTGGCTGAAACGACGTCGGGCGGCGGCTCCGACGGCAACCTGGCGGCGGCGGTGGGGTGCCCGGTGTTGGACGGCATGGGGGTCATCGGGCGTCACGCCCACACCCCCGAAGAGCAGATGGACCTGGCGTCGGTCACAGAACGGCTGACGCTATTGGTCCTGATGCTACGTGCCCTCTCCCTGGCTTAAGGGGAGAGACGGGCACCCAAGGAACGAGAGGTCGGAGAACGAGGTCGTAGGACGAGGAGTCGACAAGTCCGGTATGCTCACTTTGTACTTGATCCGCCACGGCGAGACCGAATGGAACAAAGGTTCTGTCTACCAGGGGCACACCGATGTGCCCCTGAGTGGTTTGGGGCTCAGGCAGGCGGCGGCGGTGGCGCGGCGGCTGGCGGATGAGCCACTGGACGCGGTCTACTCCAGTGACCTGGGCAGGGCGCGGCAGACGGCGGAAACCGTGGCGGCGGCCCAGGCACAGGTACAGCGCAACGGCGGTGGCAATGGAAACGGCCTTGACCGGCCGGTCCCGCCGGTGATCTGCGCCCCCGAGCTGCGCGAGATAGACGTCGGCCTGTGCGCCGGTAAGACGCGGACCGAAAGTGAACTGGCCTTTCCCGACGTCTTCCGCGCCATGCGGACCGACCCGGCGGGCACGCGCATGCCTGGCGGGGAATCTTTCGCCGACCTTTACGAGAGAGTCAGCCGGGCCGTGATGGGCATCGCGGCGGCGCGCCCTGAAGGCAAGTTGGCCCTGGTGAGCCACGGCGGGAGCATCCGCGCCGTCCTGTGCCTGGCCCTCGGCATGCCCCTGAACCGGCGGTCGCGCCTGGCCGTGGATAACTGCTCCATCAGCGTGGTCACGTTCGACCAAGGGGCCTGGCAGGCCGCGACCATCAACGACACCTGCCACCTTGATGGGCTGGACACCACGGCTTCGGTCGAGGTGTAAGGTGGGATACGACGAGGTGGTTCCCATCGGGGCGGCGGCCGGCACGACGGGTGGAGCGAGGGCAGCGCCGGAAGATGGACGGCTCTTCCTTCCCGATTTCGTGGCCGTGGACCTGGAAACCACGGGCCTTGACCCGACCACAGACAGCATCATCCAGGTTGGGGCGGTCCGGATCAGCGCCGGGTCCGTCGCGGCCACCTTCGAACAGGCGGTCAACCCGCACCGCCCGGTCAGCCTGCGTATCCGGCGGCTGACTGGCCTCGTGCAGGACGAACTGGACGCGGCGCCCGATGTCGAGACGGTCATGGACCGCCTGGTGGAGTTCGTGGGCCCGGCGGCGGTGGCGGGGCATAACATCTCCTTCGATCTCAGCTTCTTGAAGCCGGCGCTGCTCCGGTGCGGTTTCGAGCACGTCTGGGAACCCGTCTACGACTCGCTCCCGCTGGCACGGCTGCTCCTACCGGGGGCGCCAAATCACCGGCTTGGAACAGTGGCGGAGATCCTGGGCGCGGCCCAGGATATGGCCCACCAGGCAGGCGTGGATGCCCGGGCCTCGGCCGACCTTTTCCTGGCGTTGCAGCGGCGGCTCTGGGAGATCGACTTCCAAACGCTGGGCATCATGTCGCGCCTCTTGACCGGCTACCCCGGCGAGGTGGCGGCCCTGGTGCGTGGCGCCTACAGGGAGCGGTCCAAGGTTTTCGGGGGCGGCGGCCATACTGGCGGGCCGCACGCCTCGGTAAGCTCTGGCGCTGTGTTGGCTGCCGGCCTGACCACGGCCTTGAACTCGGGCGTGGGCTTGCCCGCGGATGAGGTCCCGGAGGCAGTTAGAGATGTCTCCATGGACGACCTGGACACCATCCTGGGTCCGGGCGGGCGCTTCTCGAAGATCATGCCCGGCTACGAGTACCGGTCCTGCCAGGAAGACATGCTGAATCTGGTCCGCCAGGCTTTCACCGAAGGGCGCCACCTCTTCGTGGAGGCGGGCACCGGTACCGGCAAGTCCTTGGCCTATCTGCTGCCGGCCGTGTACTGGAGCCTGGCGACAGGCGAGAGAGTGGTCGTCTCCACCCACACCATAAACCTACAGGAGCAGCTGCTGATGAAGGATATCCCGCTGGTCCAGCGGGTCACGGGATTGCCCTTCCGCGCCGCCGCCGTGAAGGGGCGCGCCAATTACCTCTGTCGCCGCAAATGGTCCGAGGCCCTGGAACAGGACCCCGCCGCGCTGCCGGCGGAGGAGGCCTTCTTCCTGGCGCAGATGGCGAGCTGGCTGGCGTCGGGCGGCAGCGGCGACCGCGGCGACCTGTCCCTTACGCCGGATCAGGACGAGCTCTGGTCGGGGCTGGCCGCCCACGGCGAGACGTGCCTTGGCGACCAGTGCCCCCAGCACGACCAGTGTTACGTCCAGAGGTCGCGGCAGTTGGCGGCCAAGGCCGACCTGGTCGTCGTCAACCATTCGCTGCTCCTGGCCGACCTGACCGTGGCCAACCGGGTCCTGCCACCTTATCGCTACCTGATCTGCGACGAAGGCCATAACCTGGAGGACGTGGCCACCGACCATCTCGGCGTCAGCGTGGGGCGGTATGAGATCCGCCGCTGGCTTGGCGCCCTGTTCCGGGGATACCGCGGCGGGTTCCCGGGCCTCTTGGGCACCTTGCGTAACCGCCTGACTTCGGTGGCCGAGATGCTGTCGTCGGGAGCCGAGCGTCTGACATCCCTGACGAACGAAGCGACTCAAGGGGTGGAGAGCTGCCGCACCGCGTGCGACCGTCTGTTCGACGGGCTGGCGGCGGCCGCCGTCGGGGCAAGGCAAGACGCCGGGGCCGGAGGCGGGGGCGGGGGAGGGGGAGGGGGAGGGGGAGGGGGAGGGGAGTTGCCGCTCGGTGAATGGCGGCTTCACCCGAACACGCTGCCCGAGGGCATCCTTCAGGACGGAGAGAACGCCTGTTCCGCACTGAAGCTCCTCGGCACGACCTTGGGGCGCCTGGGCGAAGCTTTACGTGGCGCGTCGAGCACCCAGGAAAAGGCCTTCGCCGGCTGGCCAGAGCGTCTGACCTCCTACGGTCTGATCGCGGCCGAGGCGGCCTCCAAAATCAACCTGGTGCTGACGCAGTCTGAGGACGATTATGTTTACTGGGTGGAGACGTCCAACCGCTCCAATCCCGAGGTGACCTTACGGGCGGCTCCCGTGGACGTCGGGCCACTGGTGAAAGCGGGGCTCTTCGACCACTGCCGTTCGGTGGTGGTGACCTCCGCCACCTTGGCCGTGGGCGGCGATTTCAGTTATGTCACCAAACGCCTGGGGCTCGGCGAGGAAGACGAGTGCCAGACGGCCTGCCTGGCATCGCCCTTCCGTTACGATGAGCAGGCCCTGGCTTGCGTGGTGAGGGACGCGCCGCATCCGCGGTACGCCCGCGGCGAGGAAGTCCTCGGCCACCTGTTACGTTTCCTGGCCGACCTCATTGGGCGGACCAAGGGGCGCACGCTCGTCCTCTTCACCTCCTACCGGATGATGGGGGAAGTGGCTCAGGTGCTCCGGGGAAAGCTGGAGGAACTGGACATCTGCCTTCTGGTCCAGGGTCAGGACGGCTCGCGGTCGCGGCTTGTAGAGGAGTTCCGGGAGCAGGAGCGCACCGTGCTCATGGGCACGGCCAGTTTCTGGGAGGGGGTGGACGTGCCGGGTGATGCCTTGTCCTGCGTCGTCATCGTCCGGCTGCCGTTCCACCCTCCGGGCCGGCCCGTGGTGGAGGCGCGCAGTGAGGCCGTGGTGGCGGGTGGCGGCGATGCCTTCGCCGACTTCGCCGTGCCCCAGGCCATCATCCGCTTCAAGCAGGGTTTTGGCCGCCTCATCCGCACCAGCGGCGACCGGGGCGCCGTGGTGGTATGCGACCCGCGGGCGGCGACACAGGCCTATGGGCGCCGCTTCCTCCAGGCGCTGCCTGGTCCCAAGCTCTTCGTGGGGTCGGCGGCGCAAGTGGCGCGGGCGGTGGAGGTCTGGCTCCGAGGTGATTGGTAACAGGCGGTCTCCCGACCAAGGGCTGGAGGATGAATAAGCCAGCCCGATCCGGGGTCTAAACGGTAGGGGGATAGGCGATAGCGACTCCCCGGGGAGGTTTCGCCGGCGGTGAAGTCTGGTTATCGGCCGATGGTCTTAGCAGTCCTTGTCGTCGGGCTCATCACCGTTTCCGTCTGGGCAGTCCTGGACTACCGGCAGGCGCGCACGGATCGCCTGTGGCCACTCAACAAAGCTACCGGCCTGGTACAGGGCACCACCTATTACGCCCTCACCTTCGAAGAGAAGACTTTCGGGGTGATATCCTATTCTGTCCAGCGAAGCGCGGAAGGCCTCACCCTCAAGAGTAGTACGACTGTGAGCTTTCAGAGAGGGACTGATCTCGTCGAACAGCGGATAGAAATTGATTCCACCGTCGCGGCGACCGACCTCCACCTGAAAGCCTTCCAGCGAAGAGAGGCGAGTCCGCGGACTGGGGCCATGGGGCCTGACTCCCAGCTGTCGCCAGGTGTGTCACTCGTGGTAGATGGCGGTGCGGGAGAGTTCGCGTGGCGCCAAGGGAGCACTCCCATGGAATACGCGACGGCGATGCCACCGGGCACGGTGGCCATCGACAGTGCTGCCTTGTTCTCCGGAGGCCTGGACTTACTGGGGCAGCGCCTGGATTTCCAGGATGACGGCCCTCAGATGATGACGGTGGTCGATCCACAGCAGGTCACTTCACCGATCACCCGTCCGCTACTCCTGAACACGGTCGAAGCGCACGTGTTGGGGCTGCGGACCTGGCGCGGTCCTGACGGCAAAAGCCAGCCGGTGGTCCTGGCGGAGTTCGTCTGGCCCACAGTACGGCTTCGGGTTTGCTACGAGCCGGTCGGCCGCGAAGTACTGGGGTGGGAGCTGCCTGACGCCGGCATCACCGCGTCCCGATTCCCTGGTCCAGGCGTCGTCAAGATGGCGCCGACGGACATGAACGCCTTGGGAGCCGCTGTCAACCGTGGGCTTGCGGTGCACGCTGGCAAGGGGTTACCGGAGGCCGCGGCTGTCCGGGATCTCACCCTCGGCGCGGACCTTTGGGTCGTTAGTTCAGATAGCGGTTTTCCGGCGAACCTGACTCAGGAAGGGCAAGCTTTTTCTGGGACGGCCCTGGCTGAAACTGGGGCTTTCCACGTGCGCGGTGAGTTCATCTTGCGTGCCCCGAACCGGGGCTGGGGTCGGGCGTACGACACCGCCGACGGCACACCCTTGCTGTCCAGCCCGGCCGGGGTCGACGGTGCTTTCCTTGCTGCCGAACCTTTCATGGAAGCCGATAGTCCGGCCATACGGAATCAGGCTCAAGCCATCCTGGGGGACGCGGCCGCGCGGCCGGGCACCACGCGCTGGCAGGTGGTGCGGGCCATTTCCTCCTGGGTGTACCGGAACATCAGATACCAGATCTCTTTCGGGACAGCCCTGGAGACGCTGCACTTGCTCGCGGGAGACTGCGCCCCCCACAGCTACCTGACTGTAGCCTTCCTCCGATCGGTGGGAGTGCCGGCCAGACCGGTGACGGGTCTGGCACTAAACGCGGCCGGGTCGGGCCAACACGTGTGGGTTGACTCAAAGTACTGAAAGTGAATGGGGAGTCCAGATGACTGCGGACCGGCGACGTCCAAGGGTAGGTTTGGTCTACCACGAAGATTGCCTCAAACACGAAGATTGGCCGGAACGGCCCGAGCGCCTTCCGGCTATTCTGGAGGGGCTGCGTCAGACCGGCCTGTTGGAGCGGCTCATCCCCGTGACCCCTGACCCTCTTCCGGAGGAAACCGTCGCGTTGGTTCACCGCCTTGATTATGTCAAGTCTCTCCGCGACTTCTGCGCCCGGGGCGGCGGCCTTATCGCCGTAGATACTATGGTGGGCCCCGACAGCTACCGTGCGGCCCAGTTGGCCGCCGGCGGGGCGGTGGCGGCGGCCCGCCATGTTCTTCAAGGAGAACTGGACCGGGCGTCGGTGGTGGTACGTCCGCCCGGACACCACGCCGTAGCCGATCAAGGCATGGGCTTCTGCCTGTTCAATAACGTGGCCATTGCGGCCGCTTGGGCGCGGCGCTACGGAGGGGCCGAGCGGGTGGCAATCGTCGATTGGGACATGCACCACGGTAACGGCACACAAGATGCGTTTTACCTTGACCCTTCGGTCCTTTTCATCTCTCTGCATGAAGTGCCCGCCTATCCGGGGACTGGTTGGTACACCGAGGTCGGAGCGGGGAAAGGGGAGGGCTACACCATTAATATCCCTATGCCTCCCGGCGCCGGTGACGAGTGTTACCGCCTAGCGTTCGAATCGTTGATCGGGCCCGCTCTGCGGGCCTTCCGGCCCGACCTGATTCTCGTGTCGGCCGGCCAGGACGGCCACGTCGATGACCACATGGGTAACCTGCGGCTTTCCTCGGACGCCTACGGCTGGATGGCCGAATTCCTGGTGCGGTTGGCGGACGGCCTGGGACACGGGCGAATGGTAACTCTGCTGGAAGGTGGGTATGACCTGGCCTCGCTGGCCGACGCCTGGAACCAGATTACGGCAGCCATGCTCGGCGACCGGATGTCGCCGCCTCCAGCGGCCTCGTCCGCGGACACCGTTCTTCAGATCGTGAAAGAGAGGTTGGCCGCCCGCGCCGCACTACCTTTGCCTCCCGGCACCTTCGGTCATTCCCACCGGCGGCCAAGTAATTGACGCGTATTAGGCTGTTCGCACTGAGCGTGACAATAGACACCCGATATACCATTTGGTGGCAGTCAACGATGCTAGATACTCGCAGCTATATGAGCCTTTCAATTCGCGGACACTAACCTTGCTCACGGGCGTTTGCAGGCCGTGAGGCGAAGGAGGTGTCTTTGAAGTGCCCAACGACAGAGAACACGTCCAGCCAAAGGCCGGCCGAGCCCTCGATAAGCTGAAATACGAAGTCGCCGAGGACCTGAACCTCGACGACGACATCGAGCAGCGGGGCTGGGGCAACATGACGACCCGGGAAGTCGGCAAGATCGGCGGGAACATGACTCGCCGCATGGTCAAGTACGCCGAAAACCAGATGGTGGAGAAGAAGGACGCCGTCGAAGCAATGGACGAAGAAGTGGACCAGCGTCAGAGCACTCGGACCAAGCAATAGAAGCAGCTTAGACGTACCTTGCCGAAAGAGACCGTCGCCGTTTTCTACGGCGGCGGTCTCTTATTCTTGGGGCGATCGTGGAAGCCAATGTCGGTGGATCGCCATATGTGGCAAGATGAGGTGCTGGCCGTCGTTCAGTAAAGCGCAGGAAGAGAAAGGCACGGCACGGAAGTATCTCGGCTAGCGCAACCACTGAAACCATGACTGAGCGCACCACCGAAAGGGGTGTCACCGTGCCGAAACCCATCATTACGAAGCTGCGCGAAATCGTTGGGATCAACAACGTCTTGGATGAAGAAGAGGAACTGGCGTGCTATACCTATGACGCCACGCCCGCCCTGCCGCTGTCCAAGCCCGACGCCGTGGTCCGCATCACGCGGAAAGACCAGGTCCCGGAAGTCGTCCGGGCCTGCTACGAAGAGGGCGTCCCGATCACCCCGCGAGGATCCGGCACCAACCTTTCGGGCGGCACGGTTCCGGTGAACGGCGGCGTAGTTCTTTTGATGACCGGAATCCGCGATATCATCGAACTCGATAAAGAGAACCTCCTGGCGAAAGTACAGCCCGGCCTGGTCACGGCCCATTTCCACCAGGCCGTGGAGGCCGAGGGACTGTTCTACCCGCCCGACCCCGCTACCATGACCATCTCCACCCTCGGCGGGAATGTGGGGGAGTGCAGCGGCGGCCTGCGCGGCTTGAAATACGGGGTGACCAAGGACTACGTCATGGGCCTGGAAGTCGTCCTCCCCAACGGCGACGTGGTGAACACCGGCGGCAAGACGGTGAAGAACGTCACCGGCTACGACCTGACCAAGCTGTTCACCGGGTCCGAGGGGACGCTGGGCGTTTTCACCGAGATCACCTTGAAACTGATCCCCCTCCCGCCCTACAAGCATGCCGTGCTGGCCGTCTACGACGACCTGAACGCCGCCGCCCACGCGGTCTCCGCCATCATCGCGGCGCGCGTCCTCCCCGCAACCCTTGAAATCATGGATAACACCACCATCAAGGCGGTGGAGGCTTTCTCCGCCGCCGGTCTGCCCACCGACGCCGGGGCCGTCCTCCTCATCGAACTGGACGGGGTGCGGGAGGCGGTGGAGAACGACGCCCGCATCGTGGAGAAAGTCTGCCGGGACGAAGGCGCACGCAGTGTGCAGGCGGCTTCCTCAGCGGCCGAGCGCGACCGGCTCTGGGCCGCGCGGCGCACGGCCCTGTCGGCCCTGGCGCGCGTGAAGCCTTACGTCTTCCTGGAGGACGCCACTGTACCGCGCAGCAAGGTGGCCGACATGGTGCGGGCCGTCGAGGAGATCGCCACCCGCTATGACGTGCTCATCGGGACCTTCGGGCACGCCGGCGACGGTAACCTTCACCCTACGCTCATCACCGACCGCCGGAACGCCGACGAGCAGCGGCGGGCCGACCTGGCGATCGGCGAGATATTCTCGGCGGCCCTGAATCTGGGTGGGACCCTTTCGGGCGAGCACGGCATCGGCCTGGCCAAAGCCCGCTATCTGCCATGGGAGGCGAAGGCCGAAGGCATGGAACTGATGAGGCGCATCAAGGGCGCCATCGACCCCAAGGGCCTGATGAACCCCGGCAAGATGTTCGTCTACCGCCCGCACGACACGGCCGCCGCCGGTGTCTCGGCGGCTGGAGTCGGCGCGGCGGCAGGGGCAGGGGCAGGGGCGGCCGCGGCCAAGGGCGGCAAGGCCCGGAACCAGGGCCGAGCTTCGGGCAGTTGGTTGAACCCGCCTGGCAGCTCCGGCGAACAGGATTAGGAAGGGCCAGACCGCCATGAGCGAGAGGAACTCCGCAAAGAACCCGAAGAACGGTGGGACCGATAGGGTCACCGACACCAGCGTTAACCCGACGGCCGTGCGGCTGGCAGAAGAAGCGCAGAAGTGCATGAAATGCGGCCTCTGTCAGGCCGTCTGCCCTGTCTACCGTGAAGTGCGCGGGGAGAGTTCGGTGGCCCGTGGCCGCATCAGCCTGGTGGAGGCCGCCCTGAGCGGCCGCGTCCGCTGGAGCATGTTGATGGAGGACCGCTTGTCCACCTGCCTTGTGTGCCAAGCCTGCCTGGCCGGTTGCCCCTCCGGTGTGCGCATCGACCGGCTTATGGTCGACGCCCGCGCCATCCTGGCCGAAAACGTGCGCACCCCGTTAGTCAAGCGTCTGGCCCTGCGCAAGCTCCTCCGGGAGGGCCGTTTGGACGGTTATGTAAAGTTGGGGCGCCGGTTTCAGCGGTTGGCGCTACGGTCCCGCGGGCATGGGCTGAATGCCCCGGCCTTCGGCCTGGACCGTAGCCGGCTCTTGCCCTCTCTGTCCAGGCAGACTTTGTTCGAAGACCGGTCGATCTCGCGGCTCCCCGACGGAACACCTGTTCTGGCCAATCCCGCGGCCGGTACCGCCCCGCGCGGCGATTTGACCTTCTTCCCCGGATGTCTCA
Organism: Bacillota bacterium; assembly: GCA_021791495.1. Classification (GTDB taxonomy): domain Bacteria; phylum Bacillota; class Sulfobacillia; order JAJYWN01; family JAJYWN01; genus JAJYWN01. Next base: position 47,564 of record JAJYWN010000058.1, read on the forward strand.
TAACTTATGTCTACCCTCAGATCGGCTTGGCGGCTGGGCGGGTGCTGGGGGCCTTGGGTTACCGGGTCCTGTTGCCCCGTGAACCGGTTTGCTGCGGTGAGCCGGCGCTCTTGAATGGGGACAAGGAGACCGCCCAGACCCTGGCCGCGCGCTTGAAGGCGAACTTGCCCCAAGGAACGGCGACGCTGATCACGGCCTGCGCTTCCTGCGGGACCATGCTGAAGAAGGAGTATCCGGAACTGGAAATGCCGGACACCGGTACCGCCGACCTTGGCGTCCCGGTAGTGGACATAACTGAACTGCTGGCGTCCGACGGGAACCTTGACCGTCTGGAGGCCCTGGGGGCTTTCCGGGGGAACGGCGGAGGCACCGCGGCAGCCGCGGCCAAGGTAACCTACCACGACCCTTGCCATCTCAAACATTCGCGCGGCGTCACCGCGCCGCCCCGCCAGCTCCTGCGGCGCATGGCCGGCGACTCCTTTGTGGAGATGAAGGAATCGGCCTGCTGCGGATCGGGCGGCACCTTCAGCCTGCGCCACTACGCCCTGACGCGGAAGATCGGACGGCGCCAGGCCCAACTCATCACCGACACCGGCGCCGGCACCGTGGCTACGGCTTGCCCCGGCTGCATTATGCAAACTAACGAGAACCTGGCCCACGCCGGGAAGGATGCGCGGGCCAGGCA
>JAJYWN010000058.1:48258-87685 GCA_021791495.1 Bacillota bacterium
GCTGGACGAGTCTATTATCCCAAGGGCCTAGACCGCTCCCTTCACCACCCACCCCAGCATACAGAAGGTATGCTTGGCATACCCTGGCAACGGCGGTCCTTACGCCAAACGGGGTTGGGGGGTGTCTTACCTTGGCAGGTAAAGCGCGGGAATCCTTGCTTGACGCCGGAGGGGCCGGAGGACAGGGAGTGCAGTGGAAGTGCATTGCCGCTGGCGTCATCGCCGCGTACGCGGTGTCACTGGTGGCGTCGGCCGTGGTGGGGGCCATGGTTTTACGGACCACGCTGGCCCAAGGCAACTTGACGTCGGTCATGACCTGGATCGGGCAGGCCAGCATCTTGCTGGGCGCCTTCTATGCCGCCCGAAAAGCAAGGAGCGCGGGGATTGTCAACGGAGGCCTGACCGGTTTATGCTACGTGGCGGTGACCTTCATCCTTGGAGCCTTGATTTTCCCTGAACCGTTCAACTTCGCCCTTTTCGGCCAGAGGCTTCTGGTGGGTGTCATCGTTGGGGCGCTGGGTGGAACGGCGGGGGTAAGTCTCTAGAAGCTCGAAGCGCCCGACGAGTACGCGACAAGCAGAGGAAGCCGGGGCGGGGGAGGGTACCCGCCGGCTTCTTCTATTTCCGGACGGTGGACAGGCTAGGCAAGGTTGGGAGGGACGGAGAGGTGCGGGTCGGTCTGGCCTTGGGTGGCGGGGCATCGCGCGGGTTCGCCCACATCGGTGTCCTTGAGGTCCTCGAACGCGAAGGGTTCCGGGCCGACATGGTGGCCGGGACCAGCGCGGGAGCCATGGTGGGCTCCTGCTACGCGGCGGGAGTGCCCGTGGCCCGGCTGAAGGACGTGGCCATGCGGCTATCGCACGGCGGCTGGCTCAGTCTCTCCATGCCCGCTCTCAGCCGCCAGGCCCTCCTCGACCTGCGACGCGCCCGCGGCCTTTTCCTTGACCTCTTCGGAAAGAAGAAGATCGAGGAGCTGCCGGTGCGCTTTTTTGCCGGTGTGTGCGACCTCAAGACGGGAGAAGAGATCTACCTCACCCGCGGCGACCTTGTCCGCGCCGTTCTGGCTTCCGCCGCGGTCCCCGGGGTCTTCCGGCCGACCCGGTGGGGCGAGCACCTTCTGGCCGACGGTAGCGTCCTGGCGAATGTGCCCGTACGCCCGCTTCTGGAGTACGAGGCCGACACCATTGTGGCCGTTGACCTGTTCGGCCACTACCGCCACGACCGTTACCCGGCCACGCTCTTGGAGGCGGGGACCTACTCCTTAGAGCTTATGCTGGGCCGAATGACTCACGACCAGCTGCAGCCCGCCGCGGAACGGTGCAACCTCATCGTCATCTCCCCCGACCTTCATGACATAAACATGGCCGCCATCGACCCCAAGGGGGCGGCCACTGCTATCGAACGGGGACAGATGGCGGCAGAGCTAACCCTCGACCGGCTGGCCGCCGCCGGCCTCCTGCACCGGACCTAGACCGGGAGCTGCACCCCTGCACCCGGACCTGGACCTGTCCACCTTCCGGTCATACTTGTCCATCCGGACGTATATAGATGGCCCTGGAAGACACTGGTCCCAGGGGGGCGGCGTGGATGAGAAGGACGCTGACCGTGGCATTGGCCTCAGCGTTGATCCTGGCAGAGACTCTGGTCTACGGCCAGATCGTGGGCTGGGTGCTAGCTCTGGGCGCCGGTCAGGCAGGGTGGGTAGGAAGGATCAAGACCATACAGGCCGCGGCGGCGACGCAGGCGGCCCCAGCCCCCGACCCTCACCCACTGCTCCGACTTGGAGACCGCGGCAGCTCGGTGATCGTCCTGCAAACCGTCTTGAAAGAAGTAGGTTTGGACCCCGGGCCCATCGATGGCATTTTCGGGCCGCAGACGGAGAGGGCAGTTCGGGAGATGCAGAAGGCGGCCGGCCAGAAAGTGGACGGCGTGGCCAGACCCGAGACTTGGGAGTCTGTCGCTGTTCGCCGCCAGATCCGCGCCGGGGTCTGGCAGGTGAAACCGGGGGAGAGCCTCTGGGCAATTTCGGCGCGCACCAGCATCCCTCTGGAAGATCTAGTGGCTTGGAACAAGCTGGCCGATCCTCGCTTGATTTGCTCCGGGCAGAAGATTGCCCTTAAGGCACCCCAGTCTGGATCGGGGGCAGCGGCGGCGCTGGATGCCATCGTGCCGCCGCCCTCCGCCGCCGACGGGGGCCTGAGGAATGGCGACGTGGCCGCCCCCGATGATTCCGAAGAGGATGTCGCCATCCCGGCCATGGCGCCGGCAGCCCCCAAGCGCTCCCCCCGGGTGGCCTTGACCTTTGACGACGGCCCGACTCCGCAGACGGCCGCCATACTGAAAGCTCTGGCCGAATACGGTGCACCGGCGACCTTCTTCATGGTGGGGGAGAAGGCGGCGAACTACGCGACTATCGCCCGTTCGGTCACCCTGGCGGGGCAAGACGTCGGAAGTCACGGCTATCAGCACCGTGTGCTGACGGGGCTTTCCGAAAGCGACATCATCACTGACGTGGCCAAGGCCCAAGGGATCATTTTCGCCGTTACCGGCCATCGTCCCCAGATGTTCCGCCCCCCCGGTGGAGCCAGCGACGCATCGGTTGCCGCTGCCCTTGAGAGGTTCGGTCTGACCACGGTCTACTGGTCCAATGCCTTCGGCGACGAAGAGGATGACCCCACCAAGGTCGCCGCGGATCTGCTGGGCACTACTCGTGACGGCGCCATCCTTATGCTACGCGAAACCAACCCGGCCGAGGTAGCCGCACTGCCGCTTTTCCTACAGGCCGCGCGCAAAGCGGGCATCAGTTTTGTCCCCTTGGATGAAGTACTGTCTATCGATCGTTGACGACATAAAACAACTGCGGCCGGACCAGAGGTTTCCGGTCCGGCCGCGTGTGCGGTGATCTGTTCGGCGCGAACTACACTTGCCCCTCAATAACGCCTGGTCGCTAGACCGGCGGGAGCTGTTCGCCGCGAGCCAGGGCTTCCTCGGCGTGCCGGATCATAACTCGGACCATCCGGCCGCCAATGTTCCCACCGATGGCTCCCATATCCCGTGAAGGCATGTCGGCCCATCCCCGGCGCTGTATTTCGCCGGAAAGACCAAGCTCAGACGCAATCTCGTATTTGAAACGGTTCAGAGTGTCTTGAGATAGAAGCTTCGCACCGTTGTTGTTCGCCATGTCGAATCACCTCCTCAAACAACGTTAGCTTGTGACGGCGTGGCGGCGTTATGAACGACAGTGTTCGCCAGCCCAGCCATGGCCAATGGCTGAAAAACACGCCGTCTACATAACATGAACTGGTGGCGTCCAAGCACCGGGAGGAAACAGGTGCCGCCCAGTAGAATGCAAGCGCCCGGAGGAGATACCATGCCCATCCTTGAGTTCCATTGCCCGTCGTGCGACAGCCGGTTCGAGAAGCTGGTCCTGGGAAGCCTCCCACCCGATTTCGCCTGCCCGAAATGTGCCGGGAAGGAAGTCCGCCGCGTTTTCTCCCGGTTCGCGGCCACGGGCGGCGGTGGCGCGTTGGGAAACGGGGCAGGGGATTCCGGCACGGCTTCGGCCGGCGCTTCCGGATGTTCGGCTTGTTCATCTCGGAACTGCGCCTCGTGCCACTGATCGTCCCTGGGTCCCCCGGGGATCCGACTCGCAAGACTCTGCCGGCCCCGGCCTGTCCGGGGCCTCAGCTTGTTGACAAAGAAGTCTGCCCGGCGCGAACCACCTCATCTCGTGTGAATCGTGGCGACCGATAAGGTTCGCGTGCCGTCGGTAATGGGGGGTGGGGGAGTATCCGTCGCCGTGGGATCGCGGGAGTCAATTCGGGATACTCTTCCATGACCAACAGAGTATCTTGGGTTTACCCCAGGCTTACCCCAGGGTATTGTGCTGGCGTTCATGGTGAGGCGGCACGTCTCTGGAGGCGAGGGAAGGACGGCCTTGCCTTCTTGCCCGCTGCTAGGAGGCATGAGTCCACTTTCGGGTTGGCGGACGGCGGACAATCCGGGGCATGAGTGGGTTCCGACGGGGCCCGGGCAGGTTTCGACGGTTGGCGGCAGAGGCTCAAAAGGGTTTCCCGGTACCCCTTGGAGTATTCCAAATACCCCCATGGGGTATGGTTCCACGGCAGGGGCCAAACCCAAGATACCTTGCTGTCGAACGAAAAGTGTCTGGGATTTACTCCACCCTTGCTTCTTCTGACCCACGGTCGAAGCCACGTCCGGAATAGCACTCAGGGGCCAGTTGCCCTGTCTGTCAACCATCTGGGACCCCGGCCGGGCCGGGGCCTTTCTCTTTGGCGCCGACCCCTTGAGATCCACCCGGCAAGGAAAAGCCGCGTTTCGGGCGAACTCTTTCTTGAACTGGCGGTTCGCCAGCCGCCGGTTCCCGTGTTGAAAACGACAAAGAAACAAAAAAACAAGAAGACTAGGGACGGGGGACCAAACAGCAGCAACATCATGTTTGCCGACCCGCGCGCTAAAGAGGGAGGGTGCCGGTGCGGATCCAAGATCATCCCATTCTTGATTTCTCCAAGGGCCGCAAAGTCAGGTTCTGGTTCGAAGACCGCGAACTGGAAGGCTATGAGGGCGAGCCCATTGCCGCGGCTCTCCATGCCGCCGGTGTACGCGTCCTCAGTGAGAGTCCCGTGAGGCATCGGCCGAGGGGCTTTTTTTGTGCCATCGGCAACTGCTCATCGTGTCTGATGACCGTCGACGGCCGCCCCAACGTACGCGTCTGCGTCGAAGCCCTGCACGAAGGCATGCGGGTGCAGAAGCAGCGCGGTGGACGGGGGGACCTGGCATGAGCGGGGGCCCGAAGAAGTACGACGCGATCGTGGTGGGCGCGGGGCCGGCAGGCCTCTCGGCCGCCGCTGAGTTGGGGCGGGCGGGCGCTCGGACACTGGTGCTGGACCGCGATACCAGACCGGGCGGTCAACTGGTCAAACAAACCCACAAGTTCTTCGGCTCCGAAAAGCAGCGGGCCGGGACCAGAGGTGTCGAAATCGCCCGCCTCCTGCGCGAGGAAGTGGCGGCCTTGCCGGCGGTCGAGATGTGGTTGAACTCCACCGTCCTTGGGTTCTACAGTGACCGGGTTATCACGGTGGAGCGGGTGAAAGACGCGCCGGGCGAAGAGCGCCGGGAATGGCTGGAGAAAGTGACCGCCCCCGTCTTCGTCCTGGCCACCGGCGCCGCCGAGCGCTTCTTGCCTTTTCCCAACAACGACCTGCCGGGTATCTATGGGGCCGGTGCCGCGCAGACATTGATGAACGTGCATGGGGTCCGACCTGGGCGGCGCGTGGTCATGGTGGGAGCCGGGAACATCGGGCTCATCGTCAGCTACCAATTGCTCCAGGCGGGCGTCGAAGTGGCCGCCATCGTCGAAGCGGCCCCGGTTATCGGCGGGTACCTTGTCCACGCCGCCAAGGTCCGGCGCGCCGGGGTCCCCATCCTGACATCCCATACGGTCAAGGAAGCCCACGGCCGCGAGGCCCTGGAGGGAGTCACCGTCTGGCGGTTGGACGAGAAGTGGCAACCCGTTCCCGGAACGGAGAAGTACATTGCGGCCGACGTGCTCTGCCTGGCCACCGGGCTATCGCCCTTGGCCGAGCTGCTGTTCCAGGCAGGGTGCCAGATGGCCTATGTCCCCGAACTGGGCGGACATGTACCCGTGCACGGCGAAGACTTGGAAACGTCGGTGCCTGGGGTTTTCGTGGCCGGAGACGTCTCGGGCGTGGAAGAGGCCAGCGCCGCCATGGTGGAAGGCCATCTGGCCGGGTTGGGCGCCGCGGCCCGGCTGGGCCTGGTCCGAGATCTGGCAGCGGTCGCCGCCGGTTGGCGAGCCGAGCTTGCCTCGCTGCGGGCAGGGCCGTCGGGCGAAAAGATCCGGCGGGGGCTGGCTAAGCTGGCAGGCCAGACTGCCGGCATGGCCGCGTCGTCCCCGGCCGGCAGTCCGGTGTCGCCGGCCTCCGCACCGGCGGCCTCCGCACCGGCGGCCCCCCCACCGGCCACCTCGGCGCCCAAGCCAGGCAAGCCGGGGCGCACCTTGTCGCCACAGCTGACCTCCACCGGCGAGCCGGCCGCCTCCGAACTCGAGTCGTCCTTGCCGCCGGCCGACCGCCGTCGTCAGGGGCCCTACGCGGTCATCGAGTGCTTTCAGGAGATCCCGTGTGACCCTTGCCACAAGGCCTGCCGCACCGGCGCCATCGGTCCCTTCCCCGATATCAACCTGACACCCGCCTATGAAGCGGCACACTGTAACGGCTGCGCGCTGTGCGTGGCCCAATGCCCCGGACTGGCCTGTTTCGTCGTGGACGAGAACTACTCCCCGTCGGAGGCACTGCTGAAGCTGCCCTACGAATTCCTGCCGCTCCCGGCGGCCGGGCACACGGTGGACCTCCTCGACCGTACCGGGGCGCTGGTAGGTTCCGGGCGCGTCGTCCGCGTGGTGCGCAGCCGTTCGAAACTAGCGACGCCGGTGGTGTGGGTGACTGTCCCCAGTGAGAAAGTGGGGACCGTCCGCAACATCCGGGTCCCGGCGACGAAAGGAGGTGCGGCAGAGTGAGCGAAGGCGGGGAAAGGGACGAGAATACCATCATCTGCCGTTGCGAGGATATCAGCCTGGCGGATATCCGCCGGCTCGTGGAGCGCGGTTACACTACTATTGATGAGATAAAGCGCCTGTCGCGGACGGGGATGGGGCCGTGCCAGGGTAAGACCTGCCGCCTGCTCCTCATGCAGGAATTGGCCCGCGCCACAGGCAGGCCCCCCGGAGAAGTCGCCCTGGGGACCTTCCGGCCTCCGACAAAGCCCTTCAAGCTGGGGCTCCTGGTTGGCAAAGAAGGGGAGACCCGCGATAGCCAGGATACCGGGGGCGGCGAGGACGACGGCGGCCAAGGGGGTGCGGCCCGATGAAGACCACGGCCGATGCCGTCATCATCGGCGGCGGCATAACGGGTTGTGCCACCGCCTTCGAACTCGCCCGCAATGGGATGAAGAACGTCGTCCTCCTTGAAAAGGAGTACCTGGCCAGCGGGGCCACGGGACGCTGCGGCGCGGGAGTCCGCCAGCAGTTCGGCACACGCATCAACTGCCTGATGTCCAAGGCCAGCGTAGAGCTGTTCGAGAACCTCAACGACTATCTGGGCTTCGATGGAGACATCGAGTTCAACCAAGGCGGTTACCTGCTCCTGGCCCACTCGGAAGCCACCATGGCCCAGTTCGCGAAGAACGTGGCCTTGGAAAACAGCTTGGGCATCCCGGCGCGCCTGTGCACGCCCGAAGAGGCGAAGGAGATCGTCCCGCACCTGAACACCGAAGGCCTGGTAGGTGCCAGTTTCTGCGCCGAAGACGGCCACCTGAACCCCTTCAAGGTGACCCAGGCCTACGCCGAGGCCGCCCAACGGCTCGGGGTGGAGGTCCGGAAGTTCACCGAGGCCACGGGCCTGATCATGGAAGGCGGTCGTGTGGCCGGTGTCCGGACGGCGGCGGGTGACCTCGCGACGCCCTTGGTCTTGAACGCGACCGGTTCCCACGCCCCGCTCATAGCCAAGACGGCCGGGGTGGACCTACCCATCATCGGCGAGCGCCACCAGATCCTCGTCACCGAACCAGTGGCGCCGCTCCAAAAACCAATGGTCATCTCCTTCCAGTACGGCGTCTATTGCCAGCAGACACCGCACGGCAGTTTCATCATGGGCGTCGGCGACCCCCACGAACCCAAGGGGTTCGACCAGGGTCACAGTTGGGATTTCCTCCATCGTGTCGCCGAGAAGATCGCCTGGCTGCTTCCACCTCTGGCTGGTATCCGCATCGTCCGCCAGTGGTCGGGCATCTACGACCTGACCGAGGATAACCAGCCGGTGCTGGACGAGGCACCGGCCGGTTGCGGCCACTTCATCGCCGCCGGCTTCTCCGGGCACGGGTTCATGCTGGGCCCGACCGTGGGGCGCATCATGGCGGCGAAGATGTTGGGGCAGACGCCACCCATCGACGTGTCGGCGCTGAACCTGGGGCGGTTCGCCCGCCGCGAACTGGTGTTGGAACCTTCTGTGGTCTGAAGTTGGAAGTGTACGTCTTCCAGGTCTTTTCTTCCGGAGGTGAGCGCTCTTGAAACTGGTGGTCCATAACGAAATGTGCTCCGGCTGCCGGGCCTGCGAGGTGGTCTGTGCCCTGCGGAACCTGGGCGAAGTGAACCCGAAGAAGGCGGCTCTGCGCATCACCGGCCAGTTCCCGCGGCCGGGCCGCTACTCCGTGACCGTGTGTGACCAGTGCGGCATTTGCGCCGAAGTCTGCCCGGTCCAAGCCATCTCCTTCACCGACGGGCACTACCGTATTGATGAGGAACTCTGCACCGGATGCGGCCTTTGCGTAGAAGAATGCCCCCAAGGGGTCATGCGCGTCCACCGCGACCGCTCGGCGCCCATCAAGTGCGTCCTCTGCGGCGACTGCATCCGCTATTGCCCGCGTAACGCCATCACCGACGCCGACGAGGAGGTCGCGGCCCACAAGGCCGTGACGGCCCCGCCGGCCCGCTCGTAAGGGAGGTGCCGAGGAACATGACAAATGCCCTGTACGGCTACGCCGGGAAGATCCTGCGCCTGAACCTGACCGAGAAGACTTCACATACGACGCCCCTTCCGTCCGACTGGCCCGATAAGTACATCGGCGGCCGCGGCTTCGTCGCCCGCCTCCTTTATGATGAGGTACCGGTGAACGCCGAGTCCTTCGACCCCGAAAACCTTGTGGTAATGGCCGCCGGTCCGCTCTCCGGCACGTTCCTCCCCGGCGGCGGCAAGGTCCACTTCGGCGCCAAGTCCCCGGCTTCCGGCGGCTACGCCGACAGTAACATGGGCGGCCACCTGGCGCCCGAGATCAAGTACGCCGGGTACGATGCCGTGGTCTTCGACGGGGCGGCCGACCGGCCCGTGACTGTGGTCATCGACGACGACCGCGTCGAGTTCCGCGATGCCTCGAAACACTGGGGGAAAGGGTGCTTCCAGGCCGAGGAAGACCTGAAGAAAGAGCTGGGCGACGACTTCCAGATCGCCGTGGTCGGCCCGGCCGCCGAACGCCTGGTCCGCTTCGCCTGCATCCAGCACGACTTCGGGCGGCAGGCCGGCCGCACCGGGGTGGGGGCCGTCCTCGGGTCCAAGAAGATCAAGGCCATCGCCGTGCGCGGCACCAAGAGCATTCCCATGGCCGATCCGGCCGGGGCGTTGGCCAAGGGGCGGGAGATGTACGACGCCGCCTTCGCCAAGCCCGGTTTCGCCGACTGGACTCCCCAAGGTACCGCCGGCGTTACCGACTGGGTGAACGAGGTGGGCTCTTTCCCGACCCGGAACTTCAAATCGGGCTTCTTTGAGAGCCACAAGAACATCAACGGCCAGGCTCTGCGCGACCGCATCCTCATCACCGACAAGGGCTGCTTCGGGTGCCCCATCCCTTGTGGAAAGTACTCGAAGTTCACCCACGACGGCAAGGAGTACGTGGTGGAAGGGCCGGAGTACGAGACCATCGCCATGATCGGCGGGAACTGCGCCATCGGCCAGATCGAGGACGTCGCCTACCTAAACTGGATCTGTGACGACCTGGGTCTGGACACTATCTCGGGCGGGAACGTGGCGGCCTTCGCCATCGAGTGCTTCCTGAACGGTGTCATCACCGAGGAGGAAGTGGGGCGGAAGCTGGCCTTCGGTGACGTCGAGAGTGTGGAATACCTGCTCCGGAAGATGGCGGCGCGCGAGGGCATCGGGGCCGTGCTGGCCGAGGGCGTGCGGCACGCCGCCTCCGTATTCGGTAAGGGCTCGGAGAAGTACGCCATCCACGTTAAAGGCCTGGAATTCAGCGGGTACGAGCCACGCTACGCCCCGGCCATGCTCCTCTCCTACATGACGGCCGACATCGGCGCCCATCACAATCGGTCCTGGGCCATCACCCACGACGTGGCGTCGGGGCGTGACAGCATCGAGGGCAAGGCCAAGAAGGTCATCGAACTGCAGCACACCCGTCCGGTCTTCGACGCCTTGGGCGTCTGCCGCCTGCAGTGGGTGGAGATCGGGTTCGAGCTGCGGTGGTACGAGGAAGTCTTCCCCTTGGTGACGGGAATGAAGAAGGACTGGAACGGCCTGCTCCGCTGTTCAGAACGCATCTGGAACCTCACGCGCGCCTTCAACATGAAGCACATCAAGGGCTTCGGGCGCGCCTACGACATGCCGCCGGCCCGGTTCTACGAAGAGCCCATGCCGGAAGGCCCGGCCAAGGGCAAGTTCACCACCCGAGAGAACGTGGAGAAGCTCTTGGATGAATACTACGAGCTGCGCGGGTGGGATAGGGAAGGCCATCCGACGGAGGCGAAGTTGCGTGAGCTGGACCTAGGCGATGTTGCGGCCGATCTCTACGACGCCAAGGGTTGACGAGAGTTCAGTGAAAGGTCGATGAACTGACCGTTGGTGAACGATGGAAAGGGCGAGAGCGATATCCGCGGAGGGGCAGGGGAGTTCACCTTGCTCCTCCGTGGCACCTTGAAGGATCTGGCCCGCTCGGGATCGGCTGCCAGCGGCCGCGAGGCGCTGCGGGTGGCTGTCCGTCCTGGTGCATCTGTCCGCGTCTACTTGGACGAGATCGGTCTGCCCTCCGACCTGGTTATGGCGGTCCTGATGCGAGGGAGATCGGTGGGAAAAGATTATGTGCCAGCGAGAGATGACGAGCTAACCTTGTTGGCTCCCCTCTCCGGAGGTTAGCCGATCGAACAAGGAGTTCTGGCGGCAGATCCAGGCTTAGAAGTTCGCTCTTGCCGCCGGCAGCCGGCTGCCGCCAGGCGACACCATTCAGGAACGCATCCTGCCCAAGATCCGCCAGGCTCTCCAGTGCTTTGCCCCTCCGTGGTTCTGATAACCAGCCGGCCTGATCCACGAGGCCTCTATGTACTCATGCATACCCTTGTTGTACTTGGTTCTTGTTTGAGTGGGAAATCTTGTATACACGGCCTTTTGAAAGAGCATTTTTTCCTCATTCTCAGTAGGCCAGCCCGAGAAGTGGACAAGAATCACCGGATTATGGTTACTTGACACGACCTTACGAGAACCAGGCCGCCATTCTTGGACCGTGGAACCGTCGCCACAGCCCCTTCTGACGCTTCCCGAAGTGAAAAGAGCAAGAAATGTACATTCCATGATCCTCCTTGGCATGAATTCCCACTCCCTACGAAACACGGGTCGGCCAAAGCCCGGCCTCACTCCAGGAAACTTGCAGGGGCTGGTCATACCGGACTCGAAATAAGCCTCTGGCACGACCAGTCAACCCGGTCGCAATCACGATCAGTCTTTCTTGGATGGGGGGCCCTTTTGCCGTGTTCGATGTTTTGTTCCATAACTGTCGCTTGGTGGATGGCACTGGAAACGCCTGGTTCTGGGCAGATGTCGCCGTGAAGGGCAAGAAGATCGCCGCCATCTGGCCGCTGCCGGCCACGCCAGGGATAGCCGGCACACCTACCACCGCTCCGACCACCGACGCAGGGCTGCCTCCGGCCCGCCGCACCATCGACCTGGCCGGGCGTTATCTGGCGCCGGGCTTCATCGACATCCACACCCACTCCGATTTCACGATCCTCATCGGACCGAAAAACGAAAGTAAGATCCGCCAAGGAGTGACCACCGAGGTCACCAATAACTGCGGCGGCTGGGCTGCCCCGTTGCACGGTTACGCCCGCAAGGTGGCGGAGAACGATGTCGTCCGCTACGGCGGCGACCCGTCCATGCTCACCTGGACCACCATGCCCGAGTACCTGGACCACCTCGAACGGACGCCGCACACAGTGAACGCCGTCACCCTTGTCGGCCACGGTACCGTCCGTACCGCCGTCCTTGGGCATGAGAACCGCGAACCGACCGCCGCCGAACTGGAAAAGATGAAGGCTTACGTGGCGGAAGCCATGGAAGCCGGGTGCGCCGGCATGTCCACCGGCATCTACTACACGCCCGGCGCCTTCGCGAAGACCGACGAGTACATCGCTCTCGCGCAGGTTGTCGCGCGCTACGGCGGCATGCACGCCTCCCACATCCGGGACGAGTCGAACTACAACATCGGGCTCCTGGCAGCCATCGATGAGATCGTCGACATTGCCAAGGGTTCGGGCGTCCGCACGCAGATCGCCCACGTCAAGTGCCTGGGCCCCGCCACCTGGGGTCAGGGCGAGCAGGTGCTGGCGAAGATCGATGCGGCGCGCGCCGCCGGGTTCGACGTCACCGGCGACCGCTATCCCTACGACGCTTCGGGCAGCAGCATTGCCAGTTCGCTCTTGCCGCGCTGGGCGCAGGAGGGCGGCAAGGCCGAGATGGTCAAGCGCCTGAAGGACGCCGACACCGCGGCCAAGCTGGCAAAAGAGATGGAAGCCAACCTGGCCCGCCGCGGCGGCCCCGACCGGCTCTTCCTGTCCCAATACCTGCCGAACCCGGCCTACGACGGCATGTCCCTGGCCCAGGTGGCGGCGAAGATGGGGAAGGACCCCATCGCGGCGGCGCAGACCCTGCTGCACGAAGGCGACGCCCCGTTGGTCTGCCACGTCATGGACGATGCGGACACGGCCAAGATCATCGGCCACTCCGCCATCATGGCCGGCTCCGACGGCAGCTGCCTGGCCACCGAAGGTCCTCTGGCCGGCGGCATGCCGCACCCACGTCACTTCGGCACTTTCCCGCGCTACCTGGCTTACTGGGCGCGCGAGCGCGGCGTCCTCAGCATGGAGGAGGCCGTCCGGAAGATGAGCGGATTCCCGGCGCAGAAGCTCCAGTTGAAGGACAGGGGACTGGTCAAGGAAGGGTATTGGGCCGACCTGGTGGTCTTCGACTACGAGAAGGTCAAGGACGCGGCCACCTTCAACAATCCCAAGCAGTACCCGGAAGGCATCGACCTGGTCATGGTGAACGGCGAGGTCGTGGTGGAAGACGGCCGGCACACCGGCAAGTTCCCCGGGGCCACCATCCGGTTCTAGGGCTAGGGTATTCGTAGCTTGGCCGCGAAGATCAGGGCGTTCGGGACAGGCGACTACGAGCGAGTGGTCGCCCTCCGGAACGCCATCAACCCGAGGAGACCGGTCACGGTCGAGGACTTCATGAACGAGGATGCCCGGCAGAGCGCCGGCGCGGAGTCGGCCTGGGTCCGCTTCGTGGCCGACGACCAAGGCAGTGGCGTTATCGGCTACGGCTACGCCGGACATCATATCGGCATGTCACCGGGTCGGTTCCAGGTGTCCGTGGTCGTGGCCCCAGAGGCGCGGGGCCGGGGCACAGGCTCGGCCTTGCTGGCTTCGGTTGAGGATTGGATCGGCGGCCAGGCCGTCCGGGATAGGGATGGTCTGGCGGCGCCGGCGGCCCGGTGCGAGCTGGTGGCTTTCGCCCCAGGGGATGACGGGGACTCGCTGGCCTGGGCGCAGAACCGCGGGTACCGCCTGGACTTGGAACGGTCCGAGGCAGTGTTAGATCTGAAATCCTGGGACGACGAGGCTTTTCTTGGACATCTCGATCAGGTCCAAGGTGCCGGCGCGGAAGACGGTGTCAAACTGACTGTACTGCTCACGGAGGAGCCCCTGCCACTGGGGCTCCTCCGCGGTGTCTACGCGGTAGAAGCCGACGCTTCTCAGGACGAGCCGGGCTTCGACGGGGGCATTCCTTCCTGGGAAGAATGGCTGGACGAGTTCAGGCGGTCCGGGAGCACGAAAGTCCTGGCTCTGGCGATGGGCGGGGAAGACGGAAAGCGCGTCGTGGGGGTGAGCCAGGTGTCCATGCCGGCGGTGCCGGGAGCAGGCGCCCACACCAACTTTACGGGAGTACGGCGCGACTACCGTGGCCGCGGCATTGCCCTCGCCCTAAAGGTCCTTACCATCGAGGCCGTCCGCGCCCGGGGGATAGAGACCATGACCGCCAACAACGATTCGGCCAACCTACCTATGCTGGCCGTAAACCGGAGGCTCGGCTACCGCATCCTGCCCGGGCCGCGCCGCCTCAAGAAAGACCTCCAGCATCCTTCGCCGCTCTAGCTGCTCTTCCACTCCCTAATCCGCAGTGGAGAACGTCACCGCCGCCACCGACGCCAGGAGCACGGCCAGCCCAGCTAGCACGGCTGCGTCCAGTGCCAGGTCCCACCGGATGAGACCCGCCGCCCTGGCCACCTCCACCAGAGGCCGCGTCACCGGTCCCACCTGGATCATGGTGTCGGAGAAGATCACGTTCCGGATGGCGTCCACGCCGTAGCTAAGCGGGTTTATCGTCATCACCGACTTCATCCACTGGGGTGAGGTGGTGATGGGGAACATGGCGCCGGACAGAAAGTATAGCGGCATGATCATGAAGTTCATGATCATCTGGAACCCTTGCATGGAGTCCATCCGGGCGGCGATGGCCACACCCAGTCCGGTCACGGCGAAGCTGAGAATGAAGGACAAGGCGATCAGAAGGAGCACCATTTTCGCGGTGACCCCGACCCCGATCATTGGCGCCAGGACGATGATGATCACCGACTGCAGCACCGCCACGGTGGAGCCGCCCAGGATCTTGCCGACCGCCACCGCCCACCGCGGGACGGGCGCCACCAGGACTTCTTTCAGAAACCCGAACTCCCGGTCCCAGATGATGGAGACGCCCGAGAAGATAGATGTGAATAGCAGCGACATGCCGATGATACCGGGGTACATGAACTTCAGGTAGTCCATGCCGCCGGGCGCCCCGTTGATGGACATGGTCGAGGCGATGCCCTTGCCGACCACGGCCAGGTAGAGCAGGGGTTGGGCGATAGTCGCCACGATGCGCGCCGGTTCGCGCACGAAGCGTAGGAGCTCCCGGAACCAGATAGTGTAGATACCCCTCAGTGACGCCATGACGCTCCCTCCCGGCTGCCTGCCGTTGGACCACACCGCGCCGCCGCCATACCGTCGGCTATCGTCTGGCGCGGTGCATCCGCATGTTCTGCCGCATGATGTCCCGCTCGGAAACGTCCTCCTCGCGGATGGCCCGGCCGGTGAGGTTCAGGAAGACATCGTCCAAGGAAGGCTGCTTCACCTGGATAGCGGTGATGCGCCCGTCGAAGTCGCCCATGACCCGGGGAACGAAATGGGCCCCCTGGGCCACCTGGAAATGATAGGCGTCGCCCACTTCCTGGACCCGGACGTGGTAGGCGTCGGCCAGGTCGCGTTTCAACGCGGGGTCGCCTTCCACCACGATCTTGTCACCGCCCAACTGCTCCTTGAGCCCCTCCGGTGTGTCCAGACCCTGGATGCGCCCGTGGTCGATGATGGCGATGCGGTCGCAGTTCTCCGCCTCGTCCATGTAGTGGGTGGTCATGAAGACCGTGATGCCCACCTCATTCCGCAGCCGCCGCACATGCTCCCATATGGCGCTGCGAGTCTGCGGGTCCAGGCCCACGGTGGGTTCGTCCAGGAAAAGCACTTTGGGGTAGTGAAGCAGTCCGCGGGCGATTTCCAGGCGGCGCTTCATGCCTCCCGAGTAGGTCCTCACCAAAGACTTCCGGCGGTCGGATAGCTGAACCATTTCCAAGACCTGGTCCATCCGCTCCTCGAGCTTGTCACCGGGAACGTTGTACAGCATGGCGTGGAACCGCAGGTTCTCTTCTCCCGTCAAACGGTCGTCGAGAGAGGGGTCCTGGAATACCATGCCGATGGAGTGCCGGACCCTGTCGGGTTGCGTGGCTACGTTGTACCCGGCCAGGAGGGCCTGGCCGGAGGTGGGTTTGAGGAGCGTCGAGAGAATCTTGATGGTGGTGGTCTTGCCGGCCCCGTTGGGACCGAGGAAACCGAAGATCTCGCCCGTCTCGACGGTGAAGTTGATGCGGTCGACTGCCGTGAAATCGCCAAACCTCCTGACCAGGTCCTTCACTTCGATGACGTGCGGCATGCGGCCACCTCCGTCCATAGGGTTCCGCAAGGCCGCCCGCCGAATGCCAAAAACGGTTCGGAATTCCACCGGGGGTGGGGCTCTAGCGTGGCCGACATTGCCCACTGGACTGAAAGCGGGCGGTAGGCGTCTTAGACCTTCAGGGCGACAGCCCAAACGGACCATAGCGGGGCAGTTCGCTTGGCGGCGGCTTTGGCCTTCGGGTGATAATGCAGGGCGCCCCCACCATCGTGTCGAAACCCTGGTCGAAACTGGCCAGACTTGAGCCAGGCGGAGGATGGGTAATGAAGAACACACGCAGCTTTCGTTGGGATAGCTTCCCAAGTCAGAACACGGCCCGGATGAGGTCGTCGCCACGGCGCCGGCAAGCCGTGGCCGTGGCCCTTCTGGTCCTTTTGACCGTCGTGGCTCTCTCCGTCACCACGGCGTATGTCGCCTTCGCCTCCTTCGCCTACTCTATTCCTATCCAGCGCGACCAATTAACCATCGAAGCCGACGGCAAGGTCAAACTGCTACGCTACTTCGATTTCGCTGTGAGCGCGAACTCCACCGACAACGGAACCGAAATCTGGGCCGGACTACCGACGGCGACGACGAAGATCACCAAGGTGACGGACAGCCAGGGTAATCCGGTGAAGTTCAGTCAGCAGACCCAGAGTGGCAATTTCATTCTCGTCCTGAAGGGCTTCCCGGCCATCAAACCCGGCGCCAAACAGGGGTTCTACGTGCAGGGGGAAATCTCGGATTTCCTGTTCGAGGAATCGGGGGATCCGACCCGCGTCACTATCCAGTACATCCCCGGCTGGTGGAGCGCCCCTGTGGACAAACAAGAGATCATGTTCGTCATGCCGACCGGGGTAACACAGAGTGAAGTCCGGACGGGGACACGGCAATGGGATGCCGCGGGCAACGGTGACGACGGACGGTTTGGGGTCTTCTGGCGCGCGGGCCCTCTGGCGTCGAACGAGAAGGTTGCGGTCAGTGCAAGTTTTCCCGCCAGGTATGTGACCAGTTATGTCAAGAAGGCGACCCCGCCCAAGCCCGGCAACTACCAGCCTGGCCCCAATCCCGTGCGCCGGCCGTCGAATGGCGGTTTCGGGCAAGTCATGGTCGGGATCGTCATGGGACTGGTGGCCTTTGGGCTCTTGGCGTCCTTCGTCGGCGCGATTACCGGCAACGCCCGCCGTGAACCCTATAGCCGGCCGCGGTTGTCTATGGACGGGGTGGGGGCGAACAAGAGCCTATCCGTCTTCGAAGCCGCCACGCTCTTGAAGGAAGATCCGGGGCGAGTCCTGACGATGATTCTGTTCGAGCTGTGCCGGAAGAACGCCATCCGGGTGATACAGAAGGATCCCCTTAAGGTCGAGAAGCTCCCGGCGGCGAGTAACCCCGAGGCCGCCAAGACCTTCACCGTCCCAGAGAAGAGCGTCCTGAAAGCCATCGATGACGACGGCTCGTTGGACGGAGAAGCCATGGTGGCCGTCTACCTGCGACTGGCACGGCAGGCCGTGGAGAAAACGAAACCCTATTGCCGGAAGGACACTGAGGAGTATTACCGCGCCAAGGCGGCCACCGCCTGGTCCGAGGTGGAGGCGGCGGGTACGCCAGAAGTCAGGTTCTCCGAGTACGATAAGAACCTCCTCTGGTGCCTGCTCGATAAGGACGCCGCAGGGAAGACCGAGCGGGTGTTCCCGCGGAACGCCAGCTACCCCATCCCGGCCAACTACTGGTTCTGGCGGAACTTCATGGGCGGATACTACCTGCCGTGGCAGCCTTATTACGGCTTTCCCTTCTTCCACACTCTGAACCGCAGCTACTACGACCTCTCCGGGCAGGTGGCGCCCGGACGGGACGGGGACATGCGTCAAGGGCGTGACGCCATCTTCAACCCCCCGCCGCCGCCCGTCACCAAGGGGGGGTGGCGAGGTGGCGGGGGCGGGTTCGCGCCACCTCCCAGCTGCGCCTGTGCCTGCGCCTGCGTGTCGTGCGCCTGCGCCTGTGCCTGCGCGGGGGGAGGGGGATGCACCTAAATGCCTATTCTTAGGCCCAAGCCTATGTCCGCACCCGCCACCATGCGCAGCATCTTCTTCGGCCCGTTGAAGCTGCACCTCCGCCAGGACCCCGATGGCCGGGGGACGCTGGTGATCAACGCGGCGGCCGTCCTATACCTTGACAAAGTGGCCGTCCGCTTCTTCGAGGCCTTCGCCGACGCATGGCTGGAGACCGGCGTCTGGTCAACGGGAGCAGCGGCCGTACCGGACATGCCTCCCAAGGTTATCGACCGCGTCGCCCGCACCATCGCCAAGCACTATCGGGTGACTCCGGCGCGGGCCAAGGCCGATTGGGAAGACCTCTGGGCACGCGTCCTGGCCGTGGCGGGCGGTGGCGCCTGCCCCTTCTCCGATGTCGGGGTGGGACGGGTCGATCCTTTCTCCATCGAGGCGTCGGCCCCGTACCGCGTCGACCTGGCCTTGACCTACCGCTGTAATAACAACTGCCCGCACTGCTACGCCGGCGGACCGCACCAGACGGCCGAGCTGGACACGGCCGCCTGGCAGAAGGTCATCGAGAAGCTGGCGGCTTTCCAGGTCCCGAACATCGTCTTCACGGGCGGCGAGGCCACCTTGCGACCCGACCTACCCGAACTGGTAGCCCACGCTCAGGCTCAAGGCGTGGTCACCGGGCTCATCACCAACGGACGCCTGCTCACCAGGGAGATGGTGGACCGGCTGGCCGGGGCCGGGCTGGACTACGTCCAGATCACCCTGGAGTCGGTGGACCCGGACATCCACAATGCCATGTCGGGCGGCGGATCGGCGGCGAACCGGCCCTCCGGAGAACATCGGGATGCCTGGCAGGAAACCGTGGCGGGGATAAGGAACTGCTCCGGCCGCATCTTCACCAGCACCAACACCACCTTGACCAAGGCCAACGCCCACACGGCCCTGGACACGGCACGATTCCTCAAAGAGCTGGGCGTGGCGCGCTTCGGCATGAATGCCGTCATCCGGGCGGGGCGGGGGAAAGACACCGACGAAGCCCTTCCGGTGGAGGAAGTCGAAGCCATCCTGGAAGACGTAACCGCGTTCGCCCACGAGATGGATTTCCCGTTCCTCTGGTTCACCCCTACGTGCTATCACGTGTTGAACCCGGTGGGGCTAGGGCTCGGCGTCAAGGCCTGCTCGGCGGCATCTACCGTCCTGGCCGTGGAGCCGGACGGGGCCGTCATGCCCTGCCAGTCTTTCTTCCAGTCCCTTGGCAACGCCGTGACCGACTCCTTCGAAGCCATGTGGCAGTCGGAACTGGCGGTTTCCTTGCGGCGGCGGCAGCGCCTGCCGGCCAAGTGCACGGGTTGCGAGGAACTGCACGTGTGCGGCGGCGGTTGCCCCCTGGAGGAAGAGGGCCTATACCAGGGCGCCGGTGAGCCCCATCTCTGCCGCACTTAGCTGCCCGCCCCTCGTACGGCGGCGTCGAGAGCGGCTTGCATGAGGAAAAAACCGTAGACCGCAGTGTAACAAACAGGCGGCTACTGGTACTACCATACCGGAGACAGGCCCTTGATCAGCGGGCAGTCCGGCAATACGGCCCTACATCGGCAACGTGGCGGTAGACTCTGTTGGACGACCTCGCGCTGCCCCGCTACGCCGGGCGTTCTTCGGTGAGGACCTGGCTTTTCGGGATCGCCCGCCGCGTCCTTCTAAACACCTGCGGCGGAGGGAACGGGGACGCCGGCGTGACCGGGCCCTCCAAGCCGCCGCTTTGACCGGCGCGGGGGAGAGTGCCGGCCCCGAGGATCACCTGGTGAAGGCCGAGGAGGTCAAGGAACTGGACCGCGCGCTGGCCGGCCTGCCGGCGCAATACCGGGAGGCACTCGTGCAGTGGCCGCGGCCTGAAGAAACAAGACCGGGGAGAAGGGACTTCTGTTCATGAGGGATTGCGCCTTGGTGCGGGATCTACTTCCGCTGTACCTTGATGGGGAAGTGAGCGAGGAGAGCCGGCAGGCTATCTCCGCGCATCTGGAGGGGTGCGCGGACTGCCGAATGGCCCTGGCCCGGTTGCGGGCCGCGGCCGTGGCGAACCCCATTGCCTGCGACGGCTGGCGGCCGCCCTCCGCCGGAAGGACTTTCCCCGGCCGGCAGCCCGAGGAAACGCCGTCAAGAGGTGTGGCGGTCGTCGTGCGGCGGTTGCGGCGCCGGCTCCTGGCCTTGATGGCCTTGGTAGCACTGATCCCGATGGTGGTAAGTTTCTCGATTCGGCGCTATGACGACTGGAGCCGGCGGCGGGCCGTGCTACGTGAGCAGCAGGAGATGCGGATCCAGCAGAACGGCGCCTTGGAGAGCCTGGCCCGGTTGTCGCCGCCGGCCAAGGAAATGTACGAGCGTCTGGGGGTCTCTTTCACCGTCCAATCCCAACGCCTTGGAGAGAACGCACTCCGCGTGAGCTATCATTGGGGTCGACCCGGGGAGAGCGTCGACGAACCACCGACCACCGGCCCGGATACCAGGCTTTATGCCTTTGAGGTCTGGGGCCGGAACCTCAGGCTTTCCCCGGTCGACCCGGCCACCGGGAGTGAAGTCCGCTTCAGCGGAGGACAGGGTTCGGCCGGCTGGGGACACGGTGGGGGCAACGGCTACCAGGAGTTTGTCGGGGTGCCGGCCGGCAATCTCCGTGTCAAGGCCGACATCCCGCCCGTACTGATATACGATACTCCGACTTCGCCGGTACGCCTGGATCTGCAGCTTTCGGGGCCGCAAGGTGAGACCGCCATCAACCGGAAACTCACGTCAAACGGTGTGGAGTTTCTGATCTCACGGATAGTGGTGCAGGGCTCCAAGGCCACCGTCGAATACCAGCAATTGACGCCGGTGGAGACCGTCGGGGTGCGCTTCTTGTCGTTCCTCCTGTATCCATCGGCACCGGCAGGAATCGGGACGAGAGCGGGGATGCCGGGTGGGGTAGGGGGAAAGGGAGATGTTCCTCATGAGGAGATACCCCTTAAGCCGGTGCCCGATCCCGCCAGACCGCAGCAGAGTTTTGACCTTGGTGACCTGGGCGACCTCGCCGCCGCGGGGGACCGCCTGACGCTGGAACTGCAGCATGTGGTCACGGCGATCCCAGGCACGACCATTCTGAGCAGCCTCGGAAGCGAAGGCAAGTAAGAAGTCGCCTTAAACGTGAGTGTGCCTGCATGGGAATGGAGAGGTTGTCAAGTGGACGGCGTTCAGACGTTCTATGATTCCCGAGCCGACTATGAGTGGGA
The DNA here is from genome assembly GCA_021791495.1 of Bacillota bacterium. Lineage (GTDB taxonomy): Bacteria > Bacillota > Sulfobacillia > JAJYWN01 > JAJYWN01 > JAJYWN01. The sequence continues at coordinate 69,418 of JAJYWN010000058.1, forward strand.
GAGGCTGAACAGGCACCGTCTGGAATTTGCCTTGAATATGCGTTTCCTGAGCGAACACCTCCCGGTACCACCGGCACGAGTGCTGGACGTGGGGGGCGGTCCCGGGCGCTATTCCATAGCGCTCGCGGAGAAGGGCTACCGCGTGACCCTCCTTGACCTGTCCAAGCCCCTCTTGGAGTTCGCCCTGGGAAAAGCGGCGGAGGCAAGGGTAACGCTGGACCGCGCCATCCACGGGAACGCGCTGGCTCAGGACCCGTCCATTCACGGAGCGGCGGTCCACCTCCTGGCCGTGGCCCGGAAGGCATGAGTCAAGGGATGAAGGTGAGACTCGCCACCAGCGCCGCCATTGTTCTGAGTGATTTGAGCCGGCTGGAGCGGCTGCTCTGGCCCGGCATAAACGCCGTAGAGATCGGGGCCGTCGCCGGACCAAAAGTCATCGGCCTGGTGGCGCGTACCCTGCGCGTAAAGGGTCTCGGACTTGGGCTTCACTCACCCGTCGTGGCCGGCGGGGTCAAGCTCTTGAAACCGGGTGACGGCGGCCTTTCCGACTCTGTACTGGCCCAGATCCGCGGCGAATTGGCGCTGGCCCAGTCCGTCTCGGCGGACTACCTTCTCTTGCATTACCCCTGGTTTGAGGCATCCCCGCCCACCCAGGAAGTGGCTGGATGGATCACCTTGGCCACGCGCCAGCTTGAGTCGCTAATGGAGTCACCCGCCAACCAGTCGGGAGAGTCGTCGGGTGAGTCGGCGGGACCTGGCGGTGGCGTGCCCCTGATCTTCGAGATGAAACTGGGCCGGAGCCGGCACCCTGGGATTATCGCCAGCCTGATCAATGGTGGCCCGGTCGCCCTGGGGCTGGGTGGGTCGCGGTTGTGCCTGGACGTGGGCGACTGGCTCCTGGCCTGCGAGGAGCTGGGTGTGGACCCGGTCGCGGCTTTCCAACCGCTGGCCTCCTTGGTCAGCGTCCTCCACGTCCATGCCGTGGAGAGGCACCCGGGAGGCCGTTACAACTATGTCTGGAAACCCATCCATCCAGAAGATCCGGATGCCGAGGCAGTTCTGGCCTTATGTCACCTCGCCGTTGAACACGGAACGACGAAAACGATAGTGTTTGAGCACACGCCGCACCTGGACCCCGGCGTCGAGTACGACCTCCAGGGCTTTGCCTGGCTTCGCGGGGAACTCGACGGAGACTATAGGGAGTAGGCGGTGCCGTGGGCCGGGTAGACCGTTGCCGCCCGGAAGCCGCGGATGCGCCTCCAGCCGTCTTGGACGTCCTCGGCACCGTCTCCGTATGCCAGGGCTGCCGGAGGAAGGTCGCCGGTGAAAGCGCAGCAACCGTCTCATGCCGTCCAAAGGACCGCACCTCCCAAGGCTTACCATGCATCTACAACGCGATTCGTCGATTTCCTTCCGGCTGCCAACGCTGTGCTTTGACCCTTTGGGAAAGAGGATGTCACTCGGTGGAGGCCAATTACACTGTAGTCAAGACGATGCCGAGGAGCGGGACTTCGTATGGGCGACTATATACGGGAACTGAGAGCGCTGGTGGGGCACCGCCCCTTGGTCATGGCCGCCGCCGGTGTGGTGGTCCTTGATCAGGAGGGGCGGGTTCTTCTACTCCGTCGCTCGGACGACGGCGCCTGGGGCCTGCCAGGAGGCGCAATGGAACCGGGCGAGAGCGCCGAGGAGACGGCCAGCCGTGAAACCATGGAGGAGACTGGTCTGACCGTGGGCAGGCTGGATCTATTCGGGGTTTTCTCGGGGCCAGAGATGGCCCACACCTACCCCAATGGCGACCAGGTGCATATCGTGTCGGTGGTCTTCTCGGCACGCGAATGGCAAGGGAGACCTTTCCCGGCGGACGGGGAGAACTTGGAGACCCGCTTCTTCGGACCGTCGGAGCTTCCAGCAGATATCTCCGGGCCGAATCGGCCGATATTGCGGCGGCTCATCGAGGCCGCCGGCAATCTTCCGGGCCGCGATCTGGCTCTCTCCGGTGTCAGTGCTGCGTCCAGTGACGACCGTCGGCACCCGCTCTCCCCACATGGCTATATTCGGGATTTGAGAGGTCTGGTGGGACACCGCCCTTTGACTATGACCGGTGCCTGCGTGCTCGTCGTCGACGCGCTGGACCGGGTTCTTCTTCTGCGCCGTTCCGATGAGGCCTCATGGGGCCCCCCAGGAGGCATGACCGAACCAGGTGAAAGCATCGAGGCGACGGCCCATCGTGAGACAAGCGAGGAGACGGGTCTTACCTTAGGTAGGTTGGAGTTGTTCGGGGTCTTTTCGGGGCCAGAGGTGGCACACACCTACCCGAACGGAGACCACGTCCATAACGTGACCGTGGCCTTTCGGGCCCGCGACTGGCAAGGGACACCCTTCCCAGCCGATGGAGAGAACTTAGAGGCCCGCTTCTTTGGGCCGACAGAACTTCCCGGCAACATCGCCTCCCCTGTCAGACCGATATTGCGGCGGTACGTGGAGATGGTAGGGAGGGGGCAGAGCGAGACTCGCCCAGTGGTCGACCATGGCATTCTGCGCAACCCCCAAAACGGGGGACAGCGGTGAAGGACTACATCCGGGAATTGAGGGGGCTGGTGGGGCACCGCCCCTTGGTCATGGCCGGTGCGGCGGTTCTGATTCTTGATGCGGACGACCGGGTTCTTCTGGTCCGCCGGTCGGATGATCTCAAATGGGGCCTCCCAGGAGGCCTGACCGAACTGGGTGAAAGTGTCGAGGACACGGCCCGTCGTGAGGTGCACAATGTGACGGTGGTGTTCTCATCCCGCAAATGGCAAGGGGTGCCTTCTCCGGCAGATGGCGAAAGCGTAGAGACCCGCTTCTTCGCCCGGTCGGAGGTACCGGAGGATATCTCCGGCCCGGACCGGCCGATAGTGCGACAGTACGTGGAAGCTGCCGGGCGCCGCTTTTCGACTCTCGATGGCGATCCGCTCTCCAGCAGCAGTTCTGCATCCAGCAATGGCCGCGAGTACCCGGCTCATCCCTTGGTCGGGGTCGCCGCGGTGGTGATCGATAAGAGCAGGCGCATTCTCCTGGTCAAGCGCGGAAAAGAGCCGGCCAAAGGCCTCTGGAGTGTCCCAGGGGGCATGGTGAAAGCGGGGGAAACCATGCGCCAGGCCGTGCGCCGAGAGACGTTGGAAGAGACGGGTCTTCTGGTCACGCCCGCGGAGATAGCCACCGTGGCCGAGTCTATCATCCCGGACGGCGAGGGGAGAACGAGGTTCCACTACGTCTTGGTGGATTTCTTCGCCAAACCGGTCGGCGGACCGGGCGACGGTCTTCTTGAACCGGGGGACGATGCCGATGATGTCCGGTGGATGGACGCCGCGCGGGCTTTGGAGATGGAACTCACGGCCGGAGTGCGGGAGCTCGTCCAGCAGCTCATGAACCGTCGTATCCTCTAGCCAAAACTCCACCGGCGACGGCACACTTCCTTCAGTTGCCAGAAATCAAGGAGGAATCCCAAGCCCCACATGAAGCCGATAGCCCCTTTCGTCCTCGTTGTTCTTCTGGTCCCGGCACTGGCGGCCTGCAAAGCCAGGCCGGCGATACCGCCCACCGAAGTGTTGGTCTCCGCGGCCGCGTCTCTCACCGACGTCTTGAGGGAAGCCCAGCGGCAGTTTGAGGCTGAGAACAAGCCGGTAAAGATTCGCTTTAACTTTGGTTCTTCCGGCGCTCTCCAGCAACAGATCGAAAAGGGTGCTCCGGTGGACCTGTTTATCGCCGCCTCCACGGCTCCTGTGGACGCTTTGGTGCGGAAGGGGTCGGTCTCGGCGACAGCGGTAAGGGTCATTGCCTCCAACGAGGTCGTGCTGATCCAGAGCGCATCCACCCCCGCCCTTGTCAGATCCTGGGATGATCTCAGGCAGTCCCAGGTAACGAAGATTGCCATCGGGAATCCCGAGCACGTGCCCGCCGGCATGTACGGTAGAGAGGTGCTGGAAAGGCTGGGCCTGTGGCCGGCCGTCGAGAGGAAGCTGGTCTTCGGGGAGGACGTCCGGCAGGTGCTGCACTTCGTGGAATCTGGGGAGGTACAGGCTGGCATCGTGTACGGTACCGACGCCGCCTCTTCGAAGAAGGTAACTGTCGTAGCGCCGGCGCCGGCTGCCAGCCATGCGCCTGTGGTCTATCCGGCCGCCATTCCGATTGACGCCAGGAACGCGGCCGGGGCCAAGGCGTTCACTGATTTCTTGATTTCCCCGAAGGGGAAGGCCATTCTCGGCAAATTTGGTTTCGGGACGGTCGACTGACGTGAATTCGCTCTTGTGGACTCTCTGGATTTCGCTCCGGATATCCCTCTTGGCAACGGCCCTGGTGATGGTGGTGGGGTTGCCTCTTGCCTGGATGCTTTCCCGCCCAAGGTGGAAGGCGAAGGGTTTGTTGGACGTAGCGGTTAACCTGCCGTTGGTGTTACCCCCGACAGTGGTCGGCTATTACCTGTTGCTGCTGATGAGTCGCGGCGGACCCGTGGGGGCGCTGACGCAGAGACTGTGGGGTGCCTCCCTCATTTTCACGCCGACGGCCGCGGTGCTGGCCTCCGCCGTTCTGGGACTGCCGCTCTTTGTGCAGGCGGCCCGAAACGCCCTGGAAGGAGTCCCTCCTGAGGCCTACGAGGCCGCCCAGATCGATGGAGCGGACCGGTGGTCCGCCATCCGGCGTATCTATATCCCGCTCGCCTGGCCGGGGATTTGGACCGGCCTGCTCTTGGCCTATGCCAGATCGCTGGGGGAGTTCGGGGCCACGATCATGGTGGCGGGCAACATTCCGGGAAAGACTCAGACCATGTCGCTGGCCATCTACTCCGCCGTCCAGGCGGGCCACGATTCCGCCGCTAACTTGCTCAGCCTGATCCTGACGGCCGTGGCGAGCTTCTCCATGTGGGTGGGGCTCCGCTGGAGAAATCCCGCTCGTGCCCGCCGCGGCGGCGGCTCGCCGTAGTGGTTCGGAGCAAAAGCCAACAAAGAAAAAGGACCTGAATCCCCTTGACAAGCGGTCGGCTAGACGAGATTATTATGTCAGACTTACTAAGTTTCGCGATATAGTGTGCGGCGAAGTAGAAGAAACGGGACCGTGGCAAGAAGGCGCGGGAGGTTAATCGTGAGCAGTGGACTGTCCGATCTGGGGCGCTTTTCCGACCCGTCGATTCTGATTCTGGCTAGTCTGTCGGAAGGGCCGAAGCATGGATACGCGATGATGCAGGATATCCAGGCTTTCGCCGGGGTCTCCCTGGAGCCGGGAACGCTGTATGGGGCGTTGGCCCGCCTAGAGCGGCGAGGCTGGATCAAGTCAGAACCGGCGGAAGACCGCCGCCGCCCGTACAGCCTGTCCGGCGAAGGGGCCGCCGCGGCGCGGGAACAGCTGCTCCGCCTGGAACGGATCGCCACGGTTGGGTTGGGCCGCTTGCGGACGACCTAACCAACGGCGGTGGACAGGGGGTGGACATGGTTCGTGGAAAAAGGGGTGGGGAAGGAAAGGGGAGACCTGGATGAAGGTCGAGTGGCTGCTCCGGTTATATCCCCGTGCTTGGCGAGGAAGGTATGAAGACGAGTTCCGCGCGTTGCTAGAACAGCACCACGTCACGGTCGTAACGTTTCTGGACGTGCTGTTGGGCGCCTTAGACGCTCACCTGTTTCCGCAACTTGAGGCAGGGAGGATTCTGAACATGACGGCAAGGATCCGCACGGCGGTCATTATGGTTCTCTGGGGATGGGTGGGTTTCTACCCGGCTGGGCATCACGTCTATTCGCTGATGTTCTCTTCTCCTTTCATGGCGGCCACGCAGATGAACCCGGCGACCGCCATCGCCTACACTTTCGTGGTGGTTGGTGTCATGGTGTCTTTCCTTGCCGTCGCCGCCGGCGGAATTCCCGTCGCCTGGTCTGCTCTAGCGTCGGCCATCAAGGGGCGGCGCATCGGCATCCTGATCCTGGCGGCTCTGCCCATACTGCTGATGCTGGCGGCCTGGGAAGTTACGGCCTGGTTGGTTCGGATCCTGCCGCTGGTCGGACGTGGCCAAGCCACGCTGCCCGAGATCGGTCCTATCCGGCTTACAGCGGCCGGCATATTGGGGCTCCTTTGGACGGGCGGAGCTTTGGCCGGTACCTTTGCGATCACCCTTGTAACGGTAAAGAGCTCCATCGGTGAAAGGATCTTCCGGTGGACCCTCAACTGTGCTGTCGCCGCCACCCTGGCCATGGTTGTCGCACTCGGCGCCACTCTTCTCTGGGGACTTGGTCTCCGATACGTACCCGGGGCACTTCGTAGCCTTAATGTGTCGGAAGCTAACCTCGTGGCGGCCTGGACACGTGTTGTCGTCCAAATGGGCCTCTTTGCAGGGCTTTCCGTCTGGGGTGTGGTCCGCGGATTGAGAGAAGGTTCTCGCCACGCAGCGTGAGAGGCTAACTGAAAGGACGGACGCGGGTTGCGGGCAAGCGCCGGAAGGGGAGGATTCGAAACCAAACCTGGCTGCTGCGCCTCTACCCCCGAGCCTGGCGCGACCGGTACGGGGAGGAGTTTCAGGAAGTTCTCGATCAACACCGCGTCACGGTCATGACGTATCTGGACGTGTTTCTGGGCGCCCTGGACGCCCACCTATATCCGCAACTCGACTCGAGGAGGATCCTAAACATGACGGCAAGGCTACGCACAGCTGTGATCACAGTTCTCTGGGCGTGGGTCGGCTTCGTCATCGCGGGGACCGGGTTCCAGAAGATGACGGAGGACCCACCTTTCAAGGCGGCCGCGGGTGCCCACGCCGGCATCGGTCTGCCCTTCAATCTGGCGCCGGCGCGGTGACGTCTCTCGTGGCACTGGCTGCCGGTGGACTTCCTATCGCCTGGACCGCCTTCAGGACTGCCATCGCCGAGAGGCGCTACGGGATGCTGGCCCTTTTCGCTTTGCCCGTGCTGGCTGCGGCAACGGCCGTCGGAGGCACTCAGTTGTTGGTCCGGAACCTGCCGCCGGCCCAGTCTCCCCACGCTCTATCGGACATGCTGGGCTTCGGAATCGTCGTCACCCTCTGGCTCGGCGCCGCCATCGCCAGCACCTCGGCGGCATCGTTGGTCACGGTAAGGAGTCGCATCGGCGAGAACCTGTTCCGCCTCGCCTTGACGTGGGCCGTCCCCGTCACGGCCGCCATGGCTGTGGTGACCGCCGCCGCCGTGGCTTGGGGAATCGGACCGCATCGCTACGCGCCAGATCTCTATGCCGGAAACGGCGGCGTTCTCCGCACCAGCCTGGCCGCCAGTTGGATCCGCATCGTGGTGATGATGGGCCTATTTACCGTGATGGCTACCTGGGCCGTCATTCGCGGGTACCGCCGCGGACCTGCCCCTGCGTAAGGTAGTACGACGACGCGGGCTGGGGTTCCGCCCGGCCGCCCGCCCGCCATCGCCGGACGCACGCTCCGCGGGCCCTTGCTTTTCCGCGAAACGGGCGACGCGACGAAGGTCGCCGGTGCGCTCCGCCCCCTCCGGTAACGCCTCTTCCACCGACCTCTCCCAAGGGATTCCGACGTACGACGTATCAAGCAGGGCCACGACGCCACGGTCTTCCACCGTGCGGATGAGGCGGCCAATCCCTTGCTTCAGTTTCAGGAGCATTTCGGGAAGGTCCACGTCCAGGAAGGGATCCCTCCCGGCTTCGGTGGCGCGCCGGCGGCGATCCGCGATGAGCGGGTCATGGGCGGGGAAGGGGAGCCGGGGAATAATGACGCACGACAGCGACTCCCCAGGTACGTCCACCCCTTCCCAGAAAGTCGCCCCGAAAAGAACGGAAGACACATCTTCCCGGAACCGCCGTACCATAGATCCACGGTCAGCGTCACCTTCGAAAAGGACCGGCCACGGAAGGGAAGCCGGAAGGCCAAGGATGGCCTCGCGGTAGCGGCGCACTTCTTTCATGGAGTTCAAGAGCACTAGTGAACGCCCTTGCATGGCCCGGATCACTGCCAGGACTTGCTCGATCTCCTTGTCGCCGTCGCCCTCCCCGCGGCCGTCCCCGTCACGGTTGCCGCCGCCACCAACGCCTCTGCCAATGCCCTCTCCCAAGCAAACCAAGGCCTGCTTGGCCAGGTTAAAGGGAACTCCCACCCGGGCGGCGTCGAACTGGGGCAGACGTAGCACACCGGCGGCATATTCGGACTGGAGCGTCGCCGAAGAGAAAAGGACCGGCATGGCGGCCGGGATGTGCCGCGGGCCCACAAAGGCCGAGGTATCCCTTGGTACCACCCACAGGTTGCCGCCCTCCACCCAAGAAAGCGCTTCTTCGGAACGGAAGAGGCCGAGCGCGGCGACCAGTTCGTCCAGGCGCCCCTGGTGGGTGCGGAGGACCAACTCGTCCTCGGTCTCTTCCAACATCGCCTCGTCCACCACTAGCGCTTCTTGAACGGCCTCGACCGCCCGGGCCAGGTCGGCCGCAGCCTCCAGGGCCGCGCGATCCTTCGTTACAGCCTGCCTGCCCTCGGCGGGACCGCAGTGTGCCTCTGATTGCGACCAGACTTGGCCGAGGAATTTCTCCACTTCAGTCTGGGCTTTCCTTACGAGGACTTCACCCAAGAAGATATGCTCCTGCCACCGGGCTTCGGCGAAAGACCGGCCCCGCGCCGGCCGGTCCGCGTAACCCGCCAGGTTCTCGATGGTCTTGCGCAGCTTCTCCGGACTAATTTCGAACCCCTGACTGCGCTGCCAGGCGTCGGGCACGTGGTGACCCTCATCCAGCACCACGGCGGAGTAGGAGGGGAGGAGCGGCAGCAGCCCGAGGTCCTGCCGTTCCGCCCTTGTGAGCAAATCGCGGCAGAAGAAACGGTGGTCCGTAACCACCAGGTCCGCCGCCGCCCGGTAATGGCGTCTGGCAGCCGTGACATGGCAGGTGCCGCGCCGGCGGCAGGTGTCACAAGGGAGGGACAGATCCCAGGCAACCCGTTCCCATAGCTCATCTGGAACGCCCGGAACCTCCGACCGCCGTCCGGTTTCGGTACGCCCGGCCCAGTTGTGCAGGGCCTTCCAGCCCTTCATCGGCCTGTCTACCGGGAGGTCGTCGGCCTTCAGCTGGCACAGGTAGTCCGTGGGGTCGACGGCTAGGCGGGCATCGATGTCCAGTTCCAGAATCCGAGAAAGGGTTTGAATGTCACCCTTTGGGTCTGCTAACTGGGCTTGGAGGGTGGGGGAGGCCGATGCCACCACCACGGGCTTGCTCCGAAAGCGCGCGTAGCACACGGCGGGGAGAAGGTAGGCAAAGGTCTTTCCTGTTCCCGATCCGGCCTCGGCGAAGAGCAAGGTGCCGTCCGCCATCGCCTTGGCCATCCGAAAAGTGACGAAGATCTGCTCTTCCCGCACCTCGAAGCCATGGGAGGGCAGGATTTCGTAGAAGACACGCCCCAGCCAATCGGCCAGCCCTTGACGGAACTCTCCGTTGGTCCGGGCGGGAAAAGGTAGGTTAGTCCAACCCATCGGCCGGCTTGTCAAGAACAGCGCCCTCCGTTCTTCCGATCTCCGTGTTTCCTCGCCCCTTGCGTCTCCCCAGTTTACCCCGACGAGGCCGGAATCACCAGTCTGGAAATAGCAGGGAATACCTGCTATAATACTTGTAGAGCAAACGAGAAAAACCGATGCGCATCCAGAGCAAAGAACAGACATCCTCGGCCTTCGACCGCTGGGCCAAGTGGTGGAACTGGGCCAGACCGGTCAATGAAGCCGTCTACCAGGCTGTAATCTCACGCCTGACTGGCGAGCACCTCCGGGTTCTGGATGTGGCTTGCGGTACAGGCCTGCTCGGCCGACTCCTCTGCGATGCAGAGCCCGGGCGCTCCGTTACGGGCGTCGACCTTTCCCCGGCCATGATCGAGCAAGCGCGGCGCCTGTCAGCCGGCTACGACCCCAGCCGCCTCCGGTTCGAGCAGGCCGATGCGGAGAATCTGGCTTTCCCGAACGGCAGTTTCGACGCGGTGGTCAACACCCTCTCCCTGCACCATTTCCCCAACCCCGGGGTGGCGTTAGCTCAGTTCCGGCGGCTGACGCGGGAGGGGGGAAGGGTCATCATCGTCGACGTCGCCACTCCGGTGTGGTTTGCCCGCACTTACACCGGAATCAACCGCGTCTGGGCCCGCTGGACCGGCCAGGAGTGGTTGCGGACCCCGGAGGAAGTGGCCGATATGCTGGCTGCGGCTGGGCTGCGAGTAACCGAGGTCGCTCCAGTGAGGTACTTCCTGCCGACCAGGGTTTTCGTCTCAACCCCCTCAGAATGAGGTGTATACCCCTTCATGCGGTGGCATTCTCAAAGGCACCATGAAGACCTTGTCTCTCCAGGCCTTCTCCTATTCCTCTTCTGTTTCTCTCCCTTCTACTTAACATAAGATACATTATCGGACGTAAATAGGGCCTAGAAGAAGTGGGCCACAAGGAACAAGGAAAACCGAGGCCGACACTGGCGATCCGGGGGGAATCGCCGCGCCGCGGCGCGAACACAACCAACATCATGAGCGCCACCGTTCTCCTGCCGCCAAACCCATCCCATCCGGCGGATGTTCGCCGCTTGATCGAGGCGGCCTTCCCGGGGTTCGCTGTGGCTTCGGTCCGTTTGTTCGGCCAGGGTTGGGTCAACGCCGCCTGGATAGTGAACGAGGAGTGGCTGTTCCGCTTTCCGAAGAACGCCGACGCCTCCAAGAACGTGACCAAGGAAATGCGCCTATTGAAGGAATTGGCCTGCGACCTGCCGGTACCGGTGCCGAGTTACCCCTTCCAGGCCTTGGGCGGCGTCCTGGACTATCCTTGGTCCTTCGGAGGTTACCGCTTCATCCGAGGCCAACCGCCGCTACAGGAAGTCCCGCCGGCCGACGGAGATTGGGTCGGGCTGGCTAACCCGGTCAAGGTGGCACCCGTCCTGGCCTCGTTTCTCGATTCTCTGCACTCGTTCCCCGTTGAGCGTGCCGCGGCCCTGGGCGTCCCTGGCCTGGGCCGGTCGTGGTGGCTGACCCATTACCGTGCCAGTTTTGCCCGGGATCTCGAACGGCTACGACCGTATCTATCACTGGTCGAAGTGTCGGCTTTGGAGGAATCCATCGGCGGTTTCCTCGCCGACGAGGGCAATTTCGCCTTCCAACCTGTCCTGGTCCACCACGACCTCGGCCCCTATAACATTCTCGTGGCTCCCGAGACGGGAGAGATCACCGGCGTCATCGATTTCGAGGACGCGGCCATCGGAGACCCGGCTTTCGACTTCACCGGGATCTTGGATTTGGCGCCGAAGGTCTTGGACCTGTACGGCGGCCCCCGGGATTCCGGTTTCGACCGACGTATCCGCTTCTACCGATCCCTGTGGCCCATCAATGAGGCGTGTTACGGAATCGAAGTGGGCTCGGTTGCAGGCCGCGAGAGAGGGTTGAAGTATCTGCGTGAGGGGCTGGACGCACGTAGATGAGCATGCCCCAGGTCAGGGCGACCTGTCTGCGCCGGTCTGTTAGTCCTGCTACACGACTCCAAACTGGCCCAGGTTCGGCGGCGCCGGGAACGGCTTGGCAGGACTGGCCAGGATCAGCTTCACCAAGCTGGGACGGAGTGTCTGCACGGAAATGAGCCGGAAACCAGCCGCCTTTACGTTGGCGACGGTATCGCGGTTGGGGTTGCATCCGGCCGCCCAGCGAAACATTGGAGCCACTAGGTCCGTGACCGGTCCCAACCAACCCTCACCTCGGCAGTGTTCAAGGAGAATGGCCGCCCCGTGCGGCCGAAGGACGCGGCGAATCTCGGCCAACCCCAGCGCCGGGTCGGGAACGGTACAGAACACATATGAGCATACCACCGCGTCAAAACAGTCGTCCGGAAAGGCCAGGGCCTGGACGTCCATTTCCAGAAGCCTCACGGGCCTTCGGCAACGGGGGAGTTGTCGGCGAGCCCTCTCGAGCATGTGGGGGCTGATGTCGATGGCGGTCACGCTCCGGGCCTGATCGTAGAAAGGGAGCCCCCCACCCGTTCCCACGCCGACTTCGAGGACGTCGCCGCTGGTAGCCATGCGAGTCAGGTTCAACCGGTCCTGTTCTTGAGGACGTTCAAGGGAGGCGAAGACCCCAGCCAAGAACCGGTACCGGTTCCGGATGTGCCGCAGGGCCGCGGCATTGGCACCGGTCTTGGCATCGATCGCCCCGGAAGCGGCTACCCGGTCCTGATTCGCGGTGTAGTCGGTCTTATTCTGGGGAATGGCACTCTCCGAATTACGGATACCGGTCTCCCCTTCCCTGCCCTACGTCTACACTGTCAGGTACATTCTCAGGCATATGCCCGATGGCAACTGCCATTCGCCAAGTGGCAGCAATATCCTGTCGGAGCAGGGGTTGGGATATGCGCCTTTCTTTGGGCCCAGGTTTCTTACATCCCCAGCCGGAACCACCGGGGCACCAGCCGGGGGACCATTCCGGCTAACGACGTGAACCGGCCGGTAGCCACCAAGAGGCCGAACAAAACCAGGAGGTATCCGGTGGCGCGTGTCAGGGCTTTCTGGTGACGGGCCAGCCACCGCACCTTCGGCAGCCCGGAACCGAGGGTCGCCGCGACCAGCAGATAAGGCACCGCCAGACCAAAAGAGAAAGCCGCCATGACCGCGGCGCCCGTGGCCGGAGAGCCGGTCGCGCCGGCGAACAGGAGTACGGAGTATAAGGTGTAGGCGATACAATGTGAGCAAGCCAGTGCGAAAAAGAGCCCGCCCATAAGGCCACGAGTCCCCGGGCGGCCCTGAGCCCACAGGGGGATGGCAGTCTCCCGGTGCCGGAAGAGCCACCGGAAGTGCTCCTCGCGGATGATCCCCGCGAGACCCAAACCGAGCACCGTGATGGCTATGCCCCCGAAGACGTTGATGACCGGCAGGTAGGTTTGGAGCGCCTGCCCCAGACGGCCGGCAGCGGCGCCCGCTCCAGTGAAGACAAGCGTGAAGGCCAAGACGAACGTGGTTCCGCCCCACAGGGCGGCTGCGCGGGCCTTGCCTTCTGCCTCTCGATCTTCCCCGCTTCATGCCTGCCGCGCTCCCGCCACCGCGGCCAGCTCCTTACTGGACAGGCCGGTGAGGAGGGTCAGGTACGCGGTAAGCATGGGGACGATGCAAGGGGACAAGAAGGATACCGCGCCCGCCGCTACCGCTGCCGAAAGAAGGCCGGAAGTCACCTTACCTCCCCTCCCCCAGCGTGGCCAGATACTCCCCCACCCAGCTAAACTCGCGAGTGGGGACGTCCGCGATGCCCTTCAACACCAAAGAGATGGATCCACTCTTAGCAGTGGCAAAGGGCTTGCCGTCAAGCTGATTGGCCACTTTCAGGAAGCCCGAGCGGTGGTGGGAGTCATCCGATTCCGAAACCCAGGTGAGCCCCGACAGGGTCCGGCCGTCCTTGTCTCTGACGGACACCAACTTGGCCAGATCGTATTGGGACAGGTTCACGCTGTGCGTGGTGAACCCGACGTAGAAGCTCAGGGTGTCGGGCTTCTCTTTGCCCAGGGTGTTCAGGAGAAGCACCTGGATTTCGACGGCGTTGGCCGAATTGGCTCGGACCACTTGCTGCTCAGTGAAGCTGGGAGCGGGTGGTTTGTCCGGCGCGGGTCCGCCCGCGGCCGGGGTACCAGTAGTAGCCGTGCCCATCGGATTGGTCGCCGAGGGTGAGGCGGACGCGGTGGGCCCGGGGGAGGAGGCACCCGTGGTCTGGGACCCGACTGAGGCCATTCCGCCAGGCCCACCGGTCACCGGTGAACCACCCCCGGTCGTGCCGGAGGAGACAGCGGAGGCCGTCGGAAGACCCGCCCAGACCGCCTCAAGAATGGGTTTGGCCGCCCAGGAATCGGCGGGCACGGGCAAGGCCAGCCAATAGACACTCTTCCCGTAGACGCCAAACCAGTGGACCGCCCCCTGCCCTGTCGTGGTGTAGACCTCACCCGCCAGGTTCCTGTCGCGGTCCGGCCTCACGAACTCCGTCGACACGGCCATCTTCTGAAGCATGGTCTGGTTCAGTCCGTTGGCCTCCGCCGGCGAATCACTGGCGGCCACCCAAAGAAGGGCCTGCTGATTGGTGTTGGTTAACCGGTAGACTACGTAGTAGGCGTCCGCCAGCGGAATGTCCTGCCCGTGCAACTGTTGGATGGCCTCCAGGGCATCCTTTCCCGCCATAGTCTGGACCGCCCTGTAGCCGTTCAGCCGCGGCGGCATTAGCTTGGTCCCTCCGGCGAGAGCTTCGGGACGGATGGCGGCGCGGAAAACCGAATACACGTTGAAAGCTACAAAGACCGCGGCCGCCAGGCCGATGATCCAAAACGGCCACTCTCTCCTCAACTGGGTCTTCCCCTTTCCTCTAAGGTAGATGCAAGAGCTTCCATCAACTGGCGCTTGAGATTCGGGCGAAGCCGCTCGTACTCACCGACTCCCATCTGGCCGGAGCGGTAGGCCGCATCCAGGCGGGCAATCTCCCTGGCCAGGAACTGGCTCCTACTCTCAGGAACTAGCGTTTCGGCACGGGTATCACCACCTTGCGGCCTTGCCCGCCCGGGGGCAGTCGCGTGGTTAGTCCGGCGGACCTGGATCATGGCCAGAACTACACCGCCTGCGAGCGTGGCGAAGGCCAGCACCTCGGCCAGGCCGAAGTGGCCGGTAATACCCGCAAACCGTTGCCAGAGCATGATAATGGTGGGGCCACCGTGGTAGGACTTGTTCAAGATGCGTTCGGTGGCCTCAGCCAGGAAGATGGCGATGCTGCTAGACCAAGTACCCATGCCGCTCTATCTCCTTGGAAGACGCTGCCCGCAGTTCTGGCAAAAGTGCTGGGCCGGTTCTTGTCTCCTCTCCCGCCCGCGGACGACCTTCAGCGGACCTCCTCGTCCAAATCACGGATGATGTCCCGGTATGTTGCTTCACTGATCTTCCCAGCTAAGAGCAGCCTGCGGGCCGCCTCTCTCTGCTGGACTCGATCACTCTTCTCCGCCCGGGCCAGTGTGGGACGCGCCCCGACCTCCGGGTCCCTGTGAGCCGGAGCCCGCCGGACGCGGTTCCCTTTCGAAGCTGAATGGGCCAGATGTCCCCTGGAGCTGCGGTTAGCGACGATGAACACCCCACCGAAGACGGCAACCATGATGCCCAGGACGGCCAGCAGCGCACTGCGGGATGTCGCACCTCCACCGCCGGACCCCTGGCCACGGCCGCCCACCTGGCGTGATATGGACGGCCGGTTGTCCGGCTTCACATAGGTAGCTTTGAACCCGATTGTGGAGCCTGGTTGAAGGTTGTTCTGGGAGTAGACGAAGTGGTTGAAGCCTCCGGTCTCTTTCCCTGACTGCAGGGGAACCGGATCCAGCTTGAAAGCTGATGCCCGGAGGGGTTCTAAGACACTCAGGTTCAAAGACGCGACTGTATAGGCGGGGTGGTACTTGAACTCCATCTCGCGGCTGGTCCCGGACATCTTCAGCGGGTTGTAGTAGTACTCGATGTAGATGGGGTATTTGCCGTTCACCGGAATTGGTTGGCGGGCCTTCCATGTGAATGTCAGGAAGTCATTGCCCTGGTCCGTCCTGTAGGGAGCACAGAAGGAATGCAGGTTCGACCCTTCCACCTGGCAGATGTGTACTTCGTTGGTGGGACCGGCGGGCGACACCCCCTTGGGGACATGGAAGAGGATGTCACCGTCATACGGCGTGGACCCGCGGTTAAGGAAGGAAGCTTCATAGACCACCAAGACGTCGGTGCTGTCGTATTCCGGCTCTACCGAGACGTCCAGACTGTCCAGGGTCAGCGGCCCGGCCGTCGGTCCGATGACCGCTTGCTCGGCCACTGCCGGAGCCGGTAGCACCACCGCGACAAGGATCAGGCCGAGAGTGAAGTAGCCGACACACCTGATGATGGGCGCAAGAAGGGAACGGTACAACTAGACCTACCTCCAATCGGGGTGGCTTGACGGCTGGGGTTGGACTATACCCTTACTTGTCTTTCGCACTAAGTTGAATCGAGAGGCAATGTCAAGGTAAACGTGGAGCCCGCGCCGGGACTGCTATCTACGGACAGACGCCCCCCGTGGCGCTCGGCCAGGGCACGGGCGATCGATAGGCCAATTCCGGCACCGCCAGTGGCCCGCGACCGTGAGCGGTCGCCGCGGAAGAACCTCTCGAAGACCATGGATCTCTCGTCCTCAGGAATCCCGGGCCCGTTGTCGGAGACGTAGAACGAAATCGACCCTCCACGATCGTTACGCCGCGCCCCCAGGGTGACGACCCCGCCTTCCGGGGTGTACTTCATGGCGTTGGACATCAGGTTGACGAGAACCTGGACTACCTTATCCGAGTCCACCTGGATCGTGCCCGAGTCGGCGGGAGCCTCCATTCTGAACTGCATGCCCTTCTCCGCCATCTGCGGGGTGAAGACACTCCCCACCTGGTTCAGCAGGTCGCTTACTCGTGTTTCAGCCAGTCTGAGGGGTAATGTCGGGTTTTCCGCTTCGTTCAGGCGTTCGAGGTCCTCGACCAAACGGACCAACCTCATGATCTCGTTCAGGCAGCTGGCGAGGCGTTCAGGGGTGGGCTCCCAGACCCCATCCACCAAGGCCTCCAACTGCGCGCGCACGCCGGCAAGAGGTGTGCGCAGTTCGTGGGCTACGTCGGCCGTGAGCGACCGGCGGAAACGCTCCTCATGGCCCAGGGCTTCAGCCATATGGTTCAAAGAGGCGGCTAGAGTCCGGAACTCGTCGCTGCCTGTCAGCTCCAGGCGCGACTCCAAATTTCCGCGCCGGATACGCTTGGCCATGCGATCGATGTCCTCGATGGGCGACGTCAGATTCCTGGCGAGCACGTTGCCCACGGCCACTCCTAGGAGAGCGCTGGCAAGAGCGGCGGCTACCAGTATCAAGGCAGACACGGATAGGAAGGAAAGGTCGTCCTCGCTATACATTCCCGCCGCCCGGCTTCCCGTGACGGTTAAGTATCCAACCAACCGGCCCGCGGCCATGACCGGGGAACGTGTGGTATGCGGAGCCACCACACCGACGGAGACAGGTTTGGAAATCCCCATCATCCTCCGCATGTTGTCAAGATCGGCGGGCGTGGGCTGCCAGATCAGATGGCCGTTGGGGTCGTCCAGGCGGATTTGCAGATCGTCGAGGACTGCCCAGTGAGTCATCTGAACCGCAGCCCCCGTGGTCCACGTGCCCTCCCTGTCCAGGAGATCTCCGGCTATTCGAGCCAGGCGGTCGGCGTGCTCATCCAGCCCACTCTTAACGTACTTCTCAAAGCGCCACCGGAAACTGGTGTTGACAAGGATACCCGCGACGGCCACAGATAGCAGTGCCACCGCCGCAAAGGCCAGCGATAATCTGCCCCGAAGAGTACGCGGAAGCAGCCTAGTCATCCGGTGATCCCCCGAACTTGTAGCCGAGGCCGTATACTGTCTGAACGTATACGGGCTCTTTCGGGTCTGCCTCCACTTTTGCCCGGAGGTTCTTCACGTGGGTGTCCACGGTCCGTTCGAAGCCCTCATAATCGTAACCTTGGATCATGTCCAGCAGCTCGATCCGCGAGTAGACCCTTCCCGGGTATCTGGCCAGAGTGACGAGAATCTTCCACTCCGTCGGGGTAAGTTCAATCGGAACACCGTTCCGGCTCAATTCGTGGCGGGCAACATCGATGATCAGTTCACCGTGGTTGAAGGACAGGACATCGACCAAGACTGCGGATTCCCCATCCGTACGACGGATGACCGCCCTGAGTCTGGCCGTAAGCTCTTTCGGGGAAAAGGGCTTGGTGATGTAATCATCCGCACCAAGGCTCAAACCGGCCAGTTTGTCCTGTTCCTGGTTCTTGGCCGTCAACATGATAATGGGGACCGACGATTCCCGGCGCAGCGTACGGCAGACCTGCTCTCCAGATAGATCCGGCAGCATCAGATCAAGGATGATAGCCACCGGTCGGTACCGCCTAGCCATAGTTATGGCATCGGTCCCATTGTGAGCCACGTAGACGTGGTAGCCGTCCTTCTCAAGGTAGGCGCCCACTACCTCCGTGATAGACGGTTCGTCGTCTACTACCAGCACCCGCCTGTTTCCACCACCGACCGCCATCTTGGAATCTCCGCCTCCAATGTCCTGGGCCCTTTGTCCCGGGCCCCCCCACGAGACGAATGCTACCACCGAATTGTGGAGAAACGGTGTGCCGCTATGAGAAGAGCCACGGAGGACCGTGGCTCAAGTGGGCTGCAGCTTCGTCCTAGATACGTTCAGTTCGACGGTGGCAATCTCCGT